>NZ_HG417096.1:12597-164946 GCF_000455445.1 Hoylesella timonensis 4401737 = DSM 22865 = JCM 15640 | reverse complement strand
AATATAAGCGGGCAGCCATTCTACACAAAAAAGAGTTCCGAAGAACTCTCTTATTGTGTTATCTTTTGTACTTTTTCATCAAAAGGAAAAGCAAACTATAACATTGGAACTATCCAATAATACAAGTACTTTTTTACGAGACTTTTAGAAGGGGAAGAGCAAAGGCAATACAAATGTCATTACCACTCCTATCAGCAATTGCAAGGGAAGTCCCACCTTAATATAATCCATAAACTCGTACTGACCTGCTTTCATCACCAACGCATTGGGCGGTGTTGAAAATGGTGACGCAAAACACATGCTTGCTCCTAACGTAACGGCAAACAAGAAAGCATACGGACTGACACCTATCTGCGAAGCGGCAGACATGGCAATGGGAGACATGATGACAGCTGTGGCTGTATTGCTGACAAACATGGTCACAAATGTTGTAGTATAATAAATCCCTGCCAAAAGAATCATCGGTCCCATATCTCCCAATGAATCAACTAATGATTGAGAGATAAACGAAGAAACGCCCGTCTTCTCTAATGCTATGGACATGGGCATCATCGCTGCAATGAGTACGATACTACTCCAATTAATGGCTTTGTATGCTGCCTCGACATTTCTCAAGCAGCCCGTTAAGACCATCAGCAGACCTGCAATCATCACTGCTGTGACGGGTTGAAGAGGAATGAAATCGAACACCATCATACAAATCATCAATAACATGATAAAGGCTGCAATGGGTGCTTTATAATTGAGCGTTACCTTACTGGCTTGCTCTATGGGTCGTCCCAATACTACCCAATCGGTTTCGGCTGTTTCAAGTCTGTCAATATTGCTCCACAACCCTTGCACCAAAAGGACATCACCAGCTTGGAGCTTCTGCTCTGCCAAGTCTTTTACGAGATAATCTCTTCGGCGACGAATCCCTACCACATTGATATTATACTTTTCACCAATGGTAGAATCTTTAAGGCGAATACCAGTAATACGCGAATTGGGCATGAGTACAAGCTCTGCCATACCTATATCATAGAAGTCAACAGAGCTATTGTCTAACTTGGCGAGTGAGTTTTTGGTGGCAAAGACATCCATGTCCTTGATGTCTCCTGTGAGATAAAGCACGTCTCCTGCTTGTAAAACGGTGGACGGTTTTGGAACCTTTTGCTTGACCTGACGTATAATACGTCCACTACTCGAGGAATCATTTCGAATCTCAATAATGGACAGTCCGTGACGGTTGCGCAAATCAAGTTCGGCAACTGTCTTACCATGGAGTGGAGAATGGTTACCAATACGGTAAGCCTGCGTATAATTTTGAAGATGATACTCTGTCACCAACTCGTCCAAGCTCTTATCTTTAGGTTTTCTTCTTCCACCTTTTTTCTTGTCCTTCCCAAGAAACATTCGGCTCAATGGCAACAAAACGATAATACCAACGGCAATACAAACAATTCCAACAGGAGTGAATGAGAAAAACGTGAGTGGCTCATAGCCTGCGTCTACCAACGTTTCCTGAATAACAAGGTTCGGAAGTGTACCTATCAGTGTGAGCATTCCGCCTAAGCTACTGGCAAAAGCAAGAGGCATAAGTAACTTTCCTGGACTGGAATTAGATTGCGCTGCCATACTTACGACAATGGGCATCATCAGCGCAACCGTGCCAGTATTGCTCACAAAGGCTCCAATAAAGGATGTGGTCAGCATCACCAACAAAAACAATCTTATCTCGCTACCTTTCGCCAACTGTATGATTTTTTGGCTTAAAGCCTTTGCCAAACCCGTTTGTAGAACGGCAGCACCTACCACAAACAGTCCCACCATCATAATCACCACATTGGAGGAAAAACCTGAAAAAGCCTCTTCTGGTGTCAAAACACCAGCTACTAACAACACACAAAGGGCACACAGTGCCACTATATCGGCTCGCAAACGACCAATCACAAAAAAGATGACCGTTACTAATAGTACAACGAGTGTAAGAATCATATCAACCTAAAAAATTATTCGTATTAAGTAAAAAAGCCTAAAAGGTAGACTAATTGAAAAATGATAATGCAAATATAATAAAAATAATTGACATTAAAGAATTGTCTCTTGATGATTTCTTATTTTTCTTATCTCTTGCAAAGATTTTAAGATATTACATTGATAAACTTCCAGAACAAATAGTTACAAGAAAGACTATCCCCTTTTTTACATCACTGTAATAAAGATGTCGTTTCAACAATATCGTTAGAGAGCACATGTAAACCAAGATGTTATCGATTTTAGGCATAAAAAAAAGAGTACCGCTGTACTCTCAATCTTGTTAACCTTAAATCTAATACTATGAAAAACACATTGCAAAGTTACAAAATATAATGAGAGATGCAATTCTTTTGAAAAGAAATGTTTGAATTATAACGCTTTTTAACCGTATTAAAGATATTTTTGTCCGTTATTTGCCACAAACTTCGTCTTTTTGTCTAAAATAAGTTCATTTCGCTTACACTTCAATTTGCAACCCGTCATAAGCTAACTGGATGCCATCAGGTAATTGAAAATTCACATCATGGTGTAATCCTATACCATGGCTCATGTGAACCAAATAAGTTTGTTTTGCACCTACACGATTCGAAAACTCAATCGCTTCCGCTACAGTCATATGTGAATGGTGCTGCGGTTCATAGCGCAAAGCATTTACCACTAAGGTTTTGACTCCTGATAAAAAAGGCATCTCTTCGTCTCGAATAGTTTTCATATCCGTGATATAAGCAAAACTACCGAAACGAAACCCCAAGATAGGCAGCTTATGATGCATTACTTGAAACGGCATGATGTCTATGTCACCAACGCGCAACTCTTGATGTGGCTGAACAACATGTAAATCCAATAAAGGAACACCTGGATAAAGATGAGCACCAAAACAATATGGCATGGTGCGATGTAATGCCTCAGCAGTTGGTTCATCGGCATAGATTTGAAGGGAATCGAAAACACAAAAAGGTCGCAAATCATCTATTCCTGCCACATGGTCATAATGAATATGCGTTAAAAGGACGGCATCAAGAGGCTGAAAAGGAAAAGGCATTAGTTGCTGACGAATATCGGGACCACAGTCGATGAGTATGCGCGTAGTGTCTGTTTCTAAGAGTGCAGCTGTACGTAACCGTTTGTCATGTGGATCGTGACTCTCACAAACGGCGCAATGACACCCCAACGAAGGGACGCCACCCGATGTTCCTGTTCCTAAAAATGTAAGTTTCATAGAATGTTTACCTCTGGATGAATGGCGATGCCAAAACGCTCGCTGACGTCTTCTTGGATTTCTTTACACAGACGTTCGATATCACTTCCCGAAGCTCCTCCACGATTCACCAACACCAAAGCCTGTTTGTCATGCACCCCAGCACGTCCTAAAGTTTTGCCTTTCCAACCACATTGCTCTATCAACCAGCCTGCTGGGATTTTTACAGACAATCCATCTATTTGATAATGCGGCATTTTCGGGTATCGAACTGCCAACGCTTGGTATTGCTGCATACCCACAATAGGATTCATAAAGAAGCTCCCTGCGTTGCCCTGCACTTTAGGATCAGGGAGTTTTGCCTGTCGAATGGCAATAATGGTGTCTCGTAACTGCTGTGGTGTAGGATGTTCAATGCCTTTGCGCTGCAACTCGAACTGGATGTTACCATAATCCAAATGCGGAGAATAGGTACAGTTGAACTTCAATTCAACCGAAATAATCACATATTTATTTTTCCATTCACCCTTAAATTTACTATAGCGGTAAGCGTACTGACAATCAGCATTGGTAAAGGTCACCTCATGACCTGTGGCTATTTCTACGGCATTAATAGCTTGAATAAAGTCCTTTACCTCACAACCATAAGCACCAATATTTTGCACTGCTGCTGCGCCAACGGTGCCAGGAATGAGGGAAAGATTTTCCAATCCATAAGCTTTTTGCTCCACGCAAGCCGCCACCAAATCATCCCATATAACCCCACTACCCGCCTTTACGGTAGCAATACTGTCTTCTATCTTGATGTCAACGAATTGAATTCGAGAGTGCAAAACTGTCCCTTCAAAATCTTTCGTAAGCAACAGGTTACTCCCCTCTCCCAGTGGCATGAAAGGTTCATCTTGTGGTGTCAATGTGGACAACGCCTGCTGTAATTCTTCTTTCGAATCAAAAGCAATGAATCGTCTACACCGTGCATCAATGCCAAAAGTATTATGCTGTCGTAAACTGTAATTTTTTCGATCTAACATCTTGTAGTTTTAACTATTAAATTTCATCAACTTCCACCCATCTTTTCGATGTCTGAAAAGCATAATCACCTCTAAGTCTGTGGCAATACCGCGAACCACGAACAATTTTTGTTTTCCAGCAACATGTT
Organism: Hoylesella timonensis 4401737 = DSM 22865 = JCM 15640; assembly: GCF_000455445.1. Taxonomy (GTDB): domain Bacteria; phylum Bacteroidota; class Bacteroidia; order Bacteroidales; family Bacteroidaceae; genus Prevotella; species Prevotella timonensis. Next base: position 160,570 of record NZ_HG417096.1, on the reverse strand, counting down.
TTTGTCCATACATGATGTTGTAAATAGTGCCCTTTGGAATGATAGGTGGCTTAAATCCTGGCCACTGTTCAGGGACAATAGAGCCCGTAATCGTTCCAAAATCATCATCAGGATCGGGTGCTGTAAATTCAACAGTTTCATTCAAACTCTTGATTTGAAAAGCACTGTCTACAGCAAATCGTTGATAAAAGTTTAGAAAGGAACCATTCACACTCTCATGAATAGGCTGGTAAATAATGGACGTCAGCATAAATTCGCCATTAATTCGCTCAAATTGATACTGCTTAATGGTCTTGATAGGAAATAATATTTTTTCTACCGTGACATTCTTCACCGTAGTATCTTTTACAACTTCCATCTGCTTGAATCTGTCAAAAATCAATGTAAAATAGCCTTGCTTCATAAAGAAGTAGTCCATTTTCCACTGATTTTTTGTAATGGTGCGTTCTTGCTTACCATTCTTCATGACGGGCAAAGGGAATTTGATGCGCTTGTATTGCAGCTTCTTGTTGGCAGCAAAGTTAAAGAAGAAGTCATCAAACAACTCATCTGCCGATTTGGACATCGGCGATTCAGCAATAATGTTCGACAACGTATCGTCCTCAAGGGTGTCAGTTATCGCAGAGTCTACCGCAAGGGTGTCCACCGCTGTTGGCTTTTTATCGAAACAACCAGCAGTTGAAAACAGCAAAGATATCAACACAAAAAAACCTAAGGCAACAAAAGTTGCCTTTCTCAACAGATTATTTTTCTCTTTTATCATGGTCTCTCAAATTTCATCTTAAAATGAATTACTTGGTGTCAAACATACCTTATCTTATTGATTGTTGACGGAGTGAGCGTACTCTTCATACGTCCCTTTAACCATTCTTATGCAAATTTACTACTTAATTTTGAGATAAGTCGTGTTTTTAATGTAAAAATATTACCTTTGCAAAGAGGAAATTATATAAGTATGATACTTGACAAAATAGATGAACTTCTCAAAGAAGTAAGCAACCTCTCGGCAAAGAATGCCGATGAGGTGGAACAGTTGCGCCTAAAATACCTCAGTAAGAAAGGTGAAATCAATGCGCTGATGGCCGACTTCCGCAATGTGGCAGCTGATGAAAAGAAAACTGTCGGCATGAAGATCAACGAATTAAAGCAGTTGGCTAAGGATAGAATCAACTCACTCAAGGACACGGTTGGAACAGCCAATGAGTCCTCCGTATCGCTTGATCTTACACGCTCGGCTTATCCTATTCGCTTGGGAACACGGCATCCGCTAACCATTGTGAAGAACGAAATCTGTAATATCTTTCAACGCATGGGCTTCACCTTGGCAGATGGACCTGAGATTGATGACGATTTACACGTCTTCACCAAATTAAACTTTGCACCCGATCATCCCGCACGAGATATGCAGGACACATTCTTCATTCACAAGCATCCCAACAATGTGACTAAGAATGTATTGCTACGCTCACACACTTCGGGCGACCAATCGCACTATATGGAGACTCACGAGCCTCCTATCCGCATTATATGTCCAGGAAGAGTGTATCGTAACGAGGCGATTTCTGCACGTGCCCACTGCTTTTTTCATCAGGTAGAAGGCCTGTATATTGACAAAAATGTATCGTTTACCGACCTCAAACAAGTGTTGCTTACGTTTGCACGCGAAATGTTTGGTCCAGATACTGACATTCGTTTGCGCCCAAGTTACTTCCCATTTACAGAGCCGAGTGCCGAAATGGACATCTCATGCTTTATTTGCGGTGGTGAAGGCTGTGGCTTCTGCAAGCAAACTGGTTGGGTAGAGATCTTGGGATGTGGCATGGTAGACCCCAATGTACTCGAGGCTTGCGGCATTGACAGTAAGGTGTACAGCGGTTATGCCTTTGGTATGGGTGTAGAACGCATCACCAATTTGAAATATCGGGTTAGCGACTTGCGCCTTTTCTCGGAGAATGATTTGCGCTTCCTCAAAGAGTTTGAGGCTGCACATTAACAGCAGCACACGCTCGTCATTGATGAATAAACATAAAGGAGACTTCGGTCTCCTTTTTCTTTTCTGCCTCATAGAAGGTTCTCTTCAGTTTGTGACTCCTTCAAACGCATGACAGATGTACATCCTGTTTCATGAGTTTCACCTTATATATAATAAGAGATACCACATTTCGATATTCAATTTTCCAGACAACCCCCTCGAGTGAAATCAATGCGGTGAGCCATTGGCGTAGGTAACCCATACACTTTTATCCTTGAAAATGACACTCTCTGACTGTTTTACAGATGATTGACAGCATCCCATGCATCATTCCATTGACAAAAGATACCTGTGGAAGGAGCTATGGCAGAGGTACGTAGTACCGCAATTTACCTAAACAAGAGGCGTTGGGTTGATGCAACATAATGATGATATCACGCAAGAGGAAGTCAGGACGGAACGGTGTTTCTTCAAAATATGGTTTTATGCGACTGTTACAACCATAGATTTTCCCTTGCTTAAAAGCTCGCAAAACACGATACCCACGGTATTCTGCCAGCAAGTCTTGTTTGGTCATGGGATGTTCACCATGATATTTGAAAGCCCACACCTCGCTGTTGCCTGCCTTTTCCAATACTTCTTCGAAAGAAAGTGCTAAACTTCCACTGTGTTTGTCAGCAGAGAAAGCATATTTCCCATGTGCATCGGCTATCATTTGCCCTATGGTACTCTTTCCTCCTGGACAATACCAAACACTCCCCGTTTGACGCTCTGTCAAGAGAGAAGCTCCCTCTGACCATGATTGAACTTGTGACTTTAACCGTTGATAGGCACTGTCGACAACGGCAAACAACGAATCTGCACGCTGCTCGCAGCCAAAGAGCATCCCATAAAATTTCATCCATTCGGCTCTTCCTAACGGTGATGTCTCCATATAATCTGCCAACTCAATGACGGGACAACCCAACCCTTCTAACTTTCCATATCCCCCACTATTCTCAAAAGGAGACAAAAGAAGAGCCTGAGGATGTAACGCTATCATTCTCTCTATGTTAGGACTCATCCCGTCTCCACAATCAACAATCTTTCCAGTCGTTACTCGATGTTGAATTGCTGGAATAAGAATATACTTCAAATCGGCTACCCCCGCAATGGCATCCAATGCGCCTAAAGATTCAAGCAACTTACAATGAGCGGTCGAGAAAACCACACTACGCTCAATGGGCGTATAAACTAAGGTACCTTTTGGCAGATGATTTACCCTTGCTGAGTCTTTACGGTTGACCAACACATACGTATGTAGAACCTTTCCCTCATCCCACGGATTCGCTAAAGTAACGACTGTAAACAGAGGATATTTTTGCATTTGGATATGTTCCGCATATTTTAGTTCTACTTTCGTGCCTTCATGGGTTGATTTCTTTGACTGCTTGGATTGGCACCCCATAGTGATGGAGGTCATCATCAAGATTCCACAAGCGATGAGAGAGAAAGAAGAGTTACATTTAGTCATATTTTCATGTGCGTTAATTGTTGAGCAAATCATCCATAAATCAGTGCAAATGTACAAAAATTACGAAGTTTCACGTTATCTATTCGTCACTTTTTCACAGAACGCCATTTTCATCAATTGTTCTTTTTCTTTTTTCCAATCACAGTTTCTTCGTATAGGAATGATATTTGTACAACGAAGAACACGAACAAAACCAAAAAGCATTTACGCACATGTCGATAAAGAAAGCGTTTGCGTTCTATCCAACTTACCGAAAACAAGAGATGCAGATAAGTGATGAAGAGGCGAGTTCATACGTTGTTTGCAATCGGTTCGTAAAATTGGAAGTACGCTGCATGGGAGGAGATAAAATGCTGAATTTTCTTTACAAAGTGTCTCTCATAACTCGCGTGAAAACATCCAACGTCATTGTTGGTCGCAAATACGCGAGAAATGAGCGACGTTCGTAATCATTTGTTATTGAACACATTACAACTAAAGCCTCTCTTTTTATGCGTAAATTTGCCCCTTCTTTGCGACTAAAGCATTAAGATAAGCCTCCTATTTGCATGCTTTAATGCTGCTACTGTATGTGAATAACACCTCTATTGAGTGTTTCCAAGGGCGTTAAATCAATATTTCAACCGCAAGAGACGTTTATTTTGTCAAAATCAGCATAATTTTGTTGCGCGTTTGCCTATTAAAATTTTCTATTTTGAAGATTTTGAATGGTCGCTTTTTGGTAAAATTGTAGGACAAAAACAACTGTATTCCCGTACCAAGAATGATAAAAAATAAAAGTAGCAGCTCTTGCATTGAAGGGTCATTGTAGTTACAACCATGAATGCAAATGAGGTAGACATTGAACACAAGCAATTCGATTCGGTTCATACGCTTTAACTCATGATTGAAACCATAGGAGAAGATTGTTTTTACTATAATTTAATAAATCGGCAATTTCTTGGAAAATTAAAAAAATATCAATATATTTGCTACCGATAAAAAAAATAGTACGAACGTAATATTATTCTCATGCAGCTAATACATGTATAAATGACAAAGAAAGAAGAACGCAGATATAATATCCTCTTGGGGGCATTCAAGCTCTTTTTAATGAAGGAATATGCAGATGTAACAACCGCAGATATTGAGGAGATAACCGGGTTGTCGCGTGGTGCCATATATTATAAAGTGAAGAACAAGGAAGGGTTATACCAGGCTGTCATTGACAAGTTTGTCCTCGATTTTCTGTCCGAGTCCTTGCACAACGGTATATCAGTTTCGGAAGAAACGCCGTTTTGGGATTTCATCATGAGCGATTTAGAGCTTATACGGCAGAGAATGGAAAGAATGAAAGCCGCTAACGCAGAGGCAAGTTCCACTCAATTTGTCAATTTGTTGTCTTCTGCAGATTTCCACTATGAAGGTTTTGAGGAGAAGTTAAAGGAACTGGAAACGAATATCTCTGACCTGTGGATTGAGTATTGTCGCCGTGGCATCGAGGCGGGCGAACTCAAAAAAGACCTTGACCTAAATCTGGTAATTTCTACGTTTCGCTCCTTGTATTATGGAGATTCTTTCTGCCTTTCCATGATTGGAATGGAACTGGATATTGAGAAACTGAAGAGAAAATACTCGTTATTATATAATACCATACAATCATGAGGTTTGTCTTTATAATAGTTCTGTTGTTTTCGTGCAAAGTTCTCAACGCCCAGATATCCGGAGTGATAATAGATGAGGAAAAACTACCTGTCGAATTTGCAACTATTGGGCTGTACCAAATTCCTGATAGTGTTCTGATTGCCAGTACGGTATCCAATAATAAGGGATATTTTTCTTTCCCGAATACTGTCTCCCAGCAACTTATACTAAAGATATCTTCCGTGGGTTACGAAACGATATGTTTAGCGGCCAAGTCTCATCACGAAATCATCTTGAAGCGGTATTCTGAAGAACTGCAGGAAGTAGTTATTTCTGCAAGGGAGATTGAGACTTTCGGGAGTAAGGACAAATTACTCATCCCACAAAGTCTGAAAGAAAGAGCCTCCTCTGCCTTGGCGGCCTTGGGAGAAATGCCACAATTTCAATTGAATAGAATTTCAAATATCCTTCAAACGACAGACCGGCAGAATATACTCATTCTCATAGATGGCATACAAGCGAATGAAAATGACTTAATGGCTCTATCTGCAAAAAAAATCAGGAGAGTTGAGTATTTTACACAGCCACCAGCAAGATTTGCCAATAAAAACGTAGGTGCAGTCCTAAGCGTCTTTACCATAAAAGAAAAGGATAGCGGGTTTAACTGTTTTATCAATACAGTAAACTCATTTACAACGGGTTACGGAACAAACACTATCAATGCGAAATGGTACACGCTCAAGCACCAGATTGCCCTTTCTTATTTCATTGATTACAGGAATCTTAACGACAACAGAATCAATCAGACTTACGAGTATGAGATAGACCATGCAAATTTCTCCAGCAAACTGCAAGGACTTCCTGGTACTTACAAGGGGGAGTATCATATCATAGGGGCAGATTACATGTTTCGTCCGGATGACAACCAACTGTTTTCTGCTAAAGTAAGGTATCGCCTCAACCCAGGGCGGGAACGCCATCAACAAACTGCAACAACGAAATTTGGTACAGGAATTCTACAACAAGGTTATTCGGCAAAAAAACTTAAAAGTAATTATGATGCTATATCATTGGATTTGTATTACAATAGAAAATTGAAGAACAACCAGGAATTGACAGCCAATTTTGTGGGATCTTATTTTGATTCCAAATCGAACAATCAGATTTCCCAAGAAAATTCAGATAATACAATAACTTATCGGTACAACAACCATCTCAGGAATTACTCTAATTCCATCATATCGGAGTTGCTTTACAACAAGTCCTTTTCCAATGAAAATATAAGCATCGGGGCAAGATACTTTTATAAGCAACTTCGGCAGACCTATAATGAAAACACCCGTTCCACAATGGAACAGCAAGTCTGCTATATATATTCAAATCTTGCAGGCAAGTTAAAGAATCTCCATTACACCATAGGTGTAGGTATAGAACATAGTATTCAAGACAATGGAGAAATGAAGGCAAGGCATTATACCGTGTTCAAACCTTCATTGTCTGCAAGCTATCAGATTGGTCACTCCTCTTCCATTAGGCTTAACTCGCTTATCTTATCCAATGTTCCTGACATCTCACAGCTCACCATCCATCCAGTCTATCTCAACTATCAATATTATAGTGTGGGCAATCCTCATCTTCAACCCTACTATACTTTCTATAATCGTCTTCAATACCAACTAAGTCTGCCTACTTTCTATATGAGTGCCGCAATACGGCATTCGTACCTGCGCCGCCCTTATATGACGTTATTTGAGAGTAGAGACGCAGAGATAGTGAAGACCCTTGAACATTTTAAACACACCTCATACACAGCTGCGGACCTCAGCCTTCAATGGCTTCCATTCCCATTCTTGAAAATCCAGCCGTTCGCAACAATTGTATATACCAGTGCCATAAAGCCTGATGGCGCCAGTCTAAGTGAGTGGTCAAAATACTTTTCTATCACGGCAAGCATTACTTACAAAGAATTTTCCATATTAGGAAACGTAGGAAGTTCTATGACCGATCTATTGGGGGATGTAACGGAAAAGAAGAAGGCCTATGTTTTTAGTGAGCTATCTTACTCCAAAAACAATGTATATGTGGCATTGCAGTATATTCACAATCCCAAGCCATCTGCCATCTATTGCAACAATAGTTTGATGAACTTTAAGGAAGAAACGATTTGGAATAATTTCCAAAATCTATTTGCCATAAATTTTAGATACAATTTTACGATTGGCAGAAAGAAAAGCATCCATGGTCCCACCAAACTTAATAATCAAGATAATGTAAGTGGATTAACCAACGATGCGACTGCGAAGTAAACGAATATCGTGTTTAATTAAAATAACGTGACTTCGACGAATTATAAGTGTCTATAAATTTGGTGATTAGCGAAATTTGTTGTAACTTTAAGATATTGATTTACAAACAATTACTAACAAAAATCGCTATAATTACCGAAGACAAAGTTACTGAAATATTTTGTATGGCAGATGATTTCTGCAAGTTTTTTGATACAATGGTGGCAAAATATACGCTCAAGCCTATTGGAAAAAGAAAGTATCATCGAGATTCCACGATGTCAAAGGCAGAAGTCATGCTAATAATGATTCTTTTTCACGACTTTGGTTATCGCTGCTTTAAACATTTCTATCTTGAAAAAGTATGTAAGCATCTGCGTCATTGTTTCCTAAAGTTGTCTCATACAACCGTATAGTAGAATTGGAAAGAGAGGTTGTCATTCCACTCGCTTTGTTTATCAAGAAAGTCTTGTTAGGAAAATGCACGGGCATAAGTTTTGTTGACAACACACCACTGCGTGTCTGCAAGAACCAAAGAATACATATTCATAAGGTTTTCAAAGGTATATCTCAAAGACGAAAATGCTCCATGGATTGGTTCTTCGGTTTCAAATTGCATTTGATTTGCAATGAGAAAGGAGAGCTTCTCAATTTTATAATAACACTGGTAGATGTTGATGACCGTAAGCCTTTCGAATACAAAGCTTTTGTAGATTTCATATATGGCAAGCTGGTCGGCGACAAGGGATACATCAGTAAGAATCTCTCCAAAGGCTGTTCGTAGATGGAATACAACTTATTACCAAGCTGAAAAGCAACATGAAAGGAGCTTTGATGAGCGTTTCTGACAAACTCTTACTCAGAAAAAGAGCTATTTAAGAAACTGTGAATGACGAGCTTAAGAATATCGCGCAACAGACATAGATGCTTTGACAATTTCATCGTCAATTTATTAGGCGCTATGGCAGCCTATTGCCTGTTCCCCAAGAAGCCGTGTATCAATGTACAAAGGACTATTGACACACAGCTTGCTCTGTTCTAAATTCGTCGAACTCACGTTAAATTATTTCTCTTAAATAAAAGAGCCGTATTTCCAACACCATTTTTATATCAATTCTTTTGGTTGAAACAAAAAATTTTTTATCTTTGTCCCGTTATACTAACTTAAATCTTATACAACCATGGAACAAGAAAATGCTAATATTCTTGGCGGTCAGTTGAGCAAGAAGAATCTGATTGAATTCATCTGCATTATGATACTGACCGCCATTGTTTGGAACCTACCAACAGACATCTTTGGAATTGATGGGCTTACCATCGTCCAACAGCGTATCATCGCCATTTTTGTTTTCGCCACTTTATCGTGGATTACAGAAGCCATTCCATCTTGGGCCACATCTTTAGCTATCATTACTGTTATGTGTCTCACCGTTTCCAATAATAGTTTGGCTTTTTTCAAAGGAGAAGAGAACGAAGTTTTTGGTACACTACTCAAATCAAAAGAAATCATGGCAACCTTTGCCAACCCTGTTATCATGCTTTTCTTGGGTGGTTTTATCTTGGCAATCGCTGCTACGAAATCAGGATTAGATGTATTATTAGCAAAGAATCTGATAAAACCTTTTGGAAAAAAGAGCGAAAATGTCTTGTTAGGCTTCTTACTCATCACTGGCGTTTTCTCTATGTTTGTCAGCAATACCGCTACCGCAGCCATGATGTTGACTTTCCTCACCCCTGTGTTTGCAGCTCTTCCTGCATCGGGTAAGGGTCGTATAGCACTGACACTTAGTATTCCTGTTGCTGCCAACCTTGGCGGTATGGCAACCCCCATCGGTACTCCTCCTAATGCGATTGCTTTACAGGCGCTCAACAATCCCGATGGACTGAACTTAGGAATTGACTTTGGAGAGTGGATGGCATTCATGTTTCCATTAGTAATCGTGTTACTCTTAATCTCATGGCGCATTATTCTTAATTTTTTCCCATTCACACAGAAGACCATTGAGTTAGAAATCAAAGGACACATCTCTCATGGATGGCGCATGTGGGTAGTGTGTGCTACATTTATTCTAACCATCTTGCTTTGGCTCATTCCACGAGATATTACAGGCATCGACTCCAATACCGTGGCAATGGTTCCTATGGGTATCTTTGCTGTCACAGGTGTCATTACGGGTAAAGATTTACAAGCCATTAACTGGAGTGTCATCTGGATGGTTGCCGGTGGTTTTGCTTTGGGCTTAGGTATGAACGGTTCTGGACTCGCCGACCGCGCCATTGAGAGTATCCCATTCCACCAATTTAGCCCAATCATCATCCTGATGCTTTCTGGACTGATTTGTTACTTCTTGTCCAACTTTATTTCAAACACAGCAACAGCCGCTCTTTTGGTGCCAATTTTAGCTGTAGTTTGCTCCGGCATGGGTGACACACTGAACACTATTGGTGGTACAGCAACTATTTTAATTGGTATTGCTATTGCTGCATCGTCAGCAATGTGTCTCCCTATTTCAACACCTCCAAATGCTATCGCCTATTCTACAGGTTTGGTAAAGCAGAACGATATGTTGAAGGTTGGACTAACTGTAGGCATCATTAGTATGATTCTTGGCTACTTCGTTCTCTTCTTCATTGGTGGAAGTCATTTCTTATAAGACGATAAGACGAAATAAAAACCAACACGAGATATGGCAAACTAATAAGATTTAGTTTGCCATATCTCGTTACTTTTCATTATCTTTGCAATCAATACATGAAGTCTAAAAACAGATAGTTTATGGTACAAGAATATGATTTTCTGATTATTGGAGGCGGAATTGCGGGCATGAGCTACGCCTTGAGCGTTGCCAATAGCGGAAAAGGAAAAGTAGCCCTCGTTTGTAAAACGACACTTGACGAGGCCAACACCGCTAAGGCACAAGGAGGAATTGCCTCCGTTACCAACTTAGCCGTTGACAATTTCGAAAAACATATCAATGACACCATGATTGCAGGCGACTACATCTCCGACCGTGCTGCCGTTGAACAGGTAGTTCGAAATGCACCAAAGGCCATACAATCGTTAGTCAACTGGGGCGTAAACTTCGATAAAAAGCAAAATGGCGAGTATGACTTACATCGTGAAGGTGGACACTGCGAGTTTCGCATCCTACATCACCAAGACGACACAGGCTTTGAGATTCAACGCGGACTCATGGCTGCTGTGCTGAAACATCCAAACATCAAAGTGTTAGAGAACCATTATGCGGTGGAAATTATCACCCAACATCACTTGGGACAAACGGTTACACGCAAAACTCAAGACATAGAATGTTATGGTGCTTATATCCTCAATCCCGATACTAACAAGATAGACACCTACTTGAGCAAAGTAACTTTGATGGCTACAGGCGGAACAGGAGCGGTGTATGCCATGACTTCTAACCCCGTTATTGCTACAGGCGACGGCATTGCCATGGTATATAGAGCCAAAGGAACGGTGAAGGACATGGAGTTTGTACAATTCCACCCTACAGTTCTTTTCAATCCTGCAGAAACACACCCTGCATACCTGATTACTGAAGCCATGCGAGGATATGGTGCCATTCTGCGACTTCCTAATGGTGAAGAGTTTATGCAGAAGTATGACGAACGCTTGTCATTGGCTCCACGTGACATCGTGGCACGCGCTATCGACCGTGAGATGAAGATTCATGGCTTAGACCACGTGTGCTTAGATGTGACACACAAGGACGCCGAAGAAACCAAAAAACATTTCCCACATATTTACGAAAAGTGTTTGAGCATCGGTATAGACATCACCAAACAATATATTCCCGTTTGTCCCAGTGCGCATTATATGTGTGGAGGCATCAAAGTCGACCTTCATGGAGAAAGCTCTATTCACCGATTATACGCTGTTGGTGAATGTTCATGTACAGGATTGCATGGCGGCAACCGCTTAGCAAGCAACTCACTCATCGAAGCAGCAGTATATGCAAAGGCAGCAGCCGAGCATTCTGTCAGCGTTATCGACCACTATTCTTTTAACACCAACGTACCCGAATGGAACGATGAAGGCACCATGACCAACGAAGAGCGCATCTTGATTACACAAAGTGTCAGAGAGGTGGGCGAAATCATGAGCAATTATGTGGGTATCGTACGAAGCGATTTGCGATTGAAACGTGCATGGGATAGACTTGACTTACTGTACGAAGAGACGGAAAAACTATTCAAAAGCGTGACGGCTACACGCGACATCTGCGAATTGCGCAATATGATTAATGTGGGATATCTCATTACACGTCAGGCAATTGAGCGCAAAGAGAGCCGCGGGTTGCATTACACAGTAGATTATCCCAAACACGCATACGACCGATAAGCAAGCGTAAAAACAAGCATCAATAAATACAAAACACAGAGTACTCCGTTGAGCAAACGTACCTCTGAAACATAAGAATACAAAAGAAATGGTAGACAAGAAATGGCAAGAACTGGGCTATATTGATGAACCCATTCCAGAAGGAACAGACATCAAGGCTGAAATAAGGAAGATGTGCAAAGAAAAGAACGCACTCATCATGGCACACTATTATACAGAAGCAAGTGTGCAAGACATAGCCGACTTTATTGGAGACAGTTTGGCGTTGGCACAGAAAGCTGCCACAACCGATGCGGATATCATCGTGATGTGCGGTGTACACTTTATGGGAGAAACCAACAAAATACTATGTCCCGAAAAAAAGGTCTTGATTCCTGACCTCAATGCATCGTGCTCGCTGGCAGAAAGCTGTCCTGCCGATGCGTTCGAAAAGTTTGTGAAGGCACATCCCAACCACACCGTGGTGAGCTATGTCAACACTACAGCAGCCACCAAGGCATTAACCGATGTGGTAGTTACCAGCAGCAACGCACGACAAATTGTTGAGTCGTTCCCCAAAGATACACCCATGATATTTGGACCCGACCGCAATTTAGGTAGCTATATCAACAAACTCACGGGTAGAGACATGCTGGTTTGGGACGGTGCTTGTCACGTACACGAAAAGTTTTCTGTTGAGCGCATTCTCGAATTAAAGGCTCAACATCCAAATGCAAAGATATTAGTGCACCCCGAATGCAAAGGACCAGTTGTGAAATTGGCAGACAAGGTGGGCAGTACCAAGGCATTGCTCAACTATAGTATTCACGATGAAGCACAAGAATTTATCGTGGCTACCGAGAGTGGCATCTTGACAGAGATGCAGAAATCAGCACCACAAAAAACCTTCATCCCAGCTCCACCCGACGACAGTACCTGCGCTTGCAACGAATGTAGCTATATGAAGCTTATCACAATGCGCAAACTGTACAACTGTCTGAAATACGAATGGCCGACCGTTGAGGTTGAACCTGAGATTGCGAAAAAAGCCATTAAACCCATCCACAGGATGTTAGAGATATCAAAGCAATTAGGCTTGTAAAGGATAAAAACAAAAAAAATAAAAACGATAATATGCTATCTGTAAATCAACTCAATGACAAACTTATAGAACTGGCGTTCAGCGAAGATATTGGCGACGGTGACCACACCACGTTGTGTTGTATCCCCGCCACTGCTATGGGCGAAAGTAAACTACTTATTAAAGACGAAGGTATCTTTGCAGGGGTAGAAATAGCCAAACAAATATTTCATAAATTCGACCCTACACTCAATGTTGAAGTGTATATTCAAGACGGTGCACCTGTGAAACCGGGCGACATAGTGATGAGCGTGAAGGGCAAAGAACAGAGCTTGTTACAAACAGAACGACTGATGCTCAATATCTTGCAACGCATGAGTGGAATTGCTACCATGACTCACAAGTACCAACAAGCACTCATCGATGCAGGCACTAAAACACGCGTGCTCGACACTCGCAAAACCACTCCAGGCATGCGAATGCTAGAAAAAGAAGCGGTAAGAATTGGAGGCGGTATGAATCATCGCATAGGATTGTTTGACATGATTCTGCTGAAAGATAACCACATCGACTTTTGCGGTGGTGTACACAATGCCATTTCACGTGCCAAACAGTATATTAAAGAACACGGGAAAGACGGAATGAAAATAGAATGTGAGGTGCGCGACTTCCAAGAACTGGAAGAAGCATTGACAGAAGGATGCGACCGCATCATGTTTGATAACTTCTCGCCCGAAGATACACGCAAAGCGGTAGCCATGGTAAACGGCAGATGTGAAACCGAATCAAGTGGCGGCATTACCTTCGACACCATGATACCATACGCAAAAGCTGGCGTTGACTTTATTTCTTTTGGAGCCTTAACACACAGTGTTAAAGTGTTAGACATGAGTTTTAAGGCTGCAGGTAGCAACAAACTGAAAGTGTAAGTATATGGGAGCGTCAACAAGGAGTTCACGCTGACGCTCCCTACTCCACATTTATTTTTCTTCAGTGTTTCTGTATTCGTTGAAAGGAATTATGTCCTTCCAACACATCAACGATTTGCTCTTCTTCCGTCGCTAATTAATCTTTTTATAGCTTATCACCGCCCACACATCTATAACAACGGCAAAAATCATTAAGATAAACGTATTTTCTGCTATCCCTGCAAAGTCGCCTCCCCTAATAAAGACAGTTCGCATCCCGTCAATATAATAGGTAACCGGGTTGATGATAGTCATGCTGCGTGCCCAATCGGGCATACTCGACACTGGAGTAAACAAGCCACTGAGCAACATAACAAACATAATAATGAAGAACATCACGAACATGGCCTCTTGCATTGCGTCACTGTAATTAGAGATAATCAGACCGATTCCGCTAAATATAAGCGCCATCATCATGGACAAGAGATAAATCAAACTGATATTCCCAACTGGATAAATGCCATAAACCATCCATGCTAACAAAATACACTCTGTAAGAACAAACATGGAGATGAACCAATAAGGAATCATTTTGGACAAGATGAATTGCAATTTGCTCACAGGCGTAACATTCATTTGTTCAATCGTTCCCTTCTCTTTCTCACTCACAATATTCAAAGCCAATAGGAATCCACAAAGCATAATGAGCACCAGTGTCATCAGAGCGGGTATCATAAAAAGTTTGTAGTTCTTATGTGGATTGAACAAAGCCAAAGTTGAAAAGGGTGACTTCATTGGCTTGATTTGTAAGTCCTGCAAATTTTGATTTACGATATTAGCCACATAAGACGAACCCATACCGCCTTTTGTCCCATTCACGGCATTCGCTGCAATGAGAACTGGTTGCGGATTTCCAATCACTTGATTTCGTTCATAGTTGGGAGGAATGACTAATACTATATCAGCATCATTACGTTCAATCTGCTGTAAGGCAATAGGATATGTTGGAGCTGTACCCGTAAACTTAAAATAAGGTGAAGCTTGCAAGCGTTGTACTAAACACTGAGACAAGGTGCTGTGATCATTATCTACCACAGAGATGTAGATATTCTTCACTTCCAAATTGGTTATCCATGGAAAGATAAGCATAATGGCAATAGGAAAGAATAAGATGAGCTTCGGAATAAATGGATTGTTCCGAATTTGGATAAACTCTTTCTGTATAAGATAACGCAGTGTCATGACAACCTGATTTTAAACTTTTTCAAGGCAATGCCTAAAAACAATAAAGTCATTCCTAACATGATAATGAGTTCTTCGTAAATCATGTTCACTCCAACGCCCATAATCATCACTTTTTTGATAGCCGACACATACCAACGGGTGGGAACAATTGTTGAGATATATTGAATAACGGTGGGCATACTCTCAATGGGATAAATCATTCCAGAGAGCATGGTACTCGGCATAATCAGCAGCATTCCCGATATCAATAGGGCTACCACCTGTGTTTGGGATACAACACTAATAAGCATACCCAATGCCAATGCCAAAACAATATACAACAGTGAAACTGCCAAAATGGTGATGACGCTACCCTCTATGGGTACAGCCAGGATAAACTTTGAAATGAGTAAAATACTAATGAGAATAAAGATGGAAAGCACAAAATATGGAACCGTCTTAGCTATCATAATATACAAAGGCTTGACTGGCGATACCAAAAGTACTTCCATCGTTCCTCTTTCCTTTTCACGTACAATACTCACCGAGGTCATCATAGCACATATCAACATCAAAAGCATTCCCATGATACCTGGTACAAAGTTGTAGGCACTCTTCATCTGCGGATTATAGAGTAGCTTGGTGTTGGCTATCGCTTGTTGCTGAACTGTTTGCTGACTACGCAACTCGTCCATGATTATCTGCTGAATATAAGAAACGCGCTGTTCAGCCATGTTGGGATCGGTATAATCTACTAAAAACTGAACATTTGCTTGCTCACTGTATCGCTCATTGGCAAAATCATTTGAGAACACAATTGCCATGTCTGCTTGATGATCGGCTAAGAGTTGTTTAGCTTCCTGTGTGTTACTCACTGTGTGTGTGACCACAAAATATTCTGAAGCATCGATGCGTTGAACAACCTGCTGAATACGTGGATTCATCACAGCCGTAACCACGGTCACCTTTACATTACGAACATCGGTAGTAATGGCAAAACCAAAAATAAGCATCATTACAACAGGCACACCAAACAAGATGAGCATTATGCGGCGATCACGCACAATGTGTTTGGTCTCTTTGATAACAAATGATATAAATTGATTCATGATGTCTTTCCCATTACGTTATTCCCCACGGGTAGCTTCACGCGCTAAAAGGGTAAACACTTCGTCCATACTCTCAAGTTGATACGTCTGCTTTAACTCTTTGGGGGTACCCATGGCACGGATTTTTCCGTCTACCATGATGGATATTCGGTCACAGTATTCTGCTTCATCCATATAATGAGTGGTGACGAATACGGTGATTCCTCTTGCCGAAGCATCGTATATCAACTCCCAAAACTGCCGCCGTGTTGCAGGATCTACCCCACCTGTAGGCTCATCTAAAAACACCACTTCGGGCTCGTGGAAGATACTTACCGAAAAAGCAATCTTCTGTTTCCAGCCCAGTGGCAAGGATGCTACCAATGAGTTGCGATGTGCTGTAAAATTTAACCGTTGCAACAACTCATCCAACTTACGTTCGATGAGCTGTGGTGGCATTCCATAAATTCCTCCAAAAAGCTTGATGTTCTGTGCCACCGTCATATCCTCATACAACGAGAATCGTTGACTCATATAACCAATGTGCTTTTTGATTTCTCCAGATTGCTTCCGTATATCATACCCTGCCACTGTTCCTGTACCACTGGTGGGTTTGTTGAGTCCTGTTAACATGTGCATGGCGGTTGTCTTACCAGCTCCATTCGCTCCTAAAAAGCCAAAGATTTCTCCACGACGAACACTGAAAGAGATGTCATCAACGGCACGGAAATCCCCAAAAGCCTTGACCAAATGATTGACGGTTATCACCTCTTCTATATCAGAGGTTGCAGCATCAGCAGCCGATTGTTGGTGTTGTAATCCCTTTGGATTGAACACATCAGCAAATTGAGTGAGGATGTTTTCAGCAGTATCTACTGCTCTCACCTTCCCTTCATCTAAGAAGGCAACACGTTCGCAACACTTAATTTCGTCCAAATAAGGCGTAGCAGCTACAATCGTGATGTTTCTTTGTTTCAACGTTTTCAACATCTCCCACAACTCTTTGCGCGATACGGGGTCGACGCCTGTTGTGGGCTCGTCGAGGAAGAGCACTCGAGGTTGATGAATTAAGGCGCACGAAAGTGCCAACTTTTGCTTCATTCCGCCCGACAATGCACCTGCCTTTCGATGTTTGAAAGGCTCTATCTGTGAATAGATTGCCTTGACACTTTCATATCCCTCTTCGACGGTAGTACCAAATAAGTCAGCAAAGAACTTTAAGTTCTCTTCTACGGTTAAATCTTGATACAGCGAAAATTTCCCTGGCATATAACCCACACGCTGCCGAATGGTTTTATATTGTTGCGCCACATCGCAACCGTCAATACTCACAGTACCCGCATCGGGCAACAAGAGCGTTGCCATGATACGAAAAAGTGAGGTCTTGCCAGCTCCATCTGGACCTATCAAACCAAAGATTTCGCCTTGATTGACCCTGATAGAAACATCATCAAGCGCCTGGACACGACCATATTGTTTGCTGACGTGGTTTACTTCAATAGCGTTCATCACAACTAAAGCTTCATGCCTCCATACATACCAATCTTAATTCTGCCATCATTTTTTACGGCTACCTTGACGGCATACACTTGATCGGCACGTTCATCATCGGTCAATATGGTTTTAGGAGTAAATTCAGAACGAGGTGAGATCCACACTACCTTGCCTTGGTAGGTCTCACGTTGCTCATTGCCGTAATCGCTAAAGACCTGAACCTGCTGCCCTATCTTCACTTGCTGCAACTGTTGATTGGTCACGTAAGCCCGAAGAATGACATTATTCATATCAGCCACCTTAAACAATGGTTTTCCTATGGTGGCGAACTCGCCTTGCTCGGCATACTTTTCCAAAACGGTTCCTGAAATGGGCGACGTAATATGACACTTCGCTAACTGGTCTAAAATCTGACGCTTTTGGATATCGTTGGCATTCATTTGGGAATTGAGTGCACGTCTGTCACTGTGCAATGCCGTTCTTTGAGCCTCTATTTGTCGCCTCAACACATTTACAGCCGATGTGGCATCATCGAGTTGTTTACGATTTGCTGCACCACTGTTCACTAACTCTTCGAAACGTTTTTCTTCTTTTTCCGCAGTCTGTAATTGTTGCTGCAGCGCTGCAATCTGCTTGTTGACATTTGGTTTCTGATTCGCTATTGATGCCGTAGTTGCCCCTACCTGGCGAGCTTTCAATGCCAACTGAACTGTATCTATCAATCCTACTTGCTGATTTTCTTCCACCATTGTCCCTTCCTGAACATTCAAAAAGAGTAATTTGCCATTTTGTTCAGCGGAAACGATGATTTCAGTTGCTTCAAATATTCCTGTCGCATCGTATGGATGTTCGTTCGAAGAACATCCAGACAAGAGTGCCACGATGCTGATGAGGGTTAAGCCTATCTTTTTCATATTAATTATTATTGATGTTTTTGAGCTGATACATAGCCTCTAAGAGTTGGATTTCATGGATGCTTTTTTGCTGACGTGCCTCATTGACAGCATTCACATCTCGCAACATTTCATTGATGGTTTGAATGCCGTTTTGAACCTTTGTGACGGATACGCTATGAATATTTTCGCGCAAGCGGATGATTTCATCATCTTGTTTGAGTTTTTCACGCAAATCTTCGACAACACTTTGCTCTTTTTCATTTTGTAGATGAATATTGAATAAGAAGGTTTCACGCTCTTGATCAATCATAGACTTCTTGGTCTCTATGCTTCTCAAATCATTCTTACGCGTATAGAAAGGAGAGATTTTCCAAGAGAGCGTAATACCTCCAGCCAACATTGCCGGTTTCATCATATCCAATACTTTGTTGTGATACATGCCCATCGCAAAAGCACTTAATTGAGGTAAAAGACGAGCGGTCAACGACTTTCGCTGTGTATCGAGCAAGTTTTGCTGTGCCGCATAATAAGATAGTTCAGGACGCTGCACACCTTGAGGCTTGGAAAGAGGTAGTGGAGTGGGCTTTTCCAATGTCGTTTTCTCATCAAGAGCTTTACCAATAAACAAACCAAGCATCTGGATATAGGATTTCCGAGATGTGCGCAAGCTACTTTCCTGTTGAGCTGCCCGCAACTGTTCAACTTTTACAGCATCCACATCCGATTGATTAGCAAGTCCTCCATTCATCAAGGACTGAACCGTATTCAAACTTAAAGTCAAATCGTTTTGCAACAACTTCAACAGTTTGCTTTGTTCATCTATCATCAAAATGCCAAAATACAGTTGATCGACACGCTGGTTAATTTCGTACAAGCGCACATCCAATTGTTTCTTATCTGCCTCTGCTTGAGCCTTTATGAGTTTTCCTTGTGCTGAAATAGCGCCACCGTCATAAATCAATTGGTTGATTTGAATACTACCATTCAGCAGGTAATTCTTCATATCTCCCATCCCCATAGCATCAATCTTGGGCGATGAGCTGATAGGATCGGTAAAACCATTGGCACCAAAACTGAATTTTACTTCTGGAACATAAGCCAACAGTGCATTAGCAAGTGTATATTGCTTGCTCTGATTAATCAAGTCGTACTGCTTAATCAATGGATATTGCCCGCGTGCCAACTCATGACAACGCTCCAGCGTAAGCTGCGCAAAACCTTCTAAGGATATAAGAGATAATAGAAATAAAAATATTTTTTGTTTCATACAGCATATATTTTACTATTTGCAAAAATATAAAAATAAATAAAACTATCCACTCTTCACCTCTCCAAATATCAATACTCTAAACAAATTACAAGTTAGCACAATAGTCTATATAAAAGGGAAAGCGAGCAACTCATGAATCATTGTAGAAAAATGAAAATTAAATGATGAACTGGATTGTATAAAAAAGCCTAACCATATTATATAAGTTTGGACCTTATAGAACAAATCAAGTGAGTGTTAAGTCTGTAAATGAGACAATCACTTTAATATCATTGATTTAGCAGTAGCTATTACATATTTGTAATTATAAATCTAAAACATACTTGGGTGACGCACCATATTTATTGGTCTTGGGCTGACTATCGAGCAAACAAAGCACAAATGTGATAAGAGCCGTTATGAATGCAACGGAAAGTGTAGTCATGAAAACTGGGTCTTGGTAAACGTTCGCCAAATGTGTTGCGCTGGAATTTACGTTCACCAATGCCTCACCAATCCCGCTACCATATATATATAAGGTGTAAATCGTTATTGACAAATAGTTAACAATCGCCCACCATTTACTGGATCCATGGTCTTGTAAGCGTCGCACGGTAACGGCGAGTGCAAAAAACATCATGCCCAAGTCGAAAATAGCAGCGAGCATTAGTGGAAAGAATGCTTTCCAAACATTGGTCAAGAAGAAATAACAAACGGTATATGCCAACATGAACCACCAAAAACTCGAACGGCGTGTTCGACCTGTAAAGTCGAAAATGCGCTGGCATCCCTCTTTTACAGCTTCAGGAAAGGTAGGTTGTGGTCGTACTAATAATTTATTCATCATAGGTTATAGATTTTGGGATAACAAAGGTTTAGGTGTTTTCTAATAGGTCGGGACGCAAGCGTTTGGTTCGTTCCAAAGCCTGTTCCATTTCCCAACTCTTGATAACAGCCTCGTTACCGCTCAATAATACTTCTGGAACTTTCCAGCCCTTGTAATCGGCAGGGCGTGTATAAATAGGTGCGGAGAGCATGTTGTCTTGAAATGAATCGCTCAATGCACTTTGCTCATCCCCTATCACTCCAGGAATAAGGCGAACAATGGTATCGGTCATTACAGCTGCTGCCAGTTCTCCACCCGTGAGTACATAGTCGCCAATGCTTATCTCTCGCGTAATGAGATGGTCACGTATGCGCTGATCAATGCCCTTGTAATGCCCGCAAAGTATGATGATATTGCCTTTCAGAGACAAGTCGTTAGCCACCGATTGTGTAAATTTTTCGCCATCGGGAGAGGTAAAAATCACCTCATCGTAGTCTCTCTCCGCTTTCAAAGCCGAGATGCAACGGTCTATAGGCTCACATTGCATCACCATACCAGCAAAACCTCCATATGGATAATCGTCTACTCGACGCCACTTGTCTGTGGTATAATCTCGCAACTGATGCAAACAAATCTCCGCAAGACCTTTCTTTTGTGCACGTGCTAAAATGGATTCGTTCACAAAGCCCCCAAGCATCTCGGGCAGAATGGTAATAATGTCTATTCTCATAGTTATACAAAAGTAGACAAAAAAGATTAATATTTCTATGCTCTATCTCTTAAATAATGTGAAAGATTTTGTATCTTTGCCGTTGGAAAAGTAAAGTTTCAAATCAAGACATTCAGTCTGTTAATCATCCTTTACCAACTCGTTCACTAAAAATTATAAATAAAATAACAACAATGAAAAAGAACTGTTTAACAACATTACTACTGGCAGGATTCAGTTTATTGGCTACAGCACAAAACATTCAGCTGCACTATGATTGGGGGCAGCAGCTCTACAACGACCTAAGTAGCAGACCTGCAGCAACCGCTACCATTGAAATGTTCAAGCCCGACAAATGGGGAAGCACCTATATGTTTACCGACCTCGACTTACAATCCGATGGTATGACGGGAGCATATTGGGAAATATCGCGCGAGTTCAACATCTCTACCAACAAGCAATGGGCCATCCATACTGAATATAATGGCGGATTATCGTCAAGCAGAACGAACAACTCGTATTTTGCTTCGCGCTTTCAACACGCCGCATTACTTGGTGGTGCATGGAATTGGCACAACGGAAATTTCTCCAGAACATTTTCTGTTCAGTTGCTGTATAAATACTTTTTCAAAAACAATCATTTGGGACAGGCTTCCATCAACAGCTTTCAGCTCACCGAAGTATGGGGTATGAATCTTGCAAAAGGGCTACTCACGTTCAGTGGCTTCTGCGATGTATGGTACCACCCAAATGTCAATGGTAAGTTCATCTTCCTGTCCGAACCCCAATTGTGGCTGAACCTAAACACCTTAAAAGGTTGGAACGATATCAACCTAAGTATTGGTGGAGAGGTTGAGCTAAGCAACAATTTTGTTTGGAATGCCAAAGGACAAAACAATAAGTTCTATGCGATTCCAACCTTAGCTACCAAGTGGACATTTTAGCCCATTACAACAGCACAGCTATCTCATCCATACCGCTCTACAAACTCATCTTCGGACATGATAGAGATGCCTAAGTCTTTGGCTTTTTTGTTTTTACCAGAAGTGGAATTGACATCATTATTGATAAGATAGGTGGTAGACTTACTCACGCTACCTGTTACCTTGCCGCCCTGACTTTCGATGTAACTTTTCAGTTCGGCACGGTTTTTATAATGATGTACATCGCCCGTTATCACAAAAGTCATGCCTTGGCAACGAGCACCTTGTGGCTGCAATGACGGTTCTTCGATTTGCACTTCACTCAATAAATCATTAACAATTCGTTGATTTGCATCGTCTTGAAACCAAGTAACAAGCGAAGCCGATTTTTCTGGACCAATGCCAGGAATGTGGGCAAAAGCCTCTAAAGAGGTGGCTGTGGTGGCAACACTTATCAATTCTGCTAAAGGATAAGCCTCTAACAGTCGTTTGCAAACATCTACACCGCATAAAGGAATGGATAGCGCATACAGGAAATGGCATGCTTCTACTGTCCTTGACTTCTCTATGGACTGCATCATGTTACGCATAGACTTCTCACCAAAGCCTTCTAACAATGCCAATTCAGCGGCATGTGCCGACAAACGATAAATATCCGCATAGGTTTCTATCCAACCAAGATTGATGAATTTGTCCAAAGTTTGCTCAGAGATGCCGTCTATATTCATTCCCGCCTTGGACACAAGACGGTCAAACTTTTTGATTTGTTTTGCAGGACATGCCTCGTTGGTGCAGTGTAAAGTAAGCGTACCACTCACAGCACTCTCCTTCACCACAGCTTCGTGGTGGCACACTGGACAACTCTTCGGTATATCGAATGTACCAACCGACTGGATGACACGTATCACTTTTGGGATAATCTTATTGGCTTTGATGACCGACAGCGTACTACCAGGACCACCTATCCCTAACCGCTTACACTCGCTAATGTTGCAGAGCGAGGCGCGTTGCACGGTTGTTCCCTCCAACTCTACGGGAGCAAACACTGCCACTGGCGAAATGGTGGAGGCAGCACACGACCATTCTATATGGCGAAGTGTCGTTGTTGCAGCTTCGTCTTGCCACTTAAAAGCCAATCCAGCACGTGTGGCGTGATGCCCTGTTACCGACCCTGTAGCAGCAAAAGAAATGTCGTCGAACACCACTACCAATCCGTCAACGGGGAAAGGATTTGTTTTTTGGGTTACTTTCTCAGTCCAATGTTCAATCACCTGTTCAACCACAGGCAGGGAAGGTTCATTGATGCGCTCTCGTTCCACAGGATGAAAACCTTGTTGTTCAAGCCAATCCATCTGCTCGCCCCATGTTTTAATTTCTTGCTCTACAAAGACCAATGTAAACGGAATCCATTGTATGTGGCGTCGTTCCACCTCCTTGACATCCTTCAACGTAAGAGAACCAGAAGCTAAATTGCGAGGATTGGCATACGCATCGTCAGATTCAAGATTAAAAATTTCAAAATCGGCATACGAAATGACAGCCTCACCTCGTATTACTGTATGACCTTGGAACGGTATGGTGGCAGGCATGCCGCCAATCGCCTTTGCTAAATGCGTGATGTTTGTACCAATATGTCCATTTCCTCGTGTTACCACTTTGGACAATTTTCCGCCATCATAAGTAACAACCAAGGTCAGACCGTCTAATTTCCACGACAACCAAACAGGCTTTCCTTCTGCCCATTTCACCAAATCAGCAGGCTGTTTTGTCTTTGCAAGAGAGAGCGCAGGAAACTCATGTGCCTCTTTTTTACCGTTCATTTCGCCATCAGAGACTCGATTGGTAGGACTATCAGGCAGTACTACCCCACTCGACATTTCCAATTGCTTCAACTCATCGAACAGAGCATCCCACTCATAGTCGGTCATTAGTTCGGGCTTACCACCATAATAATTATCTGATGCGAGGTTGAGCCTGTCAACCAATTTGCGCATGCGCTGCTGAATATCCATATAAGTTTCGTGTTTTATAAGTTTCTTTGCTGACGAGTCATACACCAATAAGTAAACATGGTAAAGCGCATCAACCGTACTGGCGGAGTTGCAACCATGCAAACTCGTCTCTTCTCCATTTGCAAAGATAGCAAATTATTTTGTACCTTTGCCAACATGGAGATAATCGTTTCAAAGGAAATAGAACAAGTGTGCCCTGATTTTGTAGGTGCTTGCGTTGAAGCTACGGTGAAAAATTCAGCGTATAGCGAAGACTTATGGCAAGAAATTCATCATAAAGCCCAGCTATACAAAGACACACTGAATACAGAATCACTCAAAGAAATGAGCGGCATACAAGCTACGAGGAAAGTATATCGGCTATGTGGCAAAGACCCCTCACGTTATCGACCAGCAGCCGAAGCTCTTATTAGGCGTATATTACAGGATAAACCGCTATATCAAATTAACAGTCTCGTAGACTTAATCAACTTGGCGAGCATTGCATACGGGTACAGCATTGGTGGATTTGACGCCGACCAGTTCAAGGGAGATACGCTGACATTAGGAATTGGGAGAGAAGGAGAGCCGTACGAGGGCATTGGACGAGGAGTGATAAACATTGCAGGACTTCCTGTGTACCGTGATGCCTTAGGAGGTGTGGGCACACCGACCTCAGACCATGAACGAACAAAAATCACACTCAGCACTACACATCTCATCGTTCTTATCAATGGCTATGACGGCAGCGAAGAGCAAGTGCGTGCCAATGCGACATATATACAAGAGTTGCTCAAACGATTTTCTCTTTCCTCTGACAGTAGTTACTATCTGTACAAATAGCACAGAAAGCAAGAAAGTGATGCCTCGAAAAGCATCACTCTCGCAAAAAAATCGTCAAACTGTCAACTTGTTGTCCCATCAATCATACGATGAAACCAACTTGACAATATGTTTAAGGCTGGCTCTGAACACGAGTTTTGTTCGTTTCAGAGCCACCCTTTAAGTTTCAGCATTCTAATCCGCTGTCATTACTCATCATCTGGATGAATATCTGTTGCTTTCAACATTTGGGCAACTTCGTTATTAATACGTGCAATAAATTCATCTACACGGAGAGTAGCCTGTTCGCCTCCTCCACGTTCACGCATGGATACAAGCCCATCTGCTGCCTCTTTCTCACCGACAATGACCATATATGGAACACGTTTGAGTTCGTTATCACGAATCTTGCGACCTATTTTCTCATTACGGTCATCAATGGTTGCACGTACTTGTTGCGCTGCAAACTGCTTCGCAACCTGTCGTGCATAGGCATTATACTTTTCAGAAATCGGTAGAATAGCTACCTGATCAGGCGTGAGCCACAATGGGAAGTGTCCTGCGGTATGTTCTATCAAGACAGCCGTAAAGCGTTCCAGAGAGCCAAACGGAGCACGATGCACCATCACTGGCGTACGTTTACTGTTATCTTCGTCTGTATATTCAAGTTTGAAACGCTGTGGAAGATTATAATCAACCTGAATAGTACCCAACTGCCAACGACGCCCAATGGCATCTTTCACCATGAAATCGAGCTTAGGTCCATAAAAGGCAGCCTCACCATATTCTACTTTGGCGTCCAAACCCTTTTCCTTGCAGGCATCAATAATGGCTTGCTCGCTCTCAGCCCAAACTTCGTCAGAACCGATATACTTCTCTTTGTCCTTAGGATCTCGCAAACTAATTTGAGCCTCAAAGTTATCGAAGTTAAAGATTTTGAATACAGCTTGGATAATATCCATGACGCGTAAAAACTCATTTTTCACTTGGTCGGGACGACAAAAGATATGTGCATCATCCTGTGTAAACGAGCGTACACGTGTTAATCCATGCAACTCTCCGCTCTTTTCGTATCGATAAACAGTACCAAACTCAGCAATGCGCAATGGCAAATCCTTGTAAGAGCGTGGCTTATAAGCAAACACCTCACAGTGGTGAGGACAGTTCATCGGCTTGAGCATGTATTCTTCATCCTCTTCGGGGGTATGAATGGGCTGAAAAGAATCTTTGCCATAGTGGGCATAGTGTCCACTGGTGACATAGAGATTCTTGCTGCCTATATGGGGCGTAATTACCTCTTGGTAGCCATATCTACGCTGGATATTGCGAAGCATATCTTGCAGGCGCAAGCGTAGCTCTGTACCTTTGGGCAACCAGATAGGTAATCCTTTTCCCACACGTTCAGAGAACATGAAGAGTTCCATTTCTTTTCCAATCTTTCGATGGTCACGCTTCTTGGCTTCTTCCAACATGGTAAGATACTCATCCAGCATTTTTTTCTTTGGGAAAGTAATTCCATAAATACGTGTCATCTGTTCACGTTTGGCATCACCTCGCCAAAAAGCTCCTGCTACACTGGTAATTTTTACAGCTTTGATAAGTCCCGTGGATAACAAGTGAGGTCCACGACACAGGTCTGTAAAATGACCTTGGGTGTAAGTGGAAATAGTACCGTCTTCCAAATCTTGGTCAATATGCTCGCATTTATAATCTTGTCCATCTTCTTGAAACTCCTTCAAAGCATCTGTCTTCGATATGTTTCGTCTGACCACTGGCTCATTTTTCTTAGCCAGTTCCATCATTTTTGCTTCAATTTTAGGAAAGTCTGTTTCGCTTATCGTCGTTCCTTCCTTGGGCATCACATCATAGAAGAATCCGTTTTCAATAGCAGGACCAAACCCAAACTGTATACCTGGGTAAAGTTCTTGTAACGCCTCTGCCAACAAGTGAGCCGAAGTATGCCAGAAAGTATGCTTACCTTCCTCGTCCTCGAATTTGTACAAGGCAATAGTAGCATCATTGTTAATTGGGCGATTAAGCTCTACTGTCTCACCATTTACACCGCAAGATACAACGTTGCGAGCGAGAGCCGGTGAGATGCTCTCGGCGATTTGTAACCCCGTGACACCCTGTTCGTATTCTCGAACAGAACCGTCAGGAAATGTGATTTTAACCATAACAAATTAGTTTTTTATCTGAATCAACTACAAAAGTAATATTTTCTTTCGAGTTGAGCTCATATTTTTCTAAATTCCATATAATTTTCAAGTTATTTGGACGTTCGATTTTTCTTCATCAAGCTATACGCATCATAGATTCCAAGTTCGCCAGCTTTACTTAAATTCGCCATTCCTGCCGCTCGATCACCTTTCTTCATGTGTACGATTCCCAAGTTATAATAAGCCTCTGCCAACCTATTGTCAAGGGCAATAGCCTTGGTATAATCTTTGATTGCCAATTGGTCATCATTCCGAGTGGCATACAAATTAGCCCGATTATAATAAAGATAGGCGTTTTTAGGTTCCAGTTCAATGGCGTGATTCAAATCATCTAAAGTCTTGGCTGCTTTCAACTGGGTATCTACTCCTTTAGAGGCATTAAAGTCATTCATCATAAACTGGCACACCGCACGTTGCCAAAAAGTAACGGCAGAGGTACTGTCCTCATTGATACAGACTGTCAAATCTTGGATAGCAGCATCGTAATTTTGCGTTACCGTGTAGGCTACAGCACGCTGAAACAATAAGCTCTTCACAGATTTTATGTTTTTAGCATCTTGTATCTGGGCAGACAACTGGTCGATGTTCGCAAAATACATCTTCGATTGCTCTGCCGTGAGTTGTTTCGGGCGACAAGTCAACATGAGTTTGTGTTGAGGATGATGCTGTAAATTGAAATCCTCAAGTTCTTTATAAAAAGCCTGATACGAACTTATGCCATTCTGATAAGGCAGGTATGACACCTCGTACATCGGCATCAGTTCTACTTCTACTTTTCGATGTTGTATCTGTCCGCGATATTCACTATCATACTCATGCTCAACAGTATTCTCATCGGCAACGACAATTTGGTTGTATTTCTCGGGATCTATCTCGCTTCGCTTGCGCATCTCTTTGAGTTTGTTACGACTCCAACGCTTTTGTACACCCACGTGCTTATTCATCTGCGCCTTGAAAATACGAAATTCGTCAAGCTCCGCCTTGGCTGTCATTCCTAATCGTCGATAGCAATGTGCTCGATAAGATAAACCTGTCCAGAAATTAGGAAATTGCTCTATCACCGCAGAATAGTCTCGTATGGCGGCTCGAAGATTTCCTGTCCGATCCAACAATAACGCCCTGTTGAAGATTGCCATGACATTTTTGGGTTCCAGTTTGATGACAAAATCAAAATCTTCAATGGCACGATTATCGTCGCCCAACTGCATACGCAGCAGACCTCTATTATAATGAGCTAAAAAGTCTTGTGGATTCAAGTCCAGTGCCATGTCATAATCGCTCATGGCTCCTCGCAAATTGTTGTAATTCAAGCGCGCCAAGGCTCTATTGACATAGTTATTTGCCTGATTCGGCTTGAAATGAATGGCTTGTGATAATTCCTTATCTGCCTCTTTCCACTGCTGACGTGCCAGACTGATGTAGGCTCGCATGGTCCAAGTGCTACCATCGTATGGATCTACCTTTAAGCTCTTATCTAACCACTTAGCAGCCGAAGTAGTGTCCTTTTCATGCAAATAGATTTCTGCCTTTAAGGTATAGGCATTGGCATTCTGTGACCATTTATGAATAATCGTATCCGTTTGCAACTGTGCCTTGGCATACTGCTTATCGTTCATCAAACAAATGGCTCGATTCAACCAATAATTTTGCTGTTGAGGTTGTAACCTTATGGCGTGGTTATAATCGTTAACGGCATCCTCAAAGCGTTCTTGCTTGATGCGAGTAATGGCTCTTAAATCAAAAAACTGGTGGATATAAGGATTCAATTCGATAGCTTTAGAGATGTCGGACTCGGCACCTGTAAAATCATCTAAATAGTATTTCGCCACCGCTCTGTACTGCCATGGCTCATAAAGATAAGGCTTGAGCGAAATAATCTGATTGAAATATTGTATCGAAAGCACATAGTCTTCATAATGAAGGGCCACCTGACCATTCCTTAACAGCTTGTCAACATTGTATTGTGCTTTTGCTGCAAGTGATAGACAAGCCAAGAAGATGAGGACCTTGATGCGATACATACATTCTATTTGCGTACAGGCTTGGTACGATAATGACATTCGTACTTGCCCTGTGTCATCGCTTTTAATTTATTCTTGATAAGCTGTTTGCGAAACGGACTCACTCTATCCACAAACATTTTACCTTCCAAATGGTCGAACTCGTGCTGCATTACACGGGCTAAATAACCCTCCACCCATTCATCATGCGACTGAAAATCTGAATCCATGTATTGCACACGAATGCGTGTATGGCGTGTTACCGACTCATGGATGCCTGGGATAGATAGACACCCTTCTTCCATGGACGCTACAGGAGAGTCTTCATCAATCTCGATAATATGTGGGTTGATGTAGGCACGCCTAAAGTCTTTGTACTCGGGAAAATCGTCAGACAGCACATTTAAGTCGATCACAACGACCCGAATCGACTTGCCTATCTGTGGGGCAGCTAAGCCTACGCCATCCGAAGCGTCCATCGTTTCAAACATATCTGCGATGAGTTGCTGCAGATTCTCATACGCTGGGGTAATATCTTGTGCTACTTTACGCAACACGGGCTGTCCATATATATATATAGGTAATATCATTATTTCTTTATTAAATAAGAACCTAAGACGGACATTCGTTATTTACGTCTCGATTCCATATAGCTCTGCAAAATAATAGTAGCCGAAATTTCGTCTACCAAAGCTTTGTTTTGACGGGCTTTCTTTCCAATACCACTTTGCAAAATTGCTTGATGTGCCAACACCGATGTAAAGCGTTCGTCGTAAAATTCGATAGGAATTTGCGGCATCGCCTTACGCCATCGGTTGACAAACTGCTGAACCCTGGCAAAGTTTTCGCTCGGTTTTCCATTCGTCTGCATCGGTTTGCCCATCACAATCCGCTCCACCTCCTCTTGCGCTACATAAGTCTTGAGAAAGTCGAAAAGTGCAGATGTAGCAACAGTTGCCAACCCATTTGCAATAATTTGCAATGAATCGGTAACTGCTATGCCCGTACGTTTCTTTCCGTAATCTATCGAAAGGATACGCATGGTGAAAGATACCAAGAGAGACATTCCTATGCCACCTCTTCTGAAACGAGGAGATGGCAGACTGTCGCCTCATGGTTGATTATTTCTTATACAGCAACCAAGCGTCAGGATACTGCTGACGGAACTGATTACGAGAGCGTACTGCAGAGGCTTTGTCAGCATGTGTAGAAGCGACTACACGATACATGTTGCGTCCTGCGTTGTAAGCAATCTGAGCTGCATAACCAGCTGCATTCAATGTGCGCTGCAAATTTTCGGCGTTAGCCTTCAAACCAAACGAGCCAACTACTACACTAAAGGCACTCAAGCCATTACCGCTAACCACCGTAACGTCTTCTGTGCGGAACGTTGCGTTATCTACATTGTCTTGAACAGTTGTTTCTGTTACGGGAGCTGGCGTCAGAGGTGTTACCGTAGGCACCTCTGCCTCAGTCTCAGTCTTTGCCTGTTCTTGAGCTTTCGCCTTCTCATACATCTTCTTATAAGCACTCTCGCTCGACTTACATCCAGTCAGTGCAAGTGCTGCACATAATCCTGCGCATAAAACAATTCTTTTCTTCATCATCTTGTTGTCGATATTATAAATTAAACTCTATTGATACTTTACGTTTATCTATCAAGGGCGAAATTACAAAATATCTGTCAAAAAGAAAGAAATGTACCCACTAAAGTTTGTTAAATCAATAGAATACAAACTTTTTAACACAAAAAATATCGTTACACCGTTGCTCGTTTGTAAAAAAAATCGTATATTTGCGTTATGACATTTGGAAGAGTATCCAATGCTAAAAAAGTTAATAAACAATATTCACATTAAAATTTAGAAACATGAGAACAGTTAGTTGTATTGGCGCATTCTTAGGAGGCGTCCTTGTAGGAGGATTAGTAGGCTTGTTGGTTGCACCTCAAAAGGGACAAGATACTCGTAATAAAATCAGTGACACGATTGACGATTTTTGCAAAAAGCACGATCTCAAATTGTCTAAGAAAGACGTAGATGATTTGGTAGATGACATCAAAGACGCTGCTGCTGATATCGTAGATTAAACATTATTATATGTTTTCAAACGACAGAAACGTAGAAACCATTAGCCAACTGGTTGATGTTTGCAAACATTACATCGGGCTTCAGACAGAGTATGTCAAGCTCGATGTAATTGAAAAGGTGGTTCGTCTTATTACCGTTCTCACACTGGCACTCTCATTAACCATTGTATTGGTATTAGCGCTCATATATGTTTCGTTTGCCGCTGCTTATGCACTCGAACCCCATGTAGGGCTTCCTTTTGCCTTCCTCATCATTGCGGGCTGTTATTTATTCACTTTTGTGCTGTTTTTCTTGTTCCGCAAACAATGGATTCAGCGGCCAATTGTCAAGTTCTTGGCAAGTTTATTGATGGAGAATTAGTGATGACAAAGAATAATTATGATACACCTCAGACGAAATATACGTCTTTGTCAGAGATTCGAGAGCGCAAGCAAGCACTATTAGATAACATCAGAAACGATGATTCACAGATGAAAGCTTTATGGGATCAGCTTTTTGGTACGTCACCATCCTCATTGACCACCAATTTGCCATCCAAGCGATTTTCAGGATTGTTGAGCACAGGAGCTGGAGTTTTTGACGGTATAGTGCTAGGCTGGAAACTATATAGAAAATTTAAAAAGAGGAGATAAACTCTCTCTTCACTTCGCAAAAAAAGATAACTTTGATAGAAGGTTGTCTTTTTTTTATCCGCCCCCACTGTTGATTTCTTATAACAGGAATACTGACAGAAAGACCCCCAAAACCACAGTACAAGGTCGTTACGCTCCACAAACGTGTAAAACAATATATACTTTACACAGAACATAAACCCACAGTTCTTTCATTTGAAGACTGATATTTTTACTAAGAAGAATGACCTGCAAACTGCATCTCTAAAATTAGTGACACCCTCTTTAGAAGGATAATAAATGCTGAATTTTCTTTACAAAGTGGCTCTCATAACTCGCGTAAAAACAACCAACAGCAAAGTTGGTCGCAAATATGCAAGTTTTGAGCAACTTTCGTAATTCATTGTTACTTAGATTATTACGCTTCAGCCTTCTCTTTTCATTCGCAATTTTACCATCTTTGGGCGATTGAAGCATTGAGATAGGGCGACTATTTGCATACTTTAAGGGTGCTGAAGCATGTGAATAACACCCCTAATGAGTGTTTCTAAGACCGTTAAATCAATGTTTCAGTTTGAAAAGACATCAATTTTGATAAAATCAGCCCATTTTTGCATGTCGTTTGCCTATTGATTTTTTCTATTTTGAAGATTTTCAATGACCTTTTTTTGGTAAAATGATAGGACAAAAACAAGAATGCCACTACTGATTAACTCATTGAGTTGATTATTGAAAAGACATGGGTGAATGCCATTAAGGCTTACAAATATCACCTCTATCTCCAAGCATCAGCAAAGCAACAAACTTCATTTGCAGAATTATTGCTTACAGAACAACCTAAACAAGGGCGATTACAGAATTTGCAATACCCCAAAAAGAGTGTTGCAACAAAAGAGACTAAAGCGCCCTACCCCAAAGGATTGTGCAGGAGTGTTGAGGTATCATCTATTCCTTTTCTGACAGAAATCGCTCAATCAGCACACGGTCTGCCTCGGTCCAGTTGAGTGATTCCAGTTGGTCGAGGGGTAGCCATTTGTCATCCAGATGCTCCAATAATTTGTAGTCCTCATCGCCTCCTTTGCAGAGATAGGCTGTAATAGAGACTTTGAAATCAGGATAAGCATGCGTCACCTCTCCAATTTTTCGTCCTACAAATACATCCCAATCCATTTCTTCCTTGATTTCTCTAACCAATGCCTCGTGATCTGATTCGCCCTCTTCGACCTTTCCACCAGGGAATTCCCAGTGTTCGGAAAGATAAGAATATTGTGAACGACCTCTTTGCATACATAGATAGCGCTTGCCACGTTGGACGACAGCAGCCACTACATGCGTAACTTCTGTTTTCATGTGATTCATTTTATTATGATTCAAAATTACAAATAATTATTGATAATGTTGTATATTTGCAGAAGATTCGCTTCGCCTCAACATAGAAAGTAAACTTTCTCTGTCTTCGGCTTGCGCAATCTTTGCAGAAGGTTGGCTTCGCCTCAACATAGAAAGTAAACTTTCTTTGTGTTCGGCTTGCGCAATCTTTGCAATAAATTAGTACCAATAATAGAAGAAAATGGCAATAGTTATAGGCATTGACGTGGGGATTAGCACCACCAAGATTGTAGGTATCAATGACGACGGAACAGTAGTAGCTCCTATTCGCATCAAGGCTACCGACCCCGTGACGTCGCTTTATGGCGCATTTGGTAAGTATTTACATGACAACAATATACAACTGAACGATGTTGAGCAGGTGATGTTGACAGGTGTGGGTGCTGCCTATGTCGACAGCTCCGTTTACGGTTTGCCGACAGCCAAGGCAGAAGAGTTTATCTGCAACGGTTTGGGAGCCCGATTTGAGACCGACTTGGAGGACATGATTGTTGTGAGCATGGGTACAGGAACCAGTCTTATACAATGTAAGGGCAATGACATTAGACACATAGGCGGAGTGGGTATTGGGGGTGGAACGCTCATCGGCCTGTCACGCATTATGTTGAAAACGGATGATATCCGACAAGTTTCCTCGCTCGCCATGCGAGGCGACGCCTCAAATATCGATGTTCGTATCGGTGATATCAGTCCTGAACCGCTCCCCAATCTACCCAAAACGGCTACTGCTTCCCTCTTTGGAAATGCCAAGAGCAACGCTTCGCGTGAGGACATTGCATTGGGCATCATCACCATGGTGTTACAGACCATTGGCAGCAGCACGATTTTAGCATCTTTGGGGTCGGGTATCAAAGATTATGTACTCATTGGTAACCTTACTTTACTCCCTCAATGTAAGATGGTGTTCAGTGGGTTAGAGAAAATGTATGGCGTGAACTTTATCAATCCCAAATACAGTGAATTCTGTACAGCGATTGGGGCTGCACTGTTTTATCTAAGCGAAAAAGAGAAATAGACAAGTGCGCAGCTTTCTTCCATGAGATGAGGTTGTCATTACAAAGAATGACTCATGACGTTTACAGTAGAACCTTTGGCGAGGCATGGGCGACGTGTCGCTTCATTTTTAACTAATCTGAGATTGACAGAAGTCGTCTCCTAACATATATCCCTCTTGATATAACCGCTCCAGTTTGGCTGTATCTTTTTCCATACGTCCTACCTCCACTGGGTCTTGTGGACGTATGCAGACAATTTGTCCAGCTGCTTCCAACTGATCGACTAACTCCAACTGTTCGTTATATGCCGCTACTCTACGACTAAGAGCCACGCGAAGACGCGGGTATTTCTTGTAAATGAAATGGGGAATCTTTCTATCTCGCTCACTACTGCGATAGCCTTTGTGACGCGTTAGAATGACAACGTTTTTATGATGACCTGTCTCCATGGAGCGAATCACAGGGATAGAATCTGTGATTCCACCATCAAGCATGGGGATTTGGTCTATCTCTACAATCTTACTTACAAAGGGTAAACTACTCGAAGCGCGCACAATATCCAATGCTCGTTGCTTATTTTGTAGTTCTGTCAAGTAAGCTGGTAAACCCGTTAAGCAATTTGTTGTGACCATTTCGAAGGTAGAAGGAGAAGAGAAATAAGTATCAAAATCGAATGGGACATACTCATTTGGAAATTTATCGTACAAGAGTTTTTGATCAAAAATACACCCCTGAGTCACCAAATGGCGCAATCCTATGTAATCATATTTGGACAACAAATCGATATTAGAGAAGCGCGCGCGACGTGGTTGTTTACTGATATAAGACATACCATTACAAGCTCCCGCCGACACAGCAACAACATACTGAAAATACAAATCATGCTTCATAAAGGCATCCAAGACACCACAGGTAAACACTCCACGCATCCCTCCACCTTCGAGTACTAATCCTGTATTTCTATCAATTTGCATAAATTACTCATTAATTGAGACAAAGTTATATATTTTTCATCACTTTTTATTATCTTTGCAAGAAATAGTGGAAACCAAGCACAAACAGATTTGAGCTGTTTACCTTGGAATCCCATATACATCATCATCATGATTGCTGCTAACTGACTATGACTGACACATTTACAAACAGTATTCAGCATGATTAGAAACGATTAATTCTATAAAACATTATTATATGTTCGACAAACAAACTTATATAAGACGCCGCACACAACTTAAAAAAGAAGTTGGTCATGGCATCATCATTCTCTTCGGTAACAACAACTCCCCTGCCAATGGTCCGTACAATGGGTATCATCCTTTTAGGCAAGACTCCTCTTTCTTGTACTATTTTGGACAAAACAGAGACGGCTTGGTGGGTGTCATTGATATCGATAATGATCAAGAAAAACTGATTGGAGACGATATAGACATTGAAGATGTCGTTTGGTTCGGGTCAGTTGATAGTGTCAAAGATATGGCTGCGCAGGTTGGAATACAGCAGACAGCACCCATGAAGGAACTCTCTACTATCTGTAAGCGTGCACAGGAGAAGCAACAAAAGATACATTTCCTCCCACCGTATCGGCATGACATCAAACTCCAAATATACGACTTGTTGGGCATTCATCCCAGTCAACAGCAAGAAAAGTCGTCCCTCGACCTTATTCATGCGGTTGTCAAGATGCGCTCTGTCAAAGAAGAACAAGAAATAGAAGAGCTGGAACGTGCTGCCAAGATAGGCTATCTCATGCATACCACAGCAATGCGCCTTACCAAACCGGGTGTAACAGAAAAGTTTGTGGGTGGACAAGTGGACGGCATTGCCAACTCTTACGGAGCCATGGTGAGCTTCCCAACCATCTTTACCCAACATGGAGAGATCATGCATGGCAGTCCTTCGCTCAACTTACTGGAGTCTGGAAGGTTGGCATTGTGTGACGCTGGGGCTGAAACTGTGAACAATTATTGTTCTGACAACACCCGAACATATCCCGTTAGTGGCAAATTTACACAACGACAATTAGAGATTTATAGCATTGTTGAGGAATGTCATGACCACGCTCTCGAAGTTGCAAAGCCAGGAGTGAAATACATGGACGTACATTTCTCTGTATGCAAGCTCATGACGGAGCGACTCAAAGAAATTGGACTCATGAAAGGTGACACAGAAGAGGCTGTGCGTGCAGGAGCACATGCCATGTTCTTACCTCACGGACTGGGACACATGATGGGAATGGATGTTCACGACATGGAGGCTTTGGGACAAATCCACGTAGGCTTTGACAAAGAGACACGACCTATCCTTGACCAATTTGGCACCAATGCCCTGCGCATGGGACGGCGCTTAGAAGAGGGATTTGTGGTGACGGACGAACCTGGTATTTACTTTATTCCTGCCCTCATCGATGACTGGAGAGCATCTGGACACTGTAAAGAGTTCTTGAATTTTGAACTTTTGGAAACCTACAAAGATTTTGGAGGTATTCGTATTGAAGACGATATCCTAATTACTAAAAACGGATGTCGCTTCATTGGTGAGCAGCGCATACCATACCATCCCAAAGATGTAGAAGCATTTATGGCTAACAATTCAACTAAATAATTTATTAAAAACTATTCAAAAACATGAAGAAAATTTTGATGTTCGCCCTCTTGGCCATCATGGCAACGGGCGTACAGGCAGGTAAGAAAAAGACTGCCGCTAAAAGCAACAAGCCAGTATTTACTGTTGTAAAGCAAAACAAGATTACAAGTGTTAAAGACCAAAACCGTAGCGGTACGTGTTGGGCTTACTCTACATTGAGTTTCTTGGAAAGTGAAATCTTAAAAAAGACAGGGAAAACGTACGACCTATGTGAGATGTTCGTAGCACACAAAACATACCAAGACCGAGCTGAAAAGGCTGTACGCATGCACGGTGATGTTAGTTTTGCACAAGGAGGTAGCGCATACGACCCCATCTATTGTTGGCAACACTATGGCATGGTTCCCGAAACAGCAATGCCATTGCCTGGCACGATGACAGGTGACTCGCTGGCTAACTTTGGCGAATTCTTTGAACTTCTGACACCTTATGTTGAAACGATAGCAAAAAGTAAGCAAAAGAAAATTTCTTCTACATGGAAAAAAGGAATGGTAGGAATTCTTGATGCTTACCTTGGCAAAACTCCTGACACATTTACATACGAAGGAAAAACCTATACACCACAATCGTTTGCGGCAAGTCTTGGACTGGACATGAACGACTATGTACACTTCACCAGCTACACACATCATCCTTTCTGGACACAATTTGCTGTTGAAGTACAGGACAACTGGCGTTGGCCTTTGAGCTGGAACGTTCCTATTGAAGAGATTTGCAACATCATTGACAACGCTATCAACAATGGTTATACCGTAGCATGGGGCGGAGATGTTTCTGAAGATGGATTTACACGCAATGGTTTAGGTATTGCTTACGATTTGAAGAAAGCACGCGATTTGTCTGGAACAGATGCTGACCGTTGGGTTAAGATGTCTAAATCCTCAAAGAAAGCCAAAGCAGATTCATTAGGTATCAATGCGCCTGAAGTTGTTCCTACACAAGAGATGCGCCAAGAAGCATTCGATAATTGGGAGACAACCGATGACCACGGCATGCACATCTTTGGTATTGCCAAGGACCAAAACGGGAAAGAATAT
This sequence comes from Hoylesella timonensis 4401737 = DSM 22865 = JCM 15640, assembly GCF_000455445.1. Taxonomy (GTDB): domain Bacteria; phylum Bacteroidota; class Bacteroidia; order Bacteroidales; family Bacteroidaceae; genus Prevotella; species Prevotella timonensis. The sequence goes on along the minus strand of NZ_HG417096.1, from coordinate 122,640 downwards.
TACATGGTAAAGAACTCTTGGGGCGAAAGTGGCAAGTACAAAGGTATTTGGTACATGACAAAAGCTTTTGTAGCTTACAAGACGATGGATTTCATGGTAAACAAGAACGCTGTTCCTGCAAATATCCGTAAGAAATTAAATATCTAAATAACGCTTCAAGTTGATCTTGAAACCACGATAAGAAAGACTGTTTTTCCACATAGGAAGAATGGTCTTTCTTTTTTATGACAATACCTCAACTCATGGACAGGCAACTAATTTCTTCAGTAAACACATGAGGCGAAAAGGACAAAGCAGAAAAGTTAGATTGAAGAAGAATGCGCATGACCAGACACTTTTTGAAGAATTGCTGGGGAATGATGCAAATTATTTGTGACATTTACGATGCATTATGGTAAATTATTTGTAACTTTACACACAAATAAGTCTTCATTTTTATGAAGACCATTACTCGTATGACCGCATGCGAGTACGACTCGACAAAAATAAAAAACAATATAAATGCATTTCAAATGGAATTATGTACCACCTACATCAGAAGAAACAAAGGCAGCTAAGGAGTTAGGAGATAAATTAAATATCAACACCATACTCGCTTTGTTGCTCATCCGCCGAGGCATTACCACTGAGTCTGCGGCAAAAAGGTTCTTTCGTCCACAACTGGCGGACCTTATTAATCCTTTCTTGATGAAAGATATGGACGTGGCGGTAGACAGACTCAACGATGCTATGGGGCGCAAAGAACGCATTTTGGTGTATGGCGATTACGACGTAGATGGTTGTACATCTGTAGCATTGGTGTACAAGTTTCTCCAACAGTTCTATTCTAATATAGACTATTACATCCCAGATCGATACGACGAGGGTTATGGTGTCAGCAAAAAGAGTTTAGAATATGCACGAGAAACAGGTGTCAAACTGATTATTATTTTAGATTGTGGAATTAAAGCAACGGACGAGATTGCGTATGCAAAAAGTTTAGGTATTGACTTTATCATTTGCGATCACCACGTACCAGACGAAGTAATGCCACCTGCTGTGGCTATTCTCAATCCCAAAAGACCCGATGACACCTACCCCTTTAAGCATCTCTCTGGATGTGGAGTGGGCTTTAAGCTCATGCAGGCGTTTGCCAAAAACAACAACATTCCTTTCTCTCGGCTCATCCCGCTGCTTGACTTTTGTGCAGTAAGTATATCAGCTGACATTGTACCTGTGGTGGATGAAAATCGTATCTTGGCTTTTCATGGATTGAAACAACTCAACCAAAACCCGAGTGTTGGGCTGAAAGCCATTATAGATATCTGCAATTTAGGCAACAGAGACATCTCCATGAGCGATATTGTCTTCAAGATAGGACCGCGCATCAATGCCTCTGGACGCATGGAGAATGGAAAGGAGAGCGTTGACTTGCTGGTGGAAAAGGATATTGCGAGTGCCATACGACAAGCCAAACACATTGACGAATATAACGAGCAACGAAAAGATATCGATAAGCAAATGACCGAAGAAGCTAACCTTATCGTCTCTAAATTAGAAAGCCAAAAGCATCATTCCTCCATTGTTCTCTACGATGAGAACTGGAAGAAGGGCGTTATTGGAATTGTAGCTTCACGATTGACAGAAATTTATTTTCGACCTACCGTCGTTCTTACACGTGATGGAGAGTTCGCAACAGGGTCTGCGCGCAGCGTAACAGGCTTCGATATCTATGCTGCTATCAAGAGTTGTCGTGACTTGTTGGTGAACTTTGGAGGACACACCTATGCGGCAGGACTGACCTTACGTTGGGATGATATCAAAACATTCCGCACTCGTTTTCAAAAATATGTAGATGAACACATTCGTCCCGAACAGACTGAACCAATTATAGATATTGATGCTATCATTGATTTTAAGGATATTACCAAACGTCTACATCAAGAATTAAAGAAATTCTCACCTTTTGGACCTGGCAATCCCAAACCCATGTTTAGTACAATCGGTGTGTACGATTATGGTACAAGTAAGGTGGTAGGGCGCGAACAAGAGCATATTAAACTGGAACTGGTCGACTCCAAATCGAGCAATGTTGTTAATGGCATTGCCTTTGGACAAAGTGCATCGGCACGATACATCAAATCTAAACGCAGTTTTGACATTGCCTATACACTGGAGGACAACGTCTTTAAGCGTAACGCCGTGCAGTTGCAGATAGAAGACATACGACCTACCGAAGGAGAAGATTATCAAACATGACGCCATGCCTGTTCATGACAAATACTTAAGCATTCTGCAGCAATACTGGGGATACAAAGATTTCCGCGGTATTCAGCGTGAAATCATTGAGAGCATTGGTCAACAACGTGACACCTTAGGTCTTATGCCCACTGGTGGAGGCAAGTCTATCACCTTTCAAGTTCCAGCCTTAGCACAACCAGGGATATGTTTGGTCATCACGCCGCTCATTGCCTTAATGAAAGACCAAGTGCAACATCTCAAAGAAAAGGGGATTACAGCGGCAGCGATCTTTTCGGGCATGACAAGAAGAGAGATTCTCAAAACCTTAGACAACTGTATCTTTGGTGACATCAAACTCTTATATATCTCTCCAGAACGCATAGGTTCGGAGCTTTTCTTGATGAAACTTCGTCGAATGAACGTCAGTTTCATTACCGTCGACGAAGCGCATTGTATCAGTCAATGGGGGTATGATTTTCGTCCAGCTTACCTGAACATTGCCGATATTCGAAAAGAAAAGCCAGCAGCTCCCCTATTGGCACTCACTGCAACAGCCACACCCGAGGTAGTTGAGGACATTCAACAACAATTGGGCTTCAAAGAGAAGAATGTCTTCCAAATGAGCTTTGAACGTTCAAACCTCACATACGTGGTGCGAACAGCACAAGACAAGAATCAAGAAATCCTACATATCCTGCAATCACTCCCTGGTTGTGCTATTATTTATGTACGGAGTAGAAAACGCACAAAGGAGGTTGCAACACTGCTCAACGCTTGTGATATTCCTGCCACTTATTATCATGCTGGGTTAGAACACAGCGTGAAAGATGAACGGCAACGTGCATGGCAAACGGATCAGATACGGGTCATGGTGGCTACCAATGCTTTTGGAATGGGCATTGACAAGCCCGATGTGCGTGTGGTGATACACATCGACTGTCCCGACTCGTTAGAAGCTTACTTTCAAGAGGCAGGGCGTGCGGGGCGTGATGGACAGCGTTCCTACGCTGTCTTGTTGTATAACACCAGTGATAAGCATAAACTCAACAAGCGAATCGAAGACAATTTTCCTGAAAAAGACTATATTAAAGATGTGTATCAGCACTTAGCTTATTATTTTGAAATAGGCTTAGGAAGCGGAAGTGGGCACACCTTTACTTTCGACATTGGGAAGTTTTGTGCCATCTTCCATTATTTTCCCATTCCTGTGAACTCCGCTTTGCTCATTCTGTCACGTGCGGGCTACTTGGAATATGATACAGATCCTGACTCCAATGCTCGAGTAATGTTTCTTCTTGATAGAAACGAATTATACAAACTCAATCAGGTTTCCCCACTACAAGAAAAGGTAATCACCTGTCTGTTACGTACATACGGGGGTCTTTTCACTGACTATGTGTACATTGACGAGGCACTTTTGGCTCAACAAACGGGTATCACTCGCGAACAGTTGTACCTTATCTTAAAAGGATTGACGCAAAGAAGAATCCTCCACTTTATTCCTCAACGAAAGATGCCCTTTATCACTTATGCGAAAGACCGCGAGGCAATTGAAAACATGGTAATACCAAAAGCGGTCTACGAAGAGCGTAAAGAACAGTTCTCCAAGCGCATCAAGTCTGTAATTCGTTATGCGGAAAACAATGAAGTATGTCGAAGCAAACAGCTATTGCGCTATTTTGGTGAAGTACAAGCAAAAGACTGCTTGAAATGCGATGTTTGTTTGGATCAAGGTTTACAGCGAAATAACACCGTCACAACAAACGAAATCAAACAAACGATTCTTCATGGACTGGAAGATAAGGAAAGACATCATATCACCGAGCTTGACAAATTAGCGTTTCCTGAAAAACTCTTAGATCAAGTTTTAGAACAGTTGGTTGCCGAAGAAATCATCGTCTTAGAGGGAAGCTATATTTATCTCGCCAACAAGGGATAAAGCCAAAATAAATAGAGTTAACTCCTTTATTTCTAAATAAATACAGTCTGTTTTGTCAACTCATTGAAAAAACCACAGAAAGCAAACACCGCTGAGGTCATTCGGCACTCAAATTACAACCACAAGAATCAGCGTTTTGTTGTAGATGCATCATCCACAATAGATACCATCTCCGACAAAGAAGTTAAGATATAAGTTGGAAGGGTTTCATCGTACTGCTTTTCTATCCATCCCTCACCTTTGAGCCAAGCCGTTTGACACCCTAACTTCGAAGCTGGTTCTACATCTTTATAAAAGCTATCACCAATCACTAACACTTGTTCAGCAGGCAGTTGGAGAGCATCAAGTGCCAGCTTAAAGATGCGTACATCAGGCTTGCGTATATTTACTGCAGCCGATTCTATCACTGTTTCAAATATATCGCCCAAAGAAAATTCCTGCAACACCGTATTCATGTTACCGTAAAAATTCGTTACCAAACCCATTGGAAATCTTTCTTTCAAACACTGTAACATCTTCCGATGTTGCTCTATGATCTGCGTTACATGTTGATAAATTTCTGATAATAGCAACTCTTGGGTGTGCAGCAGTTCCGCTTCGTCCACATCCCACACTCCCATCATGCACAGTTGTTCCAATTCTAATCGTAACTTCACTTCTATTGTCCTACGCAATGTATCCGTTGGCTTCACCAAAGGACTTTTCTCTAACATTCGTTCTCCGTAGACATACGCTTTACGAAAATCATCCTCACACACGGGAACACCTACTTTTTGATACATCTGCCATAACATTTTTCCCCAATGTTGACCATTCGTATCAATAGTTCCACCAAAATCAAAGAGTAAACCGTGAATAGGAGACATAGCAGCTGTTATCATAATTGGTTAGTTTGTTGCGATATTGCAGATTTTGAAAGTAATGTAATCATCTCTGTGCACAATTTTTCGTGCCGCTGATGCATATAAATATAAATCAATTGTAACACCGTAATTTCAAAAATAAAATACAGCCACGGACAGTTCAACAGACAAGTAACGTACAAACAGATAGCTCGTGTGTTGAAGGTTAGAATGTTGGTGTACGGCATAAGAGGTCTGCTACCTTCTAAGAATTGCTGCCTTACAGTGTTATTTGGATATAACTTAAAACGCTGAAAGAACTTTTGAAATGCAGGAGTTCTTCGCTCTTGACTTCGACAATAAGACGTATAGTTGAGATAAAAGAGACGTTTCAGCCAATCACCCTTATCCAAATGCTTATATATAAGGTATTGCTGTTTGGAGTGCCCCAGTTCGCTACCCTCTTTACCTTTAAGGAAATACAAGTGTATCTGTCGGTAATAATCGCCCAATGAGCTTTGTGTAGTATGACACAGCACGCCTGCCACGAGCGCTAATGTCCATATTCCAGCACCCCATGGCACTGTCGTACCAGGCATCAAATGGTGTTGCATCCGTAAGGCAAGTGCCACATAGATGCCCACAAACCATAGACCACTGGCAAAACCATCCAACATACGACCGATAAAAGTGTGCTTCCCCGTGAGTCGTGCCAACTGCCCATCGGTGCTATCGCAAAAGTTGGCTAACATGAGTAACAACACTCCGCACACATTATGCCACACATCTACGAAATAAAAACAATAAGCTGCTCCAATTCCAAGAAAGATAGAGAGAATAGTCACAGCGTTAGGATGCACACCAAGGCGTTTCCATAGCAATGCAAAGACCAATCCTATGGGGCGTGTAAAGTGCACATCGAGCCACTCTTCGGTATCTTTCGACTTCATCGAAGCCTTTAACAATTCCTTAAATCTTCCCATTTCTGCTTTACTAATCGTGCGATGGCCTGCGCTGCCTCTTCTTTACAAGCGGCAAAACTTGGCCAATCGTTAAAGTCGATAATACTAATTTCTCCTTCTCGGTTCACGACACAGTCGCCTCCATACACATCAATGCCGATGATGCGAGCAAGTCTAACAGCTTCGGCCTGCAACAGGTTTGCATCAAAATCATAGCCCCCTGTCTTGATACTGCGATAAAACCATTTGAAAAAATGCTGCCCTATCCCGTAGAATTTGATTAAGTCGCCTTCTACATGTGCGCTTTCTATGCTCGAACAAATACCTCGTTGTCGCCATTCTTCTTTTCTGACAGCCAATTCGTTTTCATCTTTGCAATACACCACATCACTATCCAATTGAGCTTTTGAGTCACCCCTTTTGAGCCAATAGCCATGCTTTCCTCGCTGCGGTGGCATAGGTATATGGTTTTCTCGCATAACCTGCGCCACTTTTTTCCGCGAACACAACTCCACTGCATCGGGACAGTTAATGACAAGAGCGCCACGCTCTTCACACGCACGAAGTAATGCCAATGTGGCTGGATGACGTCCCATGCTTAGGTAAATATCAGCCTCATCCTGCACTGTGAGTTTCAATTCATCAACCATTCGTATGTCCTCACCAAGCTGTTGCATCACTGCAACAAGGATATCTCTATCCTTCTGTTCTGCTTCAAGCGAATAAATGTAATCTCGACGAATAGTTATGATATGCTGATGCTTCATTGTTGTTCAAAATCTTTTTCAAATCTACCTATCCAACTCTTAATATTTATCCTTTGTTTGGCTTGTTGATTTCCGAAGAAACGCCTCAGCTTTTGCAATATCCGATAAATGGTCGATGTCCAAAACCTGCCCCATATCATGCGCCATTACAGTACATTGCTCGGCTATGAGTGCTCGTTGAAAATTACGCATGCGTTGTTCGCCGCGCTGAATGCAACGTTGTAAGATGTCGAAGATATGAGGATGTAGTCCGTAAACGCCTGCCGAAACATATTTGTAATGAACACTATCCTCATCATGAAAGCCCAATACACGCATTGACTCATCAGTTTCTACAAACAAAGGCTTCTCATCGTCCACAAATTTAGTCACACCCATATAGGCATCCATACCTTGTTGCAAGGCTTTCTTAAACTCCTGAACATAGGTCATAAATGCATCTTCTTCGAAAATGGTATCTACTGTAGTTAAACAAAAGGGCGCATCTTTTAACAAAGGGCGCAATGCTGCCAAACTGTGCATAGAACTTGGTGTACTTCTAACCACCATTTTCAGCACTATAGGCTCACCATTTAGTCCTTTTTGTTGTATCGCTTGTAAATGAGTTTGCACGTTGGTCATCTCCTCGTTGCAAATCACGATGATTTCGTCCGCATGGTTTGCTACAAAGATACGTAGCAGTCGGTCTATCAAACATTCGTTTCCCACCTTAACGAGAGGCTTAGGCAAGGACACACCCTCACTACTTAACCTTGACCCTTGACCTGCTGCTATGATAGCATATTTCATTATTTTCTATTTTAATACATGTACAGAAAAAGCTTACTTTCTTTGTTGAGGCGCAGCCTATCTTATGCAAAGGTAAGATATATAATTGAAAAAAGGGCGGAACCTTCAATTATTCCGCCCTTTTCAGCTTTGCTTCCCTCTATTTAGAAAGGATGTGCAGGTCATCGGTGTCAATACTGCCAGTGCCTTGTATTTTCTCTTTATATGTGTTTACCGTCCCCGACACATCAATATCTCCTGTGCCTTGCAAACTACACTGTGCCCACTGACATTTTTCAAAATGCACCTTAATGTCTCCTGTACCCAAGAGCGAAATAAACGCTTGTGATGTAATTACATTTTTAATGTTTATATCGCCCGTACCTTTTAGATTGACCTTCACCTTATCACAAATCAAATCCTTTATATCAATGTCTCCTGTACCCATTAATGAGACAGACAACGTATCCGTATCTAAACGCTTATGAACCTCAAATTCGCCCGTACCCTTTAAGTAAACAGAAACCAAATCGGGAGATGTGATGTAGATATCAACATCCTCTTGGTTGCAAAAATTCAACCATTTATCTTTTTCTTTCCTCTTAATATCCAACGTATTGCCGTCACATGTGATTCTTAATTGCTGGATAGCTTTCTCACTTCCCTCAAAACGAATGCTTGCAGAATCGGCTTGTTCAAAATAAACATTATAGCAACCCTCTATATTCACATTCTTAAAATACTTGATTTTACTCGACTGTGTGATTTTCCGTTCGCTCTTTCTATCACTTTTTGTACAAACACACGAAGCAAATAGCAAGAGTGTGAAAACTGCCAATGTACAATAGATTTTTCTTTTCATACGGTTCGTATTATAGATGAATAATAAATATTACGTGTCTTATATTTTTTATTTTATGCAATAAATTCCTCATCACATTCAAACATAAGACGCAAACAATATTCACAAAGTTGCAAGTGTGTCACTTTTTGATGCAACACACTTGCTACTATATGGGTTAGCTCACTCCACTATCACCTCGTCTAAGAACAAGAAAGCGGTCTGTCCATAGCCATAATGCCATTGGGGCATACTGTGTTCGGACAACACCTTGATGCGTAGATATCGTGCTTTTACGTTTTCAAGGGTTATTTTCTGCGTGTTTACACTGGGTGGCACAACGTGCGGAAGCGATTGTTTAGTGTCCGCAAACACCTCCTTGAAATGCTCTCCATCGTCAGACACCAATAAAGAAACGCCTCGATCGGGAAATATCCAGTTGGATTGTTCGGTGAGTGTGCGTACCGATACACTCTTAATAGGCATCCTGCGTTGCAGATCGATGATGATGTCCATATCGTTTCCCACGAATCCTACCCAGCGTCCAGAGTGAAACGAAGTGTTACCCAGCAATCCATTCACCAACTCTTGCGGACTGTTTCCTTGATAAGCATGGTTGGTTGGCGTGCAAAAACGAACGGGTTTCATCATGGCTTTGTGAACAATGATTTGCTCCTTGGTCACATCACTGTGCAGACTATCGCTATAAGCTATGGCTTTAATGGTAGCAGATCGTTTGAGGCAAAAAGGCTTTTTGTACGGTCTGCTTTGCTCATTAGGCTCACTTCCATCGGTGGTATAGTAGATTTTCGCCTTCCCTGGTGTACTGTGAGCCACCTCCATGGCTTGCCCTTTGGGCGATGGTGTCAGCACCGTGTTCACCGTAAAATAATGTTCAGCATACCGATAACCGCAGGCTTTGTAGAGTTGCAACATGTGAGGCAACCGCTGTAAGAAATTGCCATAATCTTTCTCCTGCTCGCTTGACCACTGTACCTCGCACGCTGCTGCCAACCGTGGCAACATCATATACTCTATGTGGGATAGCGTTTTTACCTGCTCTGTCCACAAATTGGCTTGCACACCAATGATATGCTTTGCCTGTTGTGGCGTCAGCGACGTAGGAACAGGCTGGAAAGCATACACCTTCTCAATGGGCAGATAGGCATTGAAAGCCACAGGCTCGTTGGCTCTGTCTTCGGTTTGGTAATAATCGAAATACATGTTCGAGGTAGGACACATAATGGCATCGTGTCCCAAGCGTGCAGCCTGTTCGGCTCCTTGAATGCCTCGCCACGACAACACCGTTGCGTTAGGTGCCACACCACCTTCCAAAATCTCGTCCCAGCCACACACTTTTCGCCCATGCTGGGTGATAAAATTCGCCATTTCGGTCATGAAGTAGCTTTGCAAACGCTGCTCTTTGGTGTGCTGTGCATCGGTAACAAGTCCCAAACTTTGGATCTTCACCTGACATTTGGCACAGTTTTGCCACGACTTCTTTGGACATTCGTCGCCTCCAATGTTGATATACGGACCAGGAAAGAGCTGTATCACCTCGGCAATCACGTCTTTGGCAAACTGCAAGGTGCTGTCGTTGCCGGCACAAAGTACCTCCTCAGCAATGCCCCACGCTGTTCGTACGCTGTACGGACCGCCCGTACATCCTAACTTGGGGTAAGCCGACAAGGCCGCCACCATGTGTCCCGGCATATCTATCTCGGGCACGATGTTGATGTGACGCTCGGCAGCATACCGCACTATTTCTTTTATTTGTTGCTGCGTGTAATAACCTCCATGGGGTTTGCCATCCTTCTTGTCCGTGTGTCCAATAGCCGTTTCGGGTCGGAATGCTGCTTTCTGGGTCAGCAACGGATATTTTTTTATCTCGATGCGCCAACCCTGATCATCGGTCAAATGCCAATGAAAGTTATTGATGTTGTGCAAGACAAGCATGTCGATAAAGGTTTTGACAGCATCTACTCCAAAGAAATGGCGTGCCACATCGAGCATGGCACCCCGATAAGCATATTGCGGATAATCTGTTATCTCGCCTGCTGGAAACACCACTTTACCCTCTCCATTCAAAGGAATTGCCTTTCTCAAGGTCTGTATACCATAAAAAGTGCCAGCGGCAGATGCTCCCTGAATGGTTATTTTTTCTGCGGAAACACGCATGCTGTACGCCTCCTTATTGGGATGTGGCAACCCCGTACACAACTCAATGTTGTGTGCATCGGTGGCACTGGTTGCTATTTTGAGTTGCATGCCCGTGAGTTCAAAGATATAGGATGCCAGCAATTCGGCATCTTTCTTCAGCACACTGTCACCTGCTGGGTACACAATTCGGGTTTGAGGGGTCAGCACAAAGCCCTTACTCTTCACCATATTGATTTGTCGTGGCAAAGGAATCACACTGTAATTTGCCATGTTTGGAGCACTCTGCGCATATCCCATGGCTGCAAGCAACCACAGGCATACGCTCATCAAGATTGTTTTCTTCATATCAAAAGATTGTTCAAGTTTACTTTTTTGCAAAGATTGCGCAAGCCGAAGACAGAGAAAGTTTACTTTCTATGTTGAGGTGCAGCCTATCTTCTGCAAAGATAACGAAAACAAATCACAAACGAACAAATTGGCAAGCGCATTTGCACGACCCCACCCCTATCAACAACTCGCCACCCGAAACCGTGATGTTCCAGGTGGCGAGTGTGAATATTTCAGGAAAGTTGCGCTGTGACGGACGCCCTATCCCTTTCGAGTAGCCTTATTGGTAGTCGAACACCATGCCCGTAGCTCCTACTCCTATTGCCAAGGTGTGCAGCAACTTGCCCGATGCGTTGTACACGTTTACATAGCCTGCGCCACCATAATCAGCACGATGGGTCTCTGGATTCAGCTTGTATGACATAATGTAGACATAGCCCGTAACTGGGTCTACCGCCATCGCCGATGGTGCTTCCACCATGGTCGTGGTAAAGGTAGCGGTCTTGCCCGTACGCACATCGTACACATTGTAGGTCACAGGAGTGGCTGGGTTGGTGTAGGGTGCATTGATGGTGTAGATTTTTTCTGCCCCTCTTTTGTCATTCACTGCCATTAAAGTAGCATCGCTCACCTTGGTGACCTGCTTGCCAACCACTTTCATGACACCTGCTCCTGTCTGATTCCAATTCTTGTCGTAGCTCCCAGCATGCAATACATAAAGGTCGGAGCCGATGAACTTGGCTGCTACAGGATTGGTGAGATGCTCGTTGACAATCATTGTTGTATCGCCCGATGCCACATCAATCACCGACAGGTTGCCTTTTCCCCTGCCATAGTCGCTATTGCAAACATACAATTTGCCGTTGTGATAGGCAATACCATCAGGGAACGAACCTGCCTGATAGGTCTTCTTCAGTCCAAGACTCGCGGTATCAATGGCTGCCACCACACCACCAAAGGTGGTTACATACACACTACCATTGGCTGCCACGGCACGACGAGGCGACTTGCCCTTATCGTCGCGTAGGAGTTTTTGCAACTCAATGCGCTTGATGGCGTGTAAGGTATTCTTGTCAACGACCTCTACCGAGCCTTCACCGTCTACCACAATATACATTTTCGAGCCATAGATAATAGCATCGTTGACCGTTACTCCAAGATTGCGTCCATTTACCTGACTGAACACATTCTGTGCGGTAGTCCACGTACCCATGTCCACACGCGTGAGTGTTCCAGTGGAACCTATCGCCTGCTGACCAGCATTCACAACATAAGCCGCATGGGTTACTTTTTTCAAATCCCGTGGATTTACGTCATCATCGTCATCCTCACACGAGGTAAACAAACTAACTCCCATCAGGAGTACTGCCAAACTTAATAAATACTTTTTCATTTTTGAGTGATTAAAATTTATAATTCATTGTTATTTCTGCATGGATGCCAGGCATGGGATAGCCTGCCACTATCTGATATTGCTGATTAAAAATATTCTTGATATCGGCTCGCAACTGCAATGGTTGCTCGCACACCCGAAACGTGCGGTATGCCGTCAAGCTCCATTCTTGATATCCTTTCAGGTACGACCCGTCATGATGTTGGTTGTTGAGCCATTTTCCACCTACTCCCACCCATTGCAACGTAAGGTTGAGCCAGCGATTTTGCGCATTGAGCGAACAACCGCCAGCGTGAAGAGGCACATAGGCTATCTGATAATTATAATAAGGTGACGATGCCAAGGTGCGATTGGCGGCTCGCTGATAGCTGTAGTTTGCTATCAACATCAAGGTGTGCTGGGCATTGGCACGCCATGTGGTTCGCAGCATGGCATCGATACCCACAATGCGCACCTTACCCACATTGACCGTTCGCCACACAAACAGATTGTAAGGCACTGCCACTATTTTGTCGGTCACATGGTTCAGATAGCCGTCCAAAGTTGCCCAGAACTGCACATGGGACAACGACTTGTCAACGGTAACTCCCACATTCAACTGATCGGTCTGCTCGGGTTTGAGGTCTTTGCTGCCATATCTGAAGAAATAATTCTCATTGAAGGTAGGCATTCGGAAGATGTTTTTATACGATGCCCTCACATACAAAGGTTGATGAGGAAATGGTGCCCATGACAATGACAACGATGGACTGAGTCGCTTTTGGTTGTCGGCAGCCGTTCCAGCATGTGCACCATTCTGATATAACGAGCCTAACAGCCGAGCTTGCGCTGTCAGTCTTTGTAGCTGATATTTTGCGGTTAAACTTTGCCACACACTGTGTCGATAGGGCTGTATGTCGGTCGTCAAACTGCTATGCAGCTGGTGAAAGGCATAATCAGCGGCATAACTCAATGCCCAATGCTTGTCAGGACTGAACAACAAGCAAAGCGATGTGTAGGCTTCATCTTGATGATAGTCGGCATCCATGGGACCACTATGCGCTCTACTCTCTCGATACGAGGTATTGGACTCATCCCACTTGCCCAGCCATTTCATCCTAAAAAAGCGGTTGACCTGCCACAGATACAGTGCTTGCACAAAGTAGTTGCGGGTGTCGAGCTGCTCGCTACTCTCGTTGGCGTAATAGCGCACCACACCGGGCAGCTGCTGGTGGTTGTCATAGTAGTAAGCCTTGACCTTGAGCAGTTGGTTAGCTTGTGGCATCCAAGCCATATTCCCTTCGGCATGTCCACCCTGCATCTTGCTGTTGTTGCGTGTCTGTCGTGTTTTCAACGTGCCATTGCGCAAGGTATAAGGATAATTGTTGTTGGCAGAAACATAATCGGCAATGACCGAAAAGCGAAAAGGTTGCGACACGTTTTGCTCGTAGCGAAGCGACGGATGGAGATAGCCAAACGACCCTACCCCAAGCTGTGCATCGAAATGCGGACGACGGTCGGCACGACTACCACCCATGGTTTCTATGGACAGCACGGCAGGCGTGGTGGCTTGTCGAGCAGGGATGAAGATGTCCGCATTGTCGCCTATGGTGAGCATGATTTGCGACACGTGTGCCAACGAATAGCGAGAAAGGTCGATATCGCCTGTCTGCATGTTGCTGAGCATCACGCCATCGTAGCTCACCCCCGTGTGCTGTGTGCCAAAACCACGCACCGACACAGTCTTCATGCCACCCGCTCCACCGTAATCACGCAAGGTAATTCCCGGTATACGGTGCAAGGCATCCGCCATCGTGGATACCCCCATGCGCTGCAAATCGCTGTGCTGCAATACGTGTTCGGGCGATGTGCTTTGCAAACTTCGCATGAGTCGCCCCTCGGACACAATGACCGTATCCAACGTATGCACCCGATGCGTCAACGAATCGGTTTGGGCATTGGCACGCAAAAACGCAACTGAACAAAGCAGTATGATAACTACTCTTGGCATGAAATCTAACTATATCAACAGTGTACTATTGGCTTTCCGCGAAACACAATAGCGATGAATAGCAACGGCAGGTCTTCTGACTCGCAGCCAGACATACACTTGCCTTCCCGAAAAATTGTCAGTGGCAACACGATGTGATGTCCAAAAACGACTGCTCACAGCAGCGGGACTATTCGGGATTTGCACCCGATTCCCTTTTCATCTGATTCATTCAGAACCAATTGCTACTGCAAATATACGGTTTTTTACGCAAGAGACCGAATATCTACACTGAAAGTTGCAAGATAAACAATACGACAATCGTTGGTGAGCAACGGAAGATGCCTTTATGTGCTTGGAGAAATGTCAAGAAAAAGTGCCAAAATTTAACACTTCTGAATGTGCTGTTTTAGAAAAAATATGGGGATAAAAAATCGTAAAATATCGCTTTTTTACCTTGGAAACATGACTTTGACTGGCTATATACATGAGTTAATGGTGCTATAACATGCAAATAGAGGCACAAAGTGCATGTAACAAATGGGCTAAAAGGCTGTGATAAGGCACAAAAACAATGAGTTTTCAGGGCTTTCTCAACGATATATCCTTGTAACTCATTTATTGACTGCTACTTAACAAACTTTCAAAATACTACGATATTTTGCAACAAGTGAGACTCTGTTCAGAAATATGCGAAATATGGAGAGCCATTTGTAAAAATTATTCTGAAAAAATAAGTCCTCAACTACAGCTTCTTCGGACGGAGTGTCTCGGCAAATTGCACCTTGCATCGGCACACCTCCTGCTCCGCAGACTGCTCCTTTGCTTGCCTTATAATGCGCACCGCATAGGTGAGCTCGCCCAACGTCTCGACATCGAAATGTAAAGTATCGCCTCCATAGGCTTCAGCGACGTACGCCACATCAATGCGCTTGATGGGGTGCGTGGCATGAAAGGTCATCGGCCAAAGATTTAACAAATGCTCGATGTACTTTACACTGTTGATGTGTCCATTCATGTCCACATCGCTATATGTTGTAACGAGAGTATGCCATCGTTGAATATTGTCGGTCATTTTGACTCTCGAAACAGCATCAATGGGACACAGATATTTGGCATCTGTACACCGCTTGACCCGTCCGTCATCAAAGGCAAGAATGTCAGTAGGCTGTCGCGTGTCGGTATCAATTAACGCCCAGACGCTTCGGCCATATCCATACACCTTTCCACCTTTGCCAAGAACGGAAAAATTACGATAGGTAAACCACTTCATCGTCTGCTCTATCCACGTTTCCACCTCAAACTTGTCGTATGCCAAAGGTATTTCCTTCATCTCAATGGCGAAGCGCGACAGCACCCAAGTTTTGTGCATGGGCTGCAAAACTGTCATGCCGAAACCTCGTTCGTGGGCATGAAAGTCGGCTGCATTGAGCAGGTGATTGCCTAAATGCGAAAGGAATAATCGACCAGAGAAATCGCAATGAAAAGGTTCGGCTAAGAAGGTGTAACGACCAACAGTATCAAGATGGTTCATATGTAGGATGTTAATGGGTTGTGGATATACGTCTTTGCCCTCCAAAAGTTGGTAGACAGCACAAAGATAAGAAGAATTCGGGACTCGCAAGCACGGTAAAGACCTAAAAAATCCCGATACTCACAGAGAGCATCGGGATTTGTACTATAAAATGAATGCAAATATTATTCTACATTGGTGTCATCGTTGAATGTAGCCACACGGTTGAAGTCATATTCCTTGAACAGCTTATCTGTCACACCCATACCAACGACTGTCAAGCGGTTAGGAGCAATCTTATACTTGTCTACGAGCAAGTTCTTGACATTCTTAGCACGATTCTCTGACAGACGTTGGTTCAGCTCCGCAGGACCTTCTGGTGAAGCATAACCCTTGATGGTTATCTTGGCATCCTTATGATTCTTCATGTAGTTGGCAATCATCTCTACATTTGGCATCTGAGAACGGTCTACAACGCTCTGGCCAACACGGAAGAGAACCGTTGGTTGCAGGTTAGTGGCAGTAGCTGGCTTTACATAAGCCTTGCGTTTGTTGCAGTCATCAAGTGCTTTTTGCAAGTCAGAAATCTGACGATCTTTGTCGGTGAGCTGTGCATTCTTACCACTCAAGTCGTTACGCAAGCTGTTGATTTGGGCATTAAGACCGTCAATTTCAGACTGGTCGCGCAGTTTGGCAATGGTAAAGTTATTGGTTCCGTTAGAGTTAGGGAACTTATAAACAAAACCACAGTTAAGCTGTGTGAATGATTTATTCAAGTTATACTCAATAGGTTGTGTACCATCTCCATTGAGAGCCCATACAATTGCTGGCTCTACATAGAACTGCCAAGCCTTGTTTGAACCCAAATTGAAAACAAAGTCGATAGCTGCTTTCGAAGTTAAGTTATCGTGGTTCATTTGGTGGTATGCCTCTGTATTACCAAAGAGGTGTCCCCATCCATAACCGAAGAGACCTACAACCTCAAATCCACGTGGCTCTCCAGGATAACCACCAAACCAATTGCTGAGGTTGACTGTACCCAACAAACTGGTATTTAATGCTCTGACAGCTGTGCCAGTAGATTCGTAGGGCTTATTTGAGAAGTAAGCATTGCTCTCTGCTGTCAATCCAAATACAGGTGTGAAATAACGACCTAAACGGAGACCCGCATTGGGGTTAAGATTATCCATCCAACTATGACCAGTCGATTTTGTTGCTACGCCACCATTAATGCCAATGTAAACATTGTCATACGATTTGCTTTCTGTCACGGTCTGTGCTGAAACAGATGCTGCCATGAAAGCTGCTGTTAAAAGTAATCCTAATCTTTTCATCTTTTAATAATTAAAGTAAATAATGTGTATATCTTGATTATACTATTTACAAAGTAAAGAAAAAAAACGTAAAAAAACGAACAATCGCAAAAATATTTTACATTTCAAGGGGTTAAATTGACATACATTCAGAAATCAAGCCCTATTTTAAGTTCTTTTATTCTTTGTTTTTTAGTTAGTTCAAAAAGAATTGGCTTTGTCATATTTTGAGCTTACAGTCATATAAAACAAACTCAAAATCTGACAAAGCCAATGGATAGTCTCCGCTTAATAAGACTAAGCAAGAGCAACGATTATCGGTAATATTCTTTCTTTCCAGCTGCCAAGGTATTCGTCATCAACGAACAAATGGTCATTGGACCTACGCCACCAGGCACCGGGGTGATATAACTACATTTAGGAGCCACCTCATCAAACTTTACATCTCCATTGAGTCGGAAGCCACTTTTGCGTGTACTATCGGGCACGCGTGTGGTGCCTACATCAATCACCACAGCACCTTCTTTAACCATGTCGGCTGTCACAAAGTTTGGAATGCCTACTGCTGCAATAACGATATCAGCCTCACTACACTCTTTCTTGACATTAACAGACTGGCTGTGACATACCGTGACGGTCGCATTGCCATGCTCTTTTTGCATCATCAACTGTGCCATAGGCTTACCCACGATGTTGCTTCGTCCAAGAATCACACATTTTTTCCCGTTTGTATCAATGTCGTAATGTTGTAATAAGGTCATGATGCCTAACGGAGTGGCTGAGATAAAACAAGGAAGCCCTATGGACATTCGGCCTACATTAATGGGATGAAACCCGTCTACGTCTTTCTTATAGTCCACAGCCATGATGATTTTCTCTTCATCGATATGCGCTGGCAGAGGCAATTGCACAATAAAGCCATCCACATTATCATCATGATTGAGCTTGTCTACACACTTCAACAATTCTTCTTCTGTGACATTCTCCTCATAACGGATAAGGGTAGACTCAAAACCACATTCTTCACAAGCCAACACCTTATTCCTTACGTATGTCTCACTACCTCCATCATGACCTACCAAAACTGCCACCAAATGTGGTCTCTTGCCACCTTTGGCAACCAATTGTTTTACTTCTTCAGCTATCTTTGCCTTGATAGCAGCAGCTGTTGCTTTTCCGTCAATCTTTTGCATCGTTTTACTATTTATTTCGTTCTTTGTTATGATCACATTTTAGGCATACCCTTCATTCGATTCATCATACCAGCCATTTTGTTTCCAGTCACCATTTTCATCATTTTACGCGTCTGGTCAAACTGCTTTATCAATCGATTCACCTCTTGAACATTGGTGCCACTACCCTTAGCAATGCGCTGTCTGCGAGAAGTGTTGAGTATTTCTGGATTCGTTCTCTCCTTGGGAGTCATACTCTTGATGATAGCCTCAATGCCTTTGAAAGCATCGTTATCAATATCAATATCTTTGATTGCTTTCCCGACTCCCGGTATCATGGCAGCCAAATCTTTGATGTTACCCATCTTCTTGATTTGCTCTATCTGCTTAAGGAAGTCGTTGAAATCAAACTTGTTCTTTTGTATTTTCTTCTGCAAGCGTTTCGCTTCTTCTTCATCAAACTGCTCTTGAGCACGCTCTACCAAAGAAACGATGTCGCCCATGCCTAATATTCGGTCTGCCATACGCGATGGGTGGAATACGTCAATGGCATCCATTTTCTCACCAGTTCCTACAAACTTAATAGGTTTGGTAACCACTGTACGAATAGAGAGGGCTGCACCACCTCGCGTATCGCCATCCAACTTGGTAAGTACAACACCGTCAAAGTCCAATCGGTCATTAAACTCTTTGGCAGTATTCACTGCATCCTGACCTGTCATTGAGTCAACAACGAACAAGGTTTCATCAGGATGAATGGCATTTTTGAGTTGAGAGATTTCATTCATCATCTCCTCATCAACAGCCAATCGACCAGCTGTATCAACGATAATCACATCGTTGCCTTTGGCTTTGGCTTGTTGAATGGCTTGATGTGCAATAGCGACAACATCTTTATTATCAAGCTCGCTGTACACTTCTACACCCACTTGTTCACCAACAACCTTTAACTGTTCGATGGCAGCAGGACGATATACGTCGCAAGCAACCAACAGAGGGTTCTTCTTTTGCTTAGTCTTTAGCATGTTCGCCAACTTACCTGTGAAGGTTGTCTTACCCGAACCTTGCAAGCCAGACATCAAGATAATGGCGGGTTTGCTATCTAACTGAAGTCCTACAGCTTCACCGCCCATCAGCTCTGCCAACTCATCGTGCACAATCTTGACCATCAATTGTCCAGGCTTCACAGCCGTAAGCACATTCATACCCAAGGCTTTTTCCTTCACCTTATCGGTAAAGTTCTTTGCTACCTTATAGTTCACATCGGCATCCAACAATGCCCTACGGACATCTTTCAAAGTCTCTGCAACATTAATCTCAGAGATTTTTCCCTCACCTTTCAGTATTTTGAATGATCGTTCTAATCTTTCACTTAAATTCTCAAACATAGCTTTATTTATCGTTTTCTGTTATTCCTCTTCATTTCTATGCACGATTCTGCACCCATTTTGTATGACTGTTGGAGAGGATGAATTTATTTTCTCTTGGAACAAGCGCTACAAACCGCAGATATCTGTTCCCACTATACGCTACAAAAGTAATACTATTTTTTCATACAACAAGGGAATAAAAATAGAAAAACGCCAAAAGAGATACACCACAGCCTTTACTTTTGCCAGTTGATGCGCATCACTAAGGGCAGATGATCACTAAACCCATTGAGATAACGAGGCCCTTGATAATTGCGACGGGGCTTCACTCCTCCGTATTTTTCATCCTTCTCTAACAAGAATGGTGCATCGTGAACATAACATTCTTGTACCAATGCCGCAGAAGATTTATCCAAAAAGATATGGTCTAAACTACCCCACTCGCCCCGAAAGCGATAAGTTGCTTTTGCTCCGTGTGTGCCTTTCGCATTTGCCGATACTTCAACAAGCCCACTTTGGACAAGCCTCAAGATATTTTCATCAGATGAATAATCGTTGAAGTCTCCCATCACCAAGATGCGAGGATGGGTAGATACTGACCGTATGGAATCAATCGTTTGCAACAAGGTATTGCCCACAATTCGTCGATGACTTCGAGTGAAGGTTTCTCCTCCCATTCTACTGGGTGCATGTACCACGAAGACGTGCAACGTATCACCCGTCACAACCCTTCCCTTCGCATACAATACATCTCGTGTAGGGCGCATATCCTTAACAGGATGAATAGGAATGGCATGCCAATCAAGCAATTGGAACGAGAATGGACTATACAACAATGCCACATCAATGCCACGCTCATCGGGCGAATGTGTCATCACATACTCATACCGAGCATGACGTAAAAGCGAACGACGGGTCAATGCAACGAGGCAACTATCGTTCTCTACCTCGCATAAGCCCACCATATCGGGCAGCGACCACCCGTTGGCAGACTCGCCACAAGAAAGAATGGTTTGTCCTATACGGTTTACCTTAGTCCAATAGCGATGTGGTGTCCAATGATAATCAGAGGTAGACAGAAACTGTTCATCATGCTTCAGACTGTCGTGTTGACAATCGAAAAGGTTTTCACAGTTCAGTTCCACCACTGTGAATATTCCTAACAACAGGCTCAGCACATACGTCATCGCAACTCCATTATATGGATTTTCCGAAACGTAAAGGCTGCTTTCGACTACTTAGATACAAACCCGTTAATATCAATGCCGTTCCCACAACAAAATAAACAGTTATCTCCTCGTGTAATATCCATGCTGCAAAGATAATTGTAGTGACAGGGTTCACATACACATAATTAGTAGCCTGCAATGCTCCTAAGCGCAACATCACCCACGTCCACAACCAGAAACAGAGCATAGAAGCAATTGCTCCAAGGAACAAGAGATTGTACAATATCTTAGGTTGCATCAATGTCTCGACACTGGGAAATCCAGGTTCGAAAGCATAATAAGGCAACACGGTGAGCAAACCGTAGAAAAATACCTTACGAGTAATGAAGGTGGTTGGATATTTCTCATTGGCTTTTTTGAGCAATAACGAATATACTGCCCAGCTGACACAAGCTAACAAAGCCAACGAATCACCGAGTGGAGAAAGATTAAGCACCAATTGACCATTGAGAACTACGGCTGCCATTCCCACAAACGAAAAGGCTGTGCCAATGATTTGCCACTTACCAAGCGGCTCGCTCCTGAACCATATCCGATGAAGCAGCATGGTGAACAGCGGACACGAACACACAATAAGTGACACGTTCATAGCTGTTGAGTAACCCAACGCCACGTTTTGTGCCAGGAAGAACACCGTTCCGCCTGTCAATCCCAGTCCTGCCATCAGTAATTCATCTTTCCATGTACGAGCAAAAATATGCTTATGAAAAAACAATAACATCAGCACATAGGCTATTAAGAAACGCAATGTGTACACCTCTGCTGGTGAAATGCCACTTTGTATCAATACTTTGGTGGAGATAAAAGTAGACCCCCATATCGCTACCGTTAGGAAAGCAACAACGTGATAGAACCACATGATATAAATATATTTAAGCTTTTAAGTTAATTTGCGATGCAAAGCTACAAATCTTCTCTCATATTTTGCCTTATTTTAGTAAGATATTTTTTCATACCTTCGGCATCTTTGTCATCAATCACCTGCAAAAGTTCTTTTAATTCCTCTCGTATCTGCAACACTTGGTCGTGCGTATAGGGGTTGAAAAGTATTTCTTGTAACAAGTAATCATCTTCGTTCAACACCCCACGAGCTATTTGCATGTGTCGCTTAAAGGTCGTTCCTGGCGCATCTTGATGCTTCATCACGGCAGCAAAGACAAAGGTGCTAACAAACGGAATGCTCAATGAATAAGCCACCGTTTGGTCGTGTTCGTCAAAGGTGTATTCGTAGATATTTAATCCTAATCCACGGTATAGTTCCTTAAAGAAGATGCGGCCCATATAGTCACCCTCACTAATAATAATTGCATTTTCTTGACTTAGCTGGTGTAAATTGGCAAATGTGGGACCAAACATAGGGTGAGTAGACACGTAAGGATGGGGAGTTGAGTCATAAAAAGCTTTCAATCCTGTCTTCACCGAACTAATATCACTCAAGATACACCCTGTTGGCAAATACGGCATCACCTCTTGGAAAGCAGCAATCGTGTACTTCACCGTAACGGCATTGATAACCAATTCGGGTTCAAAATCACGAATCTCCGCTAAAGAAGTAAACCGCTGACAATTGTAAGTAAACCGCATACGCTGGGCATCTTTTTCGTATACTGCTACTTGGTGGTCGAAACTTAGCAGGTCAATGAAGAAACTTCCCATCTTACCTGCACCCATTACTAATATTCGCATAGCTTGTTTTAATTCATCATTCATCATTCATAATATAGTTGACAAGTTGACGAGTTTACAAGTTCACCAGTTGATAGTCTTATAAGCAATAAGTTTATTTACTTGTATCCTCGTCAACTTGTAAACTCATAAACTCGTCAACTTGTCAACTATATTATGAATTAATGATTTTCAGTTGTTGCCTCACGCTCTCTTGGTGTATCTCTTCAAAGATATTTGCCACACTCTCTGCCGATAGTCCATATTGCACACCTTGCTTTCCACGCTTGTCTAAGATTTCACTGTATCTATTTGATTGCAAAACGGTTAAATTGTGTTCCTTCTTATACTGCCCTATTTCACGACAAATGCGAAGTCGTTTACTTAACAAATTCATCAGTTGGTCGTCTAACTGGTCTATTTCTGCTCGCAAATTTTGCAAATCATCGGTTGTTGTATATTCATCTCGCACCACCAGCTTAGACAAAATGGCATCTAACTCCGCTGGAAGAACCTGCTGTTTTGCATCGCTCCAAGCAGCATTAGGGTTGCAATGTGACTCAACAATCAGCCCTTCGAATCCCAAATCCATGGCTTGTTGACAAAGTGGAGCTATCAGTTCACGCTTTCCACCCATATGACTGGGGTCGCAAATGATTGGAAGCTGCGGGATGCGGCGATGCAACTCAATGGGAATTTGCCACATAGGGAGATTGCGATACATAGATTTTTCATAACTTGAAAAGCCACGATGTATGGCTGCTATGCGTTGAATACCTGCCCTATTGAGACGTTCCATGGCTCCCATCCATAACTCCAAATCTGGATTAACAGGGTTTTTTACAAACACGGGGATATCTACTCCTTGCAGTGCATCAGCCAAAGCCTGCATGGCAAAGGGGTTAGTTGTCGTGCGAGCTCCTACCCACAGAAAATCTAATTCATATTTCAAGCACAACTCTACATGCTGTGGTGTAGCCACCTCGGTAGACACTAACATGCCTGTCTCTTGCCTTACACGCCTCAACCATGACAAGGCTTCCTCTCCTTTCCCTTCGAAACAACCAGGTTTGGTGCGAGGTTTCCACACACCAGCCCTAAAATTATGGCATCCTTTCCTTTTCAATTGCCATGCTGTCTCCATGACCTGTTGCTCTGTTTCGGCACTACAAGGTCCCGCAATGACAAAAGGACGCTTTACATCGCTTTGTAAATTGAGTGGTAATAAGTCTAATTCCATTTCATTTTTCTATTTTCTATCACCTTTGACACAATGGCAAAGGTAAATATTTTATCCATATAAATATTTCTAATTGCTCGTTTTGTTCAAATTCTCCCATTGATTTTGAATACTTTGTTACATCATAACCGTCTACCATGCCATTGCCTGAAGGCGCATCAAGGCTTCGTTCATCTTTGTTTCTTTAGCACAAAGTGATATTCGGATATAGCGTTTCCCGTTGCTACCAAATATAAATCCTGGGGTGATAAAAACGTTCGACGTGTGCAACACGCGTTCGGTGAGTTGCTCGGCATCCTTATATTTGGCAGGAATACGCCCCCATAAAAACATCCCCACTTGTGCATGATCGTAGCTACAGCCCAAGACTTGCATGATCTTCTCAGCTATCTTGCGACGCTCTTTGTACACCTTCACATTATTTATATAATGCCACATTTCGTCATTGGTATTGTATGCCTCAGCTGCAGCCAACTGAATACCGCGAAAGGTGCCACTGTCCATGTTGCTTTTTATCTTGAGAATCCACGAAATATACGTTGCATTCGATGCGCACAAGCCCACTCTCCACCCTGGCATATTAAAGCTTTTCGACATAGAGTTGAACTCTATGCAGCAATCTTTGGCTCCCTCTACCTGCATGATTGACAAGGGACGGTCGTTGAGTATGAACGAATAAGGATTATCGTTGACAATCACAATATTATGTTTTTGCGCAAATGCCACTAATTTCTCATACGTCTCCAATTGCGCATTGCCACCCGTAGGCATGTGAGGATAATTGGTCCACATCAGTCGAACCTTTGTCAAATCCATTTGTTCTAACTCTGCAAAGTCGGGCTGCCATGCATTCTCCTCACGTAAGTCGTAATTGAGTACCTGCACTCCCAACAATTTACTCAGCGAAGTATAAGTAGGATAACCCGGATTGGGAACTAATACGACATCACCCGGATTGCAAAAAGCCAGCGTGACGTGCAAGATACCCTCCTTACTACCAATGAGTGGCTGTATTTCGGTTTGTGGATTGAGCCTCACGCCATACCACTTTTCGTAAAAACGTGCCATGGCTTGGCGCAATTCTGGCGTACCACAGGTGGGTTGATAGCCATGTGTAGAAACGTCGTTGGCTACTTCGCAGAGCTTTTGAACCGTTTGATGTGAAGGCGGCATATCAGGACTACCTATGGCAAGTGAGATAATATCGTTTCCCGAGGCTTGTAGCTGTGCTACTTCTTTCAGTTTCTTACTGAAATAATATTCTTGTATTTGGTTCACACGTTGTGCAGGTTGAATGTTCATTTTGTTGTTGATTTTATAGTTAGACCACGAACTTATCGTTCAAACTTCTTCATCTTTGCCTTTTCAACCTTATGGTGACAGGAAGAATTGTTTTGCTTTCTCTTCATATCCTTATTTGTTTGATGAGGCATTACAAGCGAAAGCCCCGCTTTCACATATAGTGAAGCGGGGCTTTCATGGGATTATTTTTTTGAATTGACTATGGCACACAAAATTCCGCTTCACAAGTATTTGTAAAGTAAAGATAGAAGTAATAAAAAGATGCGCACACGTAGTTCAACATATTTTTTCTCTTTTTAATTGCTTGCAAATGTATAATATTATTTTGCAACTCACAAACATTTTGCTCGAAAAATAAGAAAACAACAGACAAAAAGATGCTTTTAGTGCATTCGTACTATCAAATATCAACACTTCGTAACCTTAGTTGGCGTCTTCTTGACAATATTCTTCTGTGCTTTTTGATTGACTTCCGAGTAGTGAGCGAAAGATATTGATACCTTTATAACTTTAATAGTTGCTGATAGACGGATGTTGTTAGGACATCTGTACGTTCCCATTTTGGCCATTCAGCAACCGAGCGTACAAAGTCATGTCCCACCTTTTTAGATTGACCATAAGTAAACTTGGCATTGATATATCCTTCATCGCCATCACGAGCAATAATGAAACAATGCAAAGTCTTTCGATAGCCCACTATTTCATCGTCCTTTTCTATCTTTTCTAAAGTCCAATCTTTCTGTGGAATAGCAACGGACAGGATGTTTGCCTTGGGATATTTTTGTCGAAACAGTTTGGTACACTGCGTGCGAAACGCCAATGCAGAATCACCTTTATACATATCGGTGCTGTACAAGGGCATATAGTAAGAACCATTCACCCGTAGCAAATCTGACTTACTGTACAGACGATCATCGAACCCGATAGCATCACCGAGTTCATGACCTGCTTGTTCCAACTCTTTTTGGGTTTGTTTCACGAACTTGGAGACCTTCTCTTCAAAAGTCTTTTTCTTTTTATTTGGCTGCTGTGCAGACATATTCGAAGTGGCTCCTAATAACAAGAAAGCCAAAAAAATGGTTGTTTTTTTCATTGTCATCTCTTCTTTTTTATGCTGACAAAAATAGTACAAAACAGCAAAGGAGCAAAAAAATAATTGATAATTAAAATAAAATTACCCTTAAAAGTTTTGTTGTATAGGCACAATCATCTATCTTTGCTCACCATGAAGAAGTGGTATATTCTCCCCTTGATAGTGCTATTTTGCATGCCTATAGGTGCGCAAGAAAACAAGAAACAGTTACCGTCGAAAACCGAAAAGACCGACACTGTAACCCTTGTCCAGCCACATACTGCTGGCGCATCAGCCCAACCGCTGGTGAATGGCTATCTGCCAGCATTGTCAACCACAGACAGCGACTCACTTCATTTGCCAACTCTCAACCTACAAGGGCAGGTGATGTCCAACTATTGGTATCCCTATTACGGTACAGGCTGGTATGGTTGGGACTTGCATCAAGGGCTAAACGTGAATTTAGGGGCTTCTGTTTTCGGGTTTATTGGCAAGAATGCACCGAGCGGAGCAGGCTTTACACAAAGTGTATCGGCAATGTATGCCATGCCGTTGAACAAGAATTTATCACTGGCAGTGGGTGGCTATCTCAATCGTCTCAGGTGGAGTCACCAGTCATATCATGATGCAGGACTCTCTGCCGTATTGGGTTATCGCTTCAACGAACGGTGGGAAGCCTATCTCTATGGTCAGAAATCACTGTATCAAACCATGCCCATGTTTCGCCCTCTCTACGATATGACGTCAATGGGCGACCGCTTAGGAGCGGCTGTGAAATATCATTTCAATCCTTCGTTCAGCATACAATTGTCGGTAGAACGTGGGTGGATGCCCAACAATCGTCACACTTACTTTGACCAATATAATTATCCAGTGCCAAAATAATTTGCAAAAGCTTAAAAAACTTCTACTTCTTGTACTTTAATCGCAAACTATTCAGCACCACACTTACACTTGAAAATGCCATTAAAACACTTGCCCACATGGGGGTAATCTGAAAGTTAATGCCAAAAATGTACAATACTCCTGCCGCCAACGGAATGCAACTCAAGTTATAAACAAATGCCCAAAACAAGTTTTGCCATATCATCTGTACCGTTTGTTTGCTCAAGCGTATGGCTTGCGGTATGCGCCTAAGATCATCACCCATCAAGGTCACTTGTGCTACATCCATTGCCACATCGGTTCCTTTGCCCATTGCGATACTCACATCTGCCAATGCCAAAGCTTGCGTGTCATTGATGCCATCGCCCACCATGGCTACCTTTTTGCCCTCATTCTGCAACTGGCGCACCAAATTCTCTTTATCTTGGGGTAGCACTTTACTATAAAAATGCGATATGCCTGCACGCTCTGCCCAATATTTTACAGTATCGTGACGGTCACCACTCATCATATACACCGCTATGTTCTCTTGCTTTTGCAATATTTCCATGGCTTCACGAGCATGCGGTTTCAAGGTCTCTCGTGCCTCGAAAGATAAATCATCTGCCTCAGTAAAGTCTATTTGCTGGTTGGGAATAGTGAGTGTACCTGTCTTATCCACAACCATGGCATCTACACATCGCAAGGCTTCTAAGGCTGTAGCATCCTTGATGAGCACATTCATCTGTGCTGCCTTGCCCATTCCCACCATTAGTGCGGTAGGTGTTGCCAATCCCATAGCACAGGGACAAGCAATGACCAATACCGAAATGGCAGACAGTATCGCATGCGGCAACAATGCGTTGCCACCTACAACCCACCACAAAACAAACGTAAGCAAAGCCAACAACAACACTACAGGAACAAACACCAGTGCCACCTTGTCTACAATACGCTGCACGGGAGCTTTGCTTGCCTGAGCCTGTTGCACCATTTGTATGATTTGTGCCAATGCTGTATGCTCACCCACCTGACGAGCTTTGAACTGAAACTTGCCTTGCGAGACCACTGTTCCTGCCAAGACGTCTCCGCCTTCACGTTTCAATACTGGCGTTGGTTCGCCTGTTATCATACTTTCATCCACATAAACGCCATTGCTGTTCATGAAACTTGTTGCCGATGTTACAATGCCATCTACTGGTATCTTCTCACCTGCACGCACTTCTACCGTATCACCTATTTTAATGGTGGCAAGTGGAACCTCTTGTATGCTGTCTCCCTGAACCAAATGTGCCGTCTTTGGAGAGAGTCCCATCAGCTGCCGTATACTGCTTGCAGCACTGTTTCGAGCCTTTTCCTCCAACAATCTTCCTGTCAAGACAAAGGTGATAATCATCACCGAAGCATCAAAATAGGTGTGGCATTCGATGCCTCGACTGCCCCAAACCTGCTCGCCGACAAAAGTATTGATCACACTAAACAAGAATGCAATGCCCGTAGAAAGTGCCACCAACGTATCCATATTGGCAGAACGATGTACCAACTGTCGCCATGCGTTGGTGAAAAATGCTCGTCCACAACATATGAAATTGGCGAGAGCCAAAAGCAACGCTACCTGATTAACGATATTTTTTGCCCCTAAATCAATCCACCTCATCGATACAGCCATGCACAACACGGCAAAAACCCAAGAGAGAATGACCTTTCGCCTCAACAGGCTATATTCATTCTGCTCTATTGCTTCCACAGATTGTTCTTCGTCTATCACGAGGTCATAACCTATGTTATTGATGGCACGTTTCATCTCTTCGGGTGAAATCACCTGTTCATCATAGTCTACCAAGGCACTTCTACCAGGCAAACTAACCGCTGCCGAGTGTACCCCTTGCAAGGAATTGAGCGTTCGCTCTACATGGGCAGAACAAGCCGCACATGCCATTCCCACTACTGGAATTGTTTTCTTCATCATGTTGTGTTAAAAAGTTGATGAGTTACTGAGTTAAAAAGTTGACAAGTTGGCAAGCTAAAAAGCTGAAGGCTGGTTCTATAAATTAGCTTTGTTAGATTTTGGTCTTATTTTTGAGATCAAAATGTAAGTGAGTAAAGGAGTGTAGCGAGCTACACGACTGAGCGAACTTATATTTTGAGCCAAAAAGAATCCAAAAGGTAACAAAACGTATTTCGTAAAATTTTCTCACAATAATACGGTGGTAATTTATAGAACCAGCCTAAAGAATGTTCACACTTGGAAGTCGTAGCCTGCCTCGTCTACTGCCTTCTTCATCTCCTTTGGGCTTATTAACTCCTCATCATAAGCCACCTCGGCAGTGTGGTGTGCCAAATCAACCTTTGCTGACTCAACTCCTATTAAACACGATAAACGCTTTTCTACCATAGCCTTGCAATGCTCGCAAGCCATTCCGTTGATTGTAAATGTTTTCTTTTCCATTGTTCTATGTTTTGATTGAACACTGCAAAGATACATCCTTTATCCGCAAAGCGTGTTATGGAATTTTGGGAGAAAATTATAAAAAAAAGATATCAGATAGTGTCCAATCCTCTACGCATGTTTTTCTTCAACGCCTTGAATTGCGAGGGTGTCATGCCCGTGATTTGCTTGAATTGACTCGACAGATAAGCGACACTCGAGTAATTGAGTTTATAAGCGATTTCGGTGAGCGACAACTGGTCGTAAAAAATAAGCTCCTTGACACGTTCAATGCGCTGCAGAATGAAATAACGCTCAATGGTGATACCCGTAAACTCACTAAAGAGTTTGCTCAAACTGCTATATTCACTGTGCAACTGTTGTGCCAGATAGTCGGAGAGGTTGAGCTCGGAGCGGTTGTCATGATAATGAACCAGATCGACAATGAGGGTCTTGATGCGGTCGATGGTTTGCTGCCTTTTGTCGTCAAGTAGCTCAAACCCCAGTTGCAGCAAATCTTTTTGAAGCATTTCCAACTGTTCTTTGCTGAGTTCTTCAGCCAATCTTACCACCCCTAACTCTACAGATTGAAGTGCGATACCCATCCTTTGTAGCAACTGCCGTACAGCCATGATGCAGCGGTCGCACACCATGTTCTTGATGTACAACACACTTCCACCGACAGATGTTCGTTTCCTATCGGAATTAAATGACTTTTGCTGATTTTTCATCTCATTTCTCTCTTTCCTTCAAACAGCATGAAGTATCTCCTGCAAATTTAGTGAATTAGTTTGTAAATGCCATGCATG
Source organism: Hoylesella timonensis 4401737 = DSM 22865 = JCM 15640 (assembly GCF_000455445.1). Lineage (GTDB taxonomy): Bacteria > Bacteroidota > Bacteroidia > Bacteroidales > Bacteroidaceae > Prevotella > Prevotella timonensis. Next base: position 92,475 of record NZ_HG417096.1, on the reverse strand, counting down.
GCGTTTGTATTTTTGGTTCGTTCTAACCAACCTACGGCTTAAGAAGCATGCCTACTCATGAACCAGCCCCATGGAAGAAATAAAAATTGAGCTTTTGGATGATGGCGATTTTTCTTGATAACACACCGCTTAACGCTATCCATATTCTCAAACTTTTGAGTCTCTCGTCACAAATACGTCAAATATGAACTAACAACGAAAATCTCTGCATTTCAATACACTAAGATAACAACAAACCGACATGTATTTAACTCCCATGCAATTTCAAGGGAAAAGCATTGTTAAAAGCCACGAATTTGCATGCCGTTGGTGGGCAAAACAGACTGTATTGTACTCCAAAATAGACTGTTTTACAATGAAAAACAGACTATTTTGCTCACGTGAGGGCTTATTCTTTTACCACAAATATCATTCCATGCACTTGCAACCTTATCAAGATGTCCGGTGGGTGGCATCGCTCTTCTGCGCCTGCGTCAACTCCCTAAACGTAGCATACAGCAATGGCAAGGTAATGAGAAGCGAGCAAATATCGCTGCAAGCCTGACTCATCAGCACGCCCTGCAATCCTAAAAATTGAGGTAATATTACTACCAAAGGAATGAAGAAAAGACCACTGCGCGAGGCAGCCAGCAGATTTGCACGGAACGTCTTACGGATGGTTTGCATCAACATATTGGACATAAGGAAAAACGCCATGGCAGGCAATGACACCAATTGCCAGCGTAAGGCTTTCGTCCCAATATTGATCACTTCAATATCGTTCCTAAACAGCTCCACAATACCATCGGAAAACACCCACCCTAACACGCTACAAGCCAACAAGAAACAGGTTCCAACCTGCACACTAAACCAAAAACCACGTCGAACACGACTATATAGGTGTGCTCCATAGTTGAATCCACAAAACGGTTGAAACCCATGTCCTAACCCAATGACCGATGCCATGACAATCATTGTAAATCGATTGGCAATAGACATGGCAGCAACGGCTGCATCGCCATATTGGGCAGCAGCCACGTTTAACAAGATACTGGCAACACTGGTGAGCCCTTGACGCGACAGAGAAGGTGTACCACCAGCCAAAATTTCCTTGACATAGACCCAAGAAAACGAGAAGTAATGAAAACGGATGCGCATACTACCGCCATAACGGGTCATGTACAGTAATACCAAGAAACTGGTCAACTGTCCCAACACCGTAGCCAAAGCTGCCCCCGTGATGCCCCAATCAAACAGAAAAATAAAGATGGGGTTCAGTCCTACATTGATAATAGCCCCCGAAACGATGCCCCACATGGCAAACGATGCGTTGCCTTGAAAGCGCATTTGATTGTTGAGACACAACGAACCTGTCATCAAAGGGGCGCCTAACAAGATGATGCCTAAGTATCGTTTGGTATAAGGAAGGATAGTAGGGGTACTACCCAGCCACACCGACAAAGGCTCTAAGAATAGCAAGCCTATCACCATGATGACCAAGCCCGAAGCAATGGCGTAGACAAAGGCAGTAGACGCCATGATTTGGGCATGATGCCGTCGTTGCGCTCCCAACTCGCGAGCCATGTAATTGCCAGACCCATTGCCAAAAAAGAAACTGAATGCCTGAATAACGAACATCACAGAGAACACAATGCCCACAGCTGCAACCGCCTGTGTGTTAATCTTTCCAACAAAATAGGTATCGGCAACGTTGTACAAACTTGTCACCAGCATGCTGGCAATGGTAGGTACTGCCATGGTAAGAATGACACGCCGAATGGGTCCTTGCGTCAGGAAGGTATAATTGTCTCTACGCTGTAGCATACGATATTCACAAATTTTGGTGAGCAGCGGACGATGAGAAAGACACGCCCCTGCTCCTACTTTGTCACCCCAGCATCATGCCTTGGTAACACAGACACGGTTGCGATAGGGACACAACCACCCCTATGGTTAGGATAAGGATTCTTTTCGGTCGAGATTACGACTGATAGTGAATCCATTAGCTTGGTGAGTAGCCAGCACCAACACTTCGGCTATCTGCACATGTTGGGGAGCTTGAGCGGCATAAAGCACCACATCAGCAATGTCCTCACCAGTGAGTGGCTGGATGCCCTCATACACATGATGTGCTCGGTCTTGGTCACCATGAAAGCGAGTAACGCTGAAATTGGTTTGCACCAATCCCGGTTTGACGGTTGTCACCCTCACTGCAGTATCCACAAGATCTACTCTCAGTCCATCACTTAAAGCCTTGACAGCGGCTTTGGTGGCACAATACACATTGCCGTTGGCGTAAGCAACATCTCCAGCCACTGAACCTATGTTGATAACATGTCCACGATTGCGAGCCACCATACCCGGTACAATCAATCTGGTCATCGTGAGTAATCCCTTGATATTGGTGTCTATCATCGTGTCCCAATCGTCGAAACTTCCTTCATATTCGGGTTCCAATCCTAACGCCAATCCAGCATTATTGATCAAGACATCAATGTTACGCCACTTTTCGTCAAGCGACTCTACGGCTTTGGTAGCTTCCTCGCGATGACGAACATCAAAACAAAGGCACAAAACTTCGATAGGGAAGGCAGCTAACTCTTGTTTTAGCGCTTCTAAACGCTCTTGTTTGCGACCTGTTAGAATGAGATGATAACCACTCTTAGCAAATGCGAAGGCACAAGCCTGACCGATACCGCTGGTAGCTCCTGTAATAAATGCAATCATAGAAATAGATTTTGAAAAGCCCTCCCCTGTTGAGCGAAGTGAATTGCGAACAGAGTAGGGCTGGTAAGTTGTAAGATTTATTTGTGTTCTAATAAGATTTGTACAATACGTTCGGCACTCCGCCCATCCCATCTATCAGGTATGGAGCTCTTTTTCCATTCTCCTGCCACCATCTGATCCATGGCTTGTGCCAAGAGAGTGGTATCCTCGCCCACCAAGACATTAGAGCCTTCCTTCACCGTCTCAATATGCTCGGTGTACCGATTGAGCGTGATGCAGGGCACACCATGAAACGTTGCCTCTTCTGCCACATTACCACTGTCGGTAATAATGCCGCAAGCATGGGCTGTGAGATAGCCAAATTGTAAGTATGTAAGGGGTTCTATCAATTGAAAGGCTGGGTAATCGTTACCAATAAGTCGCTTAACAACCTGCGCTGCTCGACCACGTAAGGGAGCTATAATCTTTCTGCCACCACTTCTATCGCCTATCACACGGAGTAATGAGCGTAGCAATTCTTCATTGGACAGCAATGCCTTTCTATTCAACGTGAAGACGAGATACGACCCATCCTCAATATTTAACTGACTAAGGATTGTAGGGCGTTGTAAACGATTGCGGTTGTAACGAAGGGTATCCATGAGGATATTACCCACTAAATAAATCTTCGATTGCTCTGCTCCTTCACGAGTGGCGGTACTGTTGCTTTTCATTCCAGCGGTAAAGAGCAAATCACTAAGCCCGTCAATGACCAACCTATTGATTTCCTTTGGCATGTTGATGTCAAAACTTCGGGTGCCTGCCACCAAGTGGGCCAATGTAATACCTTGCTTTTTGGTGACGATAGCAGCTGCTAATGTCGAGGCTAAGTCGTCCACAACAATAACAACATCGGTGGGATGACTTTGCAAATAATGCTCAAAACCTGCCATGACGCACCCTGTAAGCTCGTTGAGATTGTCACAATCTACACCTAAAAAAGTATCAGGACGTGGCATTTGCAAGTCGTCGAAGAGTGAGTTTTCCAGTGTAGGGTCGTCCTCCCTGCCCGCATAAACCAGTTGGTAAGTAATATCCCTACCCTCATTAGCTGCTTTGTTGATAGCCCTTATAATAGGTGCCACTTTGATGAAATTGGGGCGTGCCCCTGCTACGATACAGATATTCATTACAATATTTTTCTACAAAGTTAGACTTTAATTTGCTCACTTGCAACGGATAACACAAAAAAACTTGAAATTTGCCTTTGAAAATATGAGCAATACCGCCATTGCTAAATCACATTTTCCTTGCCACAGCTGTAAGTTTCAATGCTTTGTACTCCCTATTTTTTCACAAATTCCCATGGCTACGTCATAACATCACCCCTTGGCAGCATCAAATACAACCTCATCAAAATCAAAGAATCTATATTTCTTGATGAGCAATGGCAAGTCTTTCCCTGTTTGTCTTTCACCACTTAAAATAATTGGGGTAAAACCAAAGATTTCTTTACCTCCCTGTGGATATACTCTTGGCTGTTTAGATGTTGGAGCAAAGCGAACCACCCTCCCGAGACGTGCGTATTGCAGAAAGCAACATTATAGATGATGTGTCGGCACTATTGCCAAGAGTAATGCGCAACATCATCTGTTTCAAGCTTTCCCACCTATATTCGCTATGCGGACGAATCTCTATTAAAAAGATGTGGCAGAGTGACGAACGATGAGCCTATCATCTGTATCACTCTGCCAAATTATTTTATTCTCAAGGTTACAAAGACACGATATTCGCAGTATGGAAGAAGCTACTGGGTTTGCTTATTTTCGCTTCATTCCACTTTGGTTTATCGGGAACAATATTGAATTTCTATTCTGTCTTGAACAAATCCTTAATACCTCCAATGCTTCCGAGCAAGTTGGTAGCCTCGTAAGGCAAGTAGACTGTCTTGGATTGGTTACCAGACGCCAACTCTTGCATCATGGCGATGTACTTCTGTGCCAAGAGGTAATTAGCAGGATTGGTACTCTGCCCCACTGCCTCGGTAATCTTCTGAATGGCAATCGCCTCAGCCTCAGCCTTGCGAATGCGCGCTGTTGCCTCACCTTCGGCATAAAGAATCGCCTGCTGCTTGGTAGCCTCGGCACGGTTAATAGTGCTGGTTTTCTCGCCTTCGGATTGCAAAATGGCAGCTTGCTTCTCGCCCTCGCTGGTCAAAATGGTAGCTCGTTTGTTACGCTCTGCCTGCATCTGTTTCTCCATCGCCTGCAACACACTCTCAGGAGGTGTGATGTCTTGCAATTCGACGCGGTTCACCTTGATACCCCATTTATTAGTGGCATCATCGAGAACGGCACGAAGTTTGGTGTTAATCGTGTCGCGCGAGGTAAGCGTTTGGTCCAATTCAAGTTCACCAATAATGTTACGCAAGGTTGTTTGCGTCAGCTTTTCTATGGCGTTAGGCAGGTTGTTGATTTCGTAAACCGCTTTGAATGGATCAACAATTTGGAAATACAGCAATGCATTGATTTGCATTTGGATGTTGTCTTTGGTAATCACATTCTGCTTGTCAAAATCATATACCTGCTCACGAAGGTCGATACTGGTACTGTAAATATATCGTCCTCGAGTCATGGTGACTATCGTTTTGGCACGATCGATAAAGGGAATGATGACATTAATGCCTGGACTAAGGGTGGCATAATACTTTCCGAGACGTTCCACTATTTTGGTTTCAGACTGTGGAATGATGATAATTGCTTGCTTGACAAAGATTAACGCCAAGACTACAATTGCTACTAATACATAAGTTGCTATCATAATTTATTGCTTTGATTAATATTCTATGATTTTTATAGACAAGGTTCCACTGTAACAATGATGCTATCCATCTTGATGACACGAACACGCTCTCCTGATTCAATTTGTGACAAATCACTGCTGACGGCTTTCCACACATCACCGTCTATTTGGACATATCCGCTGCCATTGGCATGGATAGTCTCGACAACTGTCCCCTTCCTGCCAATGAGTGCCTCGGCATTGCTGACTCGAGTCTCACCCGAAGCATGTAAAGCATGTAACAATGGAGGACGAATGAAAACGATGCTGAGAACAGAACCGACAGCAAAAATAATGACCTGAAGCCATATCGGCAAGTCAACCAGTGCGCCAATCATGGCGACAAGAGCCCCCAAAGCAAAACAAGTGACAAAGAAATCGCCCGATCCCAGTTCGATAATCAAGCACAGCATGGTAATGATAATCCAGACCAGCCATAAATGTTGCGATAAATATTCAAACATTGGTTTAAGGATTTGAAGTACTATAAAAATTGAAGAGATAAGTCATACCTTGAGTAAGTAAAAACTTCCAACATGAGGAAATGATTGCTCTTTTGACAAAGATAATTATTTTGATTGGACAGTGCAAGAGATTTTTCCATTTTTTACGGTATCGTTCTTACAAAAAATCGCTAAAACTGCAGAGGAAGTGCTATTCGTTGGCTGTATCTTTTCTAAAAGAGAAATCTTAAATTTTGAAATAACATGACAAAAAGTGCACCTTTTGAGTTGACTGTAGGCAGATAAATAGAACTGTGTGAAAGGTTCATAAAACTAAAAAACTATGGCAGATGATGAGGTCTACCATAGTTGAATATAACGGTTGCGCATAGGACGATGATTCAAGACTCGACTCCCTGCGAATCCATGAAATATTGATGCGTATTATTGAGCATTCTTATACAAGTCGGAAACAGAAACAGACTTCACGTTCGAGTTAGACTGTGACTTAAATCTTTGTTTTGTACTTTTTTTCAAGACGGGTGCAGCAGTCTTGCCATGACCATGATAATAAGTTAACGCTGTAGGCATCTCACGCTCTAAAGCTGCAATACGCTTACTGTCAGAGGGGTGCGAACTGAACATGTCACTATGTGCTTGCTGCCCTGAAGACATGCGTTTCCAAAATGGAATGGCTTCACGAGGATCATAACCCGCCATGGCTGCAAAGATAATTCCCATCTTGTCGGCTTCCGTCTCATGCGCACGAGAATATTTCAAGCTTCTGAATTGTAAGCCCTGTTGTGCCACTATTTGAGCCAATTGCGTGGTGGTGGAACCCACTCCCATTGCTCCTAAAGCACCACCTAACACCTGGACGCCCACGTTGTTACGAATTTGCGCACTCATTTGCTCTGCACTGTGGCGCGCAACAGCATGTGCTATCTCGTGACCAAGCACCACGGCAAGAGCCGCCTCGTTTTGAGTATAGGGCAACAAGCCTTCATATACTACAATCTTTCCGCCAGGCATACAAAAGGCATTGATTTGCTTGTCAGCCACTAAATTGAACTCCCAACTATAATGGCTCAATTCATTGGACAAGCCATTTGTACGGAAAAAGGTTTCTACCGCATTCGCTAACTTATGACCTACACGCTTCACCATCGCTGTCTGGTTGGCATTTGAAGAGAGTTTTGCTGACGCAATAAACTTACGATATTCCTGATTACTTAAACTAAGCACCTGCTCATCAGACACCATCAAACTTTGATGACGCCCTGTGATAGGTACTGTACGTGTAGTTCCACAGGCTACAAGAAGCGTTGTAACAAGCGAGAACAATAAAATCTTTACTTTATTCATAACCTCCGATTTAATACTTTCGATATTGCAAACTTACAAAAAAAATGATACATGCGGACAATAGTTCATTAAAATTTGAGATAAAGCTGGGAAAGTGACAGGTTGTACTGAACCTAATTGATGCACTAAGCCCAGCTGAGGTTGAAATTCGTTTTGTAGACCTGCTCGCAATGGGTTCCGTAACATTCCTTCTGAGTGGAATTTATTTTTCTTTGTATCGCCATGTACGATATTATATTAGAATTAACGGAGTATTGATTGCATAATAAAGACGAAAAGAAAGCCTTGCAGCTCTATGAAGAGCTGCAAAGACGCAAAGCCATGTTCTATCTGCCAGGAGAAACGGCTATGGCACTAAGCATTGTCGAGCAAATAGCAAAAGCACAGCCGGTTGTAAACAAAAGTTAAATGTCGAATATTTTATTGCAAATCATTTGGTTTATAAAATAAACTTATCTAAATTTGCAACTGTAATCATCAGTGTTCGAAGAGAATAATGCTAGCTAAAGCAAGTGAGAGTCGACCTCCTTGCTTCTCTTTTTCCAAAGATGGTTTATAAAATAAACTAAATGTTTAACCAGACACATCACGCTTGATATATGCAATAAGTGTGTCGCAATAACGTAACGAAAATGGAAGAGAAGAAGATTTCGGAGCAGGAGAGCCTTGAGCTTATCACTCGAATGATAAACCAGACAAAGAAGGATTTATCTGTAGGCAATGGTGACAGTTTCCTTATATGGGGCTACCTTAGTGCTGCAATATCGTTGGCAGTAATTGTCATGCTGCGCGCAACCAACGACCCAAAATGTGGTTGGCTTTACTTGGCCATACCGATAGCAGGATTCGCAGTCTCAAGTATAAAGACCTACATGGCAAAGCGCAAGAGTCATGTGGCAAGCACTTATGCAAGCAACACTATAAATAAAGTGTGGGCTATTATAAGTGCAATGTTTGCAGTCTACGCCATTGACTGCCTTTTACATTTCGGAGAAGTAAGGAGTTGGAACGGAATGTTTTTGTTGGGTATGTTGTTGCCAGGTATAGGCACATACACCTCTGGCGTAATACTCAAAGAGAAGTCGATACAGATATGCGGACTTCTTGGTGTAGTGATTGGCACTGGATGGCTTCGCAACTTTGTTTCTGGTGACCAAGTTATAAGTATTATGCAGATGGGACTGATGGTCTTTTCCTTTGTCATTACCCTTGTCATCCCCGGACATATCCTTAACTTCAAAGCAAAAAAGCAACAATAATGAAAGAGTTGGATCCATTACTCCATAGCCAGTTGCGTCTTGCCGTAATGTCGATTCTGCTGAATGTAGAGAAAGCAGACTTCAACTATATCAAAGAAAAAACTGAATCGACGGCAGGCAACCTTAGTGTACAGTTGGATAAACTGGTCACAGCAGGCTATATATCAAAAACTACAGATGGCTCGGGCGTAAAACCCCGAACTATCTGCAAAATGACAGACACGGGGCGTAATGCCATGACGAAATATGTGGAGGCATTGAAGACGTATTTTGCAGGGTTGTAATAAGCGGTTGTAGAATGTACTTATATGATATTCGTATTTGACATGTAAAATCTGTGAAAATCCGCAATACAAACAAATGAACGATGGTATGACTAATTAGGGTCTGCTCAATAATGACAACCCATGATTGTTGTACCATCAGTTTATTCAGGTGTGTCTTTATCCATAACAACAATAACTTTCGTAGAACGATAGACTTTAATTGTCTGACTATGATCTATAAATCCTTTTTTGGAAAAACTAAATTTTGTGTCTATACCTCGGCTTGTTGTAGGTAGCATTATCATATACCTAAATCTTCCTAACGAATCTGTACGCATACGAAAATTCATCAGATCGTCTGAAATTAAAACACTATCTAAAGGAACATTATGAACATCCACCACAAGCCCTTCCAAACTTTGTACTCTCTCGCATGAGCATAAAAAAGAAGCAAAGGCTATGCTGATTAATATACATTGTATTTTCATAGAAATGTTTTTTTAGAGCCTAATCGGATTCAGCAGATGAACGAGATATGCAACATTAAGCCGGGTCAATCGTCCAATGCGCCAATAATTTCGGTTACAGAAGCACAACCATGCTGCTCCAGCCATTGGTTAATACCATCACGGACCTGAAGGGTTATGGTGGGATCAACAAAATTAGCTGTGCCTATCTGTATCGCTGTTGCGCCCGCCATCATAAATGCAATGGCGTCTTCTGCCGATGAAATACCTCCCAGTCCAATGACAGGAATCTTGACTGCTTTTGCCACTTGCCATACCATTCGCAAAGCTACTGGCTTCACTGCAGGACCGCTAAGTCCTCCTGTCGCAATACTAAGAATAGGTTTGCGACGCTCAATATCAACCGCCATACCCATGAGGGTATTGATTAAGGAAACGCTATCGGCTCCTTCAGCCTCACAAGCCATAGCAATATCTGCAACATTGGTGACATTGGGCGACAACTTGACGATGAGTGTCTTGTGATAAGCCTGTCGAACTGCTTTTACAACACTGGCGGCTCCAGCACATGTCACACCAAAAGCCATTCCTCCAGCCTTTACATTGGGACAGGAAATATTCAGTTCGATAGCGGGAATCTTGTCCAACTCATCAATGCGAGCAGCGCAGGCAGCATAATCATCGGGGGTGTTCCCACTCACATTGACCAACATGTGGGTATCAATGTCCTTTATCTTTGGATAGATTTCACGACAAAAATAATCCACTCCCTTATTCTGAAGCCCCACACAATTCAACATGCCAAAAGGTGTCTCTGCCATTCGTGGGTAAGGATTTCCCTCCCGATGATGAAGCGTTGTACCTTTCACAATGATGCCACCAAGCTGATCTAAAGGCACCAAATCAGCATACTCTAATCCATATCCGAATGTACCCGAAGCGGTAAGAATAGGATTTTTGAAGTCAATATTATTTATTTTTACATTTAGAGCGGCCATAACAACTTCTTTATATTTAACACAGGACCTTCTTTACATACACAAATATGCCCTTCTGTCGTGTTCTCTACACAGCATAGACAGGCACCTAATCCACAAGCCATATCATTTTCAAGGGATACTTCACACGTTATATTTTCTCTTTTGGCATAACGAGCAACAGAGAGCATCATGGGCTTGGGACCACAAGTCGCAATTCGGTCAAAGCGTTTCTGACGAAGAATTGAGTGTCCTGTAACGAAGCCAGACTCGCCTTCCGAGCCATCTTCGGTCGTGAGATACAACTCGCCATACTTTCTAAACATGTCTTTTTCGAGAAGTTCGCTGGATGTTCTTACTCCTAAGAGGAAAGTTGGCTGCGCTCCCATTTCAGCTATTCGCCTGCCTAAGAAAAGAAGAGGAGCAGTACCAACACCGCCACCAATCAACAGACAGTTTTCTTTGGGACTGGAAGGCATGGTAAAGCCGTTACCCAATGGGTACAAGCAGTTAACTCGTTCACCAGGTTGTAAGCGCACTAACTGTCGTGTTCCCTCACCAACTGCTGCAATTAGCAGCAATAGCTCATTCTTTTCGTAATCTACCATATTGATTGAAATGGGACGCCGCAAATAGGTAGAGGGGGAACGATCCACTCTAACCTGTACAAACTGCCCTGGCACCATCTCTGGAAGCTGCGAAGATGACCGTAGGCGCATTAACCAATGTCTGCTACTTAATTGCTCGAGAGAATGAACAAGCAAGTCTTCACAAATTTTCTTCATCAAATAAAGCTTTATTTGTATATATAAATATGTGTACAAGCATCACCAAAGTTTCAAAGCTGATTGACACAAAAAGAAGTATTCATTCGTTACGCCTTTCAAACCCTCAGTGCTACACTTCTTAAATCGATACAAAGGTAACATAATTTACGAGGTTTGGCAAACGAAGAAACTAAAATAATGCCCTCATCAATGAAGAGATTGGAACGTAAAAACTATTAAAAAAGGAAGCATAACAATTAAGGAAAAAGATTGCACACTTTACTTTTTAGGTACAAAAGTCTCCCAAGTTTGGTCATCATAAAATATTCTGATTTCAGTAATCTTTCGTTCTTTTTTGTCAAGAAAATTCATATTTATTTGTTGAGATGAAGAAGCAGGATTTGTACTTATAGGAGGTACTGATGCAACTTGTCTCGTAGAAGGGTGGGTATCTATAGAAGAAGTATCATCAAAGTCTAAAGTTGGTTGTAATTGAGTAGAGACATTTGAGCTTTTTAGGTCGTCATGAGAATCGCCATCCAGAAACATTGAACCTTTTCCATACATCAACCAATCTAAATTTATAGAAGGAAATTTACTTTTAATGGCATCAATATGATTAAGTGTTGGTTTAGTTCGATCATTAAAAATGCTACTCAATGAGGCAGGGGATATATCTAACACCTCTGCAAAACTTTGTTGATTCATGTGATGAGCCAACATTAATTGCCTAATTCTATCCTTCATTTCGTCCATAAGCTTGCTTTTAGAGGTTAATTCACTAATTTTCGTTGATTTTACAAAGGTAAACATTAAATTGGACATACAATTCATTTTCCTAAACTATTTTCAAACAGCAAATTCGTTTATATAAACATAAACCATTTGCATTTGTAAATCAAAACGAATTGATGGTATTTGAATTCTTAATTCATAAACATAAACCGGTCTTTTAGTCATATAACTTTGTATAACGTAAAAATGCTAATAACTGATTATATTTCACTTACGTGTTACTTTTCAGTGTTTATTACAAAGATTCTAATGTCTTTTTGCAATTTATGTACCTATTCACTGTAAAATGCTTGATAAAATACACGTAAGTTATTTGTTATCATAGTAAAACATGTGATTGTATTGTACGTATAATTATGAATACAGGAAACTAAATCTATATATTTACATATTTGAATTATTACAACAAACTACTTTTTGTTTAGAATATAGAAATATAAATCAACAAAACGATAAAACAAAATATACATTTATATAATTTAGAATACAAAAATAAAGAAATGGAAACTATAATAAACGTTAATAAGAAATCGTAAGCATAAAATTAGTGCTTATTTTCTCATAACTCTCATATTCTGGACCATCCCTCAAGTTGCTCTTAAATATGCGAATTTTGAGCATACTAAAAACACTTAAAGTCTTATTATATCGGGCTTTAAGGGCAAAAATGGCGAAAAAGAAAAGTTTGATTATAGAGAAAAAGTAACGAAAAAAGTATGTTTATCAGTGCAAAATGAAGAAAATAAGCTCTTTCATCAGGTCTCCCGTTGACGTATTTGGGTTGTTGATACCTTTTGATTTGGCATCAATCTCTCTAAACTTAGAAATAATCTGCATGGTTTTCTTACCTGAGTAATTTCTCATCCCACTCATATAATCACGAGCAGCCCAACCTCCTCTTAACTCTAAATATTGAGCCACGGCATTATCTGTTTTAGAGGGAGCATAATAAGCAATCATCAGATTTTGGAAATAATTAAAAAGTAATGGAAGAAAGGAATAGATAGATCCTGCCTTTGGATTATTGTCAAAATATTTGATAATTTGATTTGCCTTAAAAATATCACGATTTATCAAAGCAGCTCTCAATTCAAAAGCATTAAAATCTTTGCTCACTCCTATTTGCTTTTCAATTAAAGTAGGATCAATCTCTCGAACATTTTCAGGAAGAGATATAAGAACTTTTTCTAAAACAGATATGAGACGATTTAAGTCAGCGCCCACATGATCTGCTATCATAACACTCGACTTAAAATCAATAGCAATATTTTTATTCTTTAGATAAGAGAGTATAAAGTTGGGGAGATCACTCTCACGCATCTTTTTACTTTCAAAAACAATTCCTAAGGCATCTGCTTTTTTTATAAGTCGCTTACGACTATCAATAGTACCATTTTTATGACATAGCACCAAGATCGTAGAACGAACAGGATTCTCGAGATATTTAGCAATCAGCTCCGTATCTTTTAAATTCTGTGCCTCTTTCACAATGACTACACGATAATCAGCCATCATGGGGTAACCTTTTGAAAGATCTATAATTTGTGCAGCGTTGACATCCGCTCCAAATATAATATTTTGATTAAAATCTCTCTGTTCTGGTTGTAGAACATGCTCAGCAATGTAGTCCGCAATTTTATCAATATAATACGACTCATCACCCATTAATATATATATAGGTGAAAAATGACGAGCTTTTAATTCTCGCATTACTGACTCGTATGTGACTCCTGCTTTTGGCATGTCATTCATAAAAGAATGAAAAAGAGATACAAGTTCAGCAGAATTTATTTTTGAAAACGTCTCAAGTAATCACCTGAAAAATGTTCACAAAGTTCTTACTAATCTCTTTTACCTTCTTCTTTTTTATTAACTTTGTATTTGAATGCAAAATTACTAAAATGTTTCGATTAAACCTACCCCAATACCAAATAAAATTAGGGGGTACAAAGGACAAGCCCACTATTTTTGATATTCTTCGAAGAAGATATGTAGCACTCACTCCAGAGGAATGGGTTAGGCAGCATTTTATTCATTATCTCATTGAACACAAAAACTATCCAATGTCACTTTTAGCAAATGAAGTTTCGTTAAAGATAGCCGATAAGACCTTGCGCGTTGACAGTATCTTATTCGATCTTACATTAAAACCCAGAATGATTATTGAATATAAAGCGCCTCATATCCCCATTACACAGAAAGTTTTTGACCAAATCTCTACCTATAATTTCTTACTTCATGTCGATTATTTAATTGTTAGCAATGGTATTGAAAGCTATTGCTGCAAGATGAATTATGAACATAAAAATTATATGTATTTAGATAGCATCCCTTATTATCAAAATCTTTAACACCTATCACAGATACTCAGCTTTTTTACGTATATTTGTAAACAAGAAGTAAAACTCTTATGGACAACTCAATACGTGATTTTATTATATAACAAAAAAACACCACTACTTATGAAAATTTTTAGATTGATATCTTTTTTATGGTTACTTATAACTGGTCTTGTTGTACAAGCCTCAAACAACCAGCATCACCAACAACTGCTTTTTGAAACAGATTCAGCCAACGAAATCCCATATCGCATTCCTGCCATTGCTCAATGCAGAAATGGAAACTTGATTGCTGTTTCTGATTTCCGCTATTGTGGTTCTGATATTGGTTACGGTGCTGTGGACTTAGTGTACCGCATCAGTAAAAATAATGGCAATACTTGGTCACCCATTACCAAACTTGCTGACGGACATGGTGATGAAAATCGCATTCAGTGGGATTACGCTTTTGGCGATTGTGGTTTGGTAGCCAATCGCACCAACAGCGAGGTGTTGGCTGTTTGCGTAGCGGGCAAAACGGTTTACTTTCAGGGCAAGCGTGACAATCCTAACAGAGTGGCAGTGTTTCGCAGTAATGACAATGGAAAGACTTGGGACAAAGGACACGAGATTACAGAGCAGATTTATCGACTATTTGATGGTCGCAAGCAAGGTCCAATTCAGTCTTTGTTCTTTACCTCAGGCAGAATTCATCAAAGCAGATACGTCAAAGTAGGAAAATATTATCGCTTGTACTCAGGTCTTTGCACGCTCTCGGGCAATTTCATTGTTTATAGCGATGACTTTGGGTATCAGTGGAAAGTTCTTGGTAATATCGACGAATCTCCCTGCAAAGATGGTGATGAAGTGAAATGTGAAGAGCTTCCTGATGGTAGTCTTATTCTAAGCTCAAGAGCAGAAGGCAGAATGTTCAACATCTTTACCTTTACCAATATCAAAAAAGGTGAAGGTCATTGGGACAGCCGACAAACAACACCCGATATGGCTCATATCAAGAACCAATGCAACGGGGAAATATTGGTTTTACCAGTCGTGCGTAAATCTGATGGTCAGGAAACATATTTAGCTCTTCAATCGGTACCTTTTGGACCACAACGTACAAACGTGGGCATCTTTTACAAAGAAATTGGAAAGAAACACCTATCAGCTCTCGAGTTTGCATCCCATTGGAAAAGAGGGATGTTGGTTCATCCTGGACCTTCATCTTATTCCACTATGATAGCTCAAAAGGACGGACGAATAGGATTTTTGTGTGAAGTTGGGCAGAAAAATAATCACATTTCCTATCAATCGCTTGACTTGGAAGAGATCACCAACAACGAATTTGTGCTTTCTAAAAAACGTTTCAAGAAGGGCTACTAACTCATATGGCTGAATGAAACACATTCAGCTATGAAGACAAAACTAAAAACACATTATACAACAGATATATGGCAACAGGAAAATGGATTGGCGGACTACTTGGATTTTTACAAGGTGGTGCTCTCGGAGCTTTGGCGGGGTTCGCTTTAGGATGGCTTTTTGACAATGAAATAGATGCCGTTAACGAACCTTATCAAAATCGTGAGCATGGACAAACACAGTCTCACGCCAACCAACGAGGTAGCCAATGGCAGCGCGTGCAAGCAGAACGCCAACGCAATTCTTTCCTCTTTTCGTTTTTAGCACTAGCCTCCTATATCATTCGAGCTGACGGAAAGGTGATGCACTCTGAAATGGAATTACTACGAAACTTCCTACGTCAGAACTTTGGAGCTATCGCTGTAAAGCAAGGAGAGGACATTGTTCTGAAACTTTTTGAACAACAAAAGCAAATGGGGTGGCAACGATTCCAATCCACTATCCAACAGGCATGCTTCGAAATACGTAGCCAAATGGCTTACCCAGAGCGTCTACAACTGCTCAATTTCTTGGTCATCATGGCACAAGTTGATGGTCATGTTGTAACCGAGGAAATCAATGTGCTCAAAGAAGTTGCCATCAATTTGGGACTTTCTGCCACCGATGTAGACTCAATGCTCAACCTCAAAGACAGTTCTTCCAGTCTGGAAGCTGCTTACCGTGTGTTGGGCGTCTCTCCTTCTGCCTCCAATGAAGAGGTAAAGAATGCGTATCGACAAATGGCTCTGAAGCATCATCCTGACAAAGTTTCCACTTTAGGGGACGATGTTCGCAAGGCTGCGCAAAAGAAATTTCAAGAAATAAACAATGCAAAAGATAAAATCTATAAGGCAAGAGGATTATAAACTGTAATTTACCTCATAGATATTTGCAAATAAGGTGCCATCTACAAACAAAATTTTGCCCATATCAATCGGTGTCACTGTATAAGTTCTGTTGATAAATCGGCACAAAATAAACCAAGGAAAAGATGCCTTTGCTTTACCAAACGAATGACAGAACACTGTCAGATAAAGCTGTCCACCTTTTCCTTGGTTTTATATTGAGTGGGAGAAGTTGTCGAAGCTTGCATATTAGCGAACCTTGACGAGTGTACTCCTCCACCACCTTTATAGCATTTGGCTAAGCTTCATCAGCTTTTTTTGTTGTCTTCCTAATGCTACGCTTGCGCTTCGGCTTTTCTTCAACCGCTGTTTTTTCTACCTCAACACCAGCTAATTCGGGGTCAATCATAATACGGCCACAGTACTCACACACAATCACTTTCTTGTGCATCTTGATATCCAACTGCCGCTGAGGTGGTATTTTGTTAAAGCAGCCACCGCAAGCATCTCGCTGTACATAGACAATTCCCAATCCGTTACGTGCATTTTTACGAATACGCTTAAAGCTGGAAAGCAAACGAGGCTCTATCGTCACTTCTAAACCTTTGGCTTTTTCCTTCAGTTCCTCTTCCTCATCACGAGTTTCTTGCATGATTTCATCCAGCTCACCTTTCTTCTCTTTCAGCGCAACCTTTCTATCACTAAGCAGTGCTTCGGCTTCTTTTAAGTCGGCTTCTTTTTCCTCTATCTTTATGAGTGCTTCCTTAATTTTCTTGTTACAGAGTTCTATTTCAAGACTCTGAAACTCTATTTCCTTGGTCAGCGTGTCGTACTCACGGTTGTTCTTCACCTCATCGAGTTGTTTCTTGTAGCGCTCTACACTCGATTCCGCATTGGCAATATCAGCCTTTTTTTGAGATATAGCCTTCTTAAATTCATCTATTTCAGTCTGAATTTTTTCCATACGAGTAGTCAAACCTTCTGTCTCGTCCTCTAAGTCCTGGACTTCTAAAGGCAACTCACCACGCAAAGCACGCTTCTCATCAATAGACGAGAGGGTTGTTTGCAATTCATAGAGAGTTTTCAACTTCTCTTCTACCGATAAGTCTGTAGGATCTTTTTTTGCCATGTTTTATTGTTGTTATTGAATAATTGATACTATGTAATTCAAAATATACCACTACATTTCTTCTTCCACAATGACATTTTGGTTTTAGAAATAGATAATGGGATTCGTGTTGATACTGGATATACAGCAATGTGCTTCTGGAAACTCTTTTTGAATAATCTCCTTAAAAATCTCACTCGTGAACTGTTCACTTTGATAATGACCAATTACTGCTAATTGAATGCGCTGCTCCATGTCAAAGAAGTCGTGATAACTCATTTCGCCTGTTACAAACGCATCAGCTCCTGCTTGTAGAGCCTCACTCAACAAAAATGCACCAGAGCCTCCACAAAGCGCAACACGCTTGATGGGGCGACGCAATAGTTGGTTCGCCTGTACACATTCGACCTCAAAGACACGTTTCAGTAGAGAGATGAAATCATCGGCTGCCAGTCCTTCAGCAAAGGTTCCAACAACCCCCTCACCTCCTGTAACACCGTCAACTATTTGCTCTTTGCCTATAAAAGACAAATTTTGCAACCCCAACTTTTCGGCTATTTTATAGTTTACGCCACCCTTAGCACTATCCATATTGGTATGCATCGCCACTATTGTGATGTGGTTCTGTATTGCCTTCATGACAGTACGCTGCACATAGTTTTGGTTGGAGATGCACGACAGCTTTCTGAATATCAACGGATGGTGTGCTACAATTAAATTACAGCCAAGCCGAATTGCTTCATCAACAATCGGTTCGGTCACGTCTAAACACAATAAAGCCCCTGATAGTTCCGCCTCTGTCAGTCCAACTTGCAACCCAGCGTTATCAAAATCTGCTTGCAAGGGCAAAGGCGCGAATCGTTCAAGGGCACTCACCACTTCTTTTATCTTCACGCTATTATTCGATTAGATGCTGCAAAGATACTGCTTTTAGCTCAATTATGCAACTCCCAAGGCATTGTTTAACTTTATTTTCTATTCTGTCATTTATCTCTTTTGTAATTTTACCAATGTCTTTTTGGTTCTATTTTTTTCTTTGAACCAATTCTCTACGAAGAGACAATGATTGATAACGTAGGACAGTTACGGACAAGGAACTATCACAAAAACTACACGCATCTTTAAACAAAACAGTTCATTCTGCTTGTTGATGTGGCTTATCGCCCTTCAATTGATGATAATCATCCAACAAATATCTGCGTGACACCATCACCGTAACAATGACAGAAATCATCGAAGCACTAAACATGGCTATCAACAACACCAACTGGAAAGCTAAGGCAGTAAAAACGCCTGCGCCTGCTAACATCATACTCCATAAAACAATAGGAGATACACCTATTAACATCCGCCCCATAGTGGAGATATTAGGAAGTGCTGCTCGCTCTATGGTGCGTCGAAACAGATAGCCAAGAGCCTGAGAATGCTTCATGCCATTCCCTAATAGATAATGGTAGAGCTGGCTGTGATGACGCAAGCCCATGAAATAAATGTGCAATGCCTGACTGTTCACTTGTATCAAATGCCCCGTCAACAAACCGACAACAGGAATAAGGAAACGAACTTCCAATGGATTTCTTACACCCACGACAAGCCACAAAACATAAAGCCCAACTACCAAGACGCCTGTGAGCGTACCAGCCATTACGGGTACAAACAACTGCCGAATAGGTAATTTAGCACGTCTCATCGTGAGTATCGCACCTATCGTCACCATGAGCAAAGCGAACAAAAGGGTTATGCCCCACTGGTTCAGTGCCATCACTTCATACAGCAGAAATCCTAAGACAAGGAGTAGCCCCATCATCCTAACGGTGGCTCTCACTGTCTTTGTGAGTAAGGTAGAATGATATAGATACAGCACATAACACGGGATAAGCAACAGCAAAAATCCCCACACATATTGCATGAACGTGATTTCCATTTCTTTACTTTGTTAATTTTACTATTACATCAGCCACCTGAGCACTCTCCTCGTCCATGGTAGTGAAACATACGACGCTATCTTCTGACCTCAAACTTTTTATATACGTGGTAACAATCTTCAGACTTTCCTCTGTTTGATACAAAGTTGGCTGATTCATAAGAATCATTTTTCGGTCTAACATTCCTGCCACCGATAGTACGATGCGTTGCTGGACATCAGCAGGGAGAGACTCCCATACTGCATCATAACAACTTCTCTCAATGGCTAAAGCTTCCCATTCTTTCCAAAGTGCTTTCTTCTGCTCTTTCATCATTGACAGAGAATTACCCATGAGCGTGCACAAGAGTTCGGATACCTGCATGTTTTCAAAGGCGAAATTTACAGGAACATACGCTATCTTCTGCCTAAAAAAAGATGCAGAGAGTGGTATTATTTCTTCACCGTCTATGGATACATACCCCTTATTCAAAGGAAGAAAGCCCAAAAAGGCGTGTACCAAGGCAGTCAATGCCTCACTCTTACATCCCACAATAGCTGTTATTTGTCCTTCTCTTGCCATAAAAGAACAATCCTCGAGCAGCGTCTTTCCTGCTACGGTAATGGTGGCATCCTTGATTTCTATCATACATTGGCAAATTTACACAAAAAAAATAAACTGATTGTCAACTAACTTACAAAAACGATATGAATGTTTCTTTTCTGTGTGAATATCTGTGTGAAGAATTGGAGGTACGCTGCTTGGAAGGAAATAAAATGCTGAATTTTCTTTACAAAGTGCCTCTCATAACTCGCGTGAAAACAACCAACGCCAAAGTTGGTCGCAAATACGCGAGAAATGAGCGACTTTCATAATCCATTGTTATTGAGATCATTACGTTTAAGTTTTCTCTTTTCATTCGTCTTTTTACCATTTCTTGCCGATTGAAGCATTAAGATAAGCTTACTATTTGCATGCTTTAAGCCGGCTGAAGCATGTGAATAACACCTCTAATGCGTGTTTCCAAGACCGTAAAATCAATGTTTCAACTTGAAAAGGCATCGTTTTTGATAAAATCAGCCCATTTTTGCATGTCGTTTACCTATTGATTTTTTCTATTTCGCAGATTTTAGATGGTCGATTTTTGGTAAAATGATAGGACAAAAACAACGTATATCTCTACCAAATAATAATATTAAAAAAGACAATTCTTTTCGGTATGAGTATTCGTAAAAATATAATGCACCAAACATAGGTTTTTGAAGAAATCGCACCACAACTCATTTTTTTCATGTATATTTGTAACAATTATTAAAAGCATAGTTTATTTGTAAATGGATTTACAAGACGTAAAATACTACCTGCCAGCTGAATGGGAGCCGCAAAAAGCCGTGCAATTGACATGGCCACATGCCCATACCGATTGGCAACCCTATTTGCAAGACATCATTGACACCGAAATACAACTGGCAAGGGTGATTGCAAGATATCAGGAGGTGCTCATTGTCACACAGGATGTGGCAGCGACGAAACGTCACTTCACGGCACAGGAATGCCAACGAATTAGGTTCGTAGAATGTCCTCTCAACGACACATGGGCTCGCGACCATGGTTTCATCACCTTACTGTCCAAAGACGACAAGGCTGCTCCCCTACTCTTAGATTTCCAATTTAACGGTTGGGGAAACAAGTTTGAAGCTTCCAAGGACAATCGTATCAACAGGCAGCTTGTAGCGCAAAACGCTGTAAAAGGCGAATATGTAGATTACAACGACTTTGTCTTGGAGGGCGGTTCCATAGAAAGCGACGGCAAGGGAACTATCCTGACCACCAGTCTCTGCTTGCTCGCTCCAAACAGAAACCAACCGCTGACACAGCAAGAAATAGAACGAACGTTGCTCGACAGATTGCACGCCGACCGCATTTTGTGGATAGACCATGGAAAGCTGGTGGGTGATGATACGGATGGACACATAGACACCACCGTGCGCTTTGCCCCAAATGACACCTTATTATATATAGGTACCAATGACGAGGAGGACGTGCAATACAACGACTTCAAAAAAATGGAACAACAGTTGAAAACTTTCCGAACGATTGATGGAAAGCCTTATCGGCTACTGAGACTTCCCATGCCCAAAGCCATCCACTACCAAGGTGAGCGTCTGCCAGCCACTTACGCCAACTTCGTTGTCATTAATGGGGCGGTGATAGTTCCTACCTATCAACAAGACGAACTGGATGAGCAAGCACTCGACATCATTGGGACAGCCTTCCCCCACTGCGACATCATTCCTATAGATGCCACAACCGTGATTAAACAGCATGGCTCGCTTCACTGTCTCACCATGCAACAACCGATAACTTTGAACTTTGAATATTGAGCTTTGAACTTTATGATTGGCAAAGCTATCAACTCGTGAACTCGTAAACTTGTCAACTAAAAAACTCATGAACTCGTAAACTTGTCAACTAAAAAACTCATAAACTCATAAACTTAAAAACTAAAAAATGAACGAAATAAGAATAGGAATACTACAATTGCGGAACACAAAATGTGTAGACGATAACAAAAAGAAAATAGCCGAGAATATCACCGACTTGGCGCAGCGTGGCGCACAACTTATCGTGCTGCAAGAGTTGCACAACTCGCTCTACTTCTGTCAGGTGGAAGATGTAAACAACTTCGATTTGGCAGAACCGATACCCGGTCCATCAACCGAGTATTATGGCAAGCTCGCCCAACAATTAGGTGTCGTCATCGTTACCTCCTTGTTTGAGAAACGAGCTCCTGGCCTGTATCACAACACGGCTGTAGTGATTGAGAAAGACGGAACTATCGCTGGTAAATACCGCAAGATGCACATACCTGACGACCCCGCTTACTATGAAAAGTTTTATTTCACACCTGGAGATTTAGGTTTCCACCCTATTGACACCTCCGTAGGACGCTTAGGTGTATTGGTATGTTGGGATCAATGGTATCCAGAGGCAGCCCGACTCATGGCATTACAAGGAGCGCAACTCCTCATCTATCCCACAGCCATTGGTTACGAAAGTAGCGATGACGAAGATGAGCAACAGCGACAACGTAACGCATGGATGACCGTTCAGCGAGGGCATGCAGTAGCCAATGGACTGCCAGTGATCACTGTAAATCGAGTTGGACACGAAGACGACCCTTCTGGACAAACCAATGGCATTGACTTTTGGGGCAGTTCTTTCGTGGCTGGTCCACAAGGAGAATTGTATTATCAGGCGTGCGATGACGATGAAGAAAGCGTGGTGATAGACATCGATCTCGACCATAGCGAACAAGTACGGCGCTGGTGGCCATTCTTACGAGACCGACGGATTGAGAACTATCAGGACATCTTGAAAAGATATATCGACAAGTAGTACCCAAAATAATGGCTACCACAAGCATCAACAGGTCAAATAGACAACTGTGCAAAACAGGAACTGTCATCATAGCACTCTTGTTGACTCTTTCTACTACCCACATCCATGCACAATCATCATTTGATGAAAGGGAGGGATGTCTCAATGTTGTCAACACAACTGTCACCAAAGGAACAGGCAAGTATGGAGACGACACCTTCAGCATGAACTACCAGCACGAAAGGTTCATCAACGAACAATGGAGTATCGGAGCTGGCATTGGCTACAATTATCACAGCCAATACAGATTGGCGATTGTGCCAGTGTTTGTCAGCAGTACATTCTTTTTCACCAATACACAATGGGCACCCTTCGTCAACGTCCAATTGGGTTCTTTTGGTATCATTAGGAAGGGCAATATAGATACAAACACGAAATATTCTACAACCCTCAAAAATACAGATTTCAATCTATTGATGTCGCCGAGCATCGGCATAAAACTCCACTTGTCATCCCACATCGGACTCATGACTTCTATCACGATTGAGAATATCCTTCTTAAAATCTATAATGACAAACAAAAAACATACACTAACAAGATTATCAGTAGCATAGGCATAAACATCGGCATATTCTTTCAAATCAAGGGATGGTAATGGCTAACTTCAAATATGCAGCCGATAACAGATTTATATTGAATATTGCCGATAACCTGCATTATAACAAAAAGAATTCTTTTACAAGCAATAAAGTCATACAATTTCAAAACAATGCAAAGAGAGTTATTAGGATTAAACTTGCAATAAGAAAAAAAATGCAAGTTCCTAATCGTCAACATTGTCATTTGTACTGGACAATGCAATGACGAGATCAAGAAAAAAGGGGCTACGCCAAGCAGCGCACCCCTTGATACGGTTTAAGTCAAGCTTCCTTTTTATTCCTTTCGTTCATACCAATTATTGAGAGCGCATCTCAGTCTTAATACAGGTATATGAATTAAAAAGAGGAAGAAGTATCTAACAATAGCGATGTGACGAGAATGTTATATTTCCCAACCAATAGCACTCGCACCGAGTACTGCTGCTGAAGAACCGTCTAAGCCACTGATTAAGAATTTTGCCTTATCCTTATAAATCTTCAACACATTTTTATCATAGCTTTCTTTGAGCGGCTTCATGAGCAAATCGCCTGCCTTGGTAAGTCCACCAAAGAAGATGAATGCCTCTGGAGAACTGAATGCGGCAAAATTAGCACAAGCCTCGCCTAACATCTCTCCAGTAGTCTGATAAACATGCTGTGCGAGCTTGTCTCCTTTTTCTGCTGCGATGCTCACATCTAAAGAAGTAATATCTTCCAATATCATCTCGCGCAACAAAGAAGGTTCTTCGGTGGTTTCTAACAATTCACGAGCTGTTCGAGCAACGCCTGTTGCCGAGCAATACGCCTCAAGACAACCGTTACGTCCACAGCCACAAGAACGTCCTTCCTCACGACGTACCACTACGTGTCCTAACTCTCCTGCAAAGCCATCGCTTCCATAAACAAGCTGCCCATTGACAACAATTCCAGAACCTACTCCTGTACCCAAAGTAATCACGATAAAATTCTTCATACCACGAGCCACACCATAGGTCATTTCGCCAATGGCAGCAGCATTGGCATCGTTGGTCAAAGCTACAGGAATGCCTAATTTCTCGGAAAACATCTTCGCCAAAGGTACTACCCCATTATGTCCCCAGCTCAAATTAGGCGCAAACTCAATAGTACCATTATAATAGTTACCATTGGGAGCACCAATACCCATAGCCTTGATAGTATCAATACCGCCCACTTGGTCGATGATGAGCTGCAAAGCCTCTACGGAAGCTGCTACATAATCATTTACATCGTCATAACCTTGTGTCTTAATTGAAGTCGTAGCCTTAATGTCTCCACGACTATCTACTATACCAAAAACGGAGTTTGTTCCGCCTAAGTCCAAACCGATAACATACGGCTTTAATTTAGATAATGATTTCATTTTAGATATTGTTTTAATTTAGAAGTTAACGTATTAATGGATTCTTTCGTCCACAAGCAGAAGCGTCAATAATACTCCTTAAAAGTCTCCAGTTTGATAACATTCAAATAGAAATAATTTACTAAATACACATCAACGCTTCATGAATTGAACAAATCGATTACGCAAAGTTATTAAAAATATAACTTCAACCAAAGTTTTAATCTATAAATTTGTCCATATCGCATAATTTTTGCAATTTTGCATACCGTATGCCGTTTGAATTTCATATTGATATCATTGACCAGATATGGAAAGGAGTAATCATTGGAGTGATTGCATCTGGACTAATGGGACCCGTGGGTGTTCTGTGCATCCAACGAACCCTGAATAAAGGACGATGGTACGGATTTGTTACAGGTGTAGGGGCGGCTTGTTCCGATATTATCTATGCACTTTTAACGGGGCTTGGAATGAGTTTCGTCTTAGACTTGATTACCAATCCGAAGAATATGTTTATCTTACAAATATCAGGAAGTCTGTTATTACTGCTATTTGGGATTTATAGTTTTAGGAATAACCCAACGAACCACATGCACGTTAGTGGCACGAAAAAAGGCACATATACCTACAATGGCATTACGGCATTTTGGCTTACATTTCTGAATCCACTCATCATTTTATTGCTTATCGCCATGTTTGCGCAATTTAACTTCGTGGTGCCTAACCACCCTATTGAGATGTGTAGTGGGTATCTTGGAATCTTTGGTGGTGCCGTATTATGGTGGTATGGGCTGACTTGGCTAATAGATAAAATACGAGGGAGGTTCGATACGAACGGCATCATCATCATCAATAAAATCATTGGAACCATTGTTATCCTGTGTTCATTGGTGATTCTCATCGGTACTGTTTTCAATTTGTATACGGTACATTATTAGCAACACTTGCGATTCAAAACATTCCTGTTAAAGGAGTGTACATCTACGTAAGACAGGGGCGACGAATTGGAATACTAAAAAACTTCATACAACGTGTATATATCTCAACAATTACGCAAAAAGAACATTGCCGAATATCTTTTGTATATGTGGCAAATAGAGGATCTCATAAGAGCCTACGACTGCTCATTGGCTCGAATCCGAAGAGAATATATCTCTCAATTTGACTATTCTGACGAACAGAAAGATGAAATGACTGATTGGTATGGCAATTTGATTAGAATGATGAACGAAGAGGGGAAACGAGAAAAAGGTCATCTCCAAATTAACGAAATCATTCTACAAGATTTGATTGACTTACACAGTCAGCTACTTCAAAGCACGAACTTTCCTTTTTACAACTCAGAATATTATAAGGTACTGCCGTTCATTGTCGAATTACGACAAAAAGGAGCAAAGGACCAGCATGAAATATTAGTGTGCCTAAATGCGCTATACGGTGTCATGCTTCTACGTTTACAACACAAAGAGATAACACCAGAAACAGTCCATGCCATTGAAGAAATAACCACCTTCATCGGGATGCTGTCCGATTATTATATCAAAGACAAGAATCAAGGAATTCAATTTGAGGAGGAGTAATTTATGAATATACTTATCACAGGTTGCAACGGACAATTGGGACGCGAGATGCAACGGCTTGAAAAGCAAATAAAAGAACACCAATGGTGGAATACAGACGTAGAGGAGTTGGATATCACCGACCAAAAAGCCATTGAAGAGTTTGTGACTACTCACGAAATAGACGGAATCGTGAACTGTGCAGCCTATACCGCAGTCGACAAAGCGGAGGAAAATAAACAATTAGCTACTGCACTAAACGCTGAAGCTCCCGCTTATTTGGCAGCAGCCATAGCCAAAAGAAAAGGGTGGATAATACAAATCAGTACAGATTATGTATTTGACGGAACGCAACATACTCCCTATACAGAAACCGATACCCCATGCCCCAACAGTGTGTATGGCGCAACAAAATTAGCAGGCGAAGTAGCTGTTAGGCAGATTTGTCCTAAGCATGTCATCATTCGAACAGCATGGCTCTACTCCGTTCATGGCCATAACTTTGTAAAAACCATGATTAAGTTAGGCAAGGAAAAATCGGAGCTGGGCGTTATCTTCGATCAAATTGGAACACCGACCTATGCAGGAGATTTGGCTCAAGCTATCATGACAATCATCAAGAAGGGCATTGTTCCTGGTACTTACCACTATTCCAACGAAGGTGTCATTAGTTGGTATGATTTCACAAAAGCCATTCATCGGTTGGCAGACATTACCACGTGTCACGTAAAGCCATTACACACAGCAGACTATCCAACAGCTGCCAAACGTCCACATTACAGTGTGTTGGACAAAACGGAAATAAAAACAACTTACGATATTGAAATACCTTATTGGGAAGAGAGTTTAGCAAAGATGATAGAGGAAAGCGAAATCATATAAGGTGGATTCTACAACCTACCACCTCGCAATTCATCCTTTCTCAATTAACAATAAAAACAAACACATCAACGGAATACAACATGAATGAAATACAACGTCGTCGAACCTTTGCCATCATTTCACATCCAGACGCAGGAAAAACGACACTTACTGAAAAGTTCCTGCTTTTTGGAGGTCAAATACAAGTTGCTGGAGCCGTCAAGAGTCATAAAATAAAGAAGACAGCTACCAGTGACTGGATGGACATTGAAAAGCAACGTGGAATATCTGTGTCTACGTCGGTCATGGAGTTCGACTACCAAGGCTATAAGATTAACATTTTGGACACTCCTGGACACCAAGACTTTGCAGAAGACACATATCGCACACTTACGGCTGTAGATTCTGCCATTATTGTGGTCGACTCTGCAAAAGGAGTGGAAGCCCAAACACGCAAGCTGATGGAAGTTTGTAGGATGCGCCAAACGCCAGTGATTATCTTTATTAACAAAATGGACCGTGAAGGTCGTGACCCTTTCGATGTACTTGACGAACTGGAACAAGAATTACAAATTAAAGTGCGCCCTTTGAGTTGGCCTATCGGTCAAGGTGTTCGTTTCAAAGGGGTGTACAACATCTATGAACAACAATTAAATTTGTTCACTCCGAACAAACAACGTGTCACCGAGAAGGTTGAGGTAGACGTTGAGAGTGAAGAGTTAGAGAAAAAGGTTGGAGAAAAAGAAGCTCATCGTTTACGTGAAGACCTTGAACTGGTGAATGGCGTTTATCCAACTTTTAATCAAGAATCCTACCGTGCAGCAGAAGTGGCGCCCGTATTCTTTGGGTCGGCACTAAACAATTTTGGCGTCCAAGAACTGTTGAATTGCTTTGTAGAAATCGCACCAAGTCCTCGCCCCACCTTAGCTGAAGAGAGATTGGTACATCCAGAGGAGCCTAAGTTTACTGGCTTTATCTTTAAGATTACTGCCAACATAGACCCTAACCATCGCTCTTGCATTGCCTTCTGCAAAGTATGCTCTGGAAAGTTTGTTCGCAACCAGCCATATCTTCATGTACGCAATGGGAAAACGGTCAGGTTTAGTTCACCTACTCAATTCATGGCGCAACGTAAGAGTACCATTGAAGAAGCCTATCCCGGTGACATCGTGGGCTTGCCAGATAATAACATCTTCAAAATTGGAGATACACTCACTGAAGGTGAAATGATTCATTTTAAGGGACTACCTTCGTTCTCACCAGAAATGTTCAAATACATTGAAAATGATGATCCTATGAAATCTAAACAACTCAACAAGGGTATTGAACAACTGATGGACGAAGGTGTTGCCCAACTGTTCATCAACCAGTTTAACCAACGAAAGGTTATCGGCACCGTAGGACAACTACAATTTGAAGTCATCCAATACCGATTAGAAAATGAATACAATGCGAAATGCAGATGGGAACCTGTTCATCTGTATAAAGCGTGCTGGATAGAATCGGACAATGAAGAAGAACTTGAAAACTTCAAGAGAAGGAAATACCAATATATGGCAAAAGATCGAGAGGGAAGAGATGTCTTCCTTGCCGACTCCCAATATGTTTTATCAATGGCGCAACAAGATTTCGAACATATTAAATTTCACTTTACCAGTGAATTTTAAGACATTCATATCATCAGCTAATCAAGAGATATAAAGAGCTTCCCCCATGTTCTTTGTAATTTCTGAAATAAATCTATAAAATAAATCGACCGTATTTTAAGTAACAAATACGGTCAATTATTTTATAGACGATAAACTCAAATGTAGTTATTTGGCGTATGCTACACTCCTCGTCTCGCGGATAACAGTAATCTTAACTTGTCCGGGATACGTCATTTCATTTTGAATCTTTGTAGCAATCTCATCCGACAACTTTAAGGTCTCCGCATCATCCATCTTGTCTGCTCCCACAATAACACGAAGCTCTCTACCAGCCTGAATAGCATAAGTTTTGGTTACTCCAGGGTAACTCATCGCAATTGCCTCAAGATCATTCAAACGTTTGATATAAGCCTCTACAATTTCTCGACGAGCACCTGGACGAGCTCCAGATATGGCATCACAAACTTGAACAATGGGTGCCAACAACGTTTGCATCTCTACTTCATCATGATGCGCAGCAATCGCATTGACTATCTCTGGTTTTTCCTTGAACTTCTCGGCAATCTTGCCTCCATAAAGAGCATGTGGCAACTCACTTTCCTCGTCAGGCACTTTTCCTATATCGTGCAAAAGTCCCGCACGTTTAGCCTTCTTAGGATTCAAACCTAATTCAGCTGCCATGACCGCACAAAGGTTTGCTGTCTCACGCGCATGCTGTAATAAATTCTGTCCATAGCTTGAACGATACTTCATTTTTCCAACAATTCGCACCAATTCAGGATGAAGTCCATGGATACCCAAGTCTATTACTGTCCGCTTACCTGTTTCGATAATTTCATTATCAAGTTGTTTCTTCACCTTTGCCACCACTTCTTCAATTCGAGCAGGATGTATACGTCCATCCGCTACCAATTGATGAAGTGCCAAACGACAAATCTCACGTCGTACAGGGTCGAATGCGGAAATGACAATAGCCTCAGGTGTATCATCTACAACAATCTCAACCCCTGTAGCAGCTTCTAAAGCACGAATGTTTCGTCCTTCTCTTCCAATAATACGACCTTTCACTTCATCATTATCGATGTGGAAAACACTGACAGAATTTTCGATAGCTGTTTCAGTGGCAACACGTTGAATTGTCTGGATAACTATTTTCTTTGCTTCCTGATTGGCATTCAGTTTCGCTTCGTCCATTATCTCGTTAATATAACTGGCAGCATCTGTTTTCGCCTCATCCTTTAAGCTTTCCACTAATCTTCGCTTTGCTTCTTCAGCAGTAAGACCAGATAGTTCCTCAAGTTTCTCACGTTCTTGTAACTGAAGTTTATCAAGGTCGGCTTGTTTTATTTCTAACAATTTCTTTTCGTTGTCTATTCGCTGTTGTTGTCTATCAACCTCTTGTTTACGACGAGCCAACTCTTCTTGTCTCTGATTTAAGCCAAGCTCTTTCTGTTTGAGTTTATTCTCACTCTGTTGGATTTTCAGATTACGACTTTGAACTTCTTTTTCAAGTTCAGACTTCTTATTCAAGAACTTTTCTTTAACCTCCAGCAGTTTCTTTTCTTTGAGAACCTCTGCTTCTTTATTTGCAGCCGCTATTATCTCATTGTATTTCTTTTTAACAACGTATTGATAAACTGCATAGCCTATTGCTCCAATGACGGCAATGGCTATTATCATTGTGATAATTGTACCCATATTATATAATATAAATTTAATTTCATTTCTAAACTTTAGCGTGGAAATGAAAAATCAGATTGGTAGCAGATTGATTTCCATACAATCAATGCAGGCTCTACTCCAAAAAGGTAAAAGACAAATAGGCTGTTCTCTCAGTTATTCATCAAGCAGTTCATCGATTCAATCAAGGAATTTGCTTCTTGAATGCCTCTTCAATCTCGGTCGTTAACTGTGCCATCATTTCATGAAAAGGCTTCACGTCATTGCGTCCAGACTCTTTCTCGTATCTTAACGCAATATCGATCAGTGCCATATAGAGTATTTCTTTCTCACTCCTTTTGGTCTTAAAAAGAGAGGAATACGTATTTACAGTCTCCGTGATGAGTTTTGCTGCCTGGCGATAATATTCTTCATCATCCCTCAGAACAGTTACGCTCATGTCTGTATCGTAAACATGTAATCTTATTTGTAGCTTATCTCTATTGTCTCCTGCCATCACTCCGACTATTTTCCACTCAGTAGTGTGATACATTTATTGACATCCCTGATGAGCTTGGATAATTTTTTCTTCGCAACATCCATATCCGCATTAGATACTTGAATCATCCTTGCCATCTTGAGACTATTGTAATTCTGTTTTGCCTGTTCCAGCTGTGCTTCGAGTTCTTTTATCTTCGCATTCTGCTCATCCACCATTTCGTACAAGCCATCATTCTCCTGTTTCATTTCTTGATATTGGAGAATCATTTGCCTGACACGTGTGGTGAAAAGCGATAAAGTCTTCTCATTCGCATTCATAGATTTACAATTTGGTTACAAATTTAACTTAATAAATTGATAATCACAAATTATCCATCATATTTTTTACGCTTTACTTTAGCACAGAGCATTGCAAAAGTGAATTTATAAAAGTCAATGATGCTGAAAAACAAATGTTATTTCTGCTCACTATCAGCAGGTTTTGGCTCTTTCTTTGCCAACATCACCAATTGATACACGAAGTCAGTAACCCACTTTTGCGAGAACCCTAAACGATTATTATACTTCCTAATGGTGACAACCGCTTTCATTGCAGCAGCATCTGTATAATCGTTCTTAGTGAAGATATCGTTGACGGTCTTTTCGGTCATAGTATAAATAGCACTCTTAAAGATTGAAGGAACTCGTAACTTAAACTTCATCAGATTACCTATCAGCATCATCAGCTCCTGTGTAAACCCTTGAAATTGCAAAAGGTAGGTCTGAACATCTTCCATTCTGCGACAGTTACGACGGATACTCTGATCAATCTCCTTACAGAAATTGTCGTTTGTCTTGTAGATATCTTTCAGCATTTTCTTACAATGTACTTTTTCGCCAACACCTAATTTGTTATTCACAGTTGGAACTTTTAATGTTGTCTTGAACGTGCGCAAGTCAGGTAACATTTTCAAGTTGTTAATTCCCAATTGCGCTGCCATTGCAGACTGAAAGTAAACCCTAATCAGTGTCATGTAGTCTTCCATGCCACCAGTTTTCTCTTGTTTGCCCTTTTTGTCAAAGATATTTGATAAAAATTTCATCATGATAATGTAACATAATATTTTTCTTCGCATGAGATTATCTCACGGAATACTCCACAAAGTTACGACAAAACAATAAAAATACAAAACAAAATCAACAATTTCAGGTTTCTCACTTTCCCTATTCAATTATTATTTATATCTTTGTGCCATATATGTGCGCAACGGCACGCAAGATTGGAACCTCATGCCCTGATTGAGTCAAGTCGCACAACTCCCAGTTTATGTAAAGTTGCCGTTGATGAAGTTGTACACTACCTTATCCTTAACGTATAGGTAAATAAAAGAACTAAGTTTTACATTCATGAAAGGAATTATTTTAGCAGGCGGTTCAGGGACACGTTTGTATCCCATCACGAAGGGTATCAGCAAACAATTGATACCTATCTTCGATAAACCCATGATATATTATCCCATATCTGTACTAATGTTGGCAGGTATTCGTGAAATTCTGATTATATCAACTCCGTTTGATTTACCTGGTTTTGAGCGACTGTTAGGAGATGGACAAGACTTAGGAGTGAAGTTTACCTATGCGGAACAACCAAGTCCCGATGGCTTAGCGCAAGCATTTATCATTGGTGAAGAATTTATCGGCAATGAATCCGTTTGTCTGGTCTTGGGAGACAACATCTTTTATGGTTCTGGTTTTTCATCCCTCCTTTACACGGCTGTTGCAGACGCAGAAAAAGAAAACAAAGCAACTGTTTTTGGTTATTATGTCAACGACCCAGAGCGATATGGCGTCGTAGAATTCAATCAGGAAGGAAAATGTCTAAGTATTGAAGAAAAACCAAAAGCCCCAAAAAGCAATTACGCTGTAGTAGGACTTTATTTTTATCCTAATTCAGTGATAGATATTGCCAAGCACATTCAACCAAGCGAACGTGGAGAGTTAGAAATTACTACCGTTAATCAAATCTATCTTGAAAGACAACAACTAAAAGTACAGACATTGCAACGAGGCTTCGCATGGTTGGACACGGGTACTCATGACAGTTTGTCTGAAGCCAGCACATTCATAGAAGTTATTGAGAAACGCCAAGGGTTGAAAGTAGCCTGCTTAGAAGAGATTGCTTTCAAAAAAGGTTGGATAGGAAAAGAACAACTCATTAAAATAGCTCAACCGATGAAGAAGAATTCTTATGGACAATATCTACTTGAGCTAACACAAAATAAGAAATAGTTTGAAGCTATATAATAAGTAAGTATTTGGAATAGTAATGAAATAATCACATTTATTCAAATGGAAGATAACAAAAACCAAGAAGTGAAAAAGATTGATGAACAAGAAGAAAGTTCATTTTTTAATTTTGAAACCATTTATACAACTCTTGTTTTTAACTGGAAATGGTTTGTCTTATCCCTCATCATTTGCTTGGGACTTGCAGCAATATATCTAAGGTACACAACGCCTATCTATCAAGCAAATGCTAAAATGCTGATTAAAGAAGAGGATAATTACAGACGTGGCAGAAATAGCGCATTAAACACCACGACTTTAGGAATGATGACCAACTCGGCAGGTATTGAAAATGAGATGGAAATTTTATCTTCCTTATCACTGGCAGAACAAGCTGTTAGAGATTTGAAGTTGTACACCCTTTACACATCAGAAGGCAGGGTGAAAGATAAGCTGATGTATCAAAACCAACCCATTGATGTAGATATTGACCCTGCTCATCTTGACAAGCTATCCACGGCTATCAATTTGTATATACAACGAGAAGGTAATTCTTTTCATGTCACAGGAAATTACAATGCAACAGATGAGCAATCACAGAAGGCATATACAATTGATAAAACCATCAACAAACTTCCAGCAACCTTAGCTACCAAAGCAGGAATCCTAACATTCAATAGTAGAAATGCAGGTTCGTTAAAAGACGGTGAGAGCTTCAAAGTCCGTATTGTTTCTCCTAAAGCGATGGCTGCTAAATTCAGATCATCCTTTAATGTTGCGCAAAGTAACAAAGGCAATAGCATTGCATTACTCACACTGAGAGATGAAATTCCCTATAGAGCAAAAGATTATCTACGACAGATAGTTATTTGTTATAATCGACAGGCGAACATAGATAAAAACGAAATAGCCCGCAATACAGAAGCCTTCATCAATAGCAGGTTAGAGAAGATTAGTGCAGAGCTCGGAGCTACAGAAGGTGCATTAGAAAGCTATAAGAAACGCAACAGAATGGTCAACCAAGAAATGAATGCTGCTCAGGCGATGGACAATGCCAACGCATATGACCAGAAGTTAGCCGAAGCAAACACACAGGTGGCACTGCTTAACAGCGTTCAGGAAAGTATGGGGCGGCCAGGCGGAAAATACGAAACACTCCCTGCCAATGTAGGTATTTCCGACCCTACTGTTAACGGATTAATTAACAAGTATAATGAAATTGCTCTTCAGAGGAATAAACTTTTAAGGAGTGCTTCAGAGTCCTCACCAACAGTTACACCGCTTACTTCTCAGCTGGATGATTTGAATAACAGTATTCATCGAGCTATGAACCAAGCAAAAAAAGGACTACAAATACAACGAAATAGCGTGGCTTCGCAATATGGTAAATACCAAGGACAAGTATCTCAGAGTCCTGAACAGGAGCGCATGCTCACCCAAATAGGACGCCAGCAGGATGTAAAATCAGGACTTTACCTCATGTTGTTACAAAAGCGAGAAGAGAACTCAATCTCATTGGCAGCCACCGCAGACAAGGGTACCTTGATTGATGAACCTGCAACTGGCGGACAAGTAAGTCCAAAACGTACGATGATATTCCTAATTGCGCTGCTCATAGCATTGGGTATTCCTTCTTTAATTCTGTTCTTGATACAATTCTTCCGCTATAAGATAGAGGGTCATGACGATGTCGCCAAACTAACCAAGCTGCCAATTTTAGCAGATGTGGCAGTAGCCAGCGAATCGGCTAAAACCAAAGCTGACATTGTGGTTCATGAGAACCAAAACAATCAGATGGAAGAAATATTCCGTAGCATGCGAACCAATTTGCAATTTATGATGAAAGAGAATGAAAAAGTCATCATGTTTACTTCTACCACATCGGGTGAAGGAAAAACTTTCAACGCCTCCAACCTTGCAGTTAGCTTCGCACTATTAGGTAAGAAAGTCATCTTGGTAGGTTTGGATATTCGTAAGCCACGTTTGGCAGAATTGTTCGAAATAGACGATCATCATCATGGTGTTACGATGCTATTGACCAAAGAGCAGCCTACTTGGGCAGAGATACAAAGTCAGATTTTACCTTCAGGTATTAACAACAACCTTGAATTACTGTTATCGGGTCCTGTGCCTCCAAATCCTGCAGAACTGATAGCTCGACCCTCCTTGCAGCTCATCATCGACCAACTGAAACAGCACTATGATTACATATTAATTGATACTGCTCCTGTTGGATTGGTGACAGACACACTCCAAATTGGACGTGTCGCTGATGCAACGGTCTACATGTGTCGTGCTGACTATACCCCTAAAGAGAGTTTCACTCTCATTAACACTCTTGCAAAAGAGAAGAAGCTTCCACAGATGTCAATTGTAATCAATGGCATTGATATGTCCAAGAAGAAGTATGGCTATTATTATGGCTATGGAAGGTATGGCAAATACGGAAAATATGGGCATTATAGCAAGCGTAGTTATGGTAATTATGGCAATTATGGAAGCTACGGCAACTATGCCAATAGCCATTACGGAGACAAAAACGACACCTCCATAAAACGATAGCGAGTTAAAAAAATACAGCTTTTTGATTAACTTAAAGATTACTTTCATCAATTTTTGATATCGCTTAAAGATTTGCACTATGACTATTGCAGTAGATTTCGATGGAACTATCGTTGAACATCGCTATCCAGAGATTGGCGAAGAGCTTCCTTTTGCAACGGAAACTCTGAAGATGTTGATAAAAGATCACCACCGATTAATCTTATGGAGTGTACGAGAGGGTAAGCTTCTACAAGAGGCTATTGATTGGTGCAAAGAACGAGGAGTTGA
Organism: Hoylesella timonensis 4401737 = DSM 22865 = JCM 15640; assembly: GCF_000455445.1. Classification (GTDB taxonomy): domain Bacteria; phylum Bacteroidota; class Bacteroidia; order Bacteroidales; family Bacteroidaceae; genus Prevotella; species Prevotella timonensis. The sequence continues at coordinate 56,325 of NZ_HG417096.1, read as the reverse complement.
GTTTTGGGCTGTCAATCGTGATTACCCCGAGGAAGATGGTACTAAGAATAACAATCACTTCTCGCGAAAACTGAAAGCAGACCTCTTTATTGACGATAGAAACGTTGGTGGATTACTTGATTGGGGACAAATATATCATATGATTCATGACCATAAAACGATAAAAGACTTGATACGAGAAGCTGTGAACCAACAGGTACATGCAGCAGAACCACCAAAACGCAAAAGGCATTGGTGGAGTCGTTAGTCTTTTCCACAAAGACTTCAAGACATAAAGGCAATGCACGAACATACCTAATTCGTGTATTGTCTTTTTTTATCTCCCGTGGGTAATACTAATGAATGATTTGATAATTCCAGCCCACAAAGGGCATACATCCAAGCCTACAAACGTTTATCAATCACAAGAAGCTTAATGCGGAATAATAGTAAAGCACAGTTAAAGTCGGGAAAAATAAAAATCCCGATGTGGTTTAATGACACATCGGGACACCTATAGATTTGCTTTACAGTGCAATTGGTATCAATATCTAATATTGGTTCACTGCAATTAAGCGTCTTCACCGCTTATTCAGCAGCTTTTTATTCTGCGGTTTTAGTATCGTCAGCTTCTTCAACAGATTCCTTCTGCTCAAGTTCTGCTGTCTCTACAGCGTCAACTGTCTTACCAGTCTCTTTCTCTGTATCAACATTGTCTGACTTTACCTCTGCCTTAGGAGCATTTTCTGCTACTACGGTAACAGGAACTTTCACTTCAACCTCTTTATGGAAGTGGATAGTAGCTTCATATTCTCCCACCTTCTTGATATCACGCATCGTGATAATCTTTCGGTCTACAGCAAAGCCTTTCTTCTCTAATTCTTCAGCAACTGTCGCAGCAGTAACCGAACCATAAGTAACACCTGTTGCAGATACCTTTACAGAAATTTCCAATGCTACATTTTCCAACGCAGCAGCTTTCTTCTCTGCCTCTGCTTTCTTAGCTGCCAACTTATGAGCTTGCTGCTTCATATCTTCTGCAAGAACTTTCTTAGCCGATTCGGAAGCAATGACAGCCTTACCTTTTGGTATCAGGTAGTTACGACCATAACCACGTTTAACATCTACAATATCGTTCTTGTAACCAAGACCGATGATATCTTCTTTTAATATAATCTCCATTCTGTTTCCTCCTCTTAATTATTTCATCAAATCAGTTACATAAGGAAGCAGTGCTATCTGGCGGGCACGTTTTACGGCCTGTGCTACACGTCGCTGGTACTTTAATGAAGTTCCAGTAATACGACGAGGAAGAATTTTACCCTGTTCGTTCAAGAACTTTTTCAAGAACTCAGGATCCTTATAATCAATGTACTTAATGCCACTCTTTTTGAAACGGCAATACTTTTTCTTCTTGGTATCCACTGAAGGTGGAGTCAAATAACGAATTTCTGATTTATTCTCTGCCATAATTAAGCCTCCTTCTTGTTAGCATACTTCTGTTTTCTCTTCTCAGCATACTGTGCAGCATACTTGTCCAATTTAACAGTCATAAAACGGATTACTTTCTCGTCGCGGCGGAAGCCAACTTCGAGTGTGTCTACTAATGTTGGCTCACCTTTGAACTCAAACAAACAGTAGAAGCCTGAGTTCTTTTTCTGAATTTGATAAGCCAGTTTCTTAAGTCCCCAAGCCTCTTCATTCAGAATCTCGGCACCATTATCAGTAAGGAGAGTCTTGAATTTAGCGACCGTTTCCTTCATCTGTTCATCAGACAAAACGGGAGTCAAAATGAAAACGGTTTCGTAATGATTCATATTACTTCATTTATTAATAAATATTATTTTTGCAAAATGCGGTGCAAAGTTACCACTTTTTCGTAAGTCTACCAAATCTTTTTTGTACTTTTGCTGTCATGAAGAGGTTTCTTAAGAAAATAAAAATGGCGCCAAGCTTCGGCTTATATTGTGTTTATGCTGGAGTAGTTGTTTTTCTTCTCTCGTACATCACAGGTTGGTCTCGCTACTACTGGGTTTTATTCTTGGGACTATTTTTTGTGGTGTTGGGTATCGTTGCCTATACTTACTTATCAAGGAAACAGAACAGATATTAATTGTTCACTTCTCTTGTCGCCAATAACACAATGACACGCTATTACCGCTCCATAAGAGTATTCGCCATAGAAAAGCGTCAATTCTTTTTTGTTTGAACAAAAGTTTTTTGCGAGCCTTATAAAACTATAATGATGCAGCTAAGGAAAACAGTCTGTTTTGGCAGGTAAAACAAACTGTTTTGGTGTCCAAAATAGTCTATTTTACTTAGTTCCGTCAATCATACATGGACACAAATTGCAAAGCCAAGAACATCAGAGTCTATAGCTTCGTGCTGGAAGAAGAAGCAAAATAGGCATGAAACTTTATTCCATGCCTATTCATATTTGTAGAAGTTGTTGACATAACAACCTTATACGAGCTTATCAATCCTCTTCGGGAGTAATCAATTTGTACCCTTTACCATGAATGTTGATAATCTCTATTTGGTCATCATCTTTCAAGTGTTTGCGCAGCTTTGTGATATAAACATCCATGGAGCGTGCGTTAAAGTAGTTGTCATCAATCCAAATGGTTTTCAAAGCAAAATCGCGTTGCAATATTTCATTGGCATGAGAGCAAAGTAATGATAACAATTCATTTTCTTTGGTTGTCAACTTCGTTTGTTTATCTCCTATGGTCAACAATTGTTTTTGGGTATCGAAAACAAAGCGACCGATTTGATAAACCGTTTTTTCCTTCGTCTTTTTGCCACGAACACGACGCAAGATGGCTTCAATGCGCAATACTAATTCCTCCATGGAGAAGGGTTTGGTAATATAATCGTCTGCTCCAATCTTGAAACCTTCGAGTATATCTTCTTTCAATACCTTAGCAGTAAGGAAGATGATAGGCATTTCCGCATTGGCTTGTCTTATCTCCTGCGCCAAAGTAAAACCGTCTTTTTTAGGCATCATGACATCCAATACACAAATGTCATATCTATCTTTCAAAAACTCTTTATATCCCTCTTCACCGTCTGGACACAAGGTAGCAATATAACCTTTCGCTTGTAAATACTCTCTAAGAAGCATTCCTAAATTCTCATCGTCCTCACACAATAGGATTTTCAATTTCTCTTCCATAATCTTATTTGTTTTAATGAATAATTATTAATCTTTAATCACTGGGAGCTTAATCGTAAACGTGGTCCCATTTTTATATTCGCTGTCTACAGAGATGTCGCCTCCATGTAGATTGACGATTTTCTTCACATACGCCAATCCCAAGCCGAAGCCTTTTACATCATGTACATTACCTGTATGCACGCGATAGAACTTTTCAAATATTTTCCTTAAATTTTCCTTTTTAATACCCAAGCCTGTATCTCGAATGGACAAATACAAATATTCTTTGTCATTCCATGTCTTCAAGAAGATATTGAGTGGCTGGTTGGGTTTCCCATATTTCACCGCATTGTCCATCAAGTTGAAAATAGCATTTTGGAAATGTACTTCGTCCACATAGATAGTAGAATCAACAGCGCCTATATCGGTATATATCTTTCCTCCCGTATGTTCAACACGCAAAGCAAATGAATGCGAAATGTTCTCTATCAATTCGTTCAAGTCCAATTGTTTTTTCTTGAAAACGGCTTTCTTGCGATCGAACATTGACATTTGCAAAACTTTCTCAACCAAGAACCGAAGACGTTTAGTCTCATCTTGTATCACAGAACCGAGATGGTTCAGCATTGCCTCGCTTTTGGTCAAGCTCTTATCATTCAACATCTGCGCTGCCAACGAGATACTGGCTATCGGTGTCTTCAGTTCATGCGTCATATTATTGATAAAGTCGTTCTTTATTTCGGTGTAACGCTTTTGCCTAAACACAATCACAATTGTAAAAATGAAAGTTATCAACAAAATCACAGTGAACACAATGGCGGGCATGATGAACCGAACAGAGGAAAAGATATAGCTGTTCATATCCGGGAAATGCAATCGCACCACGCCTGTCTTTGAAGCAGGGTCATTACGGAACAACACCTGTGAATAGGTGTACTCTTCGCCATCATCAGAATAATCAGAGCATCGATAAACCTCTCTCCCATCTTGGGTGGTCACCCTGAAATGATAAGGTATGTTGATTCCATTGTTCATTAACTCTGATTTTAAGTCCTGATCGAGCAACTTAAAATTGATTCTTTCTTTCAAAGGCTTTTCAGAGGCTGAGTACAATATCGAATACACTACTTCATCTAAGAGTGCACGCTGATATACATAACGATTTTTCACTATCTCCTGCAAAGATTTTGTAGCTTCCGAAAGGGAGTTCTTATCGCTTTGCAAAATCATCCCCTTAGGCATTTGAGACGGTTTTACCGTAATGGTTTTTAGCTCAAACGCCGAATACATCGTCCCATCTTTTCCCGTTACAGAGAATTGATGCGATTGTTGCAACGTTCCATCGGGCTTTCCCGAACGCGTTCCGATAGAGTCTTGAATGAAAGCTCGGCGCTCTGTTTCATTGACATCTTTCTGTAAATATCGGAAAGTTTCGTTATATTCAAGATTACGCGCTGCTTGGTTCAAAGCTCTGTTGACAGACTCGTCAAACTGTTCTTTCTTCATATCTGCCATTTCCTGAAAATATTTCAGCTGTAAAAATAGCAACACAAGGAAAGAAACTCCCATGATGACTGAGATAATCCAAATCGTCCTCTTTTTCATATAGTACAAAGATAACAATTCTCTTAATTCATTAACAATATCATGTTAAATAAAAAGAGCAGTTTATGGTATATTAACTAAAAATAAAAGTATAGTTGTTTTAATGCAATTAAAGAGATGCTTTTGTCATAAAAAAGATAGTTATTGGGAACAACTTACTACCTATTCAAAAAAAGAGATGCACAAATTAAACATTCGTACATCTCCTTTACATTGTAATTTATTTTTAATCTTCGTCCGAAACTTTCTCTGCTTCGTGTTCAGCAATAAGCTGTGACTGCAAATCATTAGGTACAAGCTCGTAACTTGAGAACTTGGTTGTAAATGAAGCACGACCGCCCGTAATCGAACTTAAAGCTATCGAATAGTTGGAAAGCTCCTTTAGAGGTATCTTAGCAACCAGTTTCTGGTAACCAGCCTCACTATCCATGCCCATAATGAGTGCACGTCGACCTTGCAAATCACTCATCACATCACCCATATAATCGCCAGGAACAAACACTTCCAAATCATAAATAGGCTCCAAAATCTTTGGTCCTGCATTTTTGAACGCATCAGCAAAGGCATGTCGTGCCGCCAAAGTAAAGGATAATTCATTGGAATCAACGGGGTGCATCTTACCGTCATAGACGACAACTCGAACGTCTCGGGCATAACTTCCTGTCAAAGGACCTTGCTCCATGCAGTCCATAACTCCTTTTTGGATGGCTGGAATGAAACGCAGGTCAATGGCACCACCCACAACGGAGTTGATGAATACGAGCTTTCCTCCCCATGGTAGGTCAACTTCTTCTTTGCTCTTGATGTTCATCTTGAACTCCTGACCGTTAAACTTGTAGTGAGTAGGATCTGGCATTCCCTCGGCATAAGGCTCAACAATCAAGTGAACTTCACCGAACTGACCAGCTCCTCCCGACTGTTTCTTATGACGATATTCTGCTCGTGCTTGCTTGGTAATCGTCTCGCGATAAGGAATCTTTGGTTCCATGAAGACAATTGGTAGCTTGTCATTATTCTCAAGACGCCACTTCAAAGTACGCAAATGGAACTCTCCTTGTCCATGGACAATAGTTTGCCGCAACTCCTTAGATTGCTCCACTACCCAAGTGGGGTCTTCTTGACGCATCTTTAACAAGGCTGCCATGACCTTCTCCGTGTCGCCAGCATTGACAGCTTTCACCGCTCTACTGTATTTTGAATTGGGATATTTAATGAAGTCAAATCTCCATTCGCAATCTTTCTCATTGAGTGTGTTTCCTGTTTTCACATCTTTTAGCTTCACCGTACAACCAATATCGCCAGCATTTAGTTGGTCTACAGCTATACGATTGGAACCTGCGCAGGCATACAATTGACCGATTCTCTCTCTCGATCCACGATCTGCATTGATGAGATCATCACCCGACTTCACACTACCGCTCATTACTTTGAAATAAGATACTTCGCCAATGTGTGGTTCAAGACCCGTTTTGAAGAAATACAAAGAAGTGGGACCATCAGAATTTGGATCAATTTCCTCACCACGTGTATTATGGATTTTAGGCATCTCATTCACAAAAGGAACAACATTTCCCAAGAATTCCATCAAGCGACGAACTCCCTTGTCCTGCCCTGCACAAACACAGAATACAGGGAAAATACTTCTCGTCACCAAGCCTTTGCGAATACCTTCACGCAATTCATCTTCCGTTAGGCTTTCTGTATCAAAGAATTTCTCCATCAAACTCTCATCATTTTCGGCTGCTGCCTCGACAAGAGCTTTGTGCAATTCAAGGGCTTTCTCTTTCTCTTCCTCGGGTATTTCCTCAATAATTGGCATACCACCTTCTTCTTTCCAGGAATATTTCTTCATCAACAAAACGTCGATAATCTCGTTGAAATTCGAGCCAGTTTGTACAGGATATTGAATCTGAACACACTTGGAACCATAAATATCCTTCATGGTATTGATGACAACATCAAAGTCACACTTGTCAGAATCAAGCTGATTAATCAAAAAGATAACAGGCTTTTTGAGCTTCTCGGTATATCTAAAGTTATTTTGCGTACCAACCTCTGGACCATACTGGCCGTTAATCAAGATAACAGCCTGATCCGTAACGTTTAAAGCAGTAATAGCTCCACCCACAAAGTCATCGGCTCCAGGACAATCTATGATATTTAATTTCTTGTTATTCCATTCCACATGAAAAACTGTTGGAAATACAGAATACCCATATTCCTGCTCTACGGGGAAGTAATCGCTTACAGTATTTTTTGCTTCTACCGTACCACGGCGCTTAATAATGCCGCTTCCATACAACATACTCTCGGCAAGTGTGGTCTTGCCGCTACCCGCACTGCCAAGCAATGCAATGTTTTTGATTTCGTTTGTCTGATATACTCTCATATCGGTTATAGATTTAAAAGGGTTAGTACTAAATGTTCAAAAATTGTTGACGCCTAAATTACGCATTTTTTTAATAAGTTCCAAAAGTATTATCAGAAAATTAGTATTTTTGCAAATGTATTTGTTTAATCATGGCTGGCTTATATCTTCATATCCCTTTTTGTGCAAGTCGTTGCATCTATTGCGGTTTTTACTCAACCACAAATCTTCATTTAAGGCAAAAATATGTAGATGCCCTCTGTCAAGAGTTACGATTGAGACGGGATTACCTTTCTGATATAGAGACTCACCTTTCCGAAGACACCCATTTGATTCGAACAATATATATAGGTGGAGGTACGCCCTCACAACTCACTCCTGCACAACTTCAACAGATTTCTGAGGTAATTGCCAGCATCTATTTTAATGGCAATCTGTCGACCATGTGTAGCCAATGCGAGGTGACTCTCGAATGTAATCCCGATGATATATCACCATCGTTCGTTGATTTTCTCGAACAATCGCCTGTAAACCGAATTAGTATGGGGGTGCAAACGTTCTCCAATGCACAGTTGAACTTTCTTCATAGAAGGCATCGAGCAGAGGATGTGGCGACGGCTGTCAACCGATTAAGAGAAATAGGTGTGGATAATATCAGCATCGACTTGATGTTTGGGTTTCCCAACCAGACATTGGCAGCTTGGGAAAGGGACATTCTGCAAGCACTGGACTTAGGTGTTGAGCACATTTCCGCTTATAGCTTGATGTACGAAGAAGGCACACCACTCAACCAACTATTAAAAAGCAATAAGATTCATGAAATCGATGACGAACTTTCGCGACAGATGTATCAAGCATTGGTTCATCATCTCAAAGCAGCTGGTTACGAACATTACGAGATTAGCAATTTTGCAAAACCAGGAAAACAAAGTCGCCACAATAGTAGCTACTGGCATGCCATTCCTTATTTGGGCATTGGAGCAGCGGCACATTCATATAACACCGAGTCAAGACAATGGAATGTTTCTGACTTAAAGACCTACATTACAGCCATTCAACAAGGCAAGATTCCAGCAGAAAAGGAATGGTTGGATGCCGATACTCGCTACAATGACCTCGTGACTACTGCCCTGAGAACCTCTCAAGGTATTCGCCTCTCATCCCTTACTCCTCACTATCGGAACTTCTTACTCCAACAGGCAAAAAGGTTTATTGACCGACATCTCATGGAAATTGAGAACGATTATATTCGTTTAACGACAGAAGGAATTTATATCAGTGATGCCATTATGACCGATTTAATCTATGCCTAAATTCTTCGTAGGCTTGCTTTTTGACATCTTCCTCTACTTCTGACAGAGACCGATGCCCAGAAAGTGTGGCCTTGATCCAAACACATAGCAAAAAAGTGACGATGACAACAGCGGCCGATATCAACCAATTCAATATTTCGTTCGCTCCAGCAACCAACTTGAAAGCGAAGATTCCGCAGACCAAAGGCACAGCCCATAACAGCCAATCAAAGCCTGTTCTCATCTTGTAGCTTTCTTCTATCTCTCTATATTCCTTGTTTTTAGACAAGAGTTCACGCCTATGTGACTGCCAATAAAGTTCAAATGCATCATCCTTCACGCATCTCCTCCTCTTTGTCTTTAGGTAAAACCAAATTGAGTACTACACCCACGATGGCACTCAATCCTATACCACTCATCTTCGTAAGTTCACCTTCACCACCTGGTAGATAGAAAAAGACCACCAAACTTGCCAAGATGCCACCGATGATACAGCAAAGAGCCTTCCAACGGCTCGATTTGAGCGAGTTTGCGTACATGAGACAAATCACCATCAAGACGCCTATCAAGATACCACGGAGGGTGAAATCGAGTATGGCACCACCGATTCCCAATGTCAATGTAACAGAAACAATGATGACATTTCTTTGATGATTCATGTCAACCTTATGTTGGATAAGATTTTGTACTCCTACACTCGCAATCGTACCAAAAAGCAATAACATGATTCCCCCCAATACTGCTTGTGGTATGCTCTGCAAAAGAGCACTCAATTTGCCAATCACCGAAAAGACAATGGCAGTGAGGGCTGAGATGCGTATCACTTGTGGATGGGTCACTTTTGTAATCTGCATCGCACCTGTCACCTCCGAATAGGTGGTTACTGGAGGTCCTCCAAAGAAGCAAGCCGCCAAACATGCCAAGCCATCACCTAACATTGTGCGGTGCAAACCTGGCTCTTCAACAAAGTCTTTTCCTGCTACTGCTCCCACAACATACACATCGCCAATATGCTCAATGACAGGCGCAATGGCTACGGGTATCATATAGATAAAAGGTTTCCATGCAAATTCGGGCCAATGAAAGTTTGACAATGAACCAGGAAGTGCAAACCATGCTGCCGATTGTACTTTTGAAAAATCAACTTCACCCAGTAGGGCTGCCACAATGAAACCGACGATGATTCCACACACGATAGGCACTAATTTGAGCAAACCCTTACCCATCATCAAGACAGTAATGGCGGTGACCAGAGCAACAAATGCTAATAACCAGTTTTCTTTCGCCATATTTACTGCCGAACCCGACAGCGACAGACCTATCAAAATAATCACAGGACCTATCACTACGGGTGGGAAAAGGCGATTCAACAACTTCCTTCCTTGCCATTTCACTAAGGCACTCATCAGAAAATAGACCAACGACACACCTGCAATGCCTGCCAATGTCCCTGGCATACCCCACATCTTGGAAGCTTCGATAATAGGAGCGATGAAAGCAAAACTTGAACCTAAGAAAATAGGCACTTTTCCTTTCGTTACCAAATGAAAGATAAAAGTACCTATACCTGCTGTAAACAAAGCCGTAGCAGGGTCAAGTCCTACCAATAAAGGAACCAAGACCGTTGCACCAAATGCCACGAAAAGGAATTGCACTCCCACAACACCTTTTCTAAAAGGAGTTAATTGTATGTTATTCATTCTGAGATACAAAAATACAAATAATTCCTTGATAATGCATAAATTTGATTTATTTATTGCCATTGTTTGAAAAAATGAATATCTTTGAACCGTTTTAACAAATTGTGTCACCATGTACACCTTATTATATATATATTAGTACGGTGTGGCTTATCAATAACAATATACTCTATGAAACTAAGAAACATTTTTCTCATCATTCTCACTTTTTGTATGGGATTACCACTTGATGCACAAAACAACATTAAGCTCGTTGTCGGTTCTTATGCCAATGGAACAGGCAAAGGTATTTATTCGTTTGACTTCAACCAATCTACGGGCAAAGCTACCCCTTTGGATACGTTAGAAGTCAGCAATCCTTCCTTCCTCACTCTCTCTTCAGATGGCGCAATGATCTATGCGGTGAGCGAAAATTCAGAGGACGCTGCGTCAGTCCATGCCATTACCTTTGACCAAGCAACAGGGCGTATGAAGTTACGCCAGAGTATGCCAACAAATGGTGCAGATCCTTGTTATGTGGAAACCAATGGCAATCTTCTCCTCACCGCCAACTATTCGGGTGGGTCTATGAGTGTGTTTCCCTTAAACATTGACGGGTCATTGGAACCCATGTCTCAACAATTCAAGGGGCATGCCAATGGACCTGATGCACAACGCCAAAATATGCCACATATCCATTGTACCCGATTTCTACCCGATGGCAATGGCGTCTTAGCTACTGATTTTAGCGCAGACCAGTTGTTAAGATTTGAGCTTACAGACATGAAAGCATTAGGAGATCAGAAGGTGACAGCACAACTCACCAAAGGCTCTGGACCTCGTCATATTGCTTTTAGCACTGACAGCAGATTTGTTTATGTCATGAGTGAACTGTCTGGAGTCGTTACCGTTTATCTGTATAACTTCGGAAAGATGAAGAAAATTCAAGAGATATTGTCTGACGAAGTAGGTGCGCGAGGAGGTGCAGACATTCATGTTTCGCCCGATGGACGTTTTCTTTACACCAGCAATCGACTGAAAAATGATGGCATCACTATATTTAAGATTGCCAACCGCACAGGGCTGTTGACCAAGGTGGGCTATCAGCACACAGGCATACATCCACGCCATTTCAATATCACCCCCAACGGTCGATTCTTGTTGTGTGCATGTCGAGACAGCAATGTCATACAAGTATTTCGCATCAACAGTGCCACAGGATTGCTCACAGATACGCATCAAGACATTTCGGTGGACAAGGCTTCGTGCGTACAGTTCTACCCTATCGTGATGCAACCCGACCTCAATGGCGATGGTGTATTTAGAGTGATAGAAGTTACCAAATAAGACATCTGCCCTTTTTCGTGTGACAGATGAGTAAGTGTACAGCGAAAAAAACACCAATACAACAGCGTTTATTAAATTGGTAGTATGCGCTATGGATTGATAATAAATGCTGAATTTTCTTTACAAAGTGTCTCTCATAACTCGCGTGAAAACAACCAACATCAAAGTTGGTCGCAAATACGCGAATTATGAGCGATGTTTGCAACTGTTTGATATTGAACACATTATACTTAGCACACTGCTTTTCTTTCCCATTTTTACCACTTTTTGGCGATTGAAGCATTGAGATAAGCGTGGAATTTGCATGCTTTAATGCCGTTGAAGCATGTGAATAACACCTCTAATGTATGTTTCCAAGAGCGTTAAATCTATGTTTCAACTTAAAAAGGCATTTATTTTGATAAAATCAGCCCATTTTTGTACACTGTTTGCCTATTGATTTTTTCTATTTTGAAGATTTTAGATAGCCGTTTTTTGGTAAAATTATAAGACAAAAGCTGTGAATATCTTTACTATGGATGATAATGCTGTAAATGATGTAGCACTTTCATTAAAGGGATATTTTTTCTACAACCAATGCAACGAATCAGGTAAGGCATGAACACAAACCATGCAATTCGCTTCAGCCGTAAGATTGGCTGTTGAAACCAAAGAAATAAGTCTTGTTTTTCACAATTAACCCTCTTTTTTCAATGAAAGAACCGAGTTGCAGTGCGAAGATTCTTCAGTGAGCTGCAAAATCTCCTGATATTTGTGATGAGTAGTTCGTCATTTTTTTATTATATTTGCCGCGTTTAGAAATATGTTTCATTATCCTATCTGTTGAGTCATGCAAGTGTTTTTACGATCTTCTCTCCTTTCATTATATTTACTGGTTTGTGTTCTTAGTGCTTCGGCTCAATCGTTAAAGCCTCAAGGCACTTTTGAAAAGCAACAGAATGTGATTACAGGCGGTTATTCTTTTTGGCTTTATAAGCCTGCGGACTATATAGACGACGATCATGATTTTCCTTTGATTATTTTTCTGCATGGTGCCAGTTTATGTGGTCGTAATTTGAACAAGGTTCGTAGATATGGAGTGTTGGATGCGATTGATCATGGAAAAATAATTCCTACATTGGTAGTGGCACCTCAAAATCCTGGTGGAGCATGGAGTCCCAATAAGTTGAATGACCTTTTAGAATGGATGAAGAGTCACTATCGGGTGGATAGTACCCGAGTTTATGTTTTGGGCATGAGCTTAGGAGGATATGGAACCATGGATTTTGTAGGAACCTATCCCGACAAAATCGCTGCCGCAATGGCGTTTTGTGGTGGTTGCTCGCTGAAGAATCAGGACGGATTAGGACGTGTGCCACTATGGATTATGCATGGAACAGCGGATAGGGCGGTGAGTATTAATGAATCAAAAAAGGTGGTTGACTACTTGCAACAAAAGGGCATGGACCACCTTTTGCGGTACGACTGGATGCAAGGAGGAGGACATGGAGCACCTGCACGGTTGTTTTATCTTCAGAAAACTTATGATTGGCTCTTTTATCATTCCCTGAAAGATTCACCACGTGAGGTAGATCGCTCATTTGATATCACCCCCGAAGATATCAAGACCACTTATCAAGAATTAAGAGCTTTGCCTCACATGTATGATAAAGATTAAAGTAGTACAAGATTTTGCGTTTCTTGTGTTTGATGTTTTTGGGGATTAGGGTCTGTTATTCTTGGCACAACTCATCAATTCTCAGAGGTGTGGTGTCGCTTCTAAAAAGCCTTGACTCATCATCGTTCCGAGGAAACATTATTCACCGATTCGTGAAAGCCATAAAAAAAAGAGCACTCGAAGTGCTCTCATTTTTATTTCTTACTCAAGGATTTAAGCCAGCGTAATGGCTTTTTAATGATTGAAGTGAATCCTGATTCAGTCTTTTGTTGTTTCTTTGGTGCTTCAAATTTTCTTGTACCTTGATACGTTACCTCTTGCTTTTGTCGTTTGTTTTGCTTTTTGTTGGTACGCTGTTTCTTAGCCTGGCGTTCGTTATTGGGCTGGGTAGCTTTCTTATTGCGTCCCTCTACCTTTGGCTGTTTGTTGTCTTGTTGCGAGCGTGGCTTATTATTCCTATTTTCATTCCTGTTTTGCGTGCGTCGTTTGTTTTGGTTTTTTGGCTGCTGCTCAGTACTCTTTTCGTCCGTGCGTTCATTCTCTGATTTCTGTTTTGTAGCCTGATTGTTGCGCTGTGCCTGTACATTCTTTCTGCGACCTTTACGACTTGTTTGTTTTTCACGCTGTTCAGAATCCTTCGACACATTATTGTTCTTTGATGCATCTACCGTCTGTGAAGTCTCATTTTGTTGGTCGTTTTGACGGCGAGGCTTATGTTTATGTGCGGTCTGATTTCTATCTTTGCGTCTGATAGATTTAGCCTTTGTTCCACGCCGCTGTGGTCTTTTTCCCGAACTATAGTCGGGTGCTTCGCCAATACCTTCTGGAAGTTGAATCTTTTCCACCTCTTTTCCTAAGAACTTTTCAATCTGTTCAAAGAAATAAGTGTCGTCTTGTGCAACCAAGGTAATGGCTTGTCCGTCTCTATCGGCACGTGCGGTACGTCCTATGCGGTGAACATAGTCTTCTGCATCGTTGGGTACATCATAATTGATAACCATAGATATATCATCAATGTCAATCCCCCTTGCCACAATGTCAGTTGCTACGAGTACATCAAGTTGCCCACTCTTAAAGTTAAGCATCACTTCATCACGTTGTGCTTGTTCCAAATCAGAATGCATCTCACTGCAATTTACATTCATGCGATGTAGGGCTGCCGCTACCTGTTTCACTTTTAGTTTGGAACCACAGAAGACAATAACACGTTTCAAATCACCTTTCTTAAAGATGTCTTCAATGATTTTCAGCTTCTGCGCTTCGTAACAAATGTATGCACACTGCTTAATTTTCTCTGCAGGTTTGCTGACTGCCAACTTAATCTCAATTGGATTTTTCAATAAGGTTCTTGCCAAATCGTTAATCTTGTCAGGCATTGTTGCAGAAAACATAATGGTTTGGCAAGTTTTGGGTAATCCTTTTGCAATGCTCATGATGTCATCGGCAAAGCCCATGTCGAGCATACGGTCGGCTTCATCCAACACGAAAAAGCTGATTTTGCTCATATCTATGTTACCCATGTTGATATGACTAATCAGCCGTCCGGGTGTAGCAATCACCACATCCGCTCCCAATCGTAGGCTTTTAACTTCTTGGTCATATCGGTTTCCGTCATTTCCACCGTACACAGCCACGCTACTCACGCCTTGAAGATAATAACCAAAGCCTTGCATGGCTTGGTCTATTTGCTGCGCCAGCTCACGGGTGGGCGACATAATGAGACAGTTAATGGCATTGTCTGGATAGTTATTACTGTCTATTTTACTCAATATGGGTAATAAATAGGCGGCTGTCTTTCCCGTTCCTGTCTGTGCTACGCCTAAGACGTCTCTTCCTTTTAAGATTTCTGGAATACACTTTTCTTGCACTGGTGTGCAGGTGTCAAAGCGCATATCGTACAAAGCGTCTAATACATTATTATTTAATGGTAATTCTTCAAATTTCATATTTTCAATTTACTATTCATCTTTCGTATCTCTCAATCTATTGAGTGCTGACGAAATATGGATTATTTTTCTATTTTTCTTTTATTTTCTTCGCATGCCAAAAAAGTAATGACGGCAATCATTGGTGGCATTAATTCGGCGCCTTTCTATAACAGAAGTAAGCCACAATACTAAAGATAATGTTGGGTACCCAAGCTGCCAACATTGGCGGAGCATCTGCATTTATGGCAAAGGTAGCCGAGATGGTTTGTAGCAGGATATACAAGAAGCTCAATGCAAGTCCCAGTCCCAAATACAATCCCATGCCTCCTTTTCGCTTGCGAGCTGACAATGACAAACCAATAATCGTCAGAATGAAAGAGGCAAAGGAGGAGGCAATACGCTTATGATATTCTACTTGGTATTGCACCACATTGCCTGAGCCACGATTTAGCTGTTTGCTAATGTACTCGCGAAGTTCTGGACTGGTAAACGTCTCTTGCTGCCCTTTAGAATATACCAAATCCATAGGCTCCATCATGATAACAGTGTCGCGTTCTGCTCCGCTGGTAATATGCTCTCGTAGTCCCTTCAGTTCTCTTATCTTCCAACCTGTCACGGTCCAATGATACTTAGCATCGGCAATCGTGTCGTATTGAATTTCCATGGCGGTGAGATGACTTACCAACTTTTTGTCCTTAAATTTATCTAACGAGAAGCCGTATCCCCGTTTCGTTTTATTGTCATAATGCTGAATATAAGCTATCGTTCCTTTGTCAACTTGCAGTTGTACATTATCCGCAGCCGACCGTTTTTTGTTATTCTTGTATAGATTATCAAAATTTTGTCGCACTACTGTACCATGTGGAATGACATACGCACTGAGGAAAAAGGACACTGTTGAGATAAGTATGCATGATATCATGTAGGGTCGCATCAGACGCTTAAAGGAGATACCTGTTGCCAGCATGGCTATAATCTCCGAATTGCCAGCCAATTTGGAAGTGAAAAAGATAACGGCAATAAATACAAATAGTGGGCTAAACAGGTTTGAGAAGTATGGAATAAAGTTGGCATAATAGTCAAAGATAATTGCTCTCACGGGGGCTTTGTATTCGGTGAACTTGGACAAGTTCTCATTAAAGTCAAAGACTATCGCAATAGCGATAATCAAAGCGATAGAGAAAATGTAAGTACCAATGAACTTCTTTATGATATACCAGTCTATCCGCTTGATATATTTCTTTGGATTCAGAATCTTTAAGAAACGGAGTTCGTGAGCAAGCCATTGAAACAATGACCCTATGGGAGCAGTAAGTCGATGCATTTTTCTACCGACTTTTAATAATCTGCGGTGTTTTCTTCTTGATTTGAAACTTTTCATCCGTTTATATTCTTCGTCCCAATTGTTCGATGATACTTCGTTTCCAACTGACAAAGTCGCCCTGCTCGATGTGCTGACGTGCATCGGTTACCAGTCTGAGGTAAAAAGCCAAATTGTGTATCGAGGCTATTTGTAGTGCCAAATACTCTTTAGCTTTAAACAAATGGTGCAGGTATGCTTTCGTACATACCATGTCAATGTCGCATCCTGAAGAATCAATGGGAGTGAAATCATTTTCCCATTTCTTGTTCTTCATGTTCATTGTACCCTCATAAGTAAAGAGCATTGCGTTACGACCATTGCGCGTTGGCATCACACAGTCGAACATATCCACACCTCGTTCGATACCCTCTAAAATGTTTTGTGGTGTTCCCACGCCCATAAGATAGCGTGGCTTGTCTTTGGGAAGAATGTCGTTCACCACTTCAATCATTTCGTACATCACCTCTGTGGGTTCGCCTACGGCTAATCCACCAATGGCATTTCCGTCTGCACCTTTATCTGCAATATATTTTGCTGACTCTTGACGAAGGTCTTTATAGGCAGCCCCTTGCACGATAGGAAATAGGCATTGGTCATATCCATATAAGGGTTCGGTCTCCTTAAAGTGTTTGATACAACGATCCAGCCAGCGATGCGTCATACCCAAACTTTGCTTTGCATACTGGTAGTCGCAATCCCCGGGAGGACATTCATCGAGAGCCATCATGATGTCTGCGCCAATAATACGCTCGGTATCCATGACATTCTCGGGGGTGAAAAAATGTTTTGAGCCATCAATATGTGACCTAAACTCGCATCCCTCTTCGGTTAATTTGCGAATACCCGTGAGAGAAAATACTTGAAACCCACCAGAGTCTGTCAAAATAGGACGATCCCAACCATTGAATTGATGTAGTCCACCAGCCGCTTTTAGAATCTCTAAACCTGGTCGAAGGTACAGATGATACGTATTTCCCAAGATAATCTGCGCCTTGACTTGTTGCTTTAGTTCACTGAAATGCACAGCTTTCACCGTTCCCACCGTACCCACAGGCATGAAAATCGGTGTCTTGATTTGTCCGTGAGCCGTAGTAATCAGTCCTGTGCGAGCAGACGAATTAGGGTCTGTATGTTGGAGTTCAAATGTCATGTTGATACGCTTTATGCAAGTACCTCTTCTATTTGCTTGCTCGGTCGTTTCGACTCGTCTTCGACTGTCAAATCTATAGGATGGTCAACCCGTTCGTCTGTCAGTGCAAAGTCCCACACTTGTTGCACGTTTTCCACATAATGAAAATCAACACCTTTCAAGTATTTTTCGGGAATTTCGTCAATATCCTTTTTGTTTTCCTTGCACATCACAATGTCTGTGATGCCAGCTCGCTTTGCTGCGAGTATCTTTTCTTTGATTCCTCCTACAGGGAGAACCTTGCCACGGAGGGTAATTTCGCCTGTCATGGCTGTATTCTTGCGCACCTTGCGTTGAGTGAGAGCCGAAGCAATAGACGTAGCAATCGTGATTCCTGCCGATGGACCGTCTTTTGGAGTTGCGCCTTCAGGCACATGGATATGAATGTTCCACTGATCAAAAACACGGTAGTCAATGCCTAAGGCGTCTACATGAGCTTTGACGTATTCGAGAGCTATCACTGCTGATTCTTTCATCACGTCGCCTAAATTACCAGTAAGCGTTAGCTTGCCAGACTTTCCCTTGCTCATAGAGGTTTCTATAAAGAGAATCTCACCACCCACACTGGTCCACGCCAATCCGGTTACTACTCCCGCATAGTCGTTGCCTTGGTAGATGTCACGGTAGAAAGGAGGCTTGCCCAAAAGTCCCTCTATCTTTTCGGCTGTGATGTCCGTGTAGTCTAAATTCCCCTCCATCGCTTTGTTGTAAGCCATTTTACGAAGTGCTTTGTTAATTTGCTTCTCTAACTGGCGCACACCACTTTCGCGAGTATATTGCTCAATTATTTTTTCTAAGGAAGCTTTATTGAACTTCACTTTTGGGCTATGTGTGTCTAATCCCGTATTTTTCAATTCACGAGGAATGAGGTGTCGCTTGGCTATTTCTATCTTTTCTTCTGTGATATAACCACTGACTTGAATAATCTCCATACGGTCGAGCAAGGGGCGTGGAATGGTATTCAGGTCGTTGGCTGTGGCAATAAACATCACGTGGGATAAATCATAGTCCACATCCAAATAGTTGTCGTGGAAAGCATTGTTCTGTTCTGGATCCAATACCTCAAGGAGTGCCGATGATGGGTCACCGTTAATGGTGTTTTGCGTCACTTTATCAATCTCGTCAAGGATAAAGACAGGATTGGAAGAGCCTGCTTTCTGTAAGCTCTTGATGATTCGTCCAGGCATGGCACCAATATAGGTTCGGCGGTGTCCGCGTATCTCTGATTCGTCGTGTACACCTCCTAATGAAATGCGCACATATTTGCGTTTCATGGCAGAAGCAATGCTCTTGCCCAAGCTTGTCTTACCCACACCGGGAGGTCCGTATAGACAAAGGATGGGTGATTTTAGATTGCCACGCAACTGTAATACCGCCATATATTCTAAAATGCGCTCTTTCACTTTCTCCATGCCATAGTGATCACGGTCTAAGGTGCGAGCAGCACGGCGCAAATCAAGGTTGTCTTTGGTAAACTCTCCCCAAGGTAAGCTAACCAAAGTCTGAAGATAAGAAAGCTGTACGCTATATTCTGGACTTTGTGGATTGAGCAAGTCGAGCTTATCAAGCTCTTTTTCAAACGTCGCCTCAATATCCTCATTCCAATGTTTCTTCTTGGCTTTTTCTTCTAATTCACGTCGTTCTGGAGAGCCGTCTGCATTGCCTAACTCCTCTCGGATATTCTTAATTTGCTGTTGTAGGAAGTATTCGCGTTGTTGTTCGTCAAGGTCTTCACGTGTTTTGGTGCGAATGTCTTTCTGCAACTCAAGCAGTTGCATTTCTTTGTTCAAAACTTTCAGCGACACCAAGATACGCTCAATCATAGAGTTGACCATCAGCATCTTCATCTTGTCTTCAATAGAGAAGGGCATGTTGGTGCAGATGTAATTAATAGTCAGCACGTCATTTTGCAGATTACTTAATGCAAATTGCGCTTCATCTGCAATGTCGTCATTCTCTTTGATATATTCAATGGTTTGTTTTCGCAAATCTTCTGCGGCTGCATGATACTCTGAGTCGCCTTCCTTAGGCAGTATTTCTGGCTCCAAATGGGTAAGTCCCTGAAGGTAAGGTGCCTTCTTAGTTATCTTGTCGAGTTTGCAACGACCCAACGATTGAACAATGGCTGTCACATTTTGCCCATGTCCGGGTATTTCCAACACGCGTACCAAGCGAGCATATACGCCATAATCATATAAGTCTTCTTGTTGTGGCTCCTCTGTCTCTGAGTTTTTTTGACAGAAGATAGCAAATGTAGTATTGGGACTTTTCTTTACTGTTTCTATTAGCTTCAAGCTATTGTCGCGTCCAATGAGTATGGGGCAAAGCACCCCAGGAAACATCACCATGTTGCGTGTTGCCAATACGGGTACTTCTCCTTCAACATTCACGTTGAATAAGTTAGAGATGTCACCTTCGTAATCAGCAATCATTTGGATAGATGCGTTATTTTTCTTGCTCATATATTCTCTTTTCGTTATCAGTTTGCAAAGTTACTACTTTTTCTTGAGATAAGGACTTTGCACTTCTACTATTTATAATATGTGTGGTTGAGTACCAGTTAAATAATGGTGCAAAATGTGTGCCACGTTTAGTTGCCGATAGCTCTTTTTTGCTTTAATCCTTATCTTTCTGGTTAAAAACATCCGCCGTTTTTGTCCTATCATTTTACCAAAAAACGACCATCTAAAATCTTCAAAATAGAAAAAATCAATAGGCAAACTGTATACAAAAATGGGCTGATTTTAACAAAATAAACGTCTTTTCATGCCGGAACATTGACTTTACGGTCTTAGAAACATGTATTAGAGGCATTATCTACATACTATAGCAGCATTAAAGCATGCAAATTGCGAGCTTATCTCAATGCTTCAATCGCCAAAAAATGATGAAAATAGGGATGAAACGAAATGGATTGAGCGTAACATCTTAAACAACAAGAGGTTATGAAACTTTCTCATAATTCGCATATTTGCGACCAACTTTGTCGTTGGATGTTTTCACGCGAGTTATGAGAGGCACTTTGTAAAGAAAATTCAGCATTTATAAGTCTTCCTTGCAGCATGTCACTATTTTTATAATTGCTGTTGGTTTGGTGCTTTGCTTTGCAAAAATATGAATCAAAATACAAAGAACTGTGTTTTTCCGAGAGGCAGAATGGTTTATTTTTATTCGCTCTCTGATGTACGAGTATGTAGAAGTGTCAAAGCATCATGCTGAAGATCGTTTTTCTCATGATATTTCTTTAACGTTTCAAAAAAATATTCTATTTTTGTTATAGTAAAACTTAATTGACGTTTGAAAGTATTGAGCAAGATGAAAAAGTTTTTCAAAGAATTAGAAGAGGACTATGGGTATGACAAATCTCTCATTACCTTAGTTATTGTGAATGTGTTTTTCATGTTTCGTGGATTATATCAATATTCAGAGCCATGGATTTTTTTATGCCTCGTATATTACTGGCCTACCGTTCGAAAAATGGCAAAACGAGAGCAATTGAGAGATTTGACAGATGTGTATTTAGGGATTACTTATTTCTTCTTCTCTATTAGGTTTATTGGTAATATTATCATACCAATGTATTTCCATTAACCGAGTGAAATAGTCTCATTAATGGAGTGTGAACCCAAGGTGTATGCCTTGGCATGCTTGGAGCCATGAATTAAGAAGCGTAAGTGTACTCTGTTAAAATCAAAGATTTTATACTTGTCGCTACTGGCGGTTTCCAACTGTCGGATGCGCCGTTAGTAGTAAAATAAGAATTGGTGATTTTTTGCTACTTTTAAGCACCCGATGGAACGTTTTTCCCAAAAATATGACTAAGTTTGCAGCATGAGTAACGATTGGTTTCAACTGAAAGAATTTAAGGTGCGACAAGACAGATGTGCCATGAAAGTGGGTACTGACGGTGTGTTGTTGGGTGCGTGGGCGCAAGGCGGACAGCGCATTTTGGATGTCGGAACAGGCACTGGACTCATTGCTTTGATGATGGCACAACGCTATCCACAGGCTCGTATCGTCGCCATAGATATTGATTGCGAGGCGTGTAAGCAGGCTGAGGAAAACGTAGCTACATCACCTTTTGCTGATAGAATAGCAGTAGAAAATGTGCCCTTGCAACAGTTGAACGCCACAGAGGAGTTTGATGCCATTGTGACTAATCCACCTTATTTTATAGATAGCTTGCGCAATCCGGATGAACAAAAGGCATTGGCGAGGCACGCCTGTAGCTTGCCGTATAAGGATTTGTGCAAGGGTGTTCAGTTGTTGCTTTCGAGTAGGGGAATTTTTAGTGTGGTGTTGCCCACGGATAATATGGAAAAGTTTGTGGCAGAGGCAGCATTTGCAGGACTTTACCTGTACAAACAATATAAAATTAAAACCCATTTGCGAAAAGAACCCAAACGCTGTCTCATGGCTTTTACAAAATTTCGTCCCGACTGTTTGGAAATAAAAGAGTGTACATTGTTGGACGAACGAGGGCAAAGGAGTGAGTGGTACAAGGCGTTAACCCATGCGTTTTATTTGCATTGATGCGCAAATTTAAGAACGACTTGTAGGGTTGAACGGTAAAAGTAGTGATTGTTTTCTGCGCTGTTCATGCCTTCATGCGCTCCTCACTCCAACGAGATTATATGTTCAGTTTCTTTTGTAGCACTCGACTCAACGCCTGAATATGGCGCGTCTGCTTTGAAATATCCTCTCGAACGACGTTAATTTCGTTAAATAGTTCTGCTGCCGCACTTTGGAACGCATTGGGTTGGCGCTGTCGTCTATCGGCATCAGGGTTGATAATGATTTTGATACCTTTCTCTTGTAACTCAATATCAATATCTTTGCCCGTCATCACAGGATCACCGTCGTAATGGATAACCCCAGGTTTGCTTCGTTTAATATGTAACTTTTTTGTTCTAAAAGTCTTAATCTTAGAATTCTTATCCAAGGTTTTGTTAAACATGTCAATGCTGATTTGCGAAGCCTCGATAAGGTCGAATGGTTCCATAATGATAACATCCATATAACCGTCGCTCATGGACGCTTGTGGGGCAATCACCGCATTGTTGCCATATTGTGACGCATTGGCGCAGGAAATGAGAAAAGCTTTGTATTTGTTAACGCCATGGTCGTCAATAATTTCGTATGTTTCGGGTTGATATTTCAATCCTTCCTCTAACACTTTCTGTACATAAGTTATCGGACCGCGTTTGCCACATTCGGCAAATTTCTGACTTACAAACGCATCGAACCCCATGCCACAGGTGCAGAAAAACGGCATGTCGTTGATAATACCATAATCAAATTGGTGGATAACACATTTGTTAATCACCTGAATGGCTTTTTTAAGGTTCATCGGCAGGAGCATATGGCGTGCTAAACCATTGCCAGACCCACAGGGTAAGATTCCCAAGGCGGTATGAGAGTGTACAATGGCACGCGCCACTTCGTTGACAGTGCCATCACCTCCTACAGCAACAACAATATCTACGCCCTTTTCTTTGGCTTCGGTAGCCAATTCAGAGGCATGTCCCGGGTGGTTAGTTTCTAAAATCTCATACTCAAACTGCGTCTTATCTAACGTATTATCAATTAGTTTGGGTATGCCACCTTTATTCGTTGTTCCCGAAATGGGATTCATGATGAACCATATTTTCTTCATCTTCAGTCCATTCAATACTTATAGAAATCGTACAATCGTTGAATAAAATCACCGACAATGGTTGCAAATGTACTACTTTCCGTTCAATAAACGATATGCTGAAGGATAAAAAACATAAAAACAAACATATATGGTTGTAAAAAGGACAAAATCAGTTAATTATTTATATCTTTGCATTCTGATTATTAAAATAAGGAAAAAGAATTGAAGAAAATGGGACAATTACAAGAACGTTACCAACACTATCGTGAACCGCAAAAATATATTGAGGCTGGAGTGTATCCCTATTTTAGAGAGATAACCAGCAAACAAGGAACCGAAGTAGAAATGGGCGGACATCGAGTTTTGATGTTTGGTTCGAATGCCTATACTGGTTTAACAGGCGACGACCGCGTCATTGCGGCTGCTAAGGCTGCGTTGGAGAAATACGGATCGGGCTGTGCAGGTAGTCGATTCCTCAATGGAACATTAGATTTGCATGTGCAATTAGAAAAAGAGTTGGCTACGTTTGTGGGTAAGGAAGATGCGCTTTGCTTCCCTACTGGTTTTTCTGTCAACCAAGGAGTATTGGCTGTGGTAGTGGGAAGAAACGACTATATGATTTGTGATGACCGAGACCATGCCAGTATTGTAGATGGACGTCGTCTGTCTTTCGCTACACCATTGCGCTACAAGCATAACGATATGCAAGATTTGGAACGCATCCTCCAGAAACTTCCACACGAGGCGGTGAAGTTGATCGTGGTAGATGGAGTGTTCTCTATGGAGGGAGATTTGGCTAATTTGCCCGAAATCATTCGCTTAAAGAAAAAGTATAACTGTTCTGTCATGGTGGATGAGGCGCATGGTGTGGGCGTGTTTGGCAAACAAGGTAGAGGCGTTTGCGACCATTTTGGATTGACCGATGATGTCGATTTAATCATGGGAACATTCTCAAAAAGTCTTGCTTCTATTGGTGGTTTTATCGCAGGAGACAAAGATACAATTAACTTTTTGCGGCATACCTGCCGAACTTACATCTTTAGTGCTTCTGACACACCTGCCGCAACAGCTGCCGCTCAAAAGGCATTGCATATCTTGCAAGCCGAACCTGAGCGTATAGAGAAGCTATGGGAGGTAACTCGCTATGCGTTACGTCGATTTAAGGAAGAGGGTTTTGAGATAGGTGATACAGAAAGTCCTATCATTCCATTATATGTACACGATATCGACAAAACGTTTATGGTGACAAAGTTGGCTTTCGATCATGGTGTGTTCATCAACCCAGTGATTCCTCCTGCTTGTGCTCCACAAGATACTTTAGTGCGCTTTGCGCTCATGGCGACACACACCATTGAACAGGTTGAACGTGGTGTGCAAATTCTTAAAAAAGTTTTCCAACAACAGGGCATTTTAGCGTAGCTATCGCTAAGTCTCATCGTTCGTGCGTTGTAATTCAAATAGTGATTGAATGACGCACAACACAGTTGATATCAGAAAGTCCTCATCTGCATCAAGAATGATTGGATGAGGACTTTTTGTTTTTGTCCATGCCTTGTATGTATGGTTTCTCAAGGTCGTTGGTTAATAAGGTAGTGCATTATGATGCCAGTGATATTGGTGCAAAAAATTGAAAAATAAACATCAAAATGTTTTGGTAATCAGAAATAATCTATTACCTTTGCACTCGCAATTCAGAAATGAAAGGCAAGCGGGGTGTAGCGCAGCCCGGTAGCGCTCCTGTTTTGGGAACAGGCGGTCGCAGGTTCGAATCCTGTCGCCCCGACAATGAGAGTCCATTGTATGATACATACAGTGGGCTTTTTGTTTTTGGACGTGACATCTCACAGTCTCGCCAACCCATACTCCGACAATCTTTGTGATGACGTGATGAAGCGGTCAGTAGCTTTTTGCGCTTCCTGTAGCAATTGTGTATCAAGATAACAGCTCATGTTCACACCTTTTTCAAATCCTAAAAGTGGTGTGCCATGAGCTGTTAGTTGTATGTGCCAAATGTTGTGTTTTTATCTTTTGGCTGCTGCCCAAGAGGTGGCTTACTTCTTCACTCGCGTAGCCATGATAAAGTAGCTAATCAAGAGCAAGTAGGCAGCAAGTGATAGTAGTTGCGATAATGGGTTCGCCAACCAGTCGGGATTGATAGGATTGTATCCTGTAAATCGGAGCAATGCACTGACCACTCCCATCAATGCTCCACCTGCAATGAAGCCACTGGCAAGCAGGGTTCCTTTCTCGCCTCGTGCCTTATTTGTTTGTTTGTCTTTGCTGCGAGAGATGACAAACCAGTGAATGATACCACCAATGAGTAGAGGTATGTTGAGTTCCAATGGTATAAACATGCCCAAAGCAAAAGGTAATGCGGGAATCTTTACGAGAGTTAGCACAACAGCAATCAATGCACCTATGCCATAAAGCAACCATGGTGCACCAGCACCGTTCATCATGGGCTCTATTACAGCAGCCATAGCGTTGGCTTGTGGAGCAACTAAATGACCTTGTTGTTCAGGGTCAAAGCCGTAAGTTTGGTTTAACAGCATCATTACTCCGCCCACGGTGGCAGCACTTACCAATGTTCCAAGGAATTTCCATGTTTCTTGTTTGGCAGGCGTCGTACCCAACCAATATCCAATCTTTAAGTCGGTAACAAAGGCGCCAGCCATGGATAGTGCAGTACATACAACGCCTCCCATGATGAGGGCTGCCAACATACCTTCAGGACCATTAAGTCCTACTGCAACCATGACAACACTGGCAAGGATTAAAGTCATCAAAGTCATGCCCGACACGGGGTTACTTCCAACAATAGCTATGGCGTTTGCAGCTACCGTAGTGAACAAAAAGGCAATACCAGCAACCAAGAGAATGGCAACGAGTGCATGGGTAAAGTTGTTCATCACACCGAAGAGGAAGAACAAGAAGGTAATGACAATGGTAGCGATAGACCCGATGGCGATGACTTTGAACGAGATGTCACGTCTGGTACGTATTTCTTCTTTCTTACTATTGTCCTTGCCTTTCATCTCTTGAGCAGCCAATCCAACGGCACTTTTAATGATTCCCCAACTCTTGATAATGCCAATAATACCAGCCATGGCAATGCCACCGATACCGATACTCTTGCCATAAGTGGCAAATATGGTTTCTGGTGACATCTCTCCTACAGGCATCGAAACAACCGTTCCACCAATGTTGAGGATGGTATCGCCAAAGAATAAGGAGAGTCCTGGCACGATAAGCCACCATATGGCAAATGATCCAAGACAGATAATAAAGGTATATTTGAGTCCAATGATGTAGCCTAATCCCATGACAGCGGCACCAGTATTGACCTTGAATACAAGCTTTGCCTGGTCTGCCACTTGTTCTCCCCAGCCCATGACACGTGAGGTGAAGTTTTCATTCCACCATCCAAACGTAGCAACAATGAAGTCGTACACGCCACCAACCAATCCTGCAACGAGCAAAGGTTTAGCTTGTGCGCCTCCTTTCGCACCACTGACGAGCACTTGTGTTGTAGCCGTAGCTTCAGGAAAGGGATACTTTCCATGCATATCACTAACAAAATACTTACGGAAAGGGATGAGGAATAAGATGCCAATGATGCCACCCAATGCCGAACTCATAAATATTTTGAGGAACGAAGCACTCATCTCAGGATATTTTGCCTGTAAGATGTAAATGGCTGGCAGTGTAAAGATAGCTCCCGCTACCACCGCTCCAGAGCAAGCACCGATACTCTGTATGATGACATTCTCACCCAGTGCTTTGTTTCGTTTGGTTGCGGTAGACACGCCCACAGCAATGATTGCAATAGGAATGGCCGCTTCAAAAACTTGCCCTACCTTTAACCCAAGATACGCAGCTGCTGCTGAAAACAGCATTGCCATTACGATACCCCATGTCACTGACCAAGCATTTACTTCGGGATATACTTGTTTTGGGTTCATCACAGGTTGATACTCTTCTCCTTCTTTCAGTTCTCTGAAAGCGTTGTCAGGTAATTCTACCGACTCTTTTAGTTTGTTTTCCATAAGAAATAGTTGTGTTTGTGATTGCAAAGATACGTTAAATCAATGAAGATTCAAAACGATAATGCAGCTTTTCTGTTCATTTTTATTCATGCAATGGTTCATTTTATTTATCTTTGTGACAAGAAAGGCTGTAGTTGAATGACGTCAATACGAATTTTACCAACTTTGTCTTTTACAGTGAAGTCCATTCAATAAGTTTTTTACTATTTTGAAATACGATGAAGCGAGCTTTTGTTTTTCTCCTCATTCTCTGTATGACGCTTTGTGTAAATGCTATTCCTGCAAAGCGAAAGGGATATACGACGATTCGTTTAACGGATGGACGTGAGGTTTTGGCGACGCTTGTTGGCGACGAATATCTTCACTATATGCAGGCAGAAGACGGACAGCAATACATTTATAATTCTGTTTTGGGTGGCTTTGAAGCATTAGATTTAGCGAATCTAAAGCGTACCGCTGCTGTCACTCGAAGTCAAATCAATCAGGTTAGACGTCATAGAAGATTGGTTACTGCTAAGATATTACAGGAAAACAAACTACAAATAAAAAAGGCGTTGCTGCTTTTAGTGCAATTTCCAGACAAGCAATTTCTTCCTGAACATACGCCTTTTCTTTATGAAAACATTTGTAATACGCCCAATTTTCAGCATGAACTTGGTTTTAAGGGCAGTGTAAAAGATTATTTCAAGGCTCAAAGTAATGGACTTTTTGATTTGACTTTTGACGTAAAGGGACCTATCAACCTGTCCCATTCTTATGCCTATTACGGTGCAAATAATAAAGCTGGAGAGGATATTCGTCCTGAGGAAATGGTGAAAGAAGCATGCAGAGCCGTTGATGCGCAAGTTGATTTTGCTGATTATGATTGGAATCATGACAGCGAGGTTGATGCTCTTTACATCTTATATGCTGGTCAGGGCGAAAATACAACGTACAAAACAGACCCTCAAACCATTTGGCCACACCAATCCGAACTTTCCTCAACCAACGATGTCCTAACTTTGGACGGTGTTACTATTCGTCCTTATGCTTGTAGCGCCGAGTTGATAGGTGCTCACCAAATAGATGGTATCGGTACTATCTGTCATGAGTTCTCTCATTTATTGGGTCTTCCCGACATGTACGACACTATAAATCAAGAAAATTATGGCATGTGTACTTGGGATATTATGGACCAAGGAGCATACAACGGTAATACATTTGTACCCGCAGGTTATACAAGTTATGAGCGAATGTTTTGTGGTTGGATGACACCCCACAAGCTCACAAAGGACACGCTGGTACAGAATGTCAAGCCACTGAGCGAAGGAGGAGAGAGTTATATCTTATATAATGATGGGCACCTCAATGAATATTATCTGTTGGAAAACAGGGCAAAAACCAAATGGGATGCGTATTTGGATGGTGAGGGACTACTTGTTCTTCATGTTGACTATGACGCTCAGGCATGGAGCAATAACGAAGTAAACACAGATAACAGCCACCAACGATGTACTATCTTTCATGCCGACGGCTCTGATCGATATCTTACCAGCTTGGGAATGTTTCATACAGCAGAGGTGGCAGGCGACCCTTATCCTTACAAAAGTAACAACTGTCTCACTTCAACTTCGCAACCAGCTGCCAATCTCTTTCATGCCAATGCGCAAGGTAGCATGCTGATGGATAAAAACCTCACGAACATTCAGCGCCATACCAATGGGACAGTTTCCTTTCAGTTGAGTGTTGGAATCCATACTACGGATGATACTGCCACTCCATTGCCAGATGGTGTTCTATTTCACGAGACCTTTAATCAATGTCATGGCACAGGAGGGAACTCAGGAGGTTTTCGTGGACGAGTAGCCACTCAAAGTTCTCAGTATTTACCAGATGTACAAGGGTGGACAGTACCCTCTGGTGCGGCTTATGGTGGCGATAGATGTGCAAGATTTGGTTTAGCAAAAAACGGAGTAGGAATTGTTTTTTCTCCCTCTTTTATGGCTATTGGAACCGATACTTTGATTTTCGTAGCAGCTCCTTTTGGTAATGACGGAAATTCTGTGGATGTGTATATCAACGAAAAGTTGCTTGATAGTTTCCCACTTCAAACGGATGCATGGACTACCATCTCCGCTCCTTTTGAGGGAAAGGGTGCAACGGTGATTAAGTTTGTCCCCGATCGTAGGCTTTTTCTTGATGATGTAAAAGTAGTGGGTCCACGCTCCACAACGAGTAGCATTCAATCTTTTTCTACAATTTATCCGTCCCCATGCACCCATCGTATTTATAATCTGCATGGACAATATGTGGGAGATGATTTGTCAACATTGCCACAAGGAATATACGTCATCAATGGAAGAAAAATACTCAAGTGAACTTTCAGCAGGTCTGCCCATAGAGATAAAACGCAAAAAAGAGCGGTTTGTAGTCCGCTCTTTTTTACATATAGTTTTACCATGACCCCTCTATACCGAGGAGTTTAGGTGCTTGTTCTTCGTAGTCGCTTATGCATTGCTAAACGTTAGTCCATCAGGTGTTCCATCAATCTTAATAGGACGATTGTTCATTACCTTACCAGCTAATAGCTTTTTAGACAAGTCGTTGAGTACATATCGTTGGATGGCACGTTTTACAGGACGCGCTCCAAACTCTGGATTGTAGCCTTTGTCACAGAGATAATCAATAGCTCCTTGTGTCCATTCAAGACTAAAGCCTTGAGTTTGCAACATATGTTTTACGGCATTCATTTGTAACTCTACCACGTCCGCAATCTCATGCTTGGTCAATGGCAAGAACATAATAGTTTCGTCAATTCTGTTCAAGAACTCTGGACGAATTGTCTTTTTAAGCATATTCATCACCTCGAGCTTTGTATGCTCAAGTTTCTCTTCTCGATTGAGGGGTGTTATGTCCTGCATTTGTTGTTGGATATACTGGCTCCCCAAGTTAGAAGTCATGATGATAATGGTGTTCTTGAAGTTCACTGTACGTCCTTTGTTATCCGTTAGTCTACCATCGTCCAATACTTGTAATAAGATATTAAAGACGTCTGGATGCGCTTTCTCTATCTCGTCAAATAGCACAACGCTATAGGGTTTGCGTCTCACGGCTTCTGTGAGCTGGCCACCTTCGTCATAGCCTACATATCCAGGAGGCGCACCGATAAGTCTTGACACACTAAACTTTTCTTGATATTCACTCATATCAATACGTGTCATCATGCTCTCGTCGTTGAATAGATATTCTGCCAACGCCTTTGCCAACTCGGTCTTACCCACACCTGTTGTACCTAAGAAGATGAACGATGCTATCGGACGTTTAGGATCTTGCAATCCAGCCCTGCTCCTTCTTACCGCATCACTAACAGCTACAATGGCTTCATCTTGTCCTATCACCCGTCGATGCAACTCATTCTCTAAGTGCAACAGCTTGTCTTTCTCGCTTTGCAGCATCCTTGTAACGGGTATTCCAGTCCATCGGCTTACTACTTCGGCAATATCATCGGCTGTCACCTCTTCTCTCACCATGCCTTCACCACCTTGAGTTGCCTTGAGTTGTTTCTTGATATTCTCAATATCGGCTTGCAAACTTTGTAGTTTTCCATACCTAATCTCGGCTACTCGTTCGTAGTTTCCCTCGCGTTCGGCACGATCGGCTTCAAACTTCAAGTGTTCTATCTCTTGTTTGTCTTGCTGAATCTTGTTGACCAAGTTCTTTTCGCTTTCCCATTTTGCACGGAACGATTGTTCTTGTTCTTTAAGTTCGGCAATCTCCTTGTCCAGCTGTTTAATCTTCACCTCGTCGTTTTCGCGTTTGATAGCTTCACGTTCAATCTCCAACTGCTTCAACTTACGAGTCATCTCATCCAGCTCTTCGGGCAATGAGTCGCGCTCCATGCGCAGCTTAGCTGCCGCTTCGTCCATCAAATCAATAGCTTTGTCGGGCAAGAAACGGTCGCTGATGTATCGTTCAGACAACTGAACTGCCGCAATACAAGCATCGTCTTGAATTCTTACTTTGTGGTGATTCTCATAACGTTCTTTCAGGCCACGTAAGATAGAGATAGAGCTTAACTCATCAGGCTCTTCTACCAATACAGTTTGGAAACGACGTTCCAAAGCCTTGTCTTTTTCGAAATACTTCTGATATTCGTTCAGTGTCGTGGCTCCTATGGCACGTAGCTCACCTCGAGCTAAGGCTGGCTTTAAGATGTTAGCTGCATCCATTGCACCTTCTCCACCCCCTGCTCCTACCAAGGTATGAATCTCGTCTATGAAAAGAATGATGTCACCATTGGCATGGGTAACTTCTTTAATGACGCTCTTCAGTCGTTCTTCAAACTCACCTTTGTACTTGGCACCTGCAACCAATGCACCCATGTCCAAAGAGTACAGTTGTTTGTTCTTTAAGTTCTCGGGTACATCGCCTCGAACAATGCGGGCAGCCAAACCTTCTACTATGGCTGTCTTACCAGTACCTGGCTCTCCTATCAATATAGGGTTGTTCTTGGTACGCCGACTTAGAATCTGTAACACTCGTCTAATCTCTTCATCACGACCTATTACTGGATCCAACTTTCCTGCCCGTGCGTCGTTCACCAAGTTTTTGGCATACTTCTCCAAGGCTTGGTAGTTCTCGTCTCCACTTTGCGTTTGAATCTTTTCACCCTTTCTGAGTTCCTCGATGGCTTTACGCATCTCTTTTTCTGTACATCCTGCATCTTTCAAAATCCTGCTGGCTGTTGTAGTTACCGTGAGCAATGCTAACAATAATGGTTCTAACCCAACAAACTGGTCACCCATACTTTGTGAGAGGTCTACTGTTGTTTGTAGCACTTTATCGGTATCATTGCTAAAGTAAGGTTGTCCGCCACTCACTTTGGGTAAGTGGGCTATTTCACTTTGCACAAGCTGCTGTATCTGTGAGGGATTGACACCTAACTTCTGAAAAATAAAGTTGGTTACCTCTTTCCCCTTGGTTAGCAACCCTTGCAACAAGTGTACAGGCTCTATGCTTTGCTGTCCTGCTTGTTCTGCAATGCGCAAAGCCTCTTGAACTGTCTCTTGTGCTTTAATTGTAAATTTGTCAAATGTCATATCTTGTGTTCCTTTCTTTTTGCCATTTCGTTTTTCCTTAGATTGGATTCAAAAGTCATGCCTTTTAATTATAAACGACATAATGACAGTTCTATATGACTATTTGTCTTCTTTGCTCCGCTATTAGAAAGAAACTTCAATATTTAGCTTTCCACCTAACCCGCGTTCTACCACATCAAAAAGTGTTTTTAATGTTATATTTTCACCATTACTTTCCACCTTAGATATAAAGGAGCGTTTCTTATTAATCCGATTGGCTAATTGCTCTTGCGTCATATTAAGGTGCTCACGAGCTTCCCTTATTTTCAATCCTATACGCAAAGATTCTAATTCGCGCTCTAACTCATCACGCTTAGGCGTGCCAACAGCACCATAATATTGATCCTTTATATTGTCAAGTGATTTTAGATTATTCATCATTTCGTTACCTCCTTTTTATCGTTATAATAGTCGTTCATTATTTTTACAGCACGTTTTATTTCGTACTTTGGCGTCTTTTGTGTTTTCTTTTGAAAGCCACTTAGCAAGACTACAAGTTGGTTTCCATCAAAAATACAAAAGATGCGAAAGATGTTATTGCCCAGCTGTATGCGTATTTCAAACAAGCCATTCGTACCCTCGATATATTTAAGATAGTTTTGTGGAATACGCTCTATTTGCTCCACAATATCAAGAACCTTAATGATTTTCTTCTGAACTTTCTCATTTTGGTCCTTAAAAAATTCATCAAAGTATGTTTTATATGCAACAACTTGTCTGTATTTCATATCACAAAGGTAACTTATAAATTACATATATGCAAATTTTAAGGACATTTTCAAGTTAATGGTTGCTTTCCG
The DNA here is from genome assembly GCF_000455445.1 of Hoylesella timonensis 4401737 = DSM 22865 = JCM 15640. GTDB lineage: Bacteria > Bacteroidota > Bacteroidia > Bacteroidales > Bacteroidaceae > Prevotella > Prevotella timonensis. The sequence goes on along the minus strand of NZ_HG417096.1, from coordinate 23,160 downwards.
TCCTCACAATTCTTTCATTGAAGGATAGAATTTTGCACCGAAAAACGCCCCTCAAAAACTGCATTTGTAAGATTGATATTATGCAGAATGAAAAGATAATAAATGCTGAATTATCTTTACAAAGTGCCTCTCATAACTCGCGTATAAACAACCAACGACAAAGTTGGTCGCAAATACGCAAGTTATGAGCGAAGTTTGTAATCGGTTGTCATTGAAAACGTTATACTTTTGTCTTGTCTTTTTCTTCTCTTTTTTACCTTTTTTTGGCGGCTGAAGCATTGAGTTAAGCTAACAATTTGCATGCTTTAAGGCTGCTGAAGCATGTGAACAACACCTCTATTGTATGTTTCCAAGACCGTAAAGTCATCGTTTTAGCTTGAAAAGACCGCTTTTTTGTTAAAATCAGCCCATTTTTGTATACCGTTTGCCTATTGATTTTTTCTATTTTGAAGATTTTAGATGGTCGATTTTTGGTAAAATAATAGGACAAAATACAACCGTTGATTTTATCCAAACAAATAATGATTAAGAGAAGCAGCTTTTGCGTTAAAAGGATTTTGTTGCAACAACTAATTCGTCATTCACCACCTTCCTTCAACCAAAGAGCCGTGTCGCTCGCAAAATAAAAAAGTATTTTCTTTATCCCACAGACTTATAAATCACAAATTTTATGTACATTTGCATATAGTAGAGAGTAGTCTTCTTTTGAGATAGAAAAGAAGAATTGGTGGATTCACCAGCTCGATGTACATCTATAAAATATCAGGTTATGAATAGATTGATTACCTTATGGGTTATGGTATTGGTACTAATATCCTCTCCTATGAAAGCAGATAATTTCGCTGTTCTTTGGAAAAAGTACGAGCAGGCAGAACAGAAAGACCTTCCCAAAACTTCACTCCATGTGCTGGAGCAGATTATCAAGAAGGCAGAAACGGAACAAAAATACGGTCACCTCTTGAAGGCATCGTTTTTACACGGATTGATGGCTACACAAATTTCGCCCGATTCGGCAACTGTTGAGTTGACTAAACTCAAGGAGCGACTACGCCAAGCAGAGCGCAATGACCGTGTTTTGGCGGCTGTGTATCAGTCGGCGTTGGGAAGGCTATACGCAGAGAATCTAACCTTGGGCGACAACAGTGTCACGTTGAGTGAGCAATACTTCAAACAGTCGTTGGCAGAGCCTGCGTTGTTGGCTTCCTATAAGTCGGCAACATACGAACCTTTTACGGTTTCGGGTGTAGACAGTAAGATTTTTAATCATGACTTATTGCATGTATTGGGCTTTGAAGCACAACGCTATGACCTCCTTCATCAGTATTATCTATCGCATGACAATCGACCAGCCGCCTGTATAACGGCGTTGTATGACTTGAGAGAAAAATATCGTTCGGACGTTTTGCAAGCTAAAAAGTCGAAATATATTCAGAAATTAGACTCGTTAATTGCTGTGTATAAAGACCTGACAGAGGCTGGCGAAGTGGCAATTGAACGTTATCAATGTATAGAAGAGGCAGAGGATATCAGCGCAGAACAAAAGATACAATATATCAATTATGCGTTGATGAAATGGGGTGCTTGGCCAAGAATCAACATTCTTCGCAATGCTAAGACACGACTTACCTTGCCCACTTTCCATGTGTCACTCGGCGATGCGGTGGCAATTCCTCATCAGGAACGACAGGTAGTTGTCTTGCAACTTTGCAATATCCAACAATTGAACATGGCGGTGTGGCGAGTGAATGTAAATGGAGACACCCGGTTAGACCCCAATGACGCCCGTGATTATGCACGTTTGCGACCGCATATCGATGCCAAGACGCCAGTCTACACAACCAGTAAGCAATATGTTGGGATGCCCGATTATCAGATGGTGCGTGACACCATGACTATCAAAGGGCTGCCTGTTGGCGTTTATTTGGTTGAATTGACGACCGATAATAAGACGATAAAGCCACAACGAGCATTGCTCCGTGTCAGTGATGTGTACCTCTTGTCTCAGTCTTTGCCTCATCATCAATTGCGAATGGTTGCGGTGAGTGCTACTACTGGGCAGCCATTGCCAGGTGCCAAGATACAACTGAGAAAAGATGTGCAAAGCGGAAGAGCGTATAAGCAGCAGGTCTACACTTGCAATCAGGAAGGCGAAGTGACAGTGACAATAAAAGAGAACAGAATGTACTATGCTTATCCTTATACCCAAAGCGACAAGGCATGTGCGACGACTTACCTCAATGGTTATGGATTTTTCCCTAAAGAGAAGAAATCAGACGCTCTATATGTACACCTATTTACTGATCGTAGCATCTATAGACCAGGTCAAACGGTGCACGCTTCGGCTGTTGCTTATCGTTTAATCAATGGAAAGGAGACAACCGTTGCAACGCATCAAACGCTCACTTTGACCCTGAGAGATGCTAATTATAAAGAGGTGGGCGTGCAAAAAGTGACGACCGATGAGTACGGTACGGCTGTGGCAGACTTTGTGTTATCTTCAACGGGACTCACTGGCACGTATTCTTTGCGCTCTAATCAGGGAAGAGATGCCTATGCATCGTTGTCGGTAGAGGAATATAAGCGTCCCACTTTTTATGTTGAATTTGATACTATTTCAACAAAATATCAAGAGGGCGATACAATGAGGTTGGCAGGACATGTGAAAAGTTTTGCTGGTGTTCCTGTTGTAGGAGCGCAAGTGAAATACACAATTACACGCTCGCCAATGCTTTGGAGATATTTCGAAATGAGGGACAGAACACAAAACGTTACGATAGACATTGATACCTTGGCAACCGACAACAGTGGCAAATTTGTCATCAATGTCCCCATGATGATGCCCGAAAAGAGCAACCAAGCAACTCAACATTATTCGTTCTTGACCAAAGTAGATGTAACCGATGGAGCAGGAGAAACTCATCATGCCGAAAACGCCTTGATGTTGAGCGACAAGCCTACGACGTTTTTGTGTGATTTGACAAAGCTAAGTCGCACGGATAGCATCAAACCGATGACTTTTAGCTATCTTAACAGCATGGGAGTAGCCATTGATGGAGACGTTCGTTACACGATTGACGGTAAATCGTATCATGTAAAAGCTAATCAACCTACGCTCCATGGATTGGAAAAGCTATCCTCTGGTGAACATCATTTAATAGCTGTTTGCGGACAGGATACATTGAGCCATACCTTCTATACATTCTCGTTGGACGATAAGAAGCCAGCCTTTAAGACTTCTGACTTCTTCTATATCACAGATACAACATTCCCTAATGATGGTAAACCTGTGCAACTGATGTTGGGATCTTCGGATACCAATGTGCATGTGGTTTATTCTTTCATTGCTGGCGATCGTGTGATTGAGAGTGGAAGTTTGGCTATGAGCAACCAAATTATCAAGAAAAAGTTGAAGTACCAGTCACAATATGCCGACGGACTACTATTGAATTACGCTTGGGTGAAGAATGGAAAATGCTACACGCATAGACAACTCATTGCGAAGCCTCAACCAGATAAACGGCTGATGTTGACGTGGAAGACCTTCCGCAACCGACTCACACCGGGACAAAAAGAAACATGGACCTTACAAATAAAGACTCCTAATGGCAAGCCTGCCAAAGCACAACTCATGGCAGTACTGTTCGATAAGACACTTCAAGAAATCAAGGAACACGCATGGAGATACTACATTCCGTATCAACCAGCATGGGCTACTACCTTTTGGGAAAAGCCTAACATTGGAAGTGCAATGCTTTATGGCGATGCACCGTTTACACCATTGCGCGAAAGGCCTATCAACTTTACTTATTTTGACGATGTGTTTGCTGGTTTTGGACAGAGTGATGAAGTTGTTACAATTGGCTATGGAGGCGGTGTCAGGACTCGGGCACTTAGTAAACTAAATGCCATGTCCAAGGCAGAAGCGTTCAGCGATGAGATAATGAGTGTGGATGAGGCTCATGATGACAAGTCATTACAACAAAAACAGAAAGAGGCAATGCCAGCATCGCAAGTAGCTTCTTCGACAAAGTCGAATGCTCAGCCCACTATTCGTGAGAACTTTAATGAAACGGCTTTCTTCTTTCCTGCCTTGATTGCAGATGACAAGGGACAAGTAAGTTTGAAGTTTACGTTGCCAGAGAGTGTGACAACTTGGCAATTCATGGGGTTAGCCCACGATGAGGAGATGCGCCATGGTTTGTTAATGGACGAAACAGTTGCGCAAAAGACCGTCATGATTCAGCCTAATATGCCTCGTTTCGTACGCAAGGGTGACCAGCTTACCCTTTCGGCACGTGTGATGAGTACTTCTCATAGCATTGAAACAGGAACTGCACGTATTGAACTTGTTGACCCAACCACCGAGAAAGTGGTGTTTACCCAACAAAAGTCGTATGAGTTGCAGCCCGAGGCAACTGATGTAGTTACCTTCGCAATCGATATGGTTCAACTGTTGAAAGCGCATCCGAAGTTGTCTCTACTCGTTGTACGCTTTACGGCTAAGGGTAAGAACTACAGTGACGGAGAGCAACATTATTTGCCTATTCTGACCGATGAAGAATGGGTTACTACCACCGTACCTTTTACCTTGCATGACAAAGGGGTGAAGACCATTGATTTGCAAAAACTCTTTCCTGCGCACGATGACCGCAACTTACTGACCGTAGAATATACCCAACAGCCAGCATGGTTAATGGTTCAGGCACTTCCCAACATGGGAAATATAGACGATGACAATGCCATGAGTTTAGTGGCAGCTTACTATGCCAACAGCATTGGGCAACATTTGTTTAACGAAGTGCCACAACTACAATCTGTTGTTAAATTATGGAAGCAGGAAAAGGATAAGGAAACGTCGTTGACCAGTGCTTTAGAAAAGAACAAAGAACTCAAGACGGTACTCCTGAACGAAACTCCTTGGGTGATGAATGCACAGAATGAGACCTACCAACAACAGCAACTGGTTGAGTTCTTCGATAGCAATATGATGTCTTATCGTTTAACTTCATTGCTTCAAAAACTATCCAAATTGCAAAATACGGATGGCTCTTTCAGTTGGTGGAAAGGCATGTCGGGCAGTCGTTACATGACAGTTGCTGTTGTAATGACGCTCGCTCGGTTGAATACACTCATCGGTCATCAGACCTCAACACAGTCCATGATAGCATCATCGTTACGCTTTTTGGATAGAAAATTGAGCGAAGAGGTCGCTGAATTGAAAGCAAGACAGGCGAAAGGAGAGAAAGATTTATTCCCTTCAGAGTTTGCTTGTAACTGTCTCTACACATATGCGTTGTTGGATAAACGTAGCAATGGAAATATAAACTATATGGTGAACTTGCTCTCCCAGCAGCCCACAGTCTTGTCTATCTATGGTAAAGCCAGAACGGCAGTGATACTTTCGCTTTACGGAAAACAAGCAAAAGCCAATGAATATTTGCAGAGTATACAGGAATATTCGGTGTACACTGAGGAGATGGGACGACATTTTGATGCGCCACGTGCCAACTATTCTTGGTTCAGCTATCGCATTCCTACGCAAGTAGCCGCTATCGAAGCGATGAAACTCTTAAAGCCTAACGACCCCAGCATTGAGGAGATGCAACGCTGGTTACTACAGTCCAAGCGTACGCAAGCATGGGATACGCCGATAAACAGTGTCAATGCTGTTTATGCTTTCTTGCATGGACAGACACAAAAACTAACAACTGGCTCGCAATCCGATCGCTTTCAACTCAATGGGCTACCGCTTGAAATGCCCAATGCCACAGCAGGATTGGGCTATGTGAAGACAGCTAAGACAGGAAAAGATATGCGACAACTAACGATAGACAAAACATCAGTTGGTACATCTTGGGGAGCTGTCTATGCTCAGTTTATGCAAAAGTCGACTGAAGTGGTTGACCAATCCTCTGGACTCAAGGTGACACGCACGCTGTTGCGTGATGGTAAACCCGTACAGACGTTCAAAGTTGGCGATAGAGTGACTGTGAGACTGGTTGTGGAAGCCAATCGTGATTACGATTTTGTACAACTACAAGATAAGCGTGCTGCCTGCCTTGAACCTCTACATCAAAGAAGTGGGTATGCTTGGGGGTATTACTATGCGCCCAAAGATAATATGACCTCGTATTATTTTGATCAGCTTAGCAAAGGGAAGCATGTGATAGAAACAGAATATTTTATAGATAGAGTCGGCACATACCAAACAGGAATTTGTACCATTCAATGTGCGTACAGTCCTGATTTTAATGGAAGAGCTGCAGGTCAGACATTGAAAATAAGCGAAAAATGAATAGAATAATTATTGCATTGACATTTCTTGCGCTGCCTGTCTTTGCTCATGGACAGCAGATAAGGGCAGTTAATGAAGTCATAGATTGTGGACAAATCATCTTTAAGCATCCAGTTACTGCTGAATATGAGATTAAGAATACTGGGCATCAGGATTTGTTGATTAACAAAGTGATGACCGATTGTGGATGTACTACTGTGGACTTTCCACGCAAGCCGATAGCTCCGCAGACGTCAGCCACTATTAAAGTGGTGTATGATAGCAAGTTGTTGGGAACTTTCCAAAAGCAAATAGCACTCCTTAGCAATGCCTCCACCCAACCCTACCTCTTGAGATTGAGGGGCAAGGTTGTGGAAGAAATTGTTGATTTTGCAGGAGATTATCCTTTTCATCTCGGTGAACTCCAAACCGATGTTAATAACATTGAGTTTGATGATGTGAACCGTGGTGACCGTCCTCAAATCAAAATTCATATTAAAAACACCACAAACGAGATGGCAGAACCTGTACTGATGCACCTTCCTTCTTATCTACAGGCAGAAATGTCACCGTCGCGATTGGCTCCAGGACATGCTGGTGTCGCCACCGTTACACTCGATTCGAGGAAGATACGTGATTATGGACTTACACAGACAGGCATTTATTTGGGCTTTGTTCCTGGTGATAAAGTGGCTCCTACCAAAGAGCTGACGGTCTCTGCTGTACTCTTGCCCGACTTCAAGGACGCTGGCGAACAGGCTCGAATAGCTATGCCAAAAATGCAACTTTCGGCAACAACCCTTCATTTGGGGAACTTTGGTAATAAGAGAAAGCAGTCTGGAAGAATCTTGATTCAAAATATGGGGCGAGCAACCTTAGAGATTGAGCGACTTCAGATGTTCACTGGCGGTATAAAAGTTGCTATGAATAAATCACGAATAGAGCCGGGTAAGGTGGCTAAACTCAAGGTAACAGTAGTAGAAGAGGAGTTGAAAAAGGTGCGTAGCAAACCTCGTATCCTTATGATTACGAATGACCCCGACCAGCCAAAGGTGATTATTGACATTGAAGTGGAGAAGTAGTGTGATGATTCAGATAGAGATAGACAATGGGAGTGGCTTCTGCTTTGGGGTGACAACAGCAATACAGAAAGCACAGGAAGAATTGGAAAAAGGCGAAACCTTATATTGTCTGGGCGATATAGTGCACAATGGCATGGAGGTGAAACGGCTGCATGAGCAGGGCTTAGAGACCATTACGCATCAAGAGTTGCAAAATCTTCACAATGCAAAAGTGTTGTTGCGCGCCCACGGAGAGCCGCCAGAGACGTACGCATTGGCGAAGAAAAACAACATAGAGATTATTGATGCGACCTGTCCTGTGGTGTTAGCGTTGCAGCGTCGCATCAAGAAACAGTTTGATACGCATCAGGATGCACAGATTGTTATCTTTGGGAAAAATGGGCATGCGGAAGTGTTGGGACTCGTAGGTCAAACGCAGAACAAGGCTATCATCATTGAAAATTTTGAAGATGTCAAGCAGTTGGACTTTTCACGGGATATTTATCTGTATTCGCAAACAACAAAAAGTCTCGATGAGTTTCATAGAATAATTAGTTATATCCAAAATCATATAGCGGCTACTGCTTCTTTCCGAAGCTTTGACACCATTTGCCGACAGGTAGCCAATCGAATGCCCAACATTGCAAACTTTGCATCAAAGCACGATTTAATTCTGTTTGTGAGTGGACGCAAGAGCTCCAATGGACGAGTGTTGTACATGGAGTGTAAGCGTGTAAATCCCAATAGTTATCAAATAGAGGATGTAGATGAGATAGATTTCAACTGGCTTCAGGGTGTGCAGACCATTGGGATATGTGGTGCCACCAGTACGCCAAAGTGGCTCATGGAGAAATGTCGAGACCACATCCTTGCTCATTTACAGGATTGCTAATCAGAGATTGCGCTCTTCATTCGTATCAAATCCTTTACCACTTCGCCTCCTAAAATCAGTCCTGCCGTTGCAGGTACAAAGGCATTACTGGCTGGTATCGTTCGTTTTTGGTTGGTGGTAGGTGCTTTTACCGTTTCTTCGAGAGGTGAGGTAGATGTTGCTGTCGACTCTACTTCAAAGGGCTTGCGAGGTGGCTCCTCGCTGTAAACCACTTTAAGGTGTGTAATTCCCATTTTTCGGAGTTTCTTTCTTAGTACCTTTGCCAATGGGTCCATTGCCGTTTTGCTGATGTCTGCCACCTTGAACTGGATGGGGTCTATCTTATTGGCAGCTCCCATACTGGCTATGATGGGAAGCTGTAGTTGATGACACTGCTTCGCCAATTCTATCTTAGCCGCCATGGTGTCAATGCAATCTACGACATAATCACAGGCGGACAGGTCTACTTGTTCTGCCGTCTCTGGCAGATAAAACAGGCTATGGGTATGCACTTTGCAGCTGGGATTGATGTCTAAAATGCGTTGACGAGCCACCTCTACCTTCTTCTTTCCTAAGGTGGAGTGCAATGCCACCAACTGTCTGTTGAGATTTGAGATGCTTACTTCATCGTTGTCTACTAATGTCAGTTCGCCCACACCGCTCCTTGCCAGTACTTCAACAACATAACTACCCACTCCTCCTACGCCAAAGACAGCAACGTGCGAGTGCTTCAGCGTTTCTATGGCAGAGCTTCCAAACAGCATTTCCGTACGGGTAAATTCATTTTCCATCACGTGTTTTTTTGCAATCAGTGCGCAAAGTTAATGAAAATATCGCACTTTTTGGCTAACTTTGCATCAATAGCACCGTGTATAGTTGCTATAATATGAGTAGAAACTCCTTACCTTTCCTACTTGAATCATGAGGATGAGCCATACAAGTAACAAGTTTGTCTTTGCAATGTTGGGTGTTGCCATGCTCCTATTGGTAATGTTCAACCTTTTGCTGGGGTCGGTTTACATTCCAGCATCAGACGTGTTTTCCATATTGTGTGGACAGGATGTGAGTAATGACAGTTGGACTTACATCATTTTAGAATCTCGTTTACCACAAACAGTTGCTGCTTTATTTTGTGGTGCAGCACTCGCTGTGAGTGGCTTGCTGCTACAAACTGCGTTTCAAAATCCTTTAGCTGGACCTTCAATCTTTGGTATCAACAGCGGGGCGGGATTAGGAGTAGCACTGGTGATGTTAGCCATGGGGGGAAGCATGTCTACGGCTTTGTTCAGTGTGGGCGGTGCTATGGCAATTTTGCTGGCTGCCTTTGTGGGTGCAATGGTGGTTACAAGCATTATTTTAGTCTTTTCACAATGGGTTAAAAACAATGTCATGTTGCTCATCATTGGTATCATGATAGGTTATTTATCCTCGTCTGTCATTGCCTTGCTTAACTTCTTTGCCACGCAAGAGGGCGTTAAATCGTATATGATATGGGGCATGGGCAATTTTAGCAATGTCTCTCTGCCCCAACTACCTATTTTTACCATTGCTATCATTGTAGGTTTGATAGGCGCCATGCTACTGATGAAGCCGCTGAATGCCTTGTTGTTGGGCGAACGGTATGCACAAAATTTGGGCGTCAATGTGCGTGCCGTACGCAATTGGCTATTGGTGGTAACGGGAGTATTGACGGCAGTTACTACGGCTTATTGCGGTCCTGTGGCATTTGTTGGACTTGCTGTGCCACACATGGCTCGCTTACTGGTTGGCACGGAGAACCACCGCACCCTGCTTCCCCTCACCATGCTCATGGGGGCAGTGATTGCTTTGTTGTGCCAATGTATATGCACCTTGCCGGGTTCTCAGGGCGTCTTGCCCCTCAATGCAGTTACACCATTGATAGGAGCACCTGTTGTTATCTACATTGTTTGGAAGCATTGAGTTCGCAAGAAGGAGAATGAAAGTGAGTTGAGAACTTGGTGCAACAGTGAGAAGTCATGGGGTTCAAAATCTAAAAAATAGTATCAAAATACTTGACAAACACCCTCGTATAATTTGAATATCTGAAAAAGTTTTGCCTTCGGTCGAAAATACGCGAGTTTTGAGCGAGTTTTGTAAGTGATTGTTAATCACTGTATTGCGAAAATAAGCGTGCGACAAGTCGCATTTTTACCTCCATTCATGCCTTAAAAACAAGCAAAAAACCGTGTTGAAACAATGCTTTAGCACTGCAATAGTGGCTCAATAGAGGTGTTATTTGCATGTAGTTGTTGCCTTAACTCAATGCTTCAATGCAAAAACGATATACATTTCAACCCGAAAAGTGCCATAGATCCCGTCTTTTCTTCTTATTTTTT
>NZ_HG417096.1:0-10739 GCF_000455445.1 Hoylesella timonensis 4401737 = DSM 22865 = JCM 15640 | reverse complement strand
TATTTTTTTCTATTTCACAACTTTTCAAACCCCGTTTTTTCGTCATTTATATTTACAAAACACTAAGCGAATTTACCAAGGGCAACATTTAAATTAAGCTACAAATGTACTTGTCAGTGAAGGATAGCTTTCTCTCTTTGTTCATTGTATGAGATGTCTGTCGCAACAGCATTTCACGAGATTTCACGACACGTCCGTACTATTCCATTGCAATGATGAAAAAAACTTATTTCCGTTTCATCAGAACAGCAGTCCTTTGTCCTACATATCTCTAAATTGTGTCGGTAGCTTTGTTATATTTGTAGAACGCTTTGCGTTCATTGTCTTGTTTACTTCATTTGCTCATTTACTTTCATTTTTTCCAACAGCCTTACCCTTCAATGAAAGTGTCTTGAATATTGTTGTCCGTTAAAACCCAAAATCGCATAAGTACTCTGCCAAGAGTAATTACATAAAAAAGCATGCTTCCATTAGTTTAAGAAGCACGCTTTTTTAATTATATTTAGGCACCACTTTGTTGAAGTGCCACGTACACTTACTGTATCATCACCTTCTTTGTTGTTCCATTGGAAAATTTGATGATGTTCAATCCCTTAACAGGTGCGCTGAGCTTCATGCCTTGGAGGTTATAAATACCAACAATTTTTACTTCTCCCTGCTCTGAGGCGAAAGAATTGATGCTGGTTGGTAAAGAGGCTCCCTTTCGACTGATAGCTAAAATTGTAGGAATAGATCCTCCCCATGATTGATTATAAAAGCCAACAGACTTTATTTTCTTACTCTTATCTGTTTCTATGGTATATTCGTAGAGACGGAACTGATAACGATCATCAATAGCATTTTCTTGGAAATCGTCACCAGAACCTCTCTTGATACGTCCAAGCTCTCTAACCGCAGCCTCACCGTCATCATAGCTTTCGAACCAGTCTGATGGATAACAGTTTATCATTGTAAATGTATCATCTTCATAATTGGCCATGGCACCAATATTTCCGCTACCATTCGCACATATCATTAAAATGTATACTTCTTCACAACTTACGGGCTTCGCGAATGTCAGTTCTTGCCAACCCCATGAATTTTTTATCACATATGCATTATTTTGGGTGTAATCAGCGAGTTGATATTGAATACCCGATTTACTTACCACTTTACGACTTGCATCAGAGATAGCACCCTTTTCTTGCACGTCTTTGGTGTACAGGCACCATCCTTGTGTGTCGAGTGTTTCAGAAGAGTGGTCTGTTGCATCCTTCTGTTCTACAATGACATCAGCATTCCAGTTACTAATCTCTACGGGTTCTACAACAGGAACTGCTTCCTGGAACTGCTCGTAAGCCTCAACCTCTGAAATTAAAGGATAATGAAGGGCATTCAAGTTACAGATAACAGCAAGATATTTCACAGTCTTAAACTCTGGCAAGATACACTCCAACCTGATTGTGCCATCAGCGTTAATAGGCAACTTGTCAAGATTATCAAACGTCTTTACGATTGGCAATCTCGTCAAATCATCACCCATGGCAATCTTGATTTCCTTGTTAGCCACAGTTACATCGCCATTGTCATCGGCTCCCTTATTGTCGTATGGAATGGTAACCACTACCTTCGAGAGGTTCCACCCCTTCTCGTCAGGTGCGGTAAAGATAGCCCACACATCATCCTTGTGAGTGGACACGTGTTCAACATCCTCACAAGCATTCTCTCTTAGGTCACCATCGGTGAGTGTAGACAACTCCTGATCTTTGTAAGGAGCTTCAAAAGAATAATCAGCATCGTATAGACGTAAAGTGGCCTTACCTCCCTTCAATATGTTGGGACGTGTCTTATCATCAATGGTAAGTTTGACAACTCGTTCTGTATATGCGCCACCGTTATCAATCCGGATTTTTAGAGAGGCCGTACCGATAATCTTCATGGCTGTAACAGGAATTGTAAATGTACCTTCATCGACATTCTCTGTAATCTCTCCAACTGAAACATTATCGTTATCAGGTTCTGCACTACAAGTGAAAGGATTCTCACGAGTATCTTCATTGAGATCATACTTCACCACGATATTCTGTGTTGTGCCAGCATTGATAGTCATCTCTTTATCAACAGTCATCTTCATGTTGTTGTCTGATACACCAAACACCTCAAATTCCCAAATACGCAACGTTCCATTTACATGAGGAATGAGCTTAATGTAACGAGCTTTGACTGGTGCAATGTAGTTTTCTTTGATAGTAACTCCCTCTTTTCCAGTCTCATCAACAACAGTAGTCCAGGTGTTCATGTCATTGCTCACCTGTATTTGGTAATTATCAATCTGATCTACACCACTTTCTGGACCCGCATTGCCATCATATATCTTGAAACCATAAACGCGGAAGACTCCCTGTAGGTCAAAGACAGCCCAGTTATCAGGACTGACATTGCACCATTTATCACTCGTACTACCAGGATTGGTCACACCGTCTATAATCTTAGCTGGCACCTCTTGTCCATTGGTTGATCCACTAAAGCTAACTACTCGCTTGTTCACAATCACATTGGTCACCAAATTAAGGTCTTCCTCGGTTGCGAATACATCAAGAGCATCAATGGCTATCTCGGATGTACCAACCGCATTAGTAGCTTTGACCGTCACCTTCTTTTTGCCTTCGTTCTTGGCTACTACAACAATAGAAGATTCGCTAAGCGATGAGCCTTCGGCCAATTCAAGACCCTCTGGTAATATCCACTCATAAGAAGTTGGATTGCCTGTTCCCTTTGCGGTAAGAGTTACTTTGTCGCCCACCTTGACATAGCTCTTCGAGAGAGCAAGTGTCACAACAGGAGCCTTTGGCTCGGGATAGTCTACCTGTATCTTCTCTGCTGGTTGTTGCACCATATCTTTCATCACTGGTACCAGTTCTACATCGACGTGTCTGTCAAGTCCAGAACGCTTCACCTCGGGAATATAGAAGCCCTCACCACGCGTCTGACCTATCAAGTTGCGAGTGCCGTCTTGGTTAACAGTATAGATGTCGAAGTGGTCAAAATCGTCATTGTAAGTATAATCCCAAGTCAGGCGCAGGTCGCCGCCCTCGTCATTCAATACACTGGTTGTCTTGAAATTGGAAACCTGAATCTTCTCAGGAGCATACCCAGCAGGCAATACTGCCAATGCACCGAGATTCATGTTAAAGTCTGCAATGTCGGCATCAGCCTTCAAGTTGAGTGCAATCATATAGACAGTTTTGCCGTTGAGTGAAGACAAGTCAAAATCAGCAATAGTCCATCCATTCTTCTCTGTCAGTTTTGGAGCAGACAGCGTTTCATTAGGTGTAGTAGAACTTTCCGTGGATAGTTTTGCTTCGATTGTTGCGTTAGATGGATTCTTGTAAACAATACGAAGAACACCACCAGTCTCCACTTTGATTTGCGTTTTGTACAATCGCATCAAGTGGTCGCCCGATGTCAACGTACCGGCTATTTTGAAACTTGAACCTATGTTCCAAGCATCATCCCAGTCTATACTAACTTTCAAATCTCCCTTATTTTCTATCCACCAGCGCCAGGTTGGCAGAATGCTTTGCAATCCGCTATGATACCAATCTTGCGTTCCTTGTTTCTCTCCTTCTACAAAACGGTGTTTGCCGTCGCCTACACACATAGAGCTAATGAAAGGCATCTTGTCAATGACTGAACGTTCAAGTATACATCCAGAAAAGCCAGGCCAACCATATTGGTCTGTATCAATAGAGGGGTCGCCAGAATAGTTCACCCACACTTTCTCCTCAGACTCGAAAACTTTTCTGGTGGCAGCATAAGCTGTTGGCCCTTGATTTGTCGAACTGCCTCCCAAATAGGCTTTCACATTGTCTTTCCATGCACGTTCCTCAGGACAGAACAAGTCTACCGATCCAACATGCCCCGTCGTAGGGAATGCCCTGCGTAGTGTTGCGCCGTAACCAGTGAGTCCACTGTTCACACACTGAATACCTGCATAGATTTTACTGAAAGTTTCTGCTTCTGACACACCTAAGGCTGCTGCCTGATTACGATAATCACCTACTGAGCCATACTCCAAGAACTGTGAAGTGTTCTTATGCGTTTTCAGAATCGTTGAGTTGGGATAACCGCTGGCATTATACCACTGAATCTCCATATCGGTATCACCAGCAGCATCAGCAATCTCATTAAACTCCTTTATCAAGCCTTCCCATTCACTAGTGGAACCTCCGCCAGTCTCTTCATTGATAAACCAGCCATCGAAACCAAAGTATTTAGCTATCTCATACAACTTGCGAGCAAATACATATTTGCCACCTTCTTGTTCCAGTACTTGACGAACCCATTCTTGTTTTCCACCATAATAAGCAGGAGGGAAGAATATCTGTCCTAACACCTTTACGCCACTCTGGTGTGCTGCATCTATCGAGCCAGCAGGCGGTGGAATGATAATACCCTCAGAAGCCGAGCCTGCCCAATATACAAGTTTATCCATATACTGCCAGTAGGTAGGCTGATAGCCCAAGAAGTTATTGGCTCCCTGTGAGGGGCTACTACTACATGTTGGAAACAAAATTGTGGCATTGCACACCTGTCCCTCATAGTATTGGTTTTTGTTGGCTTTCATCAAGGTAGGCTCCTTAAATCTTTTGGCCAAAGGCACCTTAGAACGGTTGAACTTAGCGTTAGGGTCCGTGTCTGGCGACCAGTTCCTAACATAATCTGGATGCCAGCATCCACCATAAGGCTGCTGCGCCTTTGCTATTCCTGAATAAAGCACCATGAACAGCGTTACAAACAAAAGTCTGTGTAGTTTCATAAGCATTGTTTTAGTTAGTAAATAATGATAATTTTCCTTTATGATATTTTCATTGTAGGCTTTGGCATAAATAACGAAATTCCCATTGAATTTATGAGTAGGTGCCCAAAAACAAGCGCATATGAAGCACTTCCCACTGAACACCTTCTGATAGATATACCACCTCACGAAAAGTTATACTTCACTTCAAAAGTTGTTTGTTACCAAAAGCGGCTTGTCTATTTGACTACTGCCATGCGGAAGTTATTAGGCTTGTTACGTTTACCACTGTTGTCATTGGTATCCTCTACATCCCACCACAATCGTTTCCCCTGCGAATTGACCTTCAACAAGTCTGGATTTGAAGTAAAAGCTTTGTTAGAGTTCTCACTATTGGGATAGAAAATACGTTTAATATTCTTTCCATCGGGAACGTCACCACCTGACATATTCGTCAGTTGATTAGCCAACACAGGATAGTCGGTACGCCTAAACTCAGCCCATCCTTCATTGCCATTAGGGAACACAGCCATCCATTTCTGTGTGATGATAGCTTCAAGAATGCGTTCCTTGTCGCCACTGCTAAAGACTCCGTCTTTCCAAATCTTCAGTCCGCTGATATACGACTGAGCTTCGCTCTTGTCAATCTGATAATAATCCATAGATGCCTGTACTCCCGCCTTGAAATAATTTTCTGCATTCTGTGTTAGGTCGATACCAGTCCATCCCCGCAGAGCAGCCTCAGCCTTAAGGAACAAAGACTCGGAATAACCCAGCCATACGGTTGGACGAGCGTCATTGAACCAGTACTTAGGATCGAGTTTCTTTGATAACGGTTTGGGTTGACATCGTACCAAGCTATAACTTAACGTGGACATTGAAATGTCTGGTGCCTGGGTACCTCGCTTGCATCCCTTGAAATCCTCACGAACACTTTCTTTTCCCTCGGATATCATGCTTTGTGTCATGTTTCCCCTGTACCAGCTTACCAGACAACGTGGATCAATGGTTTTCTCGACAAATTCTTTTCTCGACTTGCGTATCTTGTACGTTCCTCCACCTGTACTCAGGTTGCGGTAATACTGTTCCAAATCCCACGACATTACACTCTCGCCATTATAACGAATACTGCACATGGTGAGTCCATTCTCGGATCCACCTTCATCCATGCCTCCCATTTCGATAGGCGCATACTTCGGAACAGTTTGCATATTGTCAGCGTTGTCTTTCATCAAACCATACTTGTTGTTCAGGGCGGCTTCGCCTTCTTTCTTTGCACGGTCAGGATCAATGTTCGAAATACGTAAAGCCATGCGTAGACGCAACGTATTGGCAAAGCGCAACCACTTGTTCACATCGCCAAAATAGCAAATATCGTCTTTATCCACCTTGTACTGTGAATTGTCATCAGGCTTGATACTGTCAACTGCTTGTTCCAGCATTCTAAACATCGCATCGTACACTTCCGCCTGTGTGTTATATGGCACGTTATTGGTCTCGGGAATACGAGCCTGCACATATGTCTTGAACGGCATGTCCCCATAAGTATCGGTATTCGCCAACGCCAAAAAAGCATAGTAGATGCGCGTGATGTAGAACATGTTTTTATAGCGGTCGGGAGTATCGTTGAATTTGAATGCTCTCAAAAGTGTGCGATATTCCGAACTGCGGTCATTGTAAAAATGAGCCCACCGTCTACCACTCCAACCATCAGCATAACCAAAGTCGGGCGATTTCTTCGCATGTTTGGGTTGGTTGTTAGCCACATAGCCTGCATAGATATCATGACTAAGATTAGTCGTTATCTGATAGTCGTTGTAATATCCTTCATACAAGAAGTTACGAAAAGTAGAGGCGGCTCCAGCCAAGTCGGTCTTACAAGTAGCTGAGTCGTCTTTACTAATTTTAAAGTTGAGGTTGAGGTCAGCATATTTACCTGTTGTCTCTTCTGTTACGGTGTCGGTTCCAGCTTCAGAAGTCTTGTCTTCTATCTCGTATGGGTTGTGTCCCATATCTTCCAAGTCATAACAAGAAGTGGTTACGCCCAACGTGAGTGCCAACAATAGCAAATGTATGCTAGAAAACTTATTGTTCATATAATTAAGTCCTTTCATTTTAGAATCCTAAATTTACAGAGAAGCCAAAGGTACGCGTGTAAGGTACTGCCATAAAATCCAACGCTTGGGAGAACATAGTGGTATCATAACCTCCATCGGGATTCCCCGGCGTATGCTTCATGAGGAAGCAGAGATTACGCGCTACGAATGACAACTTACATTGAGTTAGTGGTGTATGTTTGAGCAATGTCTTAGGTAATTGGTAGCCAATAGCGAGTTCCTTGAGTTTGATGTACGATGCATCGTGTACAAATTCCTCGGCATATCCCTTTTGCGACTTAAACAAGCCTACTGTAGAATAATAGCTTTGGGCACTCACGGGGATGTCGTTCACGCTGCCATCTTCCTTCACACCAGGCACCACCATATAATAGTCGCCCTTGCCATTTAATTCCTTATACTCGCCACGATATTCCGTACGTGCCGATGTTCCTACTGAAGTGGCCATACCCTCTGAAACGGATACGATGCTACCACCAAATTTCATATCAAACATTGCCGATAACAAGATGCCTTTAAAGTTGAACGAAGGTGTTACCGACATTAACAAATCGGGTTGGATGTTGCCAATAGGATGCTGAAGTAAATACTCTTCCATGTTACCGTTACCAGTCTCGGGTTGCGGAAGTCCATTTTTATCTACAACCACACGTCCTTGTCCATCTCGCTTTATCATATTGTTGGCGTAGATATCACCCAAGCGTCCGCCCACTACCGCACCTACTTTCACGGGCATGTTTGGATCTCCAGCGAAATAAATTCGTTTTACACCATCTGCCAAGCTTTCTACCGTTGACTCGTTGTGAGCCAGATTTACATTTAAGTCAAATACGAAGTCGGATGTCTTGACAGGAGTGGCATATACCATTAGTTCCACACCCTTGTTCACAATCTTGCCTGCATTGACCCATTGCTGACTCCAAGGAGAAGAAGCATCGACAAGCATGGCTTGGTTCTTCGTGGAAGACCAATAATAAGTAAAATCAAATCCTAAACGGTTTTGGAAGAATTTCATATCCAGACCTGCCTCTATCGAGCTTTTTATCTCTGGCTTCAGATTACTGTTCATTTTGATAGTCTGAGCAATTGGCTCGCGTACACCATTGCGAAAAGCAAACTTGCGCACATTATATAAACTATAAGGTAAAGGATCTTTTCCTACTTGTGCCGCTGAGAAACGCATCTTGGCAAAAGTAATCCATGTAGGTAAGGGCTGCTTGATGCTCCGCATGAAGTCAGAGAAGACATAACTAAGGCTTGCCGAAGGATAGAAAAACGAGTTGTGCTTCACGGGTAAGGTAGACGACCAGTCATTGCGTGCCGTCAAATCCAAAGAGAGATATTCGTTGTAAGACAACTGCAAAGACCCAAAAGCAGAATACATGGCACGCTGATATCCATTATTATTTGCCGAATTAAGCCGTGCTCCTGTGTTAAATATCCAGTTGTCTTTCGAAAGCATGTTTTCCACACCAGCATTTAGCACCTCATGTTGCAGATACATGATGTTTGAGCCAAGGTTGTAGCCCAGACGGAAAGTCTCTGCCAACTGCCGATCACCCAACAACATGAAAGAGATATTATGTTCAAAATGATTCTCCTCACCCCGTTGCATGCCGTCTGTCGTCACCTTCTCTGACCAATGTTGTGTCTTGGATGAGATAGCTTGGTCACCAAGGCTCAAGTTCGAACTCTGTAGACGAGTTCGATAGTAGTCAAAAGCATATTTTGCACTGAACTTGAGCCAATCAGCCAGATTCAGATTAGCAGCATAGTAACCAAAAGCACGCCATCGCTCGTCAGAATTCTGATATTGATGACGCACATAATATGGGTTGGAGTACTGTTGATTGGGTCCAAACCAGTTTTGATGCAAACGAGTTTCAGTTGTATAATGTTGCAAGTCTGAAAGTCTGACGTTTCCAGGAATGAGCAACAACTGTGCCACTTCACCACCGAGTCCAGTCATTGGGCGGTTCTCAGCTTTCATGCGCGACAAGGATATTTTGCCGTCCAACGATAAATACTTATTCACCACTGTACCCGTATTGAGATCCACATTCAGCTTTTGCAGTGTTTCATCCTGAAACAATCCATTGTTGCCATTAAAACCAATGGAGAGTCTATAATGTGATTTCTCCGTGGCATTCCCTAAAGCAACTGTGTGAAAATGCGAAAAACCTGTTCTGAAATAATCTTTCAGCTTATCACCATCGTATCTATAAGGAATAGGGGTTCCCAACCACGAGGGTTCGTTATGTCCATCCAAGGCTGAACCGAAAGCCAACTCTCCAGCCAACATACGCTGCTCTTGCTCATTGGTCACGTACACAGGTTTCCCCTGACTGCCTTGTCCATAGCGTTTTTGCATATCAATGGTCTGTGAAACTTGGCTCCAAGTGAAACTGCCATTATACACGACACCAAAGCCATCCTTGCGTGAACCTTTCTTAGTTGTGACGAGTATAACACCGTTTCCAGCTCGCGAGCCATACAAAGCTGCGGCATTAGGTCCTTTCAATACGGAGATAGACTCAATGTCTTCGGGATTGATGTCGAGTGATGTCCCACCCCTATCATAACCTCCATAAGCGGAAGCCTCCGAAGTTTGGTCGTCAGTAAAGGGTACGCCATCCACTATCCACAGAGGTTGATTATTGTCAGTCAGCGAGGAGTTGCCACGAATGGTTATCTTGGTTGAGCCAGCCAATCCCGTACTTGAGGTGTTCATCTGTAAACCAGCTACCTTTCCCTCAAGTGCTCCCGTAACCGAAGGGTCGCCTGTGGTATTGAGGACGTCGCTTTTAATATCCTGCACAGCATACCCCAGCATTTTCTTCTCGCGCTTGATACCTAAGGCTGTCACCACAACCTCATCAATGGCTTTAGCATCCACAGACATTACTGTATTTACCGAATGACTTGTTCCTGCGGTCAATTCTTTAGTCTTGTAACCCAAATAACTAAACTGCAGAACGGCATCGTGGTCATCGGTAACGATGGTATAATTGCCATCAAAGTCGGTCACCGCACGGTTATTGGTACCTTTTTGAGTAATGGTCACACCAATTAGTGGTTCGTTGTTCTCATCCAGAACCCTACCAGATATTTTGTTTTTTTCTTTATTACTGCTTTTCTTGGGCTGCTGCGGACTCTGTTTCTTAAGATATACCACATTGTCTACAATGGTATATGCTACATTTTTTCCATTTAAGAGTTGATGCAGCACCGTTTCAATAGATGCATCTTTCACATTCAATGCATTAACTGGCAATCTGGACAAGTTGTCATCATAAAAGAACTGATACTTCTTTTGTGCCTGGATTTTCTTAATGGCAGTGCCTAAAGTGGTGTTAGGCATCTTGATAGTGACTTGTGCAAAGCTGCCGTAAAAAGGAAGTGCAGAGAGAAGCAGACCTACTGCCATCCCTGACCATATCCTACCTCTAAAGGGCTTCTTATTTTTCATCATTTGTTTGGTTGTTGTTTTTAGTTGATTTGTGATTTCATCACATAGGTTATAATTATATAACAAAGTTGACCATAAAAACACTTACAAATAATTTATTAAAATATTGTTTTTGTTGATTCTATACAAACCTAAATTTGATACCGTCATTTTTATTGACAATGGACATTATATAATTGGCATATTTGTTACAAAATCGATTAATGACTGAAAATATCGCAAAAATAGGAACTCTCGAAAATGCCAACTCTTAGTTACTTACAAAAAACATATTTCTATAACAACAGGAAATTCTATAATTTTTCGTTATTGTAGAGGTTATTTAAGGATACAAAAAGAATACTATAATGCTGCAAGATAGACTTTTTTGTAGCAG
>NZ_HG417095.1:77316-214889 GCF_000455445.1 Hoylesella timonensis 4401737 = DSM 22865 = JCM 15640 | reverse complement strand
TTCCTGCACGCTACTTGGCTGGTTCAGGCTCTCGCCCATTGACCAATATTCCTCACTGCTGCCTCCCGTAGGAGTTTGGACCGTGTCTCAGTTCCAATGTGGGGGACCTTCCTCTCAGAACCCCTACTGATCGTCGCCTTGGTGGGCCGTTACCCCGCCAACAAGCTAATCAGACGCATCCCCATCCATAACCGCTAAACCTTTAATCGTTATTTGATGTCAGCAAACGATATCATACGGTATTAGGCCGTCTTTCAACGGGTTATCCCGTAGTTATGGGAAGGTTGGATACGCGTTACTCACCCGTGCGCCAGTCGTCATCAAGGAAAGCAAGCTTTCCTCATGTTACCCTGCGACTTGCATGTGTTAAGCCTGTAGCTAGCGTTCATCCTGAGCCAGGATCAAACTCTACATTGTAAAATATAATTGAAATGGAAAAGATAAAACATATGAAGCTTACGTCATATACCCTATCTCAACCAACTTCGTTGTCTCTGTTCAGAACGAAACTCCAGAATTTAAAAGTATTCTCACCTTAGTTCTTTTCTAATGAATTGAACGGTTCGTAAAACTTGTTACCTATGTATTTACGCTTCAAGAAAACTCGTCAACTCGTCGCCTCATCAACGCCTTTCCTAAAAAGCCATACATGCTTCTTGTACTACTTCTGTCTTATGTAAATCTTTTTCAAAGAACGCTTCTTTTATCGCCCCGAAGAATGTTTCATTTTCGTTTCATTCTCGAAAGCGGATGCAAAAGTACAAACTTTACGACTAACTTCCAAATATTTTTCAAGAAAAGTTTTAGAAATTTGCAGAAATTGATTTAGGTCAAGGGAGAAATGAGTTTTTTAGTTCACGAGTTGACAAGTTCACAAGTTGACGAGTGTATAAGTTTATTAGTTGACGAGTTGACGAGTTTACAAGTTTACAAGTTCATAAGTTCTCAAGTTCACAAGTTTTTTAGTTGACGAGTTGACGAGTTGACAAGTTGACAAGTTCAGGATTTTTCTAAAGCATGTGAACAATGCCGCTATCTACATACAATAGACCGACTATTACATTACTTTAGCGCCTTTATCTCCATGCTCCAACAACGCCAGCTGCCGAATCGTTCAACGTCACCTGCCGTCTCTTCTAACATAACCTGCCGAATCGTTCAACCTCACTTGCCGACTTGTGTAACGTCAACTGTCGACTTGTGTAACGTCACCTACCGACTCGAGATTTGAGTAGACAATTTATTTCCCTTCTGAAAAAACTTTACAAAACGTCGACGTCGGCGATCTCACGCGCGCTTCGTCGTCGGATTATTAATATTATTGATATTATTGATATTATTGATATATAAGGGACGGGGTCTGATTATCAATGAGTTAAGAGGGGTAAAATTGAACGGTTCTTCAACGGTTCTCTCACGGTTGTTCAACGAACGATTCATTTCCAACGAAAAAACAACCCCATGACGACCCCTTTTTTATGGTAAAAAAAGAGGACAAACATCATGAAATATGTTACGAAAAAACATCTCAATGAACGAAGAGAAAATGGTGTGCCTCTTTCACAAGCATGCTTATACCTATTATAATAAGGTTATGCGCTTTTGTTAAACTTGTTTCGTTCTTTCAATTCCGTTGTTGAAACAAAAGCTAATATCCACGCAAAAGATGATAATATAGGCATGAATGCTCAGATTTCACTTCTTGGAAGTTACAGATTATCAACGACCTTACGATGTTTCCTCACTGTGGCAATCAGCAGCATGAAATGAATACCAACAACTGGGTATGGAATGCCCAAATGATCTACAGTTTCAGTAAAAGGAAACTCATGACTAAACCTAAGGATTGAAATCTATTGCATCAGTTCTCAAATACGCAATACACGATGAATAAACAGGGGGTGGTCACATTCATTATTCTTCTTATTTTTGTTCAAAGCTACCCAAGTTAAGATACAATACAGTTATACGTACCAGTTCGAACCATTGTTGGCATCATCATATTTAGGTATTTATGAGTATAGTCTTGGTTTAGTTTTTCATTACACGTATTGTTTTTGTAACTTTGCAACAAAATTAGCATCCGCAATGAAATTATCAGAATTAAAAGAAGGAGAATCAGGAGTCATTGTCAAAGTCACAGGCCATGGCGGTTTCAGGAAACGCATCGTTGAAATGGGCTTTATCAGTGGTCAAAAAGTTGAAGTCTTGATCAATGCACCTCTAAAAGATCCCGTTAAATATAGAATAATGGGATATGAAGTTTCTCTTAGACACTCTGAAGCAGAAATGATAGAAGTGGTTGGTATTGACGAGTCAGAGACTTTGACTTCGCAACCCTCTTCGTACCAAGCAGGTGTGCCCTGTGAATGCAAAAACGACTCCCAATCTGTAACAGACGAGCAACTGCATGCCATAGCGATGAAAAAAAGTAAAGTTATCAATGTGGCTTTGGTGGGAAATCCCAATTGTGGTAAGACATCTCTTTTCAATTATGCTTCTGGCGCTCATGAACGTGTGGGTAATTATTCGGGTGTTACAGTAGACGCCAAGGAAGGTTACGCCAGTTTTGAAGGCTATCGATTTAACATTATTGACCTTCCTGGGACCTATTCCCTATCTGCTTATTCGCCAGAAGAGTTATATGTTCGAAAGCAAATTGTTGAAAACACACCAGATGTAATCATCAATGTGATTGACAGTTCTAACTTAGAGCGAAACTTGTACTTAACAACGCAACTTATTGATATGCATCTACGTATTGTATGTGCGTTAAATATGTTTGATGAATCAGAAGAGCGTGGTGACCATATTGATTTCAATCAACTGGGTGAACTCTTGGGCATACCGATGGTACCCACTGTTTTCAAAACAGGAAGAGGTGTACAAGAGCTTTTTCACCAAGTGATTGAGCTATACGAAGGCAAAGAAGATGTGAGCTTGCAATATAGGCATATTCATATTAATTATGGCCACGAAATAGAACAAGGGATTACCAATATTCAGAATTATCTGAAGCAAAATGATAGCTTGCGCCTAAAATATTCTACCAGATATTTAAGTATTAAACTTTTGGAGTTTGATAAAAAGGCAGAACAAGTTGTGAGTCAACTGCCACAGGCTGAAAACATTTTCAAAGCAAGGGACAAGGCTGCACAACGTGTAAAGGAAGAAACAAATACGGATAGTGAGACAGCTATTATGGATGCAAAATATGGGTTCATACATGGAGCTTTACAAGAAGCACAATATGAAACCGGTCATGTGAAAGATACCTACCAACTGACACATTGGATAGATCGTATCATTACCCATAAATATTTTGGTTTTCCTATTTTTATCGCTTTAACATGGCTTATGTTTGAAGTTACCTTCTCCTTAGGACAGTACCCCATGGACTGGATAGAAGATGGTGTAGGCTGGTTGGGTGACATCATTTCACAACACTTCCCACAAGGTCCCATTAAAGATATGCTGGTTGATGGCGTTATAGGTGGCGTGGGCGCTGTCATCGTATTCTTACCTCAAATATTGATTCTATATTGCTTCATTTCCTTTATGGAGGATAGTGGTTATATGGCAAGAGCGGCATTTATTATGGACAAACTCATGCACAAGATGGGGCTACATGGAAAGTCTTTCATCCCTTTAATCATGGGGTTTGGTTGTAATGTGCCAGCAGTGATGGCAACCCGTACGATTGAGAGCCGGAAATCAAGGCTTGTCACCATGCTTATTCTTCCTATGATAAGCTGTTCTGCCAGATTACCCGTTTATATCATGATTATTGGAACCTTCTTTGCCGCTCAATATCGGTCGTCTATCATGATATCCATCTATATCATCGGAATATTGATGGCTGTTATTTTAGGAAGACTATTTAGTCAATTTGTCATTAAAGGAGAAGACACACCCTTTGTCATGGAGCTGCCCCCCTATCGTTTTCCTACAGGGAAAGCTATCCTACGACACACTTGGGAAAAGGGAAAGCAATATTTGAAGAAAATGGGAGGTATCATCCTTGTAGCAAGCATTTTAGTTTGGGCATTAGGATACTTTCCCAAAAATGAACATCTTAGCAAGAGTAAACAACAAGAGATGAGCTATATCGGGCGTATAGGTAAAACGCTTGAACCCATATTTAGACCACAGGGATTTAACTGGAAACTGGACGTTGGTATCATTGCAGGAGTTGGTGCAAAGGAGATTGTTGCTTCGACTATTGGAGTACTCTATTCATCAGATGAAAACTATGGCGATGATGACTCATATTCAACGGATACTGGCAAATACACGCAACTGAGACACCAAATGGCAGCCGATGGCATCACTCCTTTAAGCGCCTACGCTTTTTTACTCTTTGTGTTACTCTATTTCCCCTGTGTAGCAGTAATCGCGGCTATTAAATCAGAGACAGGTAGCTGGAAGTGGGCTTTGTTTTCTGCCTTCTACACCACTCTATTAGCTTGGATTGTCTCTGCAGCATTCTATCAAGTGGGGTTATTGTTTTATTGATGTGCGGAATGTGAAAATAGTAGGGTACAGAATTTTTATAAAAAAATCTTGAATTGTTTGGATGTTCAAGAAAAACAATGTACCTTTGCACTCGCAAAAAAGAAATATGCACCCTTAGCTCAGTTGGTAGAGCAACTGACTCTTAATCAGTGGGTCTAGGGTTCGAATCCCTAAGGGTGTACTTCTTTCGATTGCACCCTTAGCTCAGTTGGTAGAGCAACTGACTCTTAATCAGTGGGTCTAGGGTTCGAATCCCTAAGGGTGTACAACAAGAGGGTGTATCATAATTCTGCTTTATGGTACACCCTCTATTTGAAATCACTCATGAGAGCGTTCTCGGTAGCAAGAACTTGGAGCCTATGGTATTCCCGTATAGTTTGAGAGAGATTTCCTACTTTTCCTTTATCCGTTGCATGCTCAAGGACATCCATTTTTCTGTATTTTTCTTCTAACGAAAAAGCATTTTTTTATTCATATGGGCTTATATATCGCAATTTTTTTGTAAATTTGCTATCATAAATTGGATATATGGCATTTGAAAACTGCGAATCAATTTTATACGCGAGGTATCATTCTAATTCAAAAGTTGACTCTTCCACGTTGATAAATTGTCCTATAAGCTAAGAAAAATCACATGAGTAACAACTATAAAAACATAGAATATGAAAAAATTTGTTTTATTGACAGCTGCTGTCTGTTTAACATCTGTAGCATTCGGGCAGAATGCAAGTTCTTCTCTCATAGATGAATACGAGTGCATCTACGAGTATCAAGTAAAAAACACCAAAGGTTCTATTGATATGACCTCTACCATACTTCAAATCGGCAGAAACACAGCAAAGTTTTCTGATTATACCACCTTTCAAGTAGACTCAGCCATAGCTTGCAAAGCTCCCAAAGCTGACATCCAGAAGTTCAAGGCACAAGAAACGAGAAACGATATGCTCTTCGACCAGTCTGTTTCCCAAAATGAACCTAAAGGTAAGTTGACTGTTTATAGTGTCATCACACCGAATTACTACAGTTATACCGAGAGCGCCACACCCATCAATTGGAACCTTTCAGAAGAAACTGACACGATCTGTGGATACACTTGTCAAAAGGCAGTGGGAGAATATGGTGGCAGAACGTGGACGGTTTGGTATTCTTCTGAGATACCTGTGTCCTTTGGACCTTGGAAACTTTGCGGTTTGCCAGGATTAGTATTGGCGGCTAACGATGCAGAAAACATACATCAGTTCAAGGCAATCACGTTCCGTAAATCCAACACTCCGATGAACTTGAAGCCATACGCCAATCCCATCAATATTTCAAGAGAGCAATTCATTAAAGCGAAGAACAAGTTTGAGATAGATCCGATGGGCAACATCCCCGGGGAAGCCATCAGCGAGATGAGCGTTCAGAAATTTGATAACGGTGAATATAAAACCTTGGTCAATGGTGTGGTGCTGAGAGTTCGCCCAAATGGATATGTTCCACTGGAATTGAAGTAAACATTGCACATTGATGAATAGGAGAATATTCTCGATTTTGATGCTGTTGACATGCCTCTGTAACTCCTCTTTTTCCCAAAGTGTAATTACAGGAATAGTGCGTGATACCACTGGTTTGGCTTTGGAAGGAGTCATCGTAAAGGCCACTGCTGACAAAGCAACTTTAGCTTTTGCACGAACATCAGAAAAGGGGACTTATCAGTTAACGCTGACGACAGATGCCAAACAGCTCATCATCACAGCCGAAACCATTGGATATGAGAAAGCCAAGAGAGAAATCAAGAATATCTCTCAGAAGTGCGACTTCATCCTGAAAGAGAAAACAACTGCATTGAAAGAAGTTGTGATAAAAGCTCCCGCCATCTACCAACGAGGTGACACCCTGACTTACAACTTAGCCTCGTATATAGGAAAGAATGACTACACTTTGAAAGATGCCTTGAAGAAGCTCCCAGGCATTGAAGTTGAGGACAAAGGTTCCATCAAATATCTGGGCAAGGAGATTTCTAATTTTTACATTGATAACATGGATTTGTTGGGTGGACGATATAACATAGCAACCACAAACATTCCTGCTTCGTTAGTAAGCACCGTGGAAGTGTTGAGCAACCATCAAGCGGTAAAAGCTAAAAAGGATGTCTTTTCCGACAACGTGGCGATTAATGTAAAAATGAGCAACAAGGCAAAGTTCAAACCAGTTGGCTCTTATGGTGCGTCGCTTGGTGTAGGTAAGCATACTTTGTATGAAGTGAATGGTGCAGGAATGCTCTTCATGTCAAACTTCCAAATGTTGGCTTCACTAAAAGCTGGCAACATTTATCAGTTTGCTTTGACAGACGGAACCAATCACTTTGCCAATAGAGAGACATCATCTACAGTGTCTAATTTATTGGGGAATATTTCGGCTTCCACACCTCCTATTGATGTTGACAGATATGCCTCGCCAACAGACAGGTTGGTGTCGTTCAACCTATTGAAAAAGATTCATAAGGATGTTACCTTAAAAGGGAATATTGGGTATAGTTATGCCAAAAGCAAGTATGACTATAGTTTGACGAGAAATTATGCGGATGCCGATCATCATATCATGATTGCCCAAGCGTATTCACCTCTATTAACCGTACATCGTCCGAGCATTCTGTTGGAATATAAAGACAATTCGGATAAGACTTATCTCAGAAACACTTTGTCTGGCACAGGTTCTTTTCTAACATCAGAATTGCCAACAAGGGAA
Source organism: Hoylesella timonensis 4401737 = DSM 22865 = JCM 15640 (assembly GCF_000455445.1). GTDB lineage: Bacteria > Bacteroidota > Bacteroidia > Bacteroidales > Bacteroidaceae > Prevotella > Prevotella timonensis. The sequence goes on along the minus strand of NZ_HG417095.1, from coordinate 207,647 downwards.
AACGGGTTACTCTTTAACCAAAAGCAAACCATGCGAGAGTTTCATGTGAACAACAAGTTCTCCACCTTGTGGAATCACAGGGATTTGCGTTGGTCGGTTACATCTATCATGTCATATCAAGGTTCGCCTATGGGAAAGATAACGCTTGACAAGGAAACTGCCGATGGCATGGTGCAAAATGCCAATGGACAAAAGTTCCAAACGGAGAATACCATCTCTGTATCGAAGAAACATCTCAACTCTCGCATCTATTTGCCATTGTTGTTGAACTACTATATAGATAAGGTGAAGACGAACTTGCAGCCGACAGATGAAGGCAACGACGTGAGTATGCAGAACCTCAGAATGACATTGGCGCCACAATATGAGTATTCGCATCCGCAATACAGATATGTCTTTCGATTGGGAATACCGATGCGCATAGACTATATAGCTCATAGAGACCACATGGCGGCATCATCGTCTGGCTCTTGGTATTATTCCATTTGCCCAAGCGTGTATGGCAACTATAAGGTAAGCTCCCTTTCTGTGCTGCGTACCAACCTATTCTATGCCCGTAACTTTGGCGACATTCTGGACTTCTTGAAAGCACCTGTCAGAATCAATGACACCTCGCTGAAAATTGGTTCTGGTATATTGGCAGACAACAAAAGTTTGAATGCCACGCTTCATTACGACTATAAGATACCACTGAAAATGTGGTTCCTCAATGTAGATTTTCTTTATAATCAGGAAAAGAACAATTTGCTTTTGAACCAAGACGCAAACTCAACGCTCGTCACCATGTCGAAAATATACGCCCCAAATACAGGAAGAAGTTTGATGGAGCAAATCGGTATCACCAAATTTATAGAGCCTATCAAGACCAAAATTTCAGTAAATGGTGTTTACCAATGGAAACGACAAACGACTTTGCAGAATAATGTTCAGCAGAAATACACCTGGAAAAGTTGGATTATTGCTCCAAAACTCACTTCACAACCATTTAAGTATGTGGAGTTAGATTATCATGGAATGTTTGCCAAGACTTATCTTTCTACAGAGTATCAGAGCAACAGCTATCTGAGCCAGCAGCACAAGGTGTCTTTGAAAATCATGCCATTCGATGGCTTCACGTTTGACACCTCTGCTGATATTGTCAAGAATGAATTGACGAAAGATTTGACGAAGACAATGAGTCTATTGGATATGGGATTATCTTATCGAAAGAAAGCTGTCAAGGTCTCCCTTGATATCAGAAACATTCTGAACCAACAACAATATGGATATACCATCTACAACTCTGTCAATACATTTACCTATAACTATCAATTGAGAGGAAGAGAGTGTGTTTGCTCCGTGAAATTAACCATGTGAGTCTTACATGACAAGTGTTGCAAAAGTGAGTTTTATTATTTCTCGATTCTGAAGAGAAATTCAGCCATTGACAGCAAGGATTTTGAATGTTAAACAAAAAAATATTGACTATGAAGAATCTACTATTAAGCGCCGCAATTGGCGACATCGCAGGAATGCCGTACGAATTTGAAAATCGAACAAAAAATTATAATGCGGTCGATTTACTACTTTCATCGAATACTTATACTGATGATACCGTCTGCACGTTTGCATGCGCAGAAGCATTTATAAAGAATCTGAATATGGCAAAAAACCTCTGGAAGAGATGCCGTGCAGACTTTTATCGTGGATTTGGCGGACGATTTGCAAGATGGCTGATTGCAAAAGATATTCAACCTCCGTATAATTCCTTTGGCAATGGTAGTGCCATGAGGGTTTCATCGGCTGGATTTATGGCTAAGGATGTCAAAGAATGTATAGAACTGGCTACACAAACAGCGATGCCTACCCATAATCATCCCGAGGGAATTAAAGGAGCAGTAGCAACTGCTTTGACTATTTTCTACGGTATGCAAGGGCAAAACAAAGATTTTATTCGAGAGCATGTGCTTGAAAAATACTACCCAAATTGGTCGGACTTGACCTATCAAGGTATAAAACCCAACTATGACTTTGATGAGACCTGCCAACAGACTGTCCCTGCTGCCCTTATTTGCTTTTTAGAAAGCGCTGATTATGCGGACTGTTTGAAATTGGCAATTGCCTTAGGCGGTGATGCAGACACTTTGGCTGCCATTTCTGGTCCCATGGCATACGCTTTTTACAAAACCATGCCAAAAGAATTGATTGATAACGCAATCGCGAAACTTCCTGAATGGATGCTTCAAGTGAACAAACAATTTGACGAGTTTGTGAGCAGATAGCGGTTACTATCCTTAAGGACTGCCCAGCCTTCACGAGATAAGACATATATCTTTCATCATTATTCGCCAAATTTACGCATCAAGGTTACGATTGCATTTAGGAACTTAAGACAAATTATCACTGGGTGAAAATGAAGGTGCGGGGCAACTTCTCAATACATGTCCCATTTCACCCACCATTTTGACCTATACGCCAAAAATTAATCTGCAATGGTTTGCCTTCGTCCAATTACACCAATACCCACTGTTACTGGTAGCTTTTTCATGGTTCCGTCAATAAGATTTCTTACAAATCCGCTGCGAAGATAGGCGGGGAAGTGGATTGTTCCCTTTGAACCAGAGACTATAGTTAGGCCAATATAGTAGTCTTTTCCTTTATGTAATACTATTGATGAGGTTGTTTCAATATTAATTTCAGAATTCTTATTCAAAGGAGATAGGTTGAAATAAATAGGTTTGGAAATGATAGGAGAAAATTGTCTTTTTGAAAATTCATAGATAACAAGTCGAAGCGTGCAATGCTCATAGGTGCATTTCTCTATCTTCAAGTTAAAACTATCAATAATAAAATTATCATGCACAGTAAATTTGGGTCCTATTTCATATTTGCCTGATGGAGCATTGCCGAAAGCAACATCTCCAGGTAGTTTCATTCCTTTCCTAAGAATCACCGTAGGCTTAGTCTTTCGTGCTACTACCAAAGCCTCTCCAAGTTTATAGACTTCGTCTTCCAATGATATCTCAACGATTCCACCTTTATATAAAGAATACGGTGTTACTTTCTTTTTATAACCAATATGTGTACAAGTCATATCACCCTTGATACCGATTGGAAGTTCGAGAGAAAATTGTCCATTTCTATCTGTTAAAGTAAAGATACTATCCACGCATACTGTTACATATTCTACACCTATGTTATTTTGGTCTTTTACAACACCTTTAATCTTTGTCTGGCCATTAGCGCCACAAATACTAACAACGACAAATAAATACAAACAGATTATTTTATTCATTTTGGATTTTGTTATTATTTACAAACAGGATATGGGTTTACCATGAATTCTTTTCTAAATCTCAACGAGCGTAAGAGAAATAGTCAGGTCTCACGGTATAAGACATACATTTTTCATCGTTTACCTGCCTAATTTAGGCATCAAGGTTACGGTTGCCTTTGGGAACTTCACTGCCTTTGACCAGCTTGTCCGCTTGATACGCCTTAGTATTAGGTTTCTGTTCGTCAAGCCACGAGTTCGCTATTGCTTCTTCTCTCCCAAGGGTCACCACTTGAAACTTGCAAGTCGCTATGCGGTTCGTTGGCAACTACGCCCCGAGTGGACTTTCACCACAGATGTATGACATGCCCGTCATATCAAAAAAAATTGATTGTCTCACGACAATCAATCTTCATTAACCTTAATAATCTAATACCATGAAAAACACAATGCAAAGGTACAAATATTATTGTTACCTACAAGTTTTCTGTGGATATATTATGTTTTCTAACATAAATTAAATCTTTCAATATTCCAGTTAAGCTTCATTTGCATGCATAGAAAAACGTGATTAAGCTTGGAAATCTTTTAAAAAGGACCAAAGGTTAATTCCGTATTCCAGTTGCCTTGTCTCTTTGCAACTGAAATGGTGAACAAATGCCCTATTCCCTTAGGAGATATCCCACCCTTGTAAAAGTACAAACCATCTTCATAATCTTCTGCAAGAGAGTAGTTTTTCTTGAAAGCTTCTGACAACCTACTTAAATCTTTGACAGCTGCAGCTTTATTTTTTGCATAGATAAAAAAACGGGCTTCATTGAACTTGGCGGCTTTGAATTTAAACAAGACTTTATCAAAAACAAATCCTTTATAAGATAAATTTCTGAACAATACCGTATCCTGGTTCACCATGTTAGGCTTTCCAAATTCTGTCCGTATAGAATCAAGTGCTTGCTCGTAATCCATTCCCATCGTGACATTTCCAACCTTAGCACCTCTTTCGGCATAAGTATTTGTAGCCAAAACAAGACTAAAAATAATCACTATAAATCTCGATAACATATTTTATTGTCCTCATATTTACGTTTGAGGTAGCCTTGCGAATGCAAGACTACCTAAACATATTTACAAAAGTTTCTTCTCCCTATTCCTCGACTGCTGCTTGCGCGGCTGCCAATCTGGCAATAGGTACGCGGAATGGTGAGCAACTCACGTAATCAAGTCCTACACGATGGCAGAATTTAACAGACGATGGTTCACCACCATGTTCACCACAGATACCACACATCAAATTTTTACGTGTGGAACGTCCTTTCTCTACAGCCATTTTAATTAACTGTCCAACGCCACGTTGATCAAGTACTTGGAAAGGATCTACTTTCAAAATCTTCTTTTCCAAATATACAGGTAAGAAGCTGGCAATATCATCTCGGCTATAACCAAACGTCATCTGAGTTAAGTCATTCGTACCAAAGCTAAAGTACTCCGCACGTTTGGCAATGAGATCTGCTGTCAAGGCTGCACGTGGTATCTCAATCATCGTTCCAATGTGGAATGGAATCTCAACACCTTCTTCTTCGAAGAGTTCTTTGGCTGTTGAACGAATTACATCCTCTTGAACGTCAAACTCTTTGACCATACCGATGAGTGGCACCATAATCTCTGGGCGAGGATCGAATCCTTCTTTCTTTAGCTGTATGGCAGCACCGAGGATTGCTCTTGTCTGCATGGCAGTAATCTCTGGGTAGGTGTTTCCCAAACGACATCCACGATGTCCTAACATTGGGTTAAGCTCACTCAAACTATTGACACGGTTTTGAATGTATTGTACACTTACACCCATATCCTTAGCCATTACTTCTTGACCTGCTAAGTCATGAGGCACAAATTCGTGCAACGGTGGATCTAACAAACGAATGTTCACTGGATGTCCGTCCATCGCCTTGAGAATACCATAGAAATCTTGCTTTTGATAAGGTAATAGCTTCTCTAACGCTTTTTCTCGTCCTTCTTGTGAATCTGCCAAAATCATCTCACGCATGGCCTTAATCTTCTCATTTTCAAAGAACATGTGTTCTGTACGGCAGAGTCCAATTCCTACTGCACCAAAGTTGTGAGCCACTTCTGCATCATGAGGTGTATCAGCATTGGTACGAACCACCAGTTTTGTATATTTATTGCAAAGCTTCATTAGTTCTGCAAAATCTCCTGTTACCTCAGCGGCTCTTGTCTCTACTTGACCTTGATAAACCTCACCCGTTGAACCATTGATAGAGATGTAATCACCTTCACGTAAGATAACACCATCGATTTCTACCAAGCGTTCTTTGTAATTCACACTAATGGCACCAGCTCCAGAGACACAACACTTACCCATACCACGTGCTACAACGGCAGCGTGTGAAGTCATACCGCCACGAGCCGTGAGAATACCTTCAGCTGCACTCATTCCTGCTAAATCCTCTGGCGAGGTCTCCATACGTACCATAACCACTTGTCTGCCATCTTCGTGCCATTTGACCGCATCGTCAGCGAAGAATACAATTTGACCGCATGCGGCTCCAGGAGAAGCTGGCAGTCCTCTTGTCAATACCTTGGCTGTACTCTGAGCCACCTTATCAAATACAGGGTGCAATAACTCGTCGAGTTTATTTGGCTCACAGCGTAACAAAGCAGTTTTTTCATCAATCTCTCCTTCGTGAAGCAAATCCATAGCAATCTTAACCATGGCTGTTCCTGTACGTTTACCATTGCGAGTTTGCAAGAACCAGAGCTTTCCTTCTTGAACAGTAAACTCCATATCTTGCATATCATGATAATGCTTTTCAAGTTTGTCTTGAATACTGTTCAGTTGTTCATAAATCTCAGGCATCGCCTCTTCCATTGAAGGATACTTTTTGGCACGCACAGCTTCTTCTATATTCTGTTGCTTAGCCCATCGTAAACTGCCTTCTTTTGTAATCTGTTGTGGAGTTCGAATACCAGCAACGACATCTTCGCCTTGTGCATTTACAAGATACTCGCCATTGAAACGATTTTCGCCAGTTGCTGCATCACGTGAGAAACAAACTCCTGTTGCAGAAGTGTTACCCATATTACCAAAGACCATTGCCATTACAGAGACGGCGGTACCCCACTCTGCAGGAATGCCTTCCATCTTGCGATAGAGGATAGCGCGCTCGTTCATCCAACTGTCAAAGACAGAACAAATAGCTCCCCACAGCTGCTCCATTGGGTCATCGGGGAAAGCTTTACCCGTTTGTTTCTTAATTGCCTCCTTAAAGCGAACTACCAACTGTTTCAGGTCGTCAACAGTCAGTTCATTATCAAGAAGAATACCTCGCTTTTCTTTTACATCCATGATGATTGCTTCAAAGGGGTCGATGTCCTCTTTGTTAACGGGCTTCATACCTAAAACCACATCGCCATACATTTGTACAAAACGGCGATAGCTGTCGTATGCAAAACGTTCATTGCCTGTCTTCTGAATCAGTCCCTTTACTACTTGATCATTCAATCCAAGATTCAAGATAGTATCCATCATACCTGGCATAGATGCACGAGCACCAGAACGAACCGAAAGTAATAACGGATTGGCAACATCACCAAATTTTGAGCTCATCAATGTCTCAATATGCTTCACAGCCTTGATGACATCCTCTTGCAGGAGTTGCACAACTTCTTCTTTACCTTTTTCAAAGTATTCATTACAAACATCTGTCGTAATCGTAAATCCTGGAGGAACAGGTACGCCAATTAGGTTCATCTCGGCAAGATTTGCGCCTTTGCCACCCAGCAGATTTCTCATATCTGCCTTACCTTCTGCTTTTCCATTACCGAAGGTATAAACTCTTTTTACACTCATATTCAATAATTAATTAAACTATTTGCAAAAATAACAATATTTTAAATATCTACAAAACAATTGGTTCATAAATGCTATCTTCAGATTGCATTTGTGTACTTATTATGAAGTCTCTAATGCCACAAATAATTGTTGGCAAGCATCTTCTATTAAATCAAGCGTATTGTTGAAATCTTTTTCATTACCGTAATATGGATCAGCAATTATTTTTACATTTGCATGTTGCGTTATGTAGTCAGCCAGCATCACTACTTTTTTGCGTTCGTCTTCATTTTGAGTCTGCGAAGTAATTTGTCGATAATTTTCTTGATCCATGACGAAGATGTAGTCGAAATACTGAAAATCTGATTTTGTGAACTGTCTTGCATGACTGTTAAACACGTATCCTCTTTTCAATCCACAAGCTCTCATCCTTGAGTCAGGAAGCTGTCCCACGTGCCAATTGCCAATTCCTGCTGAATCAACTTCATAATTCGCATTGGCTTTGTTTGCATTGATAATTGACTTCATCACACCTTCTGCGGCTGGACTACGACAAATATTACCAAGACAGACAAACAGGAGCTTTTTCTTATTTATTTTCATTCTTCATTATTTGTGATAGTTTGTAAATCGGGCTTAGTTGCAGGTATGGCTTGGTTGGCACTCTCTTTCACACCCAACTCTTTTAGTTCGTTGGCTTTCTGCACAATGCTTTGTCTTCCTGTGTATGCTTTATTATATGCTTCGTCATAATGTTTACGAAGGTTGATAATATCCGTATCAATCTTATCAAAACGTTTGATAAACTCCCCTACTCTTTTCAACAACTCCTCTGCTAAAGAAAAAACCCGCTTCTGATTTTCTGTTTGTGTATATTGTCGCCAAGCTATTTGAATCATCTTTAGAATCGCCATGAGGTTTTGCTGACTTGTAATAAATACTTGCTTCTCAAAGGCCTCTCCCCACAAGCGAGGTTCGGTAGCCAATGCTAATTGTAATGCGCCCTCATTGGGAACAAACATAATTACGAAATCTATGGCTTTCCGAGGTACTTGAACATAACTGCTATAGTCTTTTTTTGATAGATTTTTAGCTTGAGTTCGAATGCTGTTGACCAAATCTGTAGCATATTTTCTTTTTAGTCCTTCTTCTGTTGTCTGCACATATTTGTAATACGCATCTATTGACATTTTGGCATCTATAATAACATCCTCATTATTAGGATAATGCAAAATCACATCAGGGCGCATTCGTTTTCCTGTATCGTCATTTCTAACGGCGTCTCCTTTCTCGTTGGTAAGGGTATATTGTATATCATAATCAACTCCTTCAATATATCCCTGTGTTTCTAAGATGTCTGTCAGAATGCGCTCTCCCCACGACCCTTGAACCTGATTACCACCTCGTATGACATTTGTTAATTGATGTGCCGAATTTTCTATTTTTTCTGTTTGCAAACTCATTTCTTTGAGTTGCTGTGTAAGGGATGCTGTATTTTTGATAGATTCATGATTTGTTTGTTGAATAGCTTGCTGCAATTGCTCCAAATTAACTTTCAGTGGTTTCGTAATGTGCTCCAATGACTCTGAGTTTGTCAATTTCAAACGCTCAGATGTCTGTTCTAATATTTGCGTTGCCAAATTAGAAAATTGAGCCTGAACCGTTTTAAGTTGTTGCTCAAACTGTTCACGACGCATTTCCGATTCTTTGGAATGGAATATTTTTTGCGATTCAAGTTCTGAAGATACACGCTGAAAATCAATCTGCCCTTGAATCATTTTGTTTTGCAGCGAGTCCTTCTCTTCCTGTAAAAGTTCTATATGTTTCTCCAATTCTTGCTTACCCAACTGTTCCTGCTCCATTTGCTGTTTGACCAAAAACAATTGTGTTTCGATAGCTTTTTTCTTACCGTTTATCAACAAAAAGATAAAAACTCCACCAAAAATAAGTCCAACTGATAAAAATAAAAACTCCATAATGCAAAGATATAATATTTTGGCAGTTTATAAAAACATTATGTTTAATTATTTAGATGAGATTCTTGACCACTGAATCATATTTCTATATAATATCCACTGAATAAAACCACGAAGGGCTAAATACACCAGAAATGCCAGCCATAAAGCATGATTACCCCATAATTGCTTCAATGAGATAAACAAGACAAAGAAGGCAATCGCAGAAATGACAGAAGACACCAACATGCCTTTTGTTTCTGTCAGTCCGATAAATATACCATCATAAATAAAAGCGGAAACACCTACTATAGGAATAAACACAGCCCACCAAAAATAGTCATGTGCAGCCGCCACAACATCACGCTCATTTGTGAGTAATAACAGAAAGCGATGACCACCCAAAGCGTACACTAAAGTAAAAGTCAGTGCCATAATTGCTCCCCAAGCAAACAAACTTCTGTAAACCTTGGCAAATCCTATCTTGTTATTAGCACCAAAATATTTACCTGTTAATGCTTCACCAGCATAGGCAAATCCGTCCATGACGTACGAGAACAAAGTAAATAAGGTCATCAGTAAAGTATTCACTGACAGAATGATGTCGCCTTGGCGAGCACCCGCAGAAATGAAGAAGAAATTAACTCCAACTAAAAATAAGGTCCTTATAAAGATATCTGTATTGACCTTGAAGAAACGCTTCAAATCAATTTTCTTTAATAACTTGTGTGTCCAAGGGTAGCGATTCAAACGCCTATAATATCTATACCAACAGCATATGGCGGCCACAAATCCTGACCATTGGGCAATAAGAGTGCCGAAAGCCACCCCATCAACTTTCATTCCAAACCCATAAACAAAGAAGAGGCTTGCTATGATATTGATAATGTTTTGAAAGATGGACACAACCATTGGAACACGCGTGTTCTGCATGCCAATGAACCAACCTGTCATACTATACAGCCCTAACATAGCTGGTGCACCCCAAATACAAATAGAAAAATAAATTGTTGCTTGTTCTGCAATCTGTGGCGATGGCTGCATCAGCTCTAATGCAAGCCAACGTATGGGTGTTTGAAAAATGATAAAGGAAAAAGCAATGATAAATCCTATCAACAGCGAACAAAAGAGATGACGCATTATTTCTGTGAAATCTCTCTTCCCTAAAGCCTGCGATGTTAAGCCACTCGTTCCCATTCGTAAGAATCCGAAAAGCCAATACATCACATTAAATATCATGGAACCAATGGCAATGGCGCCAATATAGACAACATCACCCATGTGACCTACAATTGTCAAATCTATCAGTCCTAAGAGAGGTATGGTAATGTTAGAAATGATAGAAGGTAATGCTAATCTAAAAACTTGCTTCATAACTTATCAAAAGAATAGTGAGTATGGCATCCATGAAGAACTTTCAACGGACAGCTACAATATGCACAACAAAACAAAAACTCTACAGACCAAATCTGTAGAGTTGAAATATAGTTACCTGTATGAAGAGCATTGATAATCACAACATTTTCTCTTCATTGAGTGTTCTATTTGATTAGTTCTTAAAGAAATCTTTAACAGCTTCGTTTGGAACCATTTGTTCATCAAAAACATAAGCACCCGTCTTTGGGCTCTTCACCATTTTGATTACTTTCGTATATGCTCGACCATCCATCTTACCTTCATGGAGGGTAGCGACCGCTTTTTTTGCCATTTGATAATCTCCTTATTACTTAATCTCCTTATGAAGAGTCATCTTCTTCAAAATAGGATTATATTTTTTTAACTCTAAACGCTCAGGAGAATTCTTACGATTCTTTGTCGTTACATAACGACTCGTTCCTGGCAGTCCACTATCTTTCATCTCGGTACATTCCAAGATAACTTGAACTCTGTTTCCTTTAGCTTTCTTTGCCATGACTATTATTCTCCTATTACTTTAATATCTTTCCAATCGCAATAACCTTTTGAAACAGCTTGCTTCAATGCGGCATCAAGACCTACTTTATTAATGAGACGAAGACCAGCTGCACTGATCTTAAGGCTAATCCAGCAGCCTTCTTCTACATAGTAGAATTTCTTGCTGAAGAGGTTGACATCAAAGCTGCGCTTTGTACGATGCTTTGAGTGAGACACATTGTTACCTATTTGTGCCTTCTTTCCTGTGATTTGACAAATCTTAGACATTGCTATCTTAAATTTTTGTTTTCGACTTTTGATACTTATTCCAAACAGGATGCAAAATTACAAATATTTATCGTAATTCCAAAAGAATATTTAAAAGAAATGTCTAAATTAAGTTTTTTTATTGGTATTTTCTTTTCAATCCACGAGGAAGCCCTCTCCTATCGAGGTAGATTATTCCTTAGAATCAAGCTCTTGATGAGACAGAGATTCTTTAAGAAAGTCAAGAAATAAGTTCAAAGCTTGGTTTGTTGCGTTGGTTAAATTCACATCTCGTCCATTATCCTCTGTGAGCTTAAAGGTTCGCATATCATCTTTTGAGCCATACGCAATCCAAATAGTCCCAACAGGAATGGTAGGTGTACCTACTCCAGGACCTGCAATCCCTGTTATGGCAATGGCATAATCACAGTTTATCGTTTGACATAATCCCACAGCCATTTGCATAGCTACTTCTTCACAAACAGCAGACTGTTCTTCGATAACTTGCGCATTCACTCCAAGCAAGCGAATCTTCAATTCATTGCTATATGCGATAATACCGCCTTTGAAATAATTGGAAGCTCCGGGTACAGCAGCTATCACTTCTGCGATTCTTCCTCCTGTACAACTTTCTGCGGTTCCTAATGTTTTATTTGAATCATATAGAAATTGTTGTATTTCTCTACTGATTACTTTATTTTCAAAATTCATGATGATGATGTATTATTTTTATGCAGCTATATCTGTTTCAATCTCTTACTATTCAGCTTAATCACTACTGAAAATACGGTCTACTTAAAAGTTACTTTACTAAATGCTGGTTGATTGATACTGCAATAATCATGATCTAAATATTTATAATAGCCAGTAATTCCTATCATCGCAGCATTATCTGTGGTATAACTGAATTTAGGAATATAAATAGTCCAACCATATTTATCTGCATGTTCATGGAAAGCATTCCGCAAACCATTGTTGGCAGAAACACCACCTGCCACTGCAACATGCTTAATACCTGTCTGCTTGACTGCCATTCTTAATTTCTTCATGAGAATATCTACAATCGTAAATTCAAGACTCGCTGCAATATCTGTTTTATGCTTCTCTATGAAATCAGGATCATCAGCCATCCATTTTCGCAAACTGTATAAGAATGAGGTTTTTAAGCCTGAAAAGCTGTAATCCATACCTTCGATATGTGGTTCTGAAAATTGATAAGCATGAGGATTTCCCTGTCGTGCCAATTTGTCAATGATAGGTCCACCTGGATAACCAAGTCCCATCACCTTTGAACATTTATCTATCGCCTCGCCTGCCGCATCATCAATGGTTTGTCCCAACACCTGCATGTCATTATAGGCATTCACCTTCACTATTTGAGAGTTACCACCAGAGACGAGTAAACAGAGGAATGGGAATGGAGGCTGATGGAAGTCCTCCTCATTTTCTTTGATGAAATGTGCCATGACATGCCCTTGAAGATGATTGACATCAATCATTGGAATTCCCAACGAACGGGCAAACCCCTTCGCAAAACTAACACCTACCAATAAGGACCCCATCAATCCCGGACCTCGCGTAAAAGCAACAGCATCTAACTGGTTCTTTGAGATGCCAGCTTTCTTTAAGGCTTGGTCTACTACTGGAACCACATTTTGTTGATGAGCGCGAGAAGCTAATTCTGGCACAACACCTCCATAGGCTTCATGAATCGCCTGTGATGCAGTGACATTACTTAATAATATGTCGTTACGAAGTACAGCTGCAGAAGTATCGTCACAACTACTTTCTATACCTAATATATAAATATCTCTCATCCTTTATCAATTATCTATTTACCTTTCCTATGTTATAACACTCTCGGGGCGTGCGACTCTTAAAACGCAATCGGTTTTAAGACTTTAATGTGTCAAGATTTCAACTCCATGTTCGGTCATAACAAACGTATGCTCCCATTGTGCACTGGGGAGTTCGTCTCCTGTTATCACTTCCCATCCAAATGGGTCGTCTGCATCAATATATACTTTCCACGTTCCCATGTTAATCATCGGTTCTATGGTAAACACCATTCCCGGAACCAATAACATACCTGTTCCCTTATGACCGTAATGGTTCACATTGGGTTCTTCATGAAACTTCAAACCAACGCCGTGTCCACACAAATCTCTAACTACACCGTAATGATATTTTTCTGCGTGCTTCTGAATAGCATGCCCTATATCCCCCACAAAAGAATAAGGTTTAGCAGCCTCGGCACCAATTTCCAAACATTCTTTGGTTACTCGTACCAACTGCTCTTTCTCTGGAGTGGTTTTTCCAATAATAAACATTCGGGAGGCATCAGCATAATAGCCATCAACGATGGTCGTCATATCAACATTGATAATATCACCTTCTTTTAGCACATCAGACGTTTTAGGAATGCCATGGCACACCACTTCATTGATGCTTGTACAAACACTTTTAGGAAATCCTTCATAATTCAAACAGGCTGGAATGGCATTATGCTCTTTACAATAATTCATGCAGATATCGTCTATTTCCTGAGTATTCATACCTGCATGGATATGGCAAGCCACTTCATCTAATACCCCTGTGTTCACCACCCCACTTTTGCGGATACCTTCTATCTGTTCTGGGGTTTTTATCAATTCGCGAGTAGGAACTATCTTACCTTTGTTCTCCCAATACATCACTTGCTTATCGAGTTCTGTCAAAGGAACACCTGGTAAGCTATGCCATCTTTTTTTTCTCTTAAAATTCATATCTACTGATCAATTTGAGTAGTCTACAAAAGTACATCAATTTATAGATAATACAAAACATTATTCTATCTTTTTGGAAAGGTGCACAAAAAAGTAGTGTATATCTTCGGCTTTTTCATTGAAGAAAGGTGATGGGTTGTAAAACCGCCATCTTTTTTCTTTTCGTTTCACAACAATTACCCCTCAATGAAAATGCTATATTTTTTTATTATTCTTGATAAAGATATCCGTTGTTTTTGTACTGTAAATTTACCAAAAAACGACCATTGAAAATCTTCAAAATAGAAAAAATGAATAGGCTAACGACCAACAAAAATGCGCTGATTTTAACAAATTGAGTGCCTTTTCAAGTTAGAACATTGACTTAATGCGCTTGGAAACACTCTTTAGAGATGTTATTCACATGCTTCAGCAGCCTTAAAGCATGCAAATAGAAGGCTTAGAGTAATGCTTTAGCAGCCAAGAAAGGGTAAAAATAAGAAAGAAACGAGAAGATTTTTATATAACATCGTAATTATTAGTATTTTATAAACCTCGCTCATAACTCGCGTATTTGCGACCCACTTTGCTGTTGGTGATTTACACGAGAGTTATGAGAGGCATTTTGTAAAGAAAATTCAGCATTTATAATCTTACAACATAGCGTATTCGTCAGTTTACATACGCTGCTTGGTTGGTGCTGTTCGGTGTAAAAATATCATTCTTAAGTCAAAGAGCCGTGGCGTATATCAACGATGTTTTATTGGGTAAGCCATCACACTACCTGTGTCATCTCTTTGAGCACCCACTAATAATGCTTCAATGCACGGTCCATCTCTCGCTGGTCTTCTTTTTCTTTCAAGGTTTGGCGTTTGTCATACTCTTTCTTGCCTTTTGCCAAGACAATATCCACTTTTGCTCTACCTTTTTGGTCGATAAAGAGCAACACAGGAAGAATGGTGTTTCCGGGATTTTTGGCATCAATCTCCAAACGTCGTATTTCTCGTTTTGTCAATAACAGTTTGCGATCTCTCCGAGCTTCATGATTGGAAAACGAGCCATAAAAATAAGGACTTATATTCATGCCTTTAACCCAAATCTCACCATTATTGATATAGCAAAAGGCATCCACCAACGACGCTTTGCCTAAGCGGATGGATTTTATCTCCGTACCCGTGAGAACAATTCCTGCGGTATAGGTGTCTATAAAAAAATATTCAAAAGAAGCCCTTTTGTTCTTAATTTGGATGGGGCTTTTCTTCCGAAGTGCTTGTTCATCTTTATTCATCATCAAATAATTTTAGCAAACTTATCAATATGCTGATCTACATAGTTTGCAATCTCGCTTGTCCAACGTTCTTCGTTTTCTACAAACGTATCATCATAATCGTCAAATTCTGGATACTTTTCAAACAATGCCATAAATTCATCTTCCGAACAATCGCGCTCAATTTCCTCACCATATTTACGGTATAGGTTATGACACTTTTTCATGATTCTAAATAAGTCTATCATTCCCCACGCTCTCACAGCCTTATCAAACGGATTATGAAAGATAAATGCACCATAACCATTATGGATTAACTGGATGAAGCCGCCGTCCATTACCTCCTTATGAAGAATGTCGTAAGCCAATAACGTAATTTGATCGGCATTTAGCTGACTCATCGTATCAGCCGTCAGTTCTCCACCAATGGCTTGATAAATAGCATCTATAAAGGTTTGGAGAAAAGCATCCATCCCTTGTTCAGCAGCTTTCTGCAAAGCGGTATCTCTAACTGTAACTTCTAACATATCTTTGTTTCTTCGTGCAAAGATATTTATTTTTTACTAATATTCTATCATTCCTTAGCGATATTTCAATTACTGACCGTGCCGACAAAACATTTCAAACAAAAACGCAGCAACAATCAATGAAACATAAATTATTCGTTTTCTTTGCTCGTTGTATTCAAAAAAGAATTATATTTGCAGCGGTTAAAGAAAGAGAGATAAAATGCAACCATCAGAACAAACAATCAATCAAATTGAACGTACCATTCGTAAAATTGCACAGAAATTTTCCGAAGAGATAGAATCTGTGAACATCACAGACATACATCTAAGAGTAGGTCAAGACGGTGGTGAACTAAGAGCTTATAATGACGATGATCAAGAAATTACACGATGTGTTATTTCTGAATGGATTGATTACAAAGACGACGATTTTTATGATGTGGTGACAGATATCTTAAGAACGAATCTTAAGAAACATAGCCACCTCGTTGACCAAATGAATATTCTTAAACCCTTCAGCTTTATTCTTGAAGATGAAGACGGTGAACATCTTGCAGAACTCTATGTGGCAGACGACGATACTGTGATTATTGGAAAAGATTTGATGAATAATTTGGAAGAGGACTTAGACTCTTTCTTAGATCACCTATTAAATGAAAATCTTTCATAAACGTCAAAAGAGCTTTTTTGAAGCTCTTTTGATGTTATAGTTTTATATTTTTATATTTTTCTTTTTTCCTTTACTCTCATTATTCATCCTATCTACGGCTGTTACCACATATCTATATTTTGTCTTACCATCTGCATAAGGCAACTTATACATTGTTTTATTTGTAATGGTAACAATCTTTGACGGGTCATCTAAGTCGACACGTTCCCCTTTATTAAAACGATATACCACATACTTCGTGGCAACATCATCCCAATTCTTTCCACGAGGTGGTGTCCAAAACAACAAGTAACCGCTACTGGTCCATACAGCTTTTACCTTTCGTGGCTTTTTAGGTCTCTTATCATCGATAAAAGGCATTTTGGGTTGCAGGGCAGGATATTTCCAGTAATAGTTTCGCAAAGTAGTGCCGTAGTTACCAACATTGTCAACCACCGCCTTTGCATACCACAGCACAGTGCCTTTTACATGATTCATCTCCTCATGGAGTTTGAACTTAGCAGGCATTTGGTGACTGTTAGGATTCTTAGGATCAGCAAATTTAACAGTTCTCTCAACATCCTCACCTATATAAAGAGGTCGGTTTCCTGCATACTTGTTCCACCATTTTATCAATGTCTCATAATCAGCAGCCGAATGTCCTATTTGCCAATAGAGCTGTGGCACACAATAATCTACCCATCCATTATTTACCCATAACAGTACATCAGCATAAAGGTCGTCATAGTTTTGCAACCCACGTGTATTGCTGCCTATGTTCGGATCAGACTTCTTATTACGATAGATACCAAAAGGCGAAACACCAAATTTGACCCATGGCTTTCGTTGATGTATTTTCTCTCCTAACTCTTTGATAAAAACATTTACATTATAACGACGCCAATCATCGATATTATTTATACCATTGTGATATTGTCTATACTCACGTCCGTCTTGAATAATCTCGCCTGGTGCAGGATAAGGATAAAAATAATCATCGATGTGAAAACCATCAATGTCGTATCGGCTCACAATATCATCTACTACTTGGTAGATATAAGCCCTATTGGCAGGATTACCAGGGTTAAGAATAAATTGTCCTCCGTAGGTAAATACGCTTCCTGGTTGCTTTATTGCAATGTGGTTGCTGGCTAAAGCCGTTGTTCCTTTTGTCTTTGCTCGAAAAGGGTTAATCCATGCATGCAGTTCCATGCCTCTTTCGTGACACTGTTCTATCATCCATTGCAACGGATCCCACAATGGATAAGGGGCTTTTCCCTGAACACCTGTCAGGTATCTGCTCCATGGTTCATATCTACTTGGATAAAGAGCATCACATTCTGCTCTTACTTGAAAGATAATGGCATTAACGCCGTCCTTCTGAAGTTCATCTAACTGATAACGAAGTGTCTGTTGCATTTGCTGGGTACCCATACCTTCAAATTGTCCATTGACACATTGAATCCATGCTCCCCTAAATTCATGTTTTTGAGCATTTCGTGCAAAAACAAAAACACTGAGTTCACAAAATAAGAATAAGAATAATAACCTTATTGAGATTAAATATTTGTTCATCTTGCTATTTCTTTTCTGCAAAGATAAAACATGTAATGCGAAAAACCAAAAATCCCTACATGTTGTTATATTATTTCATGTTTAGCAATGAATATTTAACGACTTAATTGGTTCAGTTTCACAAAGATTTTCTATCTTTGTAAAAAAGAATACGATGCTACACATCAAAGAAATAAAAAAGGATTCAAAAGATATAGAGCTCGTGAAAAGACTCTATGTAGAGGCATTTCCCAAAGTTGAACGCATGTCTTTTGACTCGTTATTGCTATTGCAACAAAAAGCAGATGTCCGTTTTTTAGGCTTTTATGATAAAAATAACGAATTCAAAGGGCTCACATATACATATCATCATGACAATTTGAGTTGGTTGTTTTATTTTGCTGTAATGCCTAACGAAAGAGGAAAAGGGTATGGCACGAAGATTATCAAACATCTTTTAAGAATATATAAGAACGAACGTTTTATGATTGATATAGAGGATGTCGACCAACCCGCATCTAATACCGAGCAGCGAAAAAAGCGATACGAATTTTACAAACGTATGGGATTTATTGATTATGGGGTCAGAAAGGTTTGGCCTGGCATTACTTACAATATCATGTCGTGTGGAGGACCGGTCACTTTAGAGGATTACAATCGCGTCTATAATGAGTTTTGGGAAATCATCGAACCTTTAGAAGAATCAGAATAACGATTGAAGAACATCATTGTATATGACAAACAATGGTTGCAAAAAAGATTCATCATCTATTTGCATTAGTACCTTCGTTTGCTGACAAGTAGAGAGGAAATCAGATAACAATCCATGCTATCGGTCAGATGATGTGAAATAGATGCAAAATACATCCACACTATTTGCAGTTGAACCAAAAAAGAAGCCACGAACCACACGTTACAATAATAGTAACAAGGTTCGTGGCTTGGTGAAAGAGAAATATATCAATCTTCCATTAACTTACGATAGCGTCCTTTTTTAATATCTTCGTTGCCTAATCGGCGCGCTTTATTGATTTCATATTCAGAATAAGTTCCTTCAAAATAGAATACTTCGCCATTACCCTCGAATGCCAAGATATGCGTACAAATACGGTCTAAGAACCATCGGTCGTGACTGATGACAACCGCACAACCAGCAAATGACTCCAGACCTTCTTCCAACGCTCTCAGGGTATTCACATCAATATCGTTGGTAGGTTCGTCCAACAACAAAACGTTACCCTCTTGTTTTAACGCCAATGCCAACTGTAAACGATTTCGTTCTCCGCCAGAAAGCACTTCGCACTTTTTGTTTTGGTCGGTACCAGAAAAGTTAAATCGCGACAAATAAGCACGTGCATTGACATCACGACCGCCCATTCTTATATTTTCATTGCCTTGCGAAACAACTTCATAAACTGTTTGCTGGGGGTCTATATCTTTATGTTGCTGGTCTACGTATGCCAGCTTTACCGTTTCTCCTACTTCAAAAGTACCCGCATCAGGCTGTTCGAGCCCCATAATCAAACGGAAAAGTGTGGTTTTACCTGCACCATTGGGTCCTATCACACCTACAATGCCATTAGGAGGTAACATAAAATTGAGATCTGTAAACAACACTTTTTCTCCAAAAGCTTTTTTCACATGCTGTGCTTCAATCACTTTATTACCCAAGCGTGGTCCGTTAGGAATGAAGATTTCTAATTTATCCTCTCTCGTTTTCTGCTCTTCATTCAGCATCTGTTAATACGAGTTTAGACGCGCCCTTCCCTTTGCTTGTCGAGCCTTTGGTGCCATACGCACCCACTCCAATTCACGCTCTAATGTCTTGCGACGCTTAGATGCGGTCTTTTCCTCTTGATCCATGCGCTTGGTCTTCTGTTCCAACCACGAAGTATAATTACCTTTCCATGGAATACCTTCGCCACGGTCTAACTCCAAAATCCACTCACTAACATCGTCTAAGAAATATCGGTCGTGCGTTACCGCAATAACTGTTCCCTCATACTGCTGTAAATGCTGCTCCAACCAATCGATACTTTCAGCATCAAGATGGTTGGTTGGCTCGTCTAATAACAATACATCGGGCTTTTGTAAGAGCAAACGGCACAGCGCCACACGTCGTCGTTCACCTCCCGAAAGATTTGTTACTGGCAGATGACCAGCAGGACATCGCAAGGCAGCCATCGCACGTTCTAACTTAGAGTCCATGTTCCAAGCATCGGTAGCATCGATGATGTCTTGCAGTTCTGCTTGTCGCTGCATCAATTTGTCCATTTTGTCAGGGTCGCCATAATATTCTTCCAGTCCGAACTTGACATTTATTTCGTCATATTCTTTCAATGCGTCATAGACTTTATGCACCCCTTCTTGCACGTTTTCTTTCACGGTTTTAGTTTCGTCCAATGGTGGGTCTTGTGGCAAATATCCTACACTATAGCCAGGACTCCACACCACATCTCCTTGAGTTGGCTGCTCTATACCAGCAATAATCTTCATCAAAGTTGATTTACCAGCACCATTCAATCCTATAATACCAATTTTTGCACCATAAAAGAAAGACAAATAAATGTCTTTGAGAATTTGTTTTTGGTTTTGAGGAATAATCTTTGATACTCCCACCATTGAGAAGATTATTTTCTTGTCGTCTACAGTTGCCATATAAGTTTTTGAGTTTTTGAGTTAATGAGTTATTGAGTTGAGTTGTTAAGTTATTAAGTTGCTGAGTTATTAAGTTCTTAAGTTGATGAGTTGTTGGTTGTGATTTCAAATTTCAAGCGCAATTTCATCAAGAGAGGCATCATTTTTTGAATTATATTTCTCGTAATCGAGCGATGTATTTTCCTAAGATATCAAACTCTAAATTGACAATAGACCCTACTTTGATATCACAAAAGTTGGTATGCTCTTTCGTATAAGGAATAATCGCTACGGTAAAACGATTGTCTGTTGGTTCGCAAACCGTCAACGAAACACCATTTACCGTTACGCTCCCTTTATCAACTGTGATATATCCTCGTTTCGCCATTTCTCTGCTATAAGGATACTCAAAAGTGAAATAAGTAGAACCGTCAGCATCTTGCATCTTCACGCAAGTGGCTGTTTGGTCTACGTGTCCTTGAACAATATGCCCATCCAGCCTGCCATTCATCAGCATTGAGCGTTCTACATTCACCTTGTCTCCAATGGTTATCAATCTCAGATTAGACCGTTCCAACGTCTCCTTCATCGCTGTTACCGTGTATGTATCATCGTGAAGACGCACAACGGTTAAGCAAACGCCATTGTGACTTATACTTTGGTCAATCTTCAATTCGTCAACAAACGAAGATTTCAATGTAAAATCAATGTTTTCTTGATCATGGCTAATCGCAACTACGGTTGCCATCTCTTCTACAATTCCAGAGAACATAAACAAAGTTTTTAATTGGGTTCTATAAATTATCCTTGTCAAGTTTTGAACTTATGTCACACGAAGTAGGCTGCACCTCAACGCAGAAAGCAAACTTTCGCTGCATTCGGCTTGCACTACCTTTTGTTATCAATCTGTAAGTGAGTAAGGTTGTGTAGCTACTACACTCCCAATGACACTAACGCATTGAACCATAAAGGTACGAAACGTTGGCAAGACGTAACCCATAATATATTTAGTTGTGGTGGTAATTTATAAAACCCACCTTATATTTATAAAGGCAGGAAACACACCTGCCTTTATGTATGAAAAAGGGGTTGCTCGATGATGTGATGAAACTCCGAACTATATAAGATTTGAGAGCTCTCCGTCTTTGTAATCCACCGGCTTTACAGCTTAGTCCTAAAAGGATTTATGTGGCCCGCCATTAACAAAAGAAGTCTTCTCGGTTTCATGTTTTTATTGATGAGTATCCCGATCAAATCGACACAACCCCATGTTGTACTCTTTCTAAATGCAAAGATACAAATTTAGAATGAAACCTACAAGTTTTGTTTTCTTTTTACATTCATCTGCTGATGTTTTTTTTAGTCAAGTCCTGCTTCTTCTGCTTTATAACGTTCAAAATGGTCTAAACTATAACTCACGCATTCCATTTGTTACAGCATACTTTATTTTCTTTGGTATTTTTCACTTCATTCAGCCAATGTGTAAATAAGAATATTCCTTACATATAAAGAATGGCGAACGAAATCAAAACCCTCCTTCATCAATGTATGAAACTTTTTTGCTACTTTTGTCGTCAAAGAAACGTATGGTAACCCATCTTCATACAAATAACAGTTACGAGTAACAACTCATCTAAAAAATCTACTATATGAACAAGATTTTTCAAATCAGCCTTTGTGGCATGGCTTTGCTTCTAAGTACATCTACGGTTCAGTCTAAAGAGTGGTCGTTGAAAGACTGCATTCATTATGCGCTAACCCATAACATTTCGTTGCAAAAGAAGACACTACAACATTTGAGTGCGCAAGAAGACACAAAACAAAGTCAAGCTGCCCTATTGCCGTCATTGGCGGTAAGCTCCTCCCAAAATTTGACATACCGCCCCTGGCCACAAACAGGAATTTCCACAGGGGGTTATATGCAGGCATCGGTAGATAAGGTGTATTATAATGGTTCGTATAGCATTAACAGCAATTGGACGGTATGGAATGGTGGAAAAAACAGACATACGATAAAGCTCAACAAAATTCTTGAGCAACAAACGGCATTGGATTCGGCAGAAATGGCTAACAAACTGATTGAGCAAATTGCACAACTATACGTTCAAATACTTTATTCCAAAGAAGCGGTAGCTGTTAATCAATCGATTTTAGCAACCAGCAAACAGAACGAAACACGAGGCAAAGAGTTCCTAAAAGTTCAAAAGATGAGTCGTGCGGATATGGCACAATTGACCGCCCAACGTGCTGCAGATGAATATAATGTTATAGAATCAGAAAACAACTTGCGCAACTATAAGCGACAGTTGAAGGAACTTTTACAAATTATTGACACAGAAGAGTTTGACGTGTTACCTCCTCACCAAATAGAGACCGTTGAAAATCAAGCGATACCCAGTGTGTCTGAGATTTATACGACTGCTCTCAACAACCGACCCGAAATAAGAAACGCAGCATTGGGCATCGAAAGTAGTAACCTTAGTGTGCGTATTGCCAAAGCTGGGAAATTACCTACATTGGGAGTAAGTGCGGGTGTAGGAACGAGTACTACCTCCATGAGCAACTATGAATGGGGCAAACAAATAAAGAATAACTTTGATATTGGAGCTGGTATTTCCATTAACATCCCCTTGTTTGACAATCGACAAACCAAAACAGCTGTCAACAAAGCTCTTTTGCAAAAGCAGAGTTATATGTTGGATCTCAAAGACAAACAAACCAAACTCTACTCTACTATCGAGGATTATTGGTTACAAGCCACCAACAACCAACACAGATTGCGAGCTGCCATGATAAGCACCAAGAGTGCCGAAGAAAGCTACCAGCTGCTCAAAGCGAAGTTTGACGAGAACCTTATAAATATTGTAGAACTGATGAAAGGGAAAGATCAGCTGATGAACGCTCAACAAAACGAGCTTCAAGCCAAATATCTTACCCTACTCAACATCCACCTATTAAAGTTCTACCAACAAGGAGTCATGGAATAAAATAAAGCAAAAGTGGCTTCTATCTATTATTGCTCACAGATAGAAGCCACCACTTTCCAAAACTTTTATTACTTGATATCTGGCGGTAACATCAATTCTTGCGGAGACGAAACGAACGTTGTCGCACCATGCGCCAACAGAAATTCCTTGTCACGAAATCCCCATAACACACTGATACACGGCATGCCGCTGTTACGAGCCGTTGCAATGTCTACGTCACTGTCACCAATATAGACAGCATCTGTTTTATCTACCCCTAATTGTCGCAACGCTTCCATTACTGTATCAGGCGCAGGTTTGCGGTGAATATCCTCCCGTTCCCCAATGGCTACGCTCACATAATCGCTAAAAAAATGTTGACAAAGCTCACGAGTAGCATCATAGAACTTATTACTGACCACAGCCAACTTTTTTCCATGTTCGTGCAAGTTTTTCAATAGGTCCATCACACCCAGATAAGGGCGCGTGTTATCTAAGTTGTGAACCATATAATGCTGGCGGAAATCCTGATAAGTTTCGTCAAATTCAGGATGTTCAAGACCGCCCGGAATGGCACGCTCCATGAGTTTTTTTACACCATTTCCCACAAAATGCCTTACCTCTTCTATTGTTCGTTCGGGCATTTGGTGTTTCTTCAGTGCATAATTACAACTAACAGCTAAATCTTGGAGACTGTCTAAAAGTGTGCCATCCAAATCAAAAATATACGTACTATACTCCATATTGTTACGTGCATCAATCGCACATCATTAAAAAATTAATTCTTAACTCAAACGATTAAGAAAATCGTTGCTCTCATCAACATCCTTATCATTTAACAGGAATGATGCAAGCAAAACAACCTGACACATCAGCATTGCTTTAATGACTGCAAAGGTACAAATTGTATTATGGATTTCCAAATCATCTTTCGTCTTTCGTGACATAGTTCCACATTCGCTCAACATCGCTTCTAAAGTTCAGTAATTAACTGTCAATAAATTTAACAAAACACCTCTCATAACTTTCATATTTTCAACAAAAAGAAAGTTGGTTGAAAATATTCGAGTATTTGCGAGTTTTCATAACTCTTTGAATAACACATACTTATAAAAATTCACCACTAATAAGCCCCTTGTTTAACCTGAATTTTCCACTAAAAGCAATGATTTATGTGGATTGGAAGCACCACCTAAGCCCGCTATTCCATTACAATAGGGCAACTATTATCACCATCTAACGGGGTTAACTCAATGGGATAACAGCCAAATCTACTCATTTTCACGATAAAAACTGCCAAAACTGTATGAAAGAAAGCCATATTTTGTGCTAGAATGCAAAATTAAAAACGCTCATTTTTGGTAATTAAAATTTACAAACTGCTGTATCACATAAAGGGAAAAATCTATTTGTCAATTCACAATTTTTTGCCATGAAAGAACATGCTGATTATAAGAAATTATAAAATTAATAAGGTTTTATTTTGCCCAATGTATAACTTCTACTACCTTTGCAGCCGTTAAAATCATTTGATAATGGATCAACAACATAAAAATAGATATTTAATAGCGGCTGCCACTTGCTTATTTTTAGTCTTTGGCTTGATGTACTATTACTTTTTTTCCGCATTCTCAAACTCAGAAACCACTCAGTATATCTACATTGATGCCGATGACAATGCAGACTCTGTTGTCGCTAAATTAACGCCCATCGCCAGACAACACAGTCTTCATGGATTTACCACACTGATGCGCCATAGTCAGTATGCCGACCATATACGAACGGGAAGATATGCCATTAAGCCCTCACAGGGTGCATTCACTGTTTTAAGGCACATAAAAAATGGCATCCAAGACCCCATCAACCTCACGATACCCTCTGTTAGAACCATGGATCGGCTGTCAGAAGAATTAAGCAAACGCTTAATGCTTGACAGTACCGACATCGCCAAGGCTTTGACCAGTCAGGAAGTCTGCAAGAAATATGGCTATGATACAGCGACCATTGCTTGTATGTTTATTCCCGATACCTATGAAATTTATTGGAATATATCCATAGACCAACTGTTGGACAGGGTAAAGAAAGAAAGCAATCGTTTTTGGAATAGCAAGCGCACGGCACAAGCACAAGCACTGAAACTATCCAAAAATGAAGTCATCACATTGGCAAGTATCATTGACGAAGAGACCGCTAACAATGCAGAAAAGCCAATGATTGCAGGAATGTATTACAATCGTCTGATGCTCAGAGACAGCAAATATCCAAATGGAATGCCACTTCAAGCAGACCCCACCATAAAATTTGCATGGAAAGATTTTGATTTGCGACGCATTTATCAAAAACTTCTAAACATCAAGAGTCCGTATAACACATACAACAATACTGGTTTGCCACCAGGTCCTATCCGTATAGCCTCCATTGCTGGCATTGATGCCGTATTAAATATGGTGCACCACGACTATCTGTACATGTGTGCCAAAGAGGACTTTAGCGGTACTCATAACTTTGCGAAAACTTACCAAGAACACTTGGGAAACGCAAATAAATACACCGCAGCACTCAACAAAAGAGGAATTCTATAAGATATTTTGCAAAGATGATTCATGAAAAGGCAGCTACCTGTCATTGAATGATCAAAAACTTTGAATTAAAAAATGCCCGTTTCTTCACAGAGATGGGCATTTATTTTCAATAGGTATTAGTTTTCTTTAAGGTAAAAGATTGTATTCAGGATAACACTGCAAATATAGAGAATTAAAATGAATCAAACAAATTTATTTCCATATTAAATAATATAATTCTATCATTTGCACAAAAAACTATGGCTGGTAGAATGAATAATCTTTAGTTTTTATTATCTTTGCACATATTATATTAATGATATAAAGGTTAGCCACGGCTTTTGTAAGCCAAGAGTTATCCCAAAAATAGTTGAATATGACAGTACAAGAGGACAATCACACAGAAGAGAAAAAAAGCCTGAGTTTTGTAGAGCAACTCGTTGAGGAAGACCTTGCGAAAGGCAAGAATGGTGGAAGGATTCAGACACGTTTCCCCCCAGAGCCCAATGGCTACTTACATATAGGACATGCCAAGGCTATCTGTATGGACTTTGGCATCGCAGAAAAATACAACGGTATATGTAATTTACGCTTTGACGATACGAACCCAAGCAAAGAAAACAACGAATATGTCGAAAATATTCTCAACGACATTTCATGGTTAGGGTTTAAGTGGGAAAATATTTATTACGCTTCAGACTATTTTGAAAAGCTGTGGGATTTTGCGGTTTGGATGATTCGAGAAGGACATGCCTACATTGACGAGCAAACCGCTGAACAGATTGCGGAACAAAAAGGTACACCTACAACTCCAGGTGTGGCTTCTCCTTATAGAGATCGTCCCATCGAAGAGTCGTTGAAACTCTTTGAACAGATGAACACACCAGAAGCCGTTGAAGGTAGTATGGTGCTCCGTGCAAAATTGGATATGGCAAATTCCAACATGCACTTCCGCGATCCTATCATCTATCGCATTATCCATATTCCTCACCATCGTACAGGAACTAAATGGCATGCCTACCCTATGTACGACTTTGCCCATGGACAAAGCGATTACTTTGAGGGTGTAACTCATTCTATCTGTACACTCGAGTTCGTTCCACACAGACCTCTTTATGATCATCTTATTGATTTTTTGAAGGAGATGGACGGAACAAGTGACGTCATGGACGACAATCGCCCACGACAAATAGAGTTCAACCGACTGAACTTAACCTACACAGTGATGAGTAAACGCAAACTTCATGCACTCGTAGAAGAGCATGCTGTTTCGGGATGGGACGACCCTCGCATGCCGACACTGTGCGGAATGAGACGTCGCGGGTATTCTCCTGAAAGTATTAGAAACTTTATCAAGTCTATCGGCTATACCAAGTTTGATGCGCTGAATGACGTGGCATTGCTCGAAGCTGCCGTGCGCGACGATTTGAACAAGAAGGCTTGTAGGGTGAGTGCCGTGTTGAATCCCGTAAAACTGGTGATAACCAACTATCCCGATGGAGAGTCTGAAGAAATGGAAGCCATCAATAATCCAGAGAATGAAGCAGACGGCACGCACACCATCACATTTAGCAAAAATCTGTGGATTGAGCGAGATGACTTTATGGAAGATGCACCCAGAAAGTTTTTCAGAATGACACCTGGCAAAGAAGTGAGACTGAAGAATGCGTATATTGTTAAGTGTACAGGATGTACCAAAAACGAAAATGGTGACATTATAGAAATCCAAGCCGAATACGATCCACAAAGCAAAAGTGGAATGGAAGGGGCAAATCGCAAGGTAAAAGGTACACTACACTGGGTATCCGCAGACCATTGTCAACAGGCAGAGGTAAGAGAGTACGACCGATTGTTCTACGTAGAGAACCCTGGAGCAGATGAAAGAGATTTCCATGAGTTGCTAAATCCAGACAGTCTACATATTTTCAAAAACTGTTATGTCGAAGAATATGCAGCTAACAAAAAGCCTGGAGAATACTTACAGTTCCAACGAATTGGTTATTTTATGGCAGACCCAGATAGCAGTGCATCGCATTTAGTCTTCAATAAAACAGTAGGATTAAAAGATGCTTGGGCAAAAGTAAAGAAGTAAGCATATCCATTTATTCTATCTAAAGAACCGCTTAAATGACAAGTAACGACAATTCGTATTTTGAATCGAAAGAGTTTAAAAATATTTTGCAGCAATTTGAAAAATCACAAACGTCAGGCAATCCTATGTTTATGGATTCAGACGACTTTTCAGATATAGCAGAATATTATTTTAATCACGGAGATTTCAAAAATGCCAAAAAGGCTGTCCATGTCGGTTTGGATATCTTTCCTCATTCAACGACTCTGTGGATTATCAAGGCAAAATTAACTGCTTTAGTAGAGAAGGATATTACAAAAGCTTACACCTATCTTGAGAGAGTTGAAGATAAGAGCGACTTTGAGTACATCTACTTGTTAGGTAAGTTGAAATTGCGTGAAGAACAAACGGAAGAAGCAGAGAAATTATTTCGGAATCACTTGAATGATTTAGTCGAGGAAGAGCGAGAAAATTTCATTTTCGACATCGCCTCACTATACGCAATAAACGAGCAATTCATGAAAGCCGAAGACTGGTTCGAGCTATTGAAATCAAAAACAGATGATGACTGCCAAGAGTTGAAAGGGCGTATACTTTTAGGTTTGGGCGATTATGAGGAGAGTGAACGAATCTTTCAAAAACTCATAGACAAGAATCCATACTCTGTTGATTATTGGACAGATTTAGCTTCTTTGCAAGCTATCAATGACCGCTTTAGCGATGCGATTACAAGCTGTGAATACGCTATTGCTATCAATCCCAAGAACTCACTCGCAATAATTATCAAAGCCAATTCACTTTTCAACTTAGGGAACTTTGAGGAAGCCTTGAAATATTATCTTGCATACCAGCAGTTAGACCCAAATGACGTGACTATTGACGGTCTGATAGGTGTTTCTTATCTTCAACTTGACCAGCCCGCAAAAGCACTTGCTCACTTGAAAAGGGCAGAACAACAGAATCAAGTCACTCCAGAAAGCTTGGCAGAGATTTATGAAAATATAGCCTTGACGCTGTCTCATTTAGGGAAAATGGATGAGGCTTTGTCCTACGTCGATAAGATGCAGAATTTGGAGTGCATGGACATGGAGGACATAAAACTAACGAAAGGGCATATCCTACTTGAAAATGATCAAGTAGAAGCAGCGCAAGAAATTTTTCAAGAAGCCATACGCCAGCCTAATGCTTCTACTTATACAGCCTTGAAAATAGCCGTCTTTTCATATAACTGCGGTTATGTACAAATGGCTTATGAAGTTCTTAAGAACTTACTTGAGAGTGTGGATGAGACTTGGGAATATGGATATTCCTATTTTGCTGTATGTTGTAAAACTCTCAATAAAACGGATGAATTTATACAAGCAGTGAAAAAAGCATGCGAAAAAAATCCATATGAAGCCCAAAAGGTATTACAAACCTTTTTCCCAGAAGGTATGGCACCTGAAGAATATTACAACTTTCTCCTTCAGAACCAATAAGTAAAAAATGTGTTTAGTATCACAACAAACTATTTAAAATTATTCACATGAACTGGTTTTCTTCACTCATGGGAAACTTAAATTATGGTACCGTCTTTCTACTGATGTACATTGAAGGTACTGTGATACCCGTCCCATCGGAGTTAATTGTGTCGCCAGCAGCTTATCACGCTGCCGCAGGACACCTTGATATGACACTTGTCATCATTGTCGCTACTTTGGGAGCTGTTCTTGGCTCCGCTACAAACTATATAGCTGCTTATTATTTAGGCAGACCGATTGTGTATAAGTTTGCAAATAGCAAATGGGGACACATGTGCTTGTTAAACCAAGAGAAGGTAGAAAAGAGCGAAAAATACTTTTATGATCATGGCGTTATCGCAACATTGACTGGACGTTTGTTACCAGGCATTCGACAAATCATCTCTGTACCAGCAGGTCTTGCAAAAATGAAGTTTTGGAAGTTTATCCTTTATACCACCATTGGTGCAGGAATCTGGAATTGTGTGTTAGCGGCATTGGGATGGTATTTGCATTTTATAGTACCAGAGGAACAACTCAACGAAAAGATTATTGAGTATAACGACCATATCAAGGTTGTGATTCTTGGTATAGCTGCCATTGTTGCACTCTACTTCCTTATAAAATATCTTTATCGAAAAAACAAGCAAAAAAAGACGGTTTAAGAACTTTTTTCCAGCTTAACAGCATGATGCACATAAGTCTGTTAACAGGTATTATCGTTCACTAAGCGTCAAATCGGCACTATTTTCATATCCGCAATGCCCATCAACAGGCGTTGCGGACTTCTTTTTGGAAAAGTAAGCCGCCTATTAAACTATCCTTCATCAACTTTTCACTAAAATGAAAGAATGGAAGACACTATCTTTAAAAGCTCCTAAACTTTCGAAAAAAGCTGATGTGTCACAAAAACAAAGTTTGATTTGGCTTTTTTTCAAACAAATATTATCTTTGCAAGAGATAGAAGCAAAAATGGAAAGATATTATTTTCCATTAGTAGCTTGTTCTATCTGGTGCAAATGAAAAATCAATATTTCAAGATATTCATACTACTCATCATCTGCCAGTATGGCTTGTTAGGATCGTTATCAGCTAAAAGCAAGAAAGATTCTATCTTAACTCGCATATTTACATATCCCGAAAAAATAAAGACACTACAAGCACCTGACACTGTGAGTTATGCATATATGAAGTCTTCTTTTCACATTAACAAGCGAAATCTGCTGTTAATGGCTGTTCCAACTATGTATGCAATGGCACATGTTGGCAGCAGACGTTATCTTGAAGAAAGCTATAATAAAGTCACTTTCTTACCAAATGGCAAGTACCAAATAGATAAAATTCTTTCATTATCTTCTGCTGGCACTCACCGTTTATCATTTCCTGCCATGCTTCATTACTTGACACCTAATATATATGATGTCACTCTGATTAACGAGAATGTGCTTTCTCCTTTTAACAGGCAAAATAAAATTTATTATAAATATACTATTGAAGAATCGGCAGACAGCTTACTAAAGCTCCATTTCAAACCACGGTTAAAGAACACACTGTTAGTAACTGGTGAGGCGAAAGTCGATGCTCGTTCGGGGAAAATTAGCACTATACAACTAACGGGCGAGTATGATATGATTTTTTACAGGCTATCCATTCAGATGGGTAACCATGGAGTACAATCTCTGACGCCTCAAAATTGCAGCCTTACTTCACGCTTTTTATTCTTTGGTAACGATGTCCGAACACATTATACCATTGCTTATCACTTGCCTAAGATTCTACCTAACATCTCGGAAGCGAATCAAAATTTTCAACTGATGGAGCAGATTCGCCCAGAACCGTTAACTTCTTACGAGAAAATGGTGTATAGCGAATTACTCAAAGATAAACGAAACGAAGAAAAAGACACTACCGCATTGGATTCTGTTGCAACTCCTCCTAAAGTAAATTTTGTGAAATCTGTCCTTTGGGATATGATTGGCGAAAATATATTCAATGACATCCACCAAGATTTTGGTCCAAACAAAGCAGGCTCTCTGCGAATAGATCCCATCTTAAATCCATTATACATGGAATATAGTCCGAGTCAGGGATTTTATTATAACTTCAACATTCGTGGCGGATACCATTTTTCTGAAAATAGCAACATTTGGCTTCAGCTAAAAGGAGGTTATTCTTTTCGACTACATCAATTTTCTTTTTGGATTCCTCTCATCTATTACTTTGATATACGGCACAACGGATTTATCAGCTCTGGATTATCAGGAGGTCGAAGAATTCAAAATGGAAATTTAGTAAATGAATTGAGAATAGCAACAAACAACAATCGTGTGTGGGATAATCTGAATTTATATGAGTTTAACGATTCCTTTTGGGATTGTTATGCGAACTACGACTTTACGCCTAAGATAGGCTTCCAAGCGGGCTTTGTTTTTCACCGCCGAACAGCATTAAACAAAGTAGGATTTGAACTTATTAACAAACCTTCTGTATATACATCTTTAGCTCCCAAGTTTCAAGTACATTATAGACCTTGGGGATATCAAGGTCCTACACTGATGGCTTGTTACGAAAAGAGCATCAAGAAGCTGGCAGGAACCAACACACCTTATACTCGTTGGGAGTTTGATGGACAATATATCTTGCCCCTTCACAACGTACAATCGCTATCCATGCGTGTTGGAACTGGATTTTACACCGATAGATCTCATAATGATTACTTTGTGGATTTTGAAAATTTCAGACAAACTTTCCTACCAAATGGTTGGAACGACGAATGGTCTGGTGAATTTGAACTCTTGGAAAGTAGTCTATATAACCAATCTAATTATTACGTTCGTGCAAATTTCACCTACGAATCTCCTTTCTTAGTATTGGCTTGGACACCTCTCATAGGGCATTTTATTGAACGTGAAAGGCTATATCTGAGTGCACTTCGTGTTAAAAATGCAAATCCATATTTAGAATTGGGCTATGCAATCAAGACACGCTTTCTCTGTATTGGCGCATTTATGTCGAACATGAATGGCAGAACAAAGGATTTTGGGTTTAAGTTTGGTTTTGAATTATTTAGGCGGTGGTAACCCTTCATCACAGAAATAAAGAATATGAATACACAGCAACCGAGTTCTCTTACTATCTCCAAGGCAAGTGCGGGGAGTGGCAAAACTTTTAAATTAGCCACAGAGTATATCAAAATAGTCATTGATAATCCGTACGCTTATCGCAACATCTTGGCGGTGACATTTACCAACAAAGCGACAGAAGAAATGAAAATACGCATTCTCAGTCAACTTTACGGTATTGCTCATGGACTGTCTGATTCAGAAAGTTATTTACAAGAAGTGAAAAAAGCCTTAGATTTATCAGACAAACAGATAAGGGAACGGGCTGAAAAGGCATTAGACTTATTGCTCCATAATTACAGCTATTTTCGGGTAGAGACGATAGACTCCTTTTTTCAGAGTGTACTACGAAATCTTGCACGCGAGTTAGACTTAACGGCAAACTTAAGGATAGAACTCAATGACAAAGAGATACAAGAAAAAGCGGTAGACCAACTGATAGAAGAACTTCATCCCAAACAACAACTGTTAGGGTGGATATTAGACTTTATTGAACAGAAAATAGCAGATGACAAATCATGGAATGTGATTGGGCTCATCAAGGATTTTGGTAATAATATTTTTCAAGAAACCTATAAAGACCATCAAAGCGAACTCACTATCAAGCTCAACCAAAAAGGATTCTTCCCTCAATATGTCCAACAGTTATATGCCATTAAAGAGAAGACTATCAAGGAATTAAAAGATATTCCGCAAGAGTTTACGTCCCTTCTGACGAAATACAACGCTTGCATTGACGACTTGTCGAGAAAATCAGGAGGACCTGCAAGCTACTTCTTGAAAATGAGCAAAGGTACTTTTGACTCCAAGATGCTCATCAATTCGTATGTTCAAAAGGCTTTAGATAGCCCAGACGGTTGGTTGACTAAAACAAATTTGAAAGACCCACGATTATTTCAATTAGCAACAGAACTGACACAACTTCTGGAAAATGCGGAGAAAAAGCGAAGAGCATTGACTAAGCCTTATCGCACAGCTGACCTTATTTTGAAGAATCTCAACCAGCTACGCTTATTAAGTAGTATTGAAAATAAGGTCAGAGAACTGAACGACGAAGGCAATAACTTCTTGTTGAGCGACACACAAACATTGCTACATGAGTTGATAGACCAAAACGACAGCCCCTTTATTTTTGAGAAAATTGGAACGCAGTTATCACACATTATGATTGATGAGTTCCAAGACACGAGTACCGTACAATGGAAAAACTTCAAGATACTGCTTCAAGAGACAATGAGTCATCAAGACACCAACAGTTTGATTGTTGGAGATGTGAAGCAAAGCATCTACAGATGGCGTTCTGGAGATTGGCGATTGCTAAACAATATTGAGCAAGAGTTTGCCCCGTCTCATCAATTAAAAATTGAACCTCTCGATACCAACTATCGGTCAGAACATCATATTGTGAACTTTAACAACCACTTCTTTGAAATTGCAGCACAACAGGAATACGAAGAGTTGGTTGCCTCACAAACGCAAGGAGCTGAGCAAATGCAGAAGGCTTACGCAGATGTCGTTCAAAAGATTCATAAATCGAAAGATAAACATGGCTGTGTACGTATCAAACTCTTCCCTAAGGAGCAATACAATGAAACTACAATAGATGAGATAATCCAAACCATTCAGTTGTTGTTAGACAACGGAGCCAAAGAAAACAGCATTGCCATTTTAGTGAGAAACAAAGCGAACATCCATGATATAGCCGATGTGTTGATGCAAGTAATGCCTCATATCAAACTCGTTTCTGACGAGGCGTTCCGCTTAGATTCTTCAAGTGCGGTGAACATATTGGTGGATGCCCTCCACTGTTTGACGCATCCAGAAGACCAACTAACAGTGGCAAATTTGGCAAAAACATATCAAACTCAAGTTCTCAACCACGATTTGGACGATGATGATTTGTTGATTCAAGGAAAAGATATTTGGGATTTCCTACCCAAGCAATATGTCTTAGAAGCAAAAGCGCTATTGTCTCTACCTGCAATGGACTTGGTGGAGCGACTATACGCACTGTTTGATTTATCCTCTCTCAAGCACCAAAGTGCCTATATATGTGCATTTTATGATGTACTCAGTCAGTATATTTCAGACAATATTGCCGAAATAGACAGCTTTATCAATCAATGGAATGAGACGTTGCACGAAAAGACCATCCAATCTGATGGCATTGACGGCATCAGGATGTTGACAATTCATAAGAGTAAAGGATTAGAGTTTGATCATGTCATTATTCCTTTCTGTGATTGGAAATTGGAAAAAGAAAAAACACTATGGTGCAAAACCGATGTTGCCCCATTCAATGAACTGCCCGTGATACCTATTACATTCAATGAGGGGAAAATGCAAGAGTCCTATTTTGAAGATAGCTATCAGTACGAACACCTGCAAAATGTTGTTGACAACATGAATCTTTTATATGTTGCCTTTACCCGTGCATGTAAGAGTTTATTTATTTTTGGGCAGCGAAAAGTACAAGCAAGGCGTTCTAAAATTATTGAAGACTCGCTGGAGAAACTGCATACGTCTTTATCCGAAAGTAGACTGGAAGGAGATATGAACAAGCGAGACGATGTGCTTTGCTTTAGCTACGGAGAGTTATGGGTACCTTCTGAAGAAGAAACGAAATTTTCAGAAAATGTTTTCTTTGCGCCCATTCAAACGCAATCCGTAGAGATGAAGAGTTATGGCAACAGTGTAGAATTTAGACAAAGCAATCAGAGCAGAACATTCACTCTCCCTGAAACAAACGAAGATACCACGCAGCAAAGCTACATTCAACTTGGTAATGTGCTACACATGCTATTTTCCAAAATAAAAACCACATCCGACATCCCCACCATTTTAAGAGAACTGGAGTTTGAAGGAGTGCTTTACGACAATATCATTACCCATGAAAAGCTGCAACAGCTATTGGAGAAACGCTTCAACAATCCAAAAGTAGCAGAATGGTTTTCGCCTCAATGGGAACTATATAACGAGTGTAGCATCATCCACACCAATCCTGTCACAGGCGAAGTCATGACCCACAGACCCGATAGAGTAATGATGCAAGGAGATAAAGTTGTGGTGGTAGATTTTAAGTTTGGTAAACCTCGTCCCGAATATCACGACCAAATCAGAGAATACATCCATCTACTTCAGCAAATGGGACACGCCCAAGTAAAAGGATATTTATGGTTTGTTTATAGTAACTTGATTGAAGAAATAAAATGAAATATAGCTTTTTAGAATATGTTGCCAAAGATTTATTAGAAAAATTTGGTACCAATTTATCACACATTGCCGTTGTCTTTCCCAACAAACGTGCCTCACTGTTTTTGAACAAGCACCTTGCACAGCTGTCCGATCGCCCTCTATGGAGTCCATCTTACCTCACCATCAGCGATTTGTTCCGACAACACTCTACACTTACTGTTGGAGATCCTATCAAGTTAATATGTGATCTCCACAAGTCGTTTATCACCTGCACTGGCAGAGAGGACACGCTGGATGTGTTCTATGCGTGGGGTGAACTGCTATTGGCAGATTATGACGACATTGACAAGAATTTAGCAGATGCCGATAAAGTCTTTGCAAATCTACAAAACATTCACGAGTTGGATGACATCTCGTATCTGTCCGAACATCAAAAGCAAATATTGCAAATTTTTTTTAGCAATTTTGATGAAAACCATCACACAGAACTCAAACGCCGATTCATCGAACTGTGGAGTCATTTAAGCGACATCTATCACCATTTCAATGAACAGCTATCGCTGCAAGGGCTTGCCTACGAGGGAGCATTATATAGAAATGTGGTATCAGACAAAAACCTCTCATTTGAATTCGACCAATATATTTTCGTAGGTTTCAATGTGCTGCAACAAGTTGAGCAAGAGCTGTTTCGTCATTTAAAGAGCATGGGTAAAGCCAAATTTTATTGGGATTTCGACGATTACTATATGAGCGATGAGAAACAAGAGGCGAGTCACTTCATCCGCCAATATCTTGACGTTTTCCCCAATGAGTTAGATAGTCACAATGCCGACATCTACCAACAATTCAAACAGCCCAAGCAAATTACTTACCTTTCTGCGCCTACCGAAACAATACAAGCAAGATATATCAGCGAATGGCTACAACACAATGGCAGAATGGAGGCTGGCATTAAAACCGCTATCGTGATGTGCGATGAGTCTATCCTGCAAACAGTCATCCATTGCATCCCGCCTGAAGTAAGCAAGGTTAATATTACCACTGGCTATCCTTTAGCCCAATCACCTGTAGCGTCATTGATACACCAACTGCTCAAATTGCAGTTGTCAAGTTATGCGCATAATGGCAAATATCGATTAACAGAGGTGAAACGCATGCTTAGCCACCCCTACATCAAATATCTCTCAGAAAATGCACCAGAATTGATAGTAAACTTGGAAGAAAATAAGCATTATTTCCCAACTCGGGAAGAATTATCTGTAGATGCAGGATTAACTTTGGTGTTCAAAGAGTTAGTAGACGATTCTACAAACCTCTATCTTACTGAGTGGATATTAGATATACTTCAACTCATTGGCAAGAATGGCAGAGATAGTGAAGATGCCTTTTTTCAAGAGTCTGTATTTCGGATGTACAAACTCATGAATCGACTACATGAGCTCATCCATAGCGGAGATTTGCGCATACAGCTCACTACTTATGAGAAACTCATTCTCCAGTTCATTCAAAATACTTCCATTCCTTTTCATGGAGAGCCTGCCGAAGGCATCCAAATCATGGGAGTACTCGAAACCCGCAATTTGGATTTCGACCACATCCTCATTCTCTCTTGCAACGAGGGGAACATGCCAAAAGGTGTCAATGACGCCTCATTTATCCCCTACTCTATTCGTGAAGCCTACGGACTCACCACCGTGAAGCACAAAGTAGCTATCTATGCTTATTATTTTCACCGTTTATTACAACGAGCCCCTGACATCACACTCACTTACAACAATTCGACAGAAGGAAGTCATAAAAGCGAGATGAGTCGATTTATGTTGCAAATGTTGGTGGAAAGCGGACATCCTATCCAAAAAATTGCGATGCTCTCTGGACAGGAAATCAAACACCATGAAGCCCACCCCATTGAGAAGAAGGAAATGGTCATGGAGGTGTTGTACAACATGAACCAAATTTCACCAACTGCGATTAACAGATATATGAGATGTCAATTGCAGTTTTATTACAACACTATTGCAAAACTCTACGAACCAGAGCCCGATAACGACATTGATAACCGCATGTTCGGAAACATCTTTCATAGAAGTGCAGAACTCATTTATACATCTTTACAACAAGAGAGCGAGTGGATAGAACCCACGCAGCTTAACAAGTTAAGAACCAAAAGTCAGCTACTCGAAAGATTTGTAGATCAAGCCTTTTATGAAGAAATTTACAAATCAAAAGACAAGGTACGCCCTATTGAATATAATGGTTTGCAACTGATTAACCGTAAAGTGATTATCGACTATCTAAAACGACTGTTGAAAATAGACGAAGCCTTAGCTCCTTTTAGGATTATTTCGTTGGAAGAAAGAGTAAATACAACGATTTCTTTTGAGACTGCACAAGGATTGAAAACCATCACTGTGGGTGGCATTATCGACAGGTTGGACGAAGTTACCGACCCAGACGGCACACATCGCATACGAGTCGTTGATTACAAAACAGGGCGACCAGCAACTTCTGTACCTACAGATGTAGAAGATATCTTTAGTGACGACAACTTAACAGAGAAGCACAAAGACTATTATCTACAAACCTTTCTGTATGCCAACATTGTAAGACAGCATCAAGAGCTCAATCCACATGGTTTGCCTGTCAGTCCTGCCCTACTCTTCATACAGCGAAATCCGGGTGATGACTTTGACCCGACACTGCTCCTATCAAAAGATAAAGTGAGCGACATCGGTACTTACAGCTCGGCTTTCAGCAAACACTTACAACAAGTATTGACCGATATGTACGATTCATCTCACCCCTTCACCCCTACCCAAGACACCAAACGGTGTACCTATTGTCCGTACAAGCGAATTTGTGGTCGAAATTAGTCAAACAGGATGAAGGTTGAGCACCAATGACTCAAGTTTAGAATGGTACGCAAATGGAAGGAGAATTGATGCCGAATTTTCTTTACAAAGACCCTCTCATAACTCGCGTGAAAACAACCAACGACAAAGTGGGTCGCAAATACGCGAGATATGAGCGAGGTTTGTAACATACTGTTAGTAAGGAAGTTATGAGAAAGTCGTTTCTTTTCGTTCGCATTTTTGCCCTTTCTTGGCGACTGAAGCATTGAGTTAAGCGTGTTATTTGCATGCTTTAAGGCTGCTGAAGCATGTAGATAACACCTCTAATACATGTTTCCAAGCCCGTTAACTCAATGTTTCAGCTTGAAGAGGCATTTATTTTGTGAAAATCAGCCCATTTTTGTTGGGCGTTTGCCTATTGAAATTTTCTATTTTGGAAATTTTTAATGACCGTTTTTTGGTAAAATTACAGGACAAAAACCACTTTCACACAACTGTCAACATCCCATTAAAAAGTATAAGGAGTGACAAGATCATCCCCCGCTAAAGAAACTTTTAATCGATATTTGTCCGTGTAGGTTATTTGCATTAAACGCTTCGGTTGGGGTACATCATTTGTCGACAAACTTAATGCAACATGTCCCATAGTACGGCGAAAATTGATTTCAACGCATGGGTGTACACACAATTCTGTTGCTTCAGCCAACTTTACAATCATCATATCCACGCCAAAAGGACCCACATACTTTCCAGATACTTCCGCAACCAACAAGGAATGCAAGGTACGTTGCAAGTAATTGAGCAAATCAAGGGATATAAATTGTGCAATCTCTTGACGCTTTACCTCCTCACTGGCAACGATATTCCCTAAATAAGCGCCATGCACAGTAGAAAAGAGAGAAAGCCCCAAATATTGGATATCACCTTGTGCGGAGGCTTCAAATTCCATTCCAAAATCTAATACCTTTTCATATTGTGGTTCTATCATGATGCCACCCTGTCGATGTATCAAGTTTTTGCACCACCCTTCTACATGGGGTGTGAAATCATGATCAACATATCGCATTCCTCTCCCACTGCTACTCCATGGCGCTTTCAACACAAAACGTTGACGAGGTTGATTGAACAGTGTCTTGAGACTTTGTACTTGTCCTGTAAAATAGGTACTTTTCCCCACAAATCTTGGATGAGAAGCAACCAAGGCAGGAAGGATATGGGTAGCTGCAAACCTACGATTGCTCATTTGTCGAATGGTGTCCAACTGTGCATCGTTGGGCAATACCGCTGTAAAGTCAGGATTGCAGGCTAACAAACGCTTTACCAAACTTTTGTTCATTCCCCATGATTCCACATTCATGGGTGACAATGTAGATAATTGTTGCAAATCACGATCCGTGACAAATATCACTTCCTGCGCATCATCACCATGATGCCGTACCGCTTCTAAAGCTGCAGGAACATCGTCGACCAATACCATATCTCCATCTTCAGCCCATAGTGCTGGCAG
This sequence comes from Hoylesella timonensis 4401737 = DSM 22865 = JCM 15640, assembly GCF_000455445.1. GTDB lineage: Bacteria > Bacteroidota > Bacteroidia > Bacteroidales > Bacteroidaceae > Prevotella > Prevotella timonensis. Next base: position 167,299 of record NZ_HG417095.1, on the reverse strand, counting down.
ATAACCCAAGTCGGCACGCAATTCACGGGCCGCATGTGGCGCAGTAAACTGTTCCATATTGACAGCCAAAGCGATGTCATGTTCAGGATTGAAAACATGCAATTTCATTGAACAAATCTCCTTTCGTTTTAAGTACATGCAAAAATAATAAAAAAAGATGATATTTTGCAATATAGACTTTGCAATTATCGAAATTAATATTACCTTTGCAGTGGTTAAAACTTCATAATTAGTTTTTTTACATGGAATCTTTCTTTCGCACACATACGAACCTTGTCGAACATACAAAAGCGCCAGTTCGTCGCACCCTCATGGATGAGATTGACTGGAATGATAGGTTGATTGGAATCAAAGGCTCCAGAGGGGTTGGCAAGACAACCTTTCTATTGCAGTATGCGCAAGAGAACTTTGAAAGCACAGATAGAAGTTGTCTGTACATCAATATGAACAACTTCTACTTTCAAGGATGTGGAATTGACGAATTTGCAGCCAACTTTGTACAAAACGGAGGAAAGGTTTTACTGATTGATCAGGTTTTTAAGCAGCCAAATTGGAGTTCAGAACTCCGCCGATGCTATGATAATTTTCCTGATTTGAAAATCATTTTTACGGGTTCGAGCGTCATGCGCTTAAAAGAAGAAAACCCCGAACTCAATGGCATTGTCAAGAGTTACAACCTTCGTGGGTTCTCTTTCAGGGAGTTCTTAAACTTAAAAACAAATCAACACTTTAGGGCTTATACGCTTGATGAAATTCTTAAAGACCACGAACGCATTGTTAAGCAAATTTTACCAAATGCAAGTCCTAATAAATATTTCAAAGATTATATCCATCATGGTTTTTATCCATTCTTCTTGGAAAACTGCAATTTCTCGGAAAATCTACTGAAGACCATGAACATGATGACAGAGGTAGACATTCTGCTCATTAAGCAAATAGAATTGAAGTATTTGACAAAAATAAAAAAACTGTTCTACCTCTTGGCTACAGAAGGTCAGTGTGCACCTAATATCAGTAATTTGGCGCATGAGATAAAGACAAGCCGTGCCACGGTGATGAATTACATCAAATATTTGGCAGACGCACGTTTGATTAACATTATCTATCCCGTGGGGCAGGATTTTCCAAAGAAACCCGCGAAGGTAATGATGCATAATACTAACTTGCAATATGTTATCTATCCCAACAAAGCAAGTGAACAAGACCTGATGGAGACGTTCTTTGTGAACTGTATGTGGAAAGATCATATCGTTAATCAAAGTACCAAAGACCATTTCTTCATCGTGGATGACAACAAAAAGTTTAGAATTTGCGATGCCAAGAGTGAACATAAGATAAGGTACAACAATGACACGCTGTACGCAAGATATCATACAGAAGTTGGACACGATAATAAGATACCACTTTGGCTTTTCGGTTTCCTATATTAGCTTGATAATAAGCAGCGAGACAAGTTCAGAGTTATGCAAAAGAATAGTAGTATTTTGAATACATAGATGATATACAAAACATTCATTAATATTTAATAAAATGGCAAAAGAGAAAAAGTTTATCACTTGTGATGGTAATGAAGCCGCAGCACATATTAGTTATATGTTCTCAGAAGTTGCAGCTATTTATCCTATCACTCCATCATCAACGATGGCAGAACACGTGGACACATGGGCTGCCAAGGGTCGTAAAAATATGTTTGGACAACCTGTCCTCGTACAAGAAATGCAATCAGAAGCTGGCGCAGCTGGTGCCATGCACGGCTCATTGCAATCGGGTGCACTGACCACCACCTACACAGCATCGCAGGGTTTACTGTTGATGATTCCTAACATGTACAAGATTGCAGGCGAACAGTTGCCTTGTGTCATCAATGTTTCAGCACGTACAGTAGCTACGCACGCACTGTGTATCTTTGGAGACCATTCTGATGTTATGGCTTGTCGACAGACAGGATTTGCTATGTTCTGTTCAGGTTCTGTTCAAGAAGTTATGGATTTGTCAGCCGTACCACACTTGGCAACCTTGAAAACAAGCATTCCATTCATCAATTTCTTTGATGGTTTCCGTACTTCTCATGAATATCATAAAATTGAAATGATTGATGAAGAGGCTCTCAAAAACATGGTTGACTACGATGACATTAAGCGTTTCCGTGATCGTGCATTGACACCCGAACGCCCTGTAACACGTGGTACCGCAGAAAACCCAGAGACCTTCTTTACACATCGTGAAGCATGTAACCAATATTATGACGATGTTCCAGATGTAGTTGAAGGCTACTTGAAACAAATTTCTGATTTGACAGGTCGTGAATATCATATCTTCTCTTATTATGGTGCAAAGGATGCAGAGAACATCATCATTCTGATGGGATCGGCTTGCGAAGCTACTCGCGAGGTGATTGACCACCAAATGAAGGAAGGCAAGAAAGTGGGAATGGTTTCTGTACACCTGTATCGTCCTTTCTCTGTAAAGCACTTGTTAGCTGCTGTTCCTAAAACAGTAAAGCGAATTGCTGTGCTTGACCGCACGAAAGAGCCAGGTGCAGAAGGTGAACCATTGTACTTGGACGTAAAGAGTGCATTCTATGATGTAGAAAACAAACCACTCATCGTTGGTGGACGCTACGGATTGGGTTCGGCAGACATCACTCCAAGCCACATCATCTCTGTATTTAACAACTTGGAGATGAACGAGCCGAAGAATCATTTCACTGTAGGTATTGTTGACGACGTTACATTTACTTCTCTTCCTTTGTTAGAAGATAAGCCTTTAGCATCTGAAGGACTGTTTGAAGCAAAATTCTTTGGATTGGGTGCTGACGGAACAGTAGGTGCGAATAAGAACTCGGTGAAGATTATTGGTGATAATACCGACAAGTATTGTCAGGCTTACTTCTCATACGACTCCAAGAAGTCAGGAGGTTTTACCTGTTCGCATTTGCGTTTTGGCGACCATACAATTCACTCCACCTATAAAGTGATTACGCCTAACTTCGTGGCATGTCACGTACAGGCATATTTAAGAATGTATGATGTTTTACGTGGACTTCGTAAGAATGGAACATTCCTTCTGAACACGGTCTTCGAAGGAAAAGAATTAGCTAACTTCATTCCTAACAAGTTGAAACGCTACTTCGCTAAGAACAACATCACCGTTTACTACATCAACGCTACCAAGATTGCACAAGAAATTGGTTTGGGTAATCGTACGAACACCATTCTTCAGAGTGCTTTCTTCCGCATTACAGAAGTCATCCCTGTTGACCTTGCCGTAGAACAAATGAAGAAGTTCATTGTAAAATCTTACGGTAACAAGGGTCAGGATATTGTTGATAAGAACTACGCTGCCGTAGAACGTGGTAACGAGTACAAGCAATTGGAAGTAGACCCAGCATGGGCTCAACTCGAAGACGACCCAGAGGTGAAAGAAGAAGATGTACCCGCATACATCAAAGAGATTGTGCGACCTATCAACTCACAAGCAGGTGACTTGCTCAAGGTTTCCGATTTCATCAAGCATGATATGGTAGATGGCACCATGAAAAATGGTTCAGCCGCTTACGAGAAACGAGGCGTTGAAGCTTTCAACCCCGAGTGGACCTCAGAAAACTGTATCCAGTGTAACAAATGTGCATACGTATGTCCTCACGCAGCTATCCGTCCTTTCGTTTTAGATGAAGAGGAAGTGAAAGGCTTTGATGATACTACCTTGGCAATGAAGGTTCCGAGACCAATGGCAGGCATGAACTTCCGCATCCAAGTAAGTGTGCTTGACTGTGTTGGTTGTGGCAACTGTGCCGATGTATGTCCTGGAAACAAGCAAGGAAAGGCATTGAAGATGGTTCCATTTACCCGTGACGAAAAGATGATAGAAAATTGGAACTACCTCACAAAGAACGTAAAGAGCAAACAACATCTTGTAGATATCAAGAGCAATGTGAAGAATACACAGTTTGCACAGCCGCTCTTTGAATTCTCAGGAGCATGTGCTGGTTGTGGTGAAACGCCTTACGTTAAATTGGTTTCACAACTCTTTGGAGATCGAGAAATGATATCAAATGCAACAGGATGTTCTTCCATTTATTCTGCATCATTACCATCAACACCTTACACTACCAATGCAGAAGGAAAGGGACCAGCTTTTGCAAACTCATTATTCGAAGACTTCTGTGAGTTTGGTATGGGTATGGTATTGGGTAATAAGAAGATGCGAGACAGAGTTATATTGCTCTTAAACCAACTTATTGAAAAGGATGATACCTCAAGCGAGCTGAAAGAAGCTGCACAAAAATGGATGGAAGCGAAGGATAATGCTGATGCTTCGAAAGAAGCAGCAGCTCAACTCAGACCTCTTATCCAGGCTTGCGCTGACAAAGGCTGCACTATTGGCAAAGAATTGATGACACTTGAACATTATCTCATCAAACGTTCGCAATGGATTATTGGAGGTGACGGAGCATCTTACGATATTGGTTTTGGTGGATTAGACCATGTCATCGCATCTGGTGAAGATGTTAATTTCTTGGTTCTCGACACAGAGGTTTACTCAAATACTGGTGGACAGAGTTCAAAAGCTACGCCTTTAGGTGCCATTGCGCAATTTGCAGCACAAGGAAAGCGTATCCGCAAAAAAGATTTAGGTTTGATGGCAACCACCTATGGCTACGTTTACGTGGCACAAATAGCTATGGGAGCTGATCAAGCACAAACATTAAAGGCGATTCGTGAAGCAGAAGCTTATCCTGGACCATCACTCATCATCGCTTACTCACCATGTATCAATCATGGTTTGAAAGCTAAGGGAGGCATGGGAAAGAGTCAAGCCGAAGAAGCTCGTGCCGTTGCTTGCGGTTACTGGCATCTGTGGAGATACAATCCATTACTTGCTAACGAAGGAAAGAATCCATTCCAACTCGACTCAAAAGAGCCTGACTGGAGTAAATTCCATGACTTCTTATTAGGTGAAGTTCGTTATCTGTCTGTTAAGAAAGCCTATCCCGATGAAGCAGAAGAACTATTCCAAGCTGCAGAAGACATGGCAAAGTTGCGCTACAACAGCTATGTAAGAAAAGCACAAGAGGACTGGAGTTTTTCTAATGAAGAGGTAGATGAAACAGAGAACAACAATCCTAATACAGCTGAAACAAAAGAAGAAGTAGTTGCAAGCAAGCCGAAAGAAGATTCTAAGGCTGAGCATGTAGATGCAAAATCTTAAACATCTGTATTGATTTTGTGTATGAGTACGAAATCTTAACTCAATCTCGTTACACAAACACACTTTATATTTATCACAGCAAGGTTGTCCTTGCTGTGATTTTTTTTATAAATAGTTCGGTTCTATTTCATGATTGTACTGCTGTATAGAGTGTTTTATTCTTAAAATCTTTCATTTGAACATCTTGTTATATTCATCAATTTTCGTATCTTTGTCCATGAGAATCAGTAAGACCATTTTCAGATTCTAATAACCATACAATAAATTACATCATTCACTATTAAAAGAAGGAATGATCACTTTCTCAACAGAAAATATTTTTCTATTAGGCTCTTTCTTAGTATTAGTCAGCATACTTATCAGTAAAACAGGCTATCGCTTCGGCATCCCAACATTGCTGTTATTCTTGTTTACAGGAATGTTTTTTGGCAGTGAAGGGTTGGGTATGGAATTTGATAGCCCACACGACACACAATTCATTGGTATGGTGGCATTGAGTATCATCCTGTTTTCTGGCGGTATGGATACCAAATTTAAGGAAATAAAGCCTATCATTGGAATGGGTGTCATCTTATCTACTTTGGGTGTAGTGATGACAACAGTCTTGACAGGAGGGTTTATATTTGCATTATCGCAGTGGGCTGGTATGGATATTCAAATGTCCTTGATTGTATCGATGCTGTTGGCTGCAACCATGTCTTCGACAGATTCGGCTTCTGTGTTTAATCTTTTGCGAACACAAGGAATTGGCTTGAAACACAAATTGCGACCAACGTTGGAATTAGAGAGTGGTAGCAACGATCCCATGGCTTATATGCTGACGATAGCGCTCATCAACGTAGTCCTCTCGGGTGATGATTTTTCTTTTTTAGACTTATCACTTAACATTGGTGAACAGTTTTTATTAGGAGGAGCATTAGGCTACGGTCTTGGTCGCTTGACAGTTTGGTTGATTAATCGTATCAATCTCCCAAACGCAGCACTCTATCCTGTACTTCTCCTAAGTATGGTGTTTATCACCTTTACACTGACCGACTTATTAAACGGCAATGGATATTTAGCAGTTTATATAGCTGGACTTGTTGTGGGCAACTGCCGTCTGTCTTATCGACGAGAGATGTCTACGTTCTTAGATGGACTTACTTGGTTGCTCCAAATCATCCTATTCCTCACCCTTGGATTACTGGTTAATCCTTCTGAGTTGGTTGACGTAAGCCTCTTCTCTCTCGCCATCGCAGTGTTTATGATGCTTGTTGCGCGCCCTGTAAGTGTATTTTTTTGTTTACTACCCTATCGCAAAATTCCATTGAAAGCCAAGACTTTCCTTTCATGGGTTGGTCTTCGAGGAGCTGTCCCCATTATCTTTGCCACATATCCCATCATTAACGGTGTCGAAGGAGCAGACCTCTTGTTTAATATTGTCTTCTTTATCACCCTGCTATCACTTACGGTGCAAGGTACTACTATCTCTTTAGTGGCAAAAAAACTCCAGCTCGATATGCCAGAAGAAAAGAGCGGTAATGAGTTTGGAGTTGAGATTCCAGAGGAATTAGGTTCAAAACTAAAAGAGGTAACTTTAGAAGAGAGCATGCTTGAAAATGGAAACTTATTATCTGAAATGAACATTCCTAAAGGAACGCTTGTCATGATGGTGAAACGTGGAAAAACCATCTTGGTTCCCAATGGTCAATTACCTTTAGAGAAAGGTGACATCTTGTTATGCCTTTCCAGTGCCAACAAGAATCCTGAGTAGATGATTCAAAGCGAACATTAGCACAACATTCAATAATACTAAAAGAGTTGTAACTCATCTGGGAGTTACAACTCTTTTAATATTTGTGACTAAGTTTATCTTCCTTTACTTTACTTTGTCAACGATAGCCTTGAATGCTTCAGGGTTATTAACAGCGAGATCTGCAAGCACCTTACGGTTAATTTCAATGCCTGCCTTGTTCAAAGCACCCATCAAAACTGAGTAACTCATTCCTTCAAGGCGAGCTGCAGCATTAATACGCTGTATCCATAAAGAACGGAAGTTGCGCTTCTTATTACGACGATCACGATATGCGTAGGTAAGACCCTTTTCCCAAGTGTTCTTAGCTACTGTCCACACATTCTTTCTTGCACCGAAATAACCTTTAGTCTGCTTAAGGATTCGGGTTCTCTTTGCTTTTGATGCAACATGATTTACTGATCTTGGCATAGTTTTTCTTTCCTTTAAATAATTTGACTAAAAGTGAATTAACGCAAGTTGAGCAAGTCACGTACTTGCTTCAAGTTTGACTTGTCTACAAGAGTGTAGCCTACTAAGTTTCTCTTTTGCTTCTTAGTCTTCTTTGTCAAGATATGACTATGATAAGCATGATTACGCTTAATCTTTCCTGTTCCAGTGAAACTAAAGCGCTTCTTTGCACCGGAATTTGTTTTTTGTTTTGGCATTTTTTTACTTTTTAAATTGTTATTTATTTACTACTGTGGCAACGTATATACCAAGACGTTACGCACAATCCAGTTTTATTCTTCTTCCTTAAGCTTCTTGAGTGCCTCAGAACCATTTTTAGCGTTATCAAAAAGTCCGCCATTAGACTTTTCCTCCTTTGATGATCCGTCTGTTGGAACTTTCTTCTTCGCCTCTTTTGCTTCTTTCAAAGCTTGCTCACGATCACGCTTTTGTTGACTTTTCTTCTCCACACCTACTTGCTTTGGTGAGAGATAAATAAACATTCGTTTACCTTCTAACTTTGGCATTTGTTCTACTTTACCAAAGTCTTCCAAGTCGTTAGCAAACCGTAACAACAACACTTCGCCTTGTTCCTTAAACAAGATAGACCTTCCACGGAAGAAAACGTATGCCCTCACTCTATTACCTTCATTCAGAAACTCGCGTGCATGCTTGAGTTTGAATTGGTAGTCGTGCTCATCTGTTTGAGGTCCAAAACGTATTTCCTTGATATCTACCTTTACCTGCTTCTGCTTCATTTCTTTAGCACGCTTCTTCTGTTGGTAAAGGAACTTACTATAGTCGATGAGACGACAAACTGGTGGCTGCGCATTTGGAGAGATTTCTACAAGATCAACATCCTGCTGACGAGCTAAATCCAAGGCTTGACGGGTTGGCATTACCTGCGATCCGTCATCACCAACAACACGCACTTCCCTTACGCGAATCTGTTCATTCACGCGGTACTGTTTACTTAATTTGTCATTTTTCATTCAACTATATTAATGGTTCTAAGTGTGAAACGGCTGCAAAGTTACTGATTTTATTACAATGAGCCAAATCTTTATTCATATTTTTTAGCACAATAAGCATCAATACATGAAAGTGTAGAGACGATTAACAGATACAAAATCACGACTTTTGAATAGAGACAACCTTTCAGTTTCTTACAAAGTACTATTGTAGCAATTCGCAAACAAATTTCTCTGTTCAGTCATTTGCATTAATGTAGGTTCTATCTGTGAACCTCGAAACTTGAATAATCTTGCTGTTTGAGCAATTCTTCCCACGTAAAAGTTCTGTGCTGTCGCATAAATTGATCAATCATATTGACTTGAGAAGTTTGATAAATTCGTCTTCCAAGCACTTTATTTGTTGTCCACATCATTTTTGCCATGTGCAGTTCTTTCACAAATTCTGAATGCTGATGCTCTTTATTTAACGGATATTTACTTAACAGATAGAACACCAAACAATCAGGTACGATAAATTCACGCTTCATAGATTCACGCTGTCGCTCCGTATAGAATTGTCGATAAATAGGATAATCTGCTCCTAAATACTTATCCAAAGAAATGCCTATCGCATCATTTCCAATCACTATACTTTGATCTAACGCCCCAATTTGTGAATAAATAATAGGAACTTTGAGGTCAGGCAATAGCCTCTGAAGTTTTCTAAAGGCATTACTTAAATCTTTATTGATATCGTCCATGCTTACAAACTCCGATTCGGCATCGGCAATGATCACCTGCAATAGCGAATCTTGATAGAAGTTTAGAAACTTGGCATTGATTCCCGTCTCGTTTACTTCTCCAATATTCAGTACATCTTCTATGAGAGTACGAGTTTCCATAGGATAGGTAGTATTCATTTGTTGCAATGCCGAATAATCTCCTGTGGTGAGATAACGGCTTTCAAGTCGATCATAGCGCTGAACTTCTACCAGCAACTTGCGATCGTCTTCATTATTTGGCTTGAGTTTTAATTGACAGGCACTCAGCAAAAGAATAAATAATATGAATATGTGATGTACTTTTATCAAATCTCCAACCTATTCTTGATTATACTTAGCAAAAGTACATAAAAATAATAAAAGTTGCAAATTTTAAGATAAAAAGTATAAATTTTAAGCAAATTTATTTTAAGATAGTACCGAAATGCTCCTATTTCTTGGTGTCAACCCACTTTAATGATGTTTCCAATTGAAATCATCAAGACATGATTTCGCTTAACCAAATAGACCTTATTTAATGAGTTCAGTAAAATGGTGGCGACTCTTTCCGTAATATTGCCACAAGACAGAATATGGCGACAAGAGTTGATGATTGGAAACACTTCTATGTTGCTGTAGGTATTGTTGGTCGCCATCAAAATCTTTTTTCCACTTACGAAAGGCTTTACGTGCTTTGAATACGGCTTTGAAATCACCCCAATGCCCATCAAGAATCAGCATTTTGAAAGCAGCAACATAGTCAAGCCACCACCTGACACGCATCACATGCTGCAACTCGTCTGCCTCCAAGTTCTTATAAAGCATGGTGAGATTGTTCCTAAAGTTCAAATAAGTTTTCATTGGATTGTTCTTTGGCAAGGTTCCTCCACCCACATGATACACCTTACTTTTAGGAACACAATATATTTCTCGTCCCATGGCGCGCAATCTCCAGCAGAGATCAATCTCTTCGTTGTGTGCAAAGAAGCGACCGTCTAAGCCGCCTACCTTCCAATAATCAGTGGCTCTTATCATCAAACAAGCGCCAGTAGCCCACAAAATAGGACAAACCTCATCATATTGTCCCTCGTCTTTCTCAACCACATCAAACACCCTACCCCTGCAAAACGGATATCCATACTTATCGATAAATCCTCCACAAGCTCCTGCATACTCAAAATAGTCGCGTTGCCTTATCGACAACAACTTGGGTTGGCACGCAGCAGCCTCAGGATGTGCGTCCATCCATGTGATTAATGGAGAAAGCCAACCAGAAGAAACTTCGATGTCTGAGTTTAATAATATATAATAGGTGGCATTGATTTGTCGTAGAGTTTGATTATATCCCTCGGCAAATCCCCAGTTTTTATCCAAGAGTATGCGTTTCACTGAAGGAAACTTTTCCTTTAACAATGCAACAGAATTATCGGTAGACGCATTATCTGCCACAAATACCTCAACAGACTCCTGCAGATGTTGCAAGAGAGTTGGAAGATATTTGACCAACATTTTCTCGCCATTCCAATTTAAGATAACGACAGCTACTTTCATAAAGCTACTTTTAATGCTGATTGTTGATGATTGAAGTCGCCCAACTTAACGGTAATCAATTGGTTGTCGTATTTGTCTTTAGCTAAAGACGCAGGGAGTTCTACACGAATATAGTTCTTCGTAAAACCATGCATGGTTCTTCCTCTTACCGCTTTTTCAAACAAGACTTCTGCCTCTTGACCGATAAACTTTTGATAAAAAGCTTTTGTTTTTTCATCAGAAAGCTGAAGTAGACGCTTCGAGCGTACCTTCTTTTCTTTGTCCGTAACGACATAAGGTATCGATAGCGCTCTTGTCCCTGGGCGCTCTGAGTAAGGAAAGACGTGCAACTGGGTTACATCCAACTGTTTCAAAAATTGATAACAAGCCTCAAAATATTCAGGTTTTTCTCCACGTGAACCCACCATCACATCTACTCCAATGAAGGCATCGGGTATTTTTTCCTTGATATACTGTATTTTATGGGCAAACAATGCGGTATCATAATGGCGATGCATGAGTTGAAGAACCTCATCAGAACCACTTTGCAAAGGGATGTGAAAATGTGGCATAAACGCTCTGGAATGTGCGCAATAATCTATCAACTCATCGTCAATGAGGTCTGGTTCAAGACTAGAAATGCGAAAACGCTTGATGCCTTGCACCTGATCCAAAGCTTTGACCAAGTCCAAAAATGTCTCGTTGGTACTCTCGCCAAATTCACCTATATTTACACCAGTCAACACTATTTCCTTCCCTCCTTCGGCTGCAGCCTGTTCAGCCTGCTTCACTAAAAAGTCAATAGAGGGATTACGCGAGAAACCACGCGCAAAAGGAATGGTGCAATAGGTACAGAAATAGTTGCAGCCATCTTGTACTTTCAGAAAATAGCGAGTTCTATTTCCTCTCGAACACGAAGGTTGAAAAGTCTTGATATCCTTGGTCTTAACCGATTGATACGTATGAAGAGATGGACGATGATTCGGACTCGTTGCAGCCAACTCACTCTTTTGAAGCCAAGCATCATTGAGATACTGCACCAAATTCGCTTTTTCGTTGGAACCTAACACCAAGTCAACCCCTTCAATTTGGCTCACCGTTTGTGATTCTAATTGTGCATAACAGCCTGTCACTATCACAAATGCACCGGGATTCTCACGCACCATGCGCCGAATAGCTTGTCTACACTTATGGTCTGCCACCTCAGTGACAGAGCAAGTATTGATAAGACAAATATCAGCTGGTTCACCTCGCTGCACCGTTCGTACCCCCATCTCTTGCAAGAGTTCTGCAAAAGTAGAGGTTTCTGAAAAGTTGAGCTTGCAACCCAGTGTATAGTAGGACGCCGTTTTACCTTGAAAAGCACTTGTATCTATCATACCCATAAAATCAGACTGCAAATTTAAGAAAAAAAACTCATATAATATAGGTGTGAGTACCACTAATCCTAAAGTGGACAAAAAGGAAGCATGGTTGAAGGCTCTGATTGACACACTTTAACTGAAAACAGCCAACGTTTTCTCATTCCACATATCTTGTGCAGGATGGTCCATAGCATTCAACTGACTATCTACTTGAACAAAGTGTACTGAAGCGTCTGTCTCACATTGCTTTAGGATACCTCTATAGGAAACGAAACAGCCAACCGCTCCCACCTAAGAAAGGCTTTGCGGTCGGCTGCATATAGCATGAATGGGGATATGACTAATGTTCTGAATGATAAATATGAGTTCACGAACAATTCGTGCTGAACCAATAATTCTAATATTCAGTCTTGTCACATCAACAAACCTTTTCTCCTAATCTTGCTGTTTCTTTGAGTTGACATCGCCGTAACGTGGCAAATGGAACTCGTATGACTTATCGAATACCTGACTCACCCTATTTATTTCGAGCAAAGTAGTACCTCCATTCTTTCCAAAACTACCACTCAAATAAGCTATCTTATCTTCAGACTGGATGTAACCTTTTTGTCGAAGCATGCGGATAGCTGCTGTGAAGATATATTCTGAGTTGGTGTGTTCTTTTTGGTAGATGGGCAGAATACCATAACTGAGGTTGAGCAAGCGCTGTGTCCTCTCTCTGTAACAGATAGCCAAAATAGGTGTAGGACCACGGAAAGCAGCCAAATTTCGAGCTGTTAAACCAGTTTCACTGTCGGTGATGATGCCTTTCACACCTAATTGGCGTGTTGATTCAATGGCTGAATGTGCCAAAAATTCACGTTGAGTGATATTGTCTTTCTGAATAGGATTTACATCATTGTCCCATGTTCTATCTGCTTCTGCTTGTTCTGCAATACGAGCCATGGTTTGCACCGCTTCCAAAGGATATTTCCCTGACGCCGTCTCACCACTCAGCATAAGAGCATCGGTTCGCGAAAAGATCGCATTTGCTATATCAGTGACTTCTGCTCGTGTGGGTCGTGGATTTTGAATCATGGTATGTAACATCTGTGTTGCTACGATAACGGGCTTTTTTTTCATCACACACTTACGTATGATTTGCCGCTGAATACCGGGAATTTCCTCAATAGGAACTTCAATTCCCAAGTCTCCTCGAGCAATCATCACACCATAGGAGGCTTCTATAATCTCATCGATATTATCGACTCCTTCTTGATTCTCGATTTTTGAGATAATCTTGATGTTACTGTGGTGCTCGTCTAAAATAGCTTGTACCGCTTTGACATCCTCTGCATTGCGCACAAAAGAATGAGCAATGAAATCGATATCTTGCTCAATAGCAAACAAAATATTATGCTTATCCTTTTCTGTAAGTGCGGGCAAATCAATGTGTTCGCCAGGAATATTCACGCTTTTGTGAGCTCCTAACACTCCATCATTCTGCACTTGGACTATCAACATAGGACCAGCATTCTCGATTACCTTCATGCAGAGCGCGCCGTCATCAAACAAGATGTCATCGCCCACCCTGACATCTTTCGTAATATCCGCATAACTCAAATTGATGGCGTCATGGGTTGTGTCAATGTCTGGGCGTCCAAAGATTTTCACTATTTCGCCCGTTTTGTATGTCAGGGGTTGTTCTACATTGGTCGTTCTCACCTCTGGTCCCTTGGTGTCTATTAAGATACCGATGTGGGAGGATACTGCTCGCACATTTTTAATAATGCGAGTCATACCTTCAGGTGTAGCGTGTGCAGTATTCATTCGCACAACGTTCATCCCTGCAAAAAACAGTTTGCGCAAGAAGTCTTCATCGCAGCGCAAATCACTGATAGAGCAGACTATTTTTGTTTGTTTCATTATTCTTTTGAGTTAAATGGTGGTCGTTTACAAAGATTATAACGGATGTCGCAACATCACTGGCTATTATCCATATTTTTTGAATCAAAATTAAACAAAACCAGCTACGGAAAAGTAAACTGGATTTATTAACTGGTTGCTTATGTATGCAAAATTACGAAAGAAATCTGATATGTCCAAATGATTTTCTGGCTTATCTACGATACAAAAACGTTTTTTAGAATACAGCTCTCCCATGCACTACCATGACTAACGCTCACAGATTTTCAAACCCCTCTATCCATTCCTCCTTCCACTTTCGTTCGGTTGGGATATTTTCCTCTGTCCAAGGATTGGAAACTGCCAATCCTAACAGTCGAATAGGTCGTATGGAATAGTCAACACTTTTCAACAGTTGTTTAGCCAACGGCAGTATCTGACTCTTTGTTGTCAGTGCTTCCGAAATCGTAACACTTCGAGTAACCTGTTCAAAGTCGTAAAACTTGATTTTCAAAGTCAAGGTCTTTCCTTCAAACTTGGCTTCCTCTATTCTTTCCACAAGCTCTAACACGGTGTGATAAAGTTCAATTAAAACAGCAGATTGGTTTGAAATATCTTTCAAAAAGGTGCGTTCGCAACCAACCGACTTACGCAACCATTCCGAGACCACTGGCCTATCGTCGCAACCTCTGGCATGCTGATAATAAACATGACCTAACTTACCAAACACCTCTACCAGATGTTTTTCTGATACTTGTCTAAGTTGTGAACCAACAAAAATGCCCATCTTGTGCATTTGTGCTGCCGTTTTAGGTCCTACGCCCCAAAAATCTTCAATGCGTAACTGCCCTATAAAGTCGTATGCTTCATCTGCCGAAATCTCAAAAAGCCCATCTGGCTTTTGATATTCCGAGGCAATCTTTGCCAAAAACTTATTAAATGAAACGCCAGCAGAGGCTGTTAAATGCGTGCGTTCGAGTATCTTTGCTTTTATCTGTATGGCAATTTCTTTGGCATCTTCTATTTGAAATTTATTCTCTGTCACATCAAGAAAAGCCTCATCAATAGATATAGGTTCTACCGCATCGGTATATTCGTGAAAGATTTGTCGCACCTCTGTTGAAACTTCATGATAGCGCTCACCGTGATGAGGAACTATTAACAATGTAGGACATAAGCGTTTTGCTTTGGCAATTGACATCGCCGAATGGACGCCATATTGGCGCGCTTCATAGCTGGCAGTGCTGACAACGCCACGGGGTCCATCGTGCCCAATCGCAATAGGCTTACCTTGCAGTTCAGGATGATCGCGCTGTTCAACGGCTGCATAGAAGGCGTCCATGTCTACATGAATAATTTTCCTCATGATGCAAAGCTACTCATTTTTGCCAAATAACGCAAACCGAGGTGACTCTTATCCACAGCCTTTTTATTTAATAAAGGTGGATGCTGATACAAAACCATCTTTGTGCTTTCGTTTCGACAGCAAACCTACCGAATGGAGCAAATCGCATTGTAAACCTCAAGCGCTTCATTAGCATCATTTTTTGTAACTACAATGGCATTTCAAATTTTGTCATTTTTGATAAAAGCATTTCTTATTTTTGTCCTGTTATTTTACCAAAAAACGGTCATCCAAAATCTTCAAAATAGAAAAAATTAATAGGCAAACGCCCTACAAAAGTACGCTGATTTTCACAAATTAAACGTCTTTTCGAGCTGAAACATGGTCTTAACGGTCTTGAAAACATGCATTAGAGGTGTTATTCACATGCTTCAGCAGCCTTAAAGCATGCAAATAGCGAGCTTATCTCAATGCTTCAGTCGCCAAGAAAGAGTAAAAATGGGAATGAAAAGAGACAGTTTATTCATAACATATTTAATAACAAATAGTTACGTACATCGCTCATAACTCGCGTATTTGCGACCAACTTTGATGTTGGTTGTTTACACGCGAGTTATGAGAGGTACTTTGTAAAGAAAATTCAGCATTTATTTTTGATGTCAATGGCTCTTTGAAATCAATTGAAGATTGAGCATCATTGAGGTCTCTTCCTCCTCTTCTAAACATCTGAACACAAGAGCGCTTATGTGTTGATTATAGGCACTTTTGGCAAAAATAACTTAATATATTTTCGTATAAGGCAAAAAACCACTATATTTGCAGTTCAAAAAGAAAACTAAAGTAATAACAAACAACAAAATAACACGTTGGTAAAATGACAAAAGCAGATATTATTAATGAAATTGCCGCTTCTACAGGATTGCAAAAGAAAGAAGTTGCAGTGGTTGTAGAAAGCTTTATGAGCAAAGTAAAGGAAAGCCTTCTTGAAAAAAAGGAAAATGTTTATTTAAGAGGTTTTGGTAGTTTTATTATTAAACACAGAGCAGCCAAAACAGCAAGGAATATACAAAAGAACACAACGATAACGATTGACGCTCACAACTTGCCAAGCTTTAAGCCTTCAAAGAGTTTTGTGAATGCGATGAAAGAGTCGAACTAAGACTTTAGATAGGCTAAATCATTGATCTCATCTCCAGCATTTTACGTTATCGCCCATATTCATTTAATGGACAAATATTATAGTAATATAAAAAGAACAATTTAAACATTTAACATTATGCCAAACGGTAAGAAAAAGAAGGGCCACAAAATGGCAACGCATAAGCGTAAAAAAAGACTAAGAAAGAATAGACATAAGAGCAAATAATCCTGCTAAAACGTCTAAACTGACAGTGGGGCGTGTCAAAGAGTCCTATCGTGGATTTTGGTTGACCCGCCCTTTTTAATGTAACTAAGTAAAGTAAAGAAGAGAAATGACCAGCGAAGTTGTAATAGATGTCCAAGAGAAAGACATATCGACTGCCTTGTTAGAGGACAAACGACTGGTAGAATATCAGAACGAACCTCGATCAGCTTCTTTCTCTGTGGGTAATGTTTACATCGCAAAGGTAAAGAAATTAATGCCAGGCTTGAATGCCTGCTTTGTAGATGTAGGTTACGAACGTGACGCTTTTCTTCACTATCTTGACTTAGGAAGCCAATTTAATTCTTACACCAAGTACTTAAAACAAGTACAGAGTGACCGAAAAAAACTCTATCCATTCGCTAAAGCCTCGCACCTTCCTGACTTAAAGAAGGACGGCAGTGTACAGTCTACACTCACTGTAGGTCAAGAAGTTTTAGTCCAAATAGTGAAAGAGCCTATTTCTACTAAAGGACCTCGACTTACGGGAGAGCTATCGTTTGCTGGACGTTTCTTGGTGCTTATCCCCTTTGGAGACAAGGTATCAGTATCGTCGAAAATAAAAAAAGGTGAAGAACGTGCCAGACTGAAACAACTCGTTCAAACAATACGCCCCAAAAACTGCGGTGTCATTGTTAGAACTGTTGCAGAAGGTCAAAGGATTGCTGCATTAGAGGGTGAAATGAAAGTTTTGACAAAGCGTTGGCAAAATGCGATTGTCAAAGTTCAAAAAACACAGAACAGACCTCAGTTAGTGTATGAAGAGGCTGTTCGAGCTATCGCTCTTTTAAGAGATATTTTTAGTCCTGATTTCGAGAACATCTATGTAAATAATGACGAAGCTTACCGACAAGTCAGTGATTATGTCTCACTCATAGCACCCAATAAGGCTGGAATTGTCAAGAAATATACGGGAAGTGTTCCGATTTTTGATAATTTCAACATCACAAAACAAATTAAGTCAAGTTTTGGAAAGACTATCAACTACAAGCATGGTGCTTATCTCATCATTGAACATACGGAAGCCTTGCACGTTGTAGATGTAAATAGTGGAAACCGAACACGCAACGAAAATGGACAAGAAGCCAACGCTTTGGAAGTGAACTTAGGTGCTGCCGACGAACTGGCACGACAGTTACGTCTGCGCGACATGGGTGGTATCATCGTGGTTGACTTTATTGATATGCACCTTGCAGAGGACAGGCAATTACTCTATGAGCGGATGTGTAAGAACATGCAGAATGACCGCGCACGACATAACATACTACCTTTAAGCAAATTTGGGTTGATGCAAATCACTCGACAGCGTGTGCGACCGGTCATGGATGTGAGTGTTGACGAGACGTGTCCAACGTGTAACGGCACTGGTAAAATTCGTTCAAGCATACTCTTCACCGATCGGCTTGAGGATAAAATTGACAAACTGGTTAACAAGATAGGAATTAAGCGATTCTATCTGCACGTCCATCCATACGTGGCTGCGTACATCAATCAAGGAATTATCTCCTTGAAACGAAAATGGCAGATAAAATATGGACTGGGTGTGAACATTGTTCCTTCACAGAAACTCGCTTTTTTGCAATATGAATTTTATGACGCAAAAAAGGAGTTCATTGATATGAAGGAAGAAATTGAAACAAAATAAAATGATTATCTGTAGAATTTAGACATTCTGAAATGTTCTAAATTCTACTTTTTTTATACGGTCTTTTTTTCAACTAAAACAATCCTTCCATCCTCTTCTCTACACTTCAGCAAGCATCACCGAATGACTTTCCTACCCTACTTATTGATGATCAATCTTCTTCGGTGGTACTAACATTGCCAAAGAAGTACCCAACAAATTATATTTTCCGTCTTTTGTATGCTACAAAGAACGGGTGCCAAATTTATTAGGGAGCAAATTTTCAAAGTTTGCAACTTGTTTCTTTGAACAGCTCCTCAAGCAAATTAAAAAACAAGAAATAAGTAAAAGGGATACTGACTACTTCTTCAGCATAAGATGTTTTACTGTTTTATTTCATTTTCTTTTTCAACTTAAGTGCAGGAATCTTCACCTTATCGCCAGCTTTCAGTTCCGCTTTATCGTTCACGGCTTCCATATAGCACTCCATTCCAGGGCCAAGATAAGCTCTACTGATGGAGCTTAAAGTCTGTCCGGGACGAACCGTCACTGTTTGAGCAATGCCTGTGATGGCGTAAGCACCCGTTCTAATGCGAGGATCTGCATCATATTTTGAAGCATATTGGCGATTTTTCGTCTGTACCTCTTGTGTTTTGTCAGCAGAAGTGGCTCGGTTTGCTGAACGAGTTGTAGCTTGTTGCTGTGCTAAAGATGAAGTTTCCTTACTCACAGGAGCAGCATCCTCGTGCTGCTGTGTTGCAGTGGCGTCGTCACTTCCGTCCGTTTGGTTCGTTTGTTCTATTGTATTATTATCCTGCTGGTCGGCATTTTCATCCATTTGAGGTGTTTCTTTTACCGCACTCGCATTGGTTTTCTTTGCAGAAATTAGTTCTGCCATGAGATGTTCGATGCGATGATCACGAAGTGAGAATTGTTGAGCGACATACCAACCACTACCAATCATCAGCAATAACAGGAAGCAAACCGCTCCAATCAATAATTTTTGATTGCGCTGAGTACGATGCAAAGTTTTGCGTAAGTACTGTGTATCTTCACTAATCTCTTCGATTTCATCGGATACATCCTCTAACTTTTCAACCTTTTCCGTATCGGTTTTGGCGAATGTAGGTATCTCCTCACTCTGTTTGTCAGAAGTGTTCTGAAGGTTCTCACTTGCATCTTCCTTCTTTTCTTCGGTCATAGGAGCTACGATAACCGAGCTTTCAGACTGCTGCGAAGGCTCAACTAATGGTTCTACTTGCTTTTCTTCGGGTTCGTTCACCTTCTCTTTTGAAGGTGCATCAACGTTATCTGTCACTACTTCCTGTTGTGCAAGTTGTTCCTCTGGTTGCAGTTCTTCTTCTTTTGTAGGCTGTGTAGGCAAAGTCTCTTCTTGCTCTTCCGTATTTTCTTTAGCTTGATATCGTTCGTCTATTTCGGAGAAATCAGCATCATCGCTAATGGTCACTGTCTCAAATTGTTCAAATGGAGCGTTCACTCTATCTCTCAACGCAACTTCAGGTGTAAAAGATATTTTATCCCTTCCCTCAATTATAATTCGCTCTCCAGTATTCACATCCACACTTTCACGTGGACTCACTGCTGTCACTTTGAAAGTTCCAAGACCTTTAATCTTCACTTGCTTGTCCGATTTCAGTCCTGTTGTCAGTACATCTATAAATAAAGGTATGAAAAAATCAGCCTCTCGCTTTGTCAGTTCAGCTTTCTCAACCAAAACAGCTGCTAAATCTGTTAATTTAATCATGAGTTGCCTCCTTTCTTCAGTTGTTCTTTCACTAAAGGTGTGGGGCGGAAGTTGAGAACCAATTTGGGAGGTACCATCATTCGTTTACCTGTTGATGGGTTGACAAGGATACGCTCCAATCGCTTTTTTATATCAAAGGTACCGAAAGAAGGGATAGATACGGCTTCTCCTTCATCAAAGTTCGAAGCCATCGCTTCCACCAAGATATTGACTAAATTTTGCGTTTTTTCTTGTGTATATCCACAACGCTGCGCAAGCTCTGCGATAAACTCTTTGTTATTCATGGATTGTATGATATTTCATTCTACAACTTCTCCGTACAAATCAAATTCCTCTGCATCCGTGATATTTACTTGGTAAAATGCTCCAATTTCCAAGTTCTTCCTCGTCGAATGTATTAAGACTTCAGGATCAACATCAGGAGAGCAATATTCTGTACGTCCAATATAGTAATCGTTTTCTTTTCTGTCAATGATTACCTTCATTGTCTTTCCTATCTTTTCTGCCTCAATTTCTGCACTAATTTCTTGTTGCACAGCCATGAGTTGATCCAGTCTTTGCTGCTTCACTGTCTGCGACACGTCATCTTGATAATGTAAAGCACCATAGGTACCTTCTTCTTCCGAATACATAAAGGCACCCATTCTTTCAAATCGTGCCCACCGTACAAACTCAAGTAGTTCTTGGAATTCTTCTTCCGTCTCACCAGGGAATCCAACCATGAGCGTTGTTCGTAAATGAATACCCGGAACCTTTGCTCGAATGGTCTTGATGAGATTGAGCGTTTCTTGCTTACTCACATGGCGATGCATACGAGATAACACGCCATCTGAAATATGCTGTAAAGCAATGTCGAGATAGTTGCAAACTTTTTTGTTTTCTCTAATTACGTCTAAAAGTTCTAATGGAAATTGGTTTGGATAAGCGTAATGAAGCCGAATCCATTGCACTCCTTCTATCTCTGCAATCGCAGAAATCAAGTCCGCAATATGTTGTTTGCCGTCGATATCTCTACCATAATAAGTCAATTCTTGGGCAATGACCTGAAATTCTTTCACCCCTTGTGCCACCATGTCCTTGACTTCTGCTAAAATATCCGACTTCAATCTGCTCTTATGTTTACCTGTCATGAGTGGTATGGCACAATAGGCGCACTGGCGATCGCAACCTTCTGAAATCTTTAAATACGCATAATGGCGGGGTGTTGTCAGATGTCTCAATCCATGACAGGAGGATATTTCCGCTTTTCCCAAATCGGACAAAAGTTGCTTATAATTGAATTTCCCATAAAATTTATCCACCTCAGGAATTTCATTCTCCAGTTCATCTTTGTATCGCTGGCTCAAACAACCCATCACAAAAAGCTTCTTTAGTCTACCCTCTTTCTTAGCTTCGACAAAACTTAAAATGGTATTGATACTCTCTTCTTTTGCCGATTCTATGAAACCACAAGTATTAATGACCGCAATTTCACCATCAGGAGACTCACTGTCATGGGTGCAACGATAGCCGTTGTCTTCAAACAATCTCATCAACTTCTCACTGTCAACAAGATTCTTTGAGCAGCCCATGGTAATAATATCAATTTGATTTTTCTTCAAAACAAACAACTACTTTTTTTATTTTATCCAAAAAGGCTATCAACAAATTCCTTTCGCTGAAAGAGTTGCAAATCCTCCATTTGCTCTCCCAGTCCAATGTACTTCACAGGCACTTTCAATTGGTCGCTGATGCCAATCACTACGCCGCCCTTAGCCGTACCGTCAAGTTTGGTAATCGCCAAAGACGTAATTTGAGTTACCGCAGAAAACTGTTTTGCTTGTTCAAATGCATTCTGACCAGTGCTACCATCAAGTACCAACAACACTTCATCTGGAGCTTGAGGCAGTACTTTTTTCATCACCTCTTTGATTTTCTTCAGCTCGTTCATCAGTCCCACTTTATTGTGTAAGCGTCCTGCTGTATCAATCAAAACGACGTCTGCATGATTAGCTTTAGCACTCTGCAACGTGTCAAAAGCGACCGAAGCAGGGTCAGAACCCATTTGTTGTTTAATGACAGGTACTCCTACTCGCTCACCCCATATCACGATTTGGTCTACCGCAGCGGCACGATAAGTGTCGGCAGCTCCTAAATATACTTTCTTTCCTGCCTGCTTAAACTGATAAGCAAGCTTTCCTATTGTTGTAGTTTTTCCTACACCATTGACACCAACAACAAGGATGACATAAGGTTGATGATCGGTTGGCAGGCTCCAACTCTCATTATCTTCGGAATGATTCTCTGCTAACAAAGTGGCAATTTCCTCACGTAGAATGGCATTTAATTCAGAGGTAGAGACGTATTTATCTCGTTCTACTCGTTCTTCTATACGTTGGATAATTTTTAAAGTCGTATCAACACCGACATCAGAGGTAATAAGCACCTCTTCAAGGTTATCCAACACTTCATCGTCTACCTTAGATTTCCCTATAACGGCTCGCGAAAGTTTGCTTATCACACTTTGCTTTGTCTTCTCTAAACCTTGGTCTAAGGTTTCTTTCTTTTTCTTGTTGAAGAGACCAAAAATTCCCATAATACTATCTTTTCCTAATAATTGAGCATCCCGAAAGAGAGATAACTGTCAATAATTGAATAACTTAATTGGCATGCTTGAAGTTCTTCTATAAGACGAAACTCTCACGCATGAAATACTTTATCCTTGTTAAATCAACTGTATATATACGTTACAAAGATAGCACATTTTTTCGATACTTTCTCAATCTACAAGCAATTTTCAACTGTCTTGAGCATAATTATTAAAATCATCCACATCCATTGACTTCTATCTCTATGGGTTTAACACACAATCTCTAAGAGTTGACTACAGCTCCAAAATTACTCAACGTTTTTGGTTTGTATGTTCAAAATCACTTGTCAATGTTTTTCAATAAAACAAAAGGGAAAAACACTACACTTAGGCAAGACAGATGATGCACAAGGGATTATTGAAAAGATAATTGTTCCAATCGCTGACGCAATTCAGCAGCTTGAGATTTTCGTATGGCTAAGGAAATGTGGCAAGTATTATCGAATGTTTGAGAAACAATTCGAGGCTCCAACTCTTTCACTACTCTCATAACTTCATTTAACAGCGGATAGGTAAAAGAGTAATCGATAATATCTTCTACATATCTCGTTTCTATTTGTGCATTTTCTATGGCTGCCGCAGCAGCTGTTCGATAAGCGACAATAAGTCCACTGGTTCCCAATTTAGTACCGCCAAAATATCTCACAACAACGATTAAGATGTCAGTCAATTCATGAGCGTTAATTTGTCCCAAGATAGGTTTTCCTGCGGTGCTGGAAGGTTCACCATCGTCATTCGCACGGAAAACACTTCTGTCTGCTCCCAGCATGTACGCATAACAGCAGTGGCGGGCGTCATAATATTTCTTCTTGTAAGCTTGTAACAATTCCTTCACCTCATTTTCTGTCGTGACATGATGCGCAAAGGCGAGGAATTTACTCCGTTTCTCGGAGTAAAATCCCTCGCCCATTTGATGAGTTATAGTTCTATATTGATCTGTCATCAAGATAGTTTATGAATCACTAAGCCACTACGCAGTTTAGGTTCAAACCATGTTGCTTTCGGTGGCATAATTTTTCCTGAGTCAGCGATGTCCATTATCTGCTGCATAGAAACAGGATAAAGAGCCAATGCCATCTTCATTTCTCCACTGTCTACTCGACGCTCAAGCTCTTCCAAGCCACGCAAGCCACCAACGAAATCAATACGCTTGTCTGAACGTAAATCCTTGATTCCGAGTAATTCATCAAGTATCAATCGAGAAGAAATATCTACGTCCAATACCCCAATTGGATCGTTGTCGTCGTATGTTCCTGGTTTTGCTTTCAAGCTATACCATTTTCCGTCTAAATACAAAGAGAATTCATGCAACTGCTGTGGCTTGTAACTCTTCGTGCCTTCCTCAACAACATCAAAGTTTTTCTCCAAAGCTTTTAAGAACTCTTCTGATGTCATTCCGTTCAAATCTTTCACCACTCTATTATAATCTAAAATGGTTAACTGAGATGCTGGGAAGCAAACAGCCATGAAATAGTTATATTCTTCATGACCTGCATGATTAGGATTAGCTTTCGATTTTTCAACACCAACCAATGCAGCAGCTGCAGAACGATGGTGACCGTCAGCTATATACAAGGCTGGCATCTTCTTAAATTCTGCTGTAATCGTTTCAATATCCTTCGCATCGGAGATTACCCAGAACTGATGTCTGAAACCGTCAATAGGAGCAATGAAATCGTATTCAGGCTTTTCAGAGGCATAACGCTCTATCAAAGCTGTAAGCGTTTGATTGTCGGGATAAGCAAAGAAAACAGGTTCTATGTTGGCATCGCATACCCGTACGTGCTTCATTCTGTCTTCTTCTTTATCTCTTCGGGTCAGTTCGTGCTTCTTAATAACTCCATTGAGATAGTCTTGACAATAAGCACCTACTACCAATCCATACTGTGTCTTACCATTCATGGTTTGAGCATAGATATAGTAGTTTTCGTGTTCGTCTTGCTTGAGCCAGCCTTTATCTTGGAACTTCTTAAAGTTCTTAGCTGCTTGCTCATAGACACGTGGGTCATATTCAGAAGTTCCTGGTTCGAAATCGATTTCTGGTTTAATAATGTGATACAGACTCTTTTCATTATTTCCAGCTTCTTCTCTCGCCTCTTCAGAATCCAAAACATCGTATGGACGTGACTCAACCTCTTCAACTAAATCTTTTGGAGGTCGAACGCCTTTGAATGGTTTAATTGTTGCCATAGTGTTTACTTGTTAACTTGAAATTTCGTGCAACCGTCTTTGAAATAAGCATTGATTTGCTGTGCGGCAGCAATTCCTGCATTAGCGTTAGCTTCTGCTGTCTGTGCGCCCATCTTCTTAGGAGTAGTAAAGTAACGACCCTCCAACTTTGCAAATTCTGCATCAGCATCTGGCTTGATGTCTGTCACAAATTTAAGATCTTCACGTTCACCCATTAAACGCAACAATTCTGGTTCGTTAATAACTTCCTTGCGAGCAGTATTTACCAAAATGCCACCCTTCTTCATCAAATTAACAAGATCGTAACCAACACTTTGCTTTGTATGTTCAT
Source organism: Hoylesella timonensis 4401737 = DSM 22865 = JCM 15640 (assembly GCF_000455445.1). GTDB lineage: Bacteria > Bacteroidota > Bacteroidia > Bacteroidales > Bacteroidaceae > Prevotella > Prevotella timonensis. The sequence goes on along the minus strand of NZ_HG417095.1, from coordinate 142,089 downwards.
TGGCAGGAAGATGTACACTAACAATATCACACTGCTTGAAGAGCTCTTCTTTGGTAGCCACAAACTGAACACCATCTTCTTTTTTAGGATTCTCTGCATGCGAACGGCTGAAGCCATATACCTCCATACCAAAACCATTAGCGATGCGAGCTACATGACGTCCAATGTTACCGAAAGCCAAGATACCTAATTTCTTACCTTTCAGTTCACAACCTGATTTTCCAGAGAAGCAGCTACGGCACATATAAATCAACAAGCCAAATACCAATTCAGCAACTGCATTAGAGTTCTGACCAGGAGTATTTTCTACCACAATACCTTTTTCTTTGGCATAAGCGGTATCAATAGAATCGTAACCAGCACCCGCACGAACAACAACTTTAAGTTTTGGAGCAGCATCAAGGATTTCTTTCGTTATTTTATCAGAACGAACAATCATCGCCTCTGCATCTTTTACAGCATCTTTGAGTTCATCGGTAGAAGTGTATTTTTCTAACAGTTTAACGCAATGATTCTGACTCTCCAACTCTTTTTTAATAGCCTCGACTGCCTTTGCATTAAAAGGTTTTTCTGTAGCAATAAGTACTTTCATTTGTTTAGAATATTGAATGGGTTAATTAAGTACGTAACCACAATAGGAAGTGATTACGCATGAATTGATGAACAAACAGGCTAAAATAAGGTTGTATCAAGCAAACAGGATCATTATGCTCACTTAATTTTCTTATTTTAGCCTATTTGTAAATCATGATTAGTTTGTAGTTTGTAATGGATTAATGTTTGTCTTCGAATTCTTTCATGCAAGCAATCAGTGCCTTCACACCATCAACACTCATAGCGTTGTAGCAACTTGCACGGAAACCTCCAACAGAACGGTGTCCCTTGATACCAACCATACCACGTTCGGTAGCGAACTCGAAGAATGGTTTTTCAAGATCTTGGTATTCTTCGTTCATGACAAAGCAGATATTCATCAATGAGCGATCTTCTTTAGCAACAGTACCCTTGAACAGTTTGTTTCTGTCAATCTCAGCATATAACAAGTCTGCTCTTTGGTGAGCCAACTTATCCATAGCTTCTACACCGCCGCTCTTCTTAATCCAACGCAATGTTTCGAGAGCTGAATAGATAGGAACAACAGGAGGAGTGTTGAACATAGAACCCTTCTCAATGTGTGTGCGATAATCCAACATCGTAGGTATTTCACGTCCTGTCTTGCCTAACATGTCTTCTTTAACGATAACGAATGTAACACCAGCCATAGCCAAGTTCTTCTGTGCTCCACCGTAGATACATGCATATTTAGAAACATCAATTGGACGACTAAATATATCTGATGACATATCTGCAATAAGTGGCACCTTTACATCCAAGTCATTACGTATCTCTGTACCGTAAATGGTGTTGTTGGAAGTAATGTGAAAATAATCACAATCCTCAGGTACGCTCCATCCTTTAGGAAGATAAGAATAGTTCTTGTCTGCAGAAGAAGCTACTTCTACTACTTCTCCGAAGAATTTTGCTTCTTTCAAAGCTTTCTTAGCCCATGTACCTGTGTTCAGATAAGCAGCTTTCTTTACAAAGAAGTTGTTAGGAATCATGTGGAACTGCAATGAAGCACCACCACCTAAGAAGATAACTGCATAACCTTCTGGTATCTGCAACAACTCTTTAATCAAAGCTACAGCCTCGTCAACAACTGGCTGAAAGTCTTTTGAACGGTGACTAATCTCCATCAGAGAAAGTCCGCTACCATTAAAGTCAAGAATTTGTTTCGCTGTGTTTTCAATTACTTCACGAGGAAGGATTGATGGACCTGCATTAAAATTGTATTTTTCCATTGTTTTAAAGTTAAAATTAAACAAGTATTAGTAATTGGTTGCTAATTTACAACAATAGTTTGAAAGACAAAAATAAAAACTGTATTATTTTGCACTTTCCGCGTTTTTTCTATTCTGCAGCCTCAAAAATCGTTTTTAAACCCTTAATTTTTTGCCCTTTTGCCCTTTTTAGAACTTCTTGCAACTTATTTCTTTGGACTGCCACATATACGTAATAATTATTCACATCAATACGTCCTATCTCATCAGGAGCAAGTTGACATTTCTTACACAAGAACCCAACAACGTCCATTTTGCTTATCTTATCTTTCTTCCCTTTACCTATATATATAGTTGCCATTTTGGGTAATGCGGGCAGACTGTCCGTAACAGGGATGCTATATTCTTGAGTATGACTGATAGCGTATGCAGGTATCGCTTCTGTGGGGCCAATGAGCAGGAACGCCCTACCCTCTTTTTCCCAACGAGCGGTCCTCCCCGTTCTGTGCACATAGTTTTCTTCTTGGTCTGGCAATTGATAGTGAACGATGTTGTCTACATCTGGGATATCCAATCCACGCGAAGCCAAATCCGTACTCACCAAGATATTCACCGACCCATTAGAAAATTTATAGATCGAACTTTCACGTTCTTGCTGATCTAAACCGCCATGAAAAACAGTAGAGTAAAAATGTTGAAATGTCAAAAAATCATGGATGCGTTCGGCACTTTCTCGATAATTCGTGAACACTATCGTACTCTGATTTCCAAACGACAACAACAGTTGTTTGAGTGTTTGCAGCTTATCCTTGTCCGGACTATGAACCGAAAAGACTCGAACCTGATGAGAGACAGTTGCTGATGTGAGATAATCCAATCGATCGACATTATTCATGTTGACGAAATGAGGAATTTCTACGGCATCTGTTGCCGAAAGAAGAATGCGCTGTTTGACGGCAGTAAGCTTCTCAAGAATCTTGCTCATCTCCTCTTGGAATCCCATCTCTAAACACTTATCAAATTCATCAATAACGACATATTGAATCGTTTCGATAGTGATGTTTCGTTTGTCTAAGTGGTCATTCAACCTTCCAGGCGTAGCAAAAATGATTTGTGGCTGTACTTGTCGCAACTGTCGGTGTTCATCCATGGCGGGACGCCCCCCATAACACGCAAATCCTTTCATTGACTTGGTGAGCAGTTGCAAGACTTCTGCTGATTGAATGGCAAGCTCTCTATTGGGAACTATCACTACGGATTGCACCTCTTTTGAACTTACATCCAATTTTTGAAGAATCGGCAGCAAATAAGCCAAAGTCTTCCCCGACCCAGTTGGAGAAAGAAGGATAACATCACGTCCGCTTTGTGCAATGCTGTCAGAAGCTTTCAACTGCATGGCACTCAGTTGTTCTATCCCTAATTTAGCTAAATCAACGGTGACATTCATGACTTATTTTTGTTTTTGATTGATAATACGATCGATTTCTTCAAACTCCTTACCCATGTTCAAATTCAGATAGATGGTATACAGCGGCGTACCCCATTTATCTTTCAGCTCTGGAGCCAAAGCCCTATAACGCTCTAAATAGGGCAAAGCCTTATGATAATAGCCCAGAATTTGCTTTCTATTTTTCTTTGATAATTTCGTATCATTGTCTAAGAGAACAGCTTGATTGAAATAAGCAAGACCAGCATTGAGATAGGGTTCTGGCATGCTGTCATTCTTTGCGATGAGATCGTCACAGATTTGAATACACGCATCGTATCTACCTGTATTCAAAAGTACGGTACTCTTGGCAAATTGATATAACTGATTGGTACTGTCCACCGCTAACGCTCGGTCAATAATGTCCAAGGCATTATCAAATTGTTTCGTCATTACATAATAATCAACCAATCGAGGGAAGAAAAATGGAAAACTTGGATAAGTGGTAAATCCCTCGTCCAAAACCTTTAGATACATGGTTGTATCTTTTTTCTCTTCATAGATATTGGCAAGATATTGAAGCATATAGGGATAATGCACCGAATCCTTCAATGCGAGATGCGAATGTTTCAAAGTTGCATCATACTTCTTTAATTGATAAGCACTAAATGCAGCCCAATACGAAGCTTCAGGCATTCGCCTATCTTTCTCTACATACTGGTATTTTTCAAACAATGGCTCATAAGCACTCTGAATGTAAGTATTGTACATTTGATAGGCTTCAGCATATTTCTTTTTATTAAGGAAGAAAGCCCCACCGTTAAAGAGATTCGGTCTGATTTGATGCAGATATTGTGCATGTTCGCTACGATAGGCTGGAGCTACTTTACCTCTTTTATTAGGTAGTGCATCAATGGAATCAAATGCCTGTAAATCTTCAAACATATTTCTTGCCAAAGAAAACAACCGTGTGGTATCGTATTTTTGCTTCAAATACAACTTCTCATTTCCTTGCTCATATTGCTTTCTAACTGCTTCAAAAAGAGTTAACCATATTTTTTTATTGCATCTGTTGGTTGAGTCATTGAGCAAGCTGCGCATGGATTTTTCGGCTTTATCCAAATTGTTTCCACGTTTCACCCATTGTCTTGCTTGTGAAATCTCTTTTCTCTGTCCTTGGGCAGTCACCACAAAGCTTACTATAAAGAAAATATATAAAAGTCTTTTCATCGTCTACTACGTAAAACTATATTCAATTACTGGAACAATGTCCAAAAATAATGATAGGTATAAAATATGTCTTAAAAGCTAATCCCCCATTTGTTATGCAAATATACGCAATTTTCCATATATCAAAGAGATTATTCCGACAAAACTTGCATTATTATCTTCACCTTATTTATATATAGGGACAAACCGACACCTCTCTATTTAATAATAAGTACAGCTTGAATCTAAAAAAACAATGGGCTATCAACATAAGCACACGGCATAGCAGACAATATAAAATGATTCCCTCTTCATTATCCCTATGAACTACAGCTCTTTCATTGAAGAATGATATTTTCACCACGAAGCACACCTCCGAAGCAGTGTTCGTAATCTTGAAAATACGACGCATTAAATAAAAATAAATGCTGAATTTTCTTTACAAAGTGTCTCTCATAACTCGCGTGTAAACAACCAACTTCAAAGTTGGTCGCAAATACGCGAGTTATGAGCGAGGTTCATAATCGCTTGTTATTGAATATGTTACAAACAAAGTCTCTCCTTTTACTCTCTTTTCTCCCATTTTTCTTCGACTAACCCATTGAGATAAGCTGACAATTTGCATGCTTTAATGGGGTTGAAGCATGTGAATAACGCCGCTAATGTATGTTTCCAAGACCGTTAAATCAATATTCCAACTTGAAAAGACAGCTTTTTTGTGAAAATCAGCGTAATTATGTCTATTGTCTGCCTATTGATTTTTTCTATTTTGAAGATTTTAGATGGTCGTTTTTTGGTAAAATAAAAGGACAAAAACAACAAATTCCTTTACCAAAAATAAATTTGTTGTTGAAAAAAGAAAAAAGATAGTTTTTCATCGTCAACCAACCTTCATGTATGAAAAAACTATGAGATTTCAGTAAAAAAAGCCCTCCAAATGATACAACCTGTCATTATATTCATTATATTTGCAAACAATCTTAATAAAAACTTTAAACATAACACTATGAACATTCCATTTATTTTTTGGCTTGTGCCAGTTGCCTCCGTGGTTGCACTATCCATGGCATGGTACTTCTTTCAAAGCATGATGAAGTATGATGAAGGCACACCTCGTATGCGAGAAATTGCGCAACATGTGCGCAGAGGCGCCATGGCGTACCTCAAACAACAGTACACTGTGGTGCTGTATGTATTTATCGCATTAGCTATCCTGTTTGCTTTTATGGCTTACGTGCTCAAAGTTCAAAATCCATGGGTACCGTTTGCATTCCTCACTGGAGGTTTCTTTAGCGGACTCTGTGGTTTCTTTGGCATGAAAACTGCCACTTATGCATCGGGCAGAACCGCCAATGCAGCTCGCAAGAGCTTAAATCAGGGTCTGCAGATAGCCTTCCGGTCGGGCGCAGTCATGGGACTCGTTGTGGTTGGTTTAGGTCTGTTGGACATTGCCATGTGGTTTATACTCCTCACTTATCTTTATCATGGCAGCAACATGGCACTGGTTACCGTCACTACAACAATGCTGACCTTCGGTATGGGTGCCTCTACACAAGCGCTGTTTGCACGTGTTGGAGGAGGTATCTACACCAAAGCAGCCGATGTAGGGGCTGACTTGGTGGGCAAGGTAGAACAAGACATTCCTGAAGACGACCCTCGAAATCCCGCTACTATTGCCGACAATGTGGGCGATAACGTGGGCGACGTCGCTGGTATGGGTGCTGACCTCTATGAAAGTTATTGCGGAAGTATCTTGTCTACGGCTGCATTAGGTGCCACAGCCTTTGTGGCAAGCGGTGACATGCAACTCAAAGCCGTGGTAGCACCTATGATTATTGCTGCAGTAGGTATTTTCTTGAGCCTGATTGGTATTTTCTTGGTACGTACCAAAGAAGAAGCAACGATGAAAGACCTGCTGAAATCTTTGAGCCTTGGCACTAATGTTGCTGCGGTGCTTATTGCCATCGCAACTTTCCTCATCTTGTATTTCTTGGGCATCACCAACTGGTTGGGTGTTAGCTTCTCGGTAGTAACAGGTCTGGCAGCAGGTGTCATCATCGGTCAAGCCACCGAATATTACACCTCACATAGTTACAAGCCAACCAAAGAGATTGCAGCTGCTTCGCAAACGGGTGCAGCAACTGTCATCATCAAAGGCATTGGCACGGGAATGATTAGTACTTGCATTCCTGTAGTAACCATATCAGTAGCCATTATGTTAAGCTACCTCTGTGCCAACGGCTTTGATATGAGCATGAATGCCGATTCGATTAGTCGTGGACTTTATGGCATTGGCATTGCTGCCGTGGGTATGCTTTCTACACTGGGTATTACCCTCGCTACCGATGCTTATGGACCTATTGCCGATAACGCTGGCGGTAACGCTGAGATGAGTAACCTCGGCGAAGAAGTGAGAGAACGCACCGATGCACTCGATGCCTTGGGCAATACCACCGCTGCTACTGGCAAGGGTTTTGCCATTGGTTCGGCTGCATTAACCGCCTTGGCACTTTTGGCATCCTATATAGAAGAGGTGAAAATAGCCATGGTTAGAATGGTAGAAGATGGTCATCAGTTTGTCAATGCGGCAGGAAACGTATTCAATCCTATGAATGCCACCATGTCTGACTTTATGGATTTCTTCCAAGTGAACGTGATGAATCCACGCGTTTTGGTAGGTGCCTTTATCGGTGCCATGGCTGCTTACTTGTTCTGCGGACTCACTATGGGCGCTGTAGGTAGAGCAGCTGGCGCAATGGTGGATGAAGTAAGACGCCAATTCAGAGAAATCAAAGGCATATTGGAAGGCAAAGCCACACCCGATTATGGACGATGTGTAGAGATTAGCACCAAATCGGCACAACGCGAGATGATTTTACCTTCACTCTTAGCCATTGCTATTCCTATTGTTGTGGGAATCGTTTTGGGTGTTGCAGGCGTTCTTGGACTACTCGTAGGTGGCTTGGCAGCAGGATTTACCCTCGCCATCTTTATGGCAAATGCTGGTGGTGCATGGGACAATGCCAAGAAGATGGTGGAAGAAGGCAACTTCGGTGGCAAAGGTTCGGCATGCCATAAGGCTACTGTCGTTGGCGACACTGTAGGTGATCCATTTAAAGACACCAGCGGACCAAGTCTGAACATCCTCATTAAGCTCATGTCCATGGTGAGCATTGTCATGGCAGGACTGACTGCTGCGCTCATCTAACACGAACTTAGAACACTGATAGAGGCAATTACCTCAACCTCCAAATCTGCATACGCAATGAATGAAAAATGCTATTGGAGGTTGAGGTAATTTTCATTTCATCCAATGAGAGTTGTCGTTGTTCCAAAGAAAAAGCACTTTCTTCACTCTATTGGCTTATAAATCATAGTTTTTATGTAATTTTGCACCCATAAAAATGACAACGACAATGACAGAACAGCAACCCTCTTATCACCAACATGCGAAGGAACAACACCACAATACAGAGCATCATCACCACCATAGGAAACATCCTCAGTTCCAAAACAACCATGCGATGCGGAAAAAACGTAGGAAGATGGCGAGCAACGTATTGTTCTTTTCGCTTTGCATCGTTGCTGCACTCATCATGATGGCGGTCATTTGGATGTACACCGCTGAGTAGCAGAGCAGACAGAAAACATAAAAGGCGTTTCGAGTATCGTACTCGAAACGCCTTTTATGCTTAGGGATGCCCCAAAAGTGGGACACCCGTTGTAGGATTTAGCAAACTTTCTCTAATCGCTTCATTACAGAGAACATGAACAAAGCAGAGAGTAAGCAGACTCCAATGAATACAGACCAAACAGCCCATACAGGTAAATCACCCCAAAGATATCCACCTACGCTCACCAACAAGTTACCAATGGCGGTAGCAGCAAACCATCCACCCATCATGGCTCCCTTGAGTTTAGGAGGTGCAACTTTGCTGACGAAACTGATTCCCATCGGACTCAACAGCAATTCACCAAACGTCAGCACTAAATAAGTACTAATCAACCAGTTGGCAGATGCGTAGCTGGCTGTTCCAGCCTCGGCAGCCAACGCCTGTTCATTAGGAGTAAGCAAGCCTTGTGAACCAACAATCATGATGGTATAGGCCGATGCAGCAATCACCATACCGTAGGCTATCTTGCGTGGAGCCGAAGGTTCTTTGCCCTTGGCAGCCAATGCACCGAAGATTGCCATGCTGACTGGTGTCAACGCAACTACATAGAAGGGGTTGAACTGTTGGAAGATAGGCGCACTCACATCAATAGCTCCTTCTACTTGTGTGTACTTATAAATCAATACACCAATTGATGCTAAGAGGACAGCTAACGAAATTCCCTTAGCTTTCTGTGTTCTTGACTGGAAGAATGAGAATCCTGCATAAACGATAAAGACAATCATCACAAGGTTCACTACATCGAAAGCCATGCTCTGAACACCAGAAGAAGTCTTTTGAGTAAACTCGTTAGCAAAGTAAGTCAGGGTGAGTCCGTTCTGGTGGAATGACATCCAGAAGAAAATAACCACAGCAAACACCAACATTAGTGCCACTACTCTATCCTTTACATCCTTCTTGCTCAATTCTTCGGTCTCGATAGCTTGACCATCGTCTGTCTTGGCTGCCGTGCCATTTCCTTCCACATGACGGAACGTTGAACGGAAACCGTAATAAATAGCCATAGAAATAATCAAAGATACACATGCTACGGCGAAGGAGAAATGGTAAGCATCGTTCTCAGCATAACCAACAGATTCTGCCCACTCTTTAATGCGTACGGCTGCCGTTGGTGCAAACAAAGCACCAATGTTGATAGCCATATAGAAGATGGAGAAAGCTGAATCGCGCTTGTCGGCATACTTCGGATCATCGTAAAGGTTACCTACCATTACTTGCAAGTTACCCTTAAACAAGCCTGTACCAAAGCTGATGAACAGCAAAGCCAGCAACATTACCAAGAGCGCAAACGTCTCACCGCCCAACGGGATGGATAAGAACAGGTAGCCCAAGAACATCACCACGATACCAATGGTGACCATCTTGCCAAAACCAAACTTGTCGGCAAGCACACCACCCACCAATGGGAGGAAGTAAACCAGTCCAAGGAACACACTGTAAATCATACCAGCCGTACCAGGATCTAATCCAAAGTTAGCTCTTAAAAACAATACAAACACGGCAATCATGGTGTAATAACCGAATCTCTCGCCAGTGTTGGCCAATGCCAAAGCAAAAAGGCCTTTAGGTTGATTTTCAAACATAGTTTATTAATTATTTAGTTGTTGTAGTAATATCAAACAAATAGGACAGTCTTAACTGAATATTCGACAGATTAGATCTGGCAAAATAATCGCGCTTCGTGTCCCCGTATAGGTTCCCTAATCCATAGTAGTACCGAGCGTCTAAAAGCAGATGCCCCACCTTGGGCAACGAATATTCCACTCCAATGCCTGCCACAATGCCATAATCAAACTTATGTTCCACGGGCATTTTGTATTGGGTCGTCTCAGCATTGGCTCTGTCTTGCACGTTCGCCTTATTGAGTTCAAAGTTCATTTGCGTGCTTTCATTTAGCATGTAGCCAAATTGTGGTCCTGCTTGGAAGAAGAACTGAAAGCCTCGTTGTTCTTTTCCCCAAGCCAAATGTGCGAAGACGGGTACTTGTATATAGTTAATGGTGCGGCTGTATTCCTCCGCCAAACCAGTGTTCTTGTTGAGCACTGGCTCGTTTTGCAGATTCACAATGTCTTCTTTCCAACCAGCTTGCACATAATTGATTTCCGCATGGATAGAACAAAGGGTTTGAAAATATTTCTCAGAGATATACCGAAAAGACACGCCTCCCGTCATCCCTCCATGAAACGTTTGCGTCACTTTGGGCACAAACCCGACATTGCTCAGCACATAACCTCCATTCACACCTACGGCAAACTCGTTGCGATGACTCCCTACCTGCGCCGTAAGGAGCAGCGGGTAAAACAGTAAAAAGAGGGAAAGAAGTGGATGTTTCATTTTTTACGCTAACACATGGTTTGTAGTAGAAAGGCTTAATACGAGATGCTCTCTATCCCTCCGTTACTCTTAAAGTGAATCAACATGAACGTGGAGTTCTGCCATCCAGCCTTTTTTATGCGTCGAAAGTCCAAAGGAGTCTGTAAGGCGGTATAGGAGTTTTGTTTTTTCAGTCCTGAAAAGGCTTTCCCATATTGGTGCAATCCACGACAAAAGAATTGTGCATGGTCGTAACCTGTCAAGGCAAATCGTGGAATGGCGTATTGCATTTCTTCTTTGAACCACAGACGATACTTTTGCTCAAACTGCTTGGTTTGTGGAGAGAGCGCATTATAATACGCCACGGTAGGTATATAGGTGGGGTATTTGCAGAAGTATTCGAAATACACTTTGGTGTACATCAACCACTCTGTATAGCCAAACAACGACACCGACAGTGTAGGATTGGCTGCCTTCAGTCCGTCTATCTTTGCCAATGCCACGTTTAACTCGGGCGATTTACCTGTGTTCAGTACCACCACATTGGGCTTTGACAAGGTAAACGATTTGGCAAACTGTTCCTCGCTGGATTTCAAGTTCGTAATGTTATAAGCGATTTTCTTATCCTCTAATTGTTTCCGTAACGTGAAAGTAAAAATGCCTTTCTGACTATCTCGGTCGTTGCAATCGATGAACACAGGATGATAGTTGGGGAAACGGTTAAGGAAAGCATGAATGGCATCTTCATTCAGCTGGTCGGCAGACTGATAAACTTGGTAGACCTGTGGATTGGTTGCCACTTCCCCACTCTCGATAGAGAAAGGTATCACCAGCTTGATGCCGAAGCGTTTGCAGAAATCACCCAAGTGGGTAACCTGCTTGGTGTACAATGGACCAAAAATAATGTCGCACCGTTGCGCATTCACATCTAAGAGTGTTTGTCGAATGTCGGCATCAATGGGCACGTTCCAAGCATAAACATCGGTGGAGATGCCTTGACGCTTCAAGTCGTCACACGCCAACAGCAAACCGCGATAGTATTCTACCATTCTGCGACCATCACCGTCTACGTTGTGCAAGGGCAACATCACTCCTATGCGAATGGCACGCTTGGTTATGTCTAACTCTTTTCCCTTAACCAATTGTGTGGTGACAGGTTGGTTCTTGTCTGTCTTGGGTACAACGGGGACTGCATTGGGTTTCTTCCCCTTTTCGAATGGAATAAATACGGTGTCACCTTTCTTTAACTCGTATCCCTCCACTTTCATTTCTGGATTAGCATCCATTAAATCGGGGACGGAAATGCCATATTTTCGGGCAATCCCAAAGACGGTGTCTTTCTTTTTTGCCTCATAGATATCTCGCCACTGATTTACTTGCGCTGTGGCGTCAAGACAAAACAAGAGTGTTAATAATAAGACTATATAGTTAAAGATTGGTTTCATGTCACAAATTGTCTTTTTCTGTTTCATTTGCAAATTTACAAAAAAATCTCTAATCGCTCCTCTTTAATCATGAATCTTTTAGTATCTTTGCAAAGATAGAAAGCTCCAAGCTTTCAATTTTCGTATAGTAAGGTGCAGTATAGCACCACATTGGACAAACAAAACAACGGAATGAAAATAAAATTCATTATTTCTACACTAACACTTTTATTCCCACTCCTCCTTTCTGCTCAAGAGCAACCCACCATTAACCCGCATGCTGTTTATTTTTCAGACAAGGGTGAACCCAGTGAGCCAACAACTTCTATTAGCGGTTCGGCTCCTTTACGAGTACTACTGACAGCGAACGAGAGCCATACAACTGGTTGGACAGCTTACTACGAGTGGAGAATTACCATGGAAGGAGAAAAAGCTCCTTACCTTGTTCGTTATGAGAAAGATACAGAGGTTCGCTTTACCAAAGCTGGTGCGCATCGCATTGAACTGTATGCCATCTTCACCCAAGGTCAGGACTCTGTGAAATATACCCAAGAGTATTGGGCAGATGCACAACCTATCACCGTCTCTATCTCGGAAAGCAAGCTGGAGATGCCCAACGCCTTTTCGCCCAATGGCGATGGCATCAACGATGTTTACAAAGCCAAAGAGGGCTGGCAAAGCATCATTGAGTTTAAGGGTTACATCTTTAATAGGTGGGGACAGAAGCTCTTTGAATGGCACAATCCTGCCGAGGGGTGGGACGGAAAGTACCAAGGCAAAGACGTGAAGCAAGGCGTTTACTTTTGCTTGGTAAAGGCAAAAGGTGCCGATGGACAGGTGTTCAACATCAAGACGGATGTCAACCTGATGCGCACCTACCAACCATGAAATTAGAAAGAAAGAATAACCATCAACCTCTCAAAAGAAAGCAAACTACTTATGCCTTGCGAAGACGATAAAATCAATATATTTGGTGCGCGCGTGCACAATCTTAAAAACATAGATGTAGAAATTCCGCGAAATGCCCTTACCGTTATTACGGGCTTGTCGGGCTCGGGCAAATCATCCTTGGCGTTTGACACCATCTTTGCAGAAGGTCAACGAAGATACATCGAAACCTTCTCTGCCTACGCACGCAACTTCCTCGGAAACATGGAACGACCTGATGTAGATAAAATCACGGGGCTGTCTCCTGTCATCAGTATCGAGCAGAAAACCACCAACAAAAATCCACGCTCTACGGTAGGTACGACTACCGAGATATACGACTACCTGCGCCTACTCTTTGCACGTGCTGGCACAGCCTATAGCTACATGACGGGCGAAAAAATGGTGAAATACACTGAGGAGAAAGTCATTGACATGATTTTGCACGATTATGCCGACAAAAAAATATTCATCTTATCGCCCTTGGTGAAACAGCGAAAGGGGCATTATCGTGAACTTTTCGAGAGTATGAGGCGCAAAGGCTACCTCTACATGCGAGTGGACGGAGAGATAAAAGAGGTGGTGCGAGGCATGAAGGTAGATAGATACAAGAACCACAACATTGAGGTGGTGATTGATAAGCTACAGGTGCGAGGAAATGACGACGAACGATTGATGAAGACCATACAGATAGCCATGAAGCAAGGCGATGGGGTTATCATGATTATGGAGAAGGACTCGGGAATTATTCGCAATTTTTCCAAACGGCTCATGGACCCCGTCAGTGGCATTTCGTACGGAGAGCCCGCACCCAACATCTTCTCTTTTAACTCACCAGAAGGAGCTTGTCCACATTGTAAAGGGTTGGGAACGGTCAACGAAATCGACTTGAAAAAGGTCATACCCAATGACAATCTCAGCATTTACGAAGGTGCTATCGTGCCCTTGGGTAAATACAAAAAACAAATGATATTTTGGCAAATCGATGCCATCTTACATCGATATGACCTGAATATCAAAACGCCATTTCGAGAAATTCCTCAGGAGGCAGTAGACGAAATATTGTATGGCAGTTTAGAGAATGTTAAAATAGTCAAGGAGTTGGTACACACCAGCAGCGATTATTTTGTGACCTTCGACGGCATCATCAAATATTTGCGCACCGTCATGGAGAACGATGACTCGAGTGCAGGGCAAAAGTGGGCTGACCAGTTTTTGGCTACAACCACCTGTCCCGAATGCAACGGCATGCGACTGAAACGTGAGTCGCTCTCCTATCGCATTGGTAACGAGAATATAGCACAGGTAGCCAACTTGGATATGAGTGAGCTAAAGGACTGGCTCGAACACGCGGAAACTCATTTGGATGAACAACAAAAAGTAATAGCTGCCGAGATTATCAAGGAATTACAAACTCGTGTGAGCTTCTTACTTGAAGTGGGTCTCAACTATTTATCGCTCAATCGACAGTCGGCTTCGCTCTCGGGAGGCGAGAGCCAGCGCATTCGATTGGCTACGCAGATAGGCTCGCAACTGGTCAATGTGCTGTACATTCTTGACGAACCCAGCATCGGGTTGCACCAAAGAGATAACGAGCGACTCATTCGTTCGTTAAAGGAGTTGCGAGACCTCGGCAACTCGGTCATCGTGGTAGAACACGACAAAGATATGATGTTGGCAGCCGACTACATCGTAGACATTGGACCAAAGGCAGGACGCAAAGGGGGTGAGGTGGTATTTCAAGGCACTCCACAACAAATGCTTCGACAATCTACCATTACAGCCGACTACCTCAACGGCAAACGCAGCATCGAGATTCCCTCTAAGCGGCGCAAAGGAAACGGCAAGAGCATTTGGCTGAAAGGGGCAAGGGGCAACAATTTGAAAGATGTAGAGGTGGAGTTTCCGCTCGGAAAACTCATTGTCGTGACGGGAGTGTCTGGCTCTGGCAAGTCTACCCTCATCAATGAGACTTTGCAGCCCATCTTGTCAAAGCATTTTTATCGCTCATTAAAAAAACCGATGCCGTACGATTCAATAGAGGGTATCGATAATATTGACAAGGTAGTCAATGTTGATCAAAGTCCATTGGGGCGTACGCCGCGCAGCAATCCAGCCACTTATACTGGCGTGTTCAGCGACATTCGATCCCTGTTCGTCAACCTTCCAGAGGCAAAGATACGGGGTTACAAACCTGGACGCTTCTCGTTTAATGTAAAAGGTGGGCGATGTGAGGCTTGTAATGGCAATGGCTACAAGACGATTGAAATGAATTTCCTGCCCGATGTCATGGTGCCATGCGAGGTATGCCATGGCAAACGCTACAACCGAGAGACACTCGAAGTGAGATATAAGGGCAAAAGTATTGCCGACGTGCTGGATATGACGATCAATCAAGCTGTGGAGTTCTTCGACACCGTACCTAATATTCTTCACAAAATAAAAACGATTCAAGATGTTGGCTTAGGCTACATCAAATTAGGACAGCCCTCCACAACCCTTTCGGGCGGTGAGAGTCAGCGAGTGAAGTTAGCTACCGAACTCTCGAAGCGTGACACAGGAAAGACATTATACATCCTTGATGAGCCAACCACTGGACTGCACTTCGAGGACATCCGCATCTTGATGAATGTGCTGCAACAATTAGTGGATCGTGGTAACACAGTGGTGATAATCGAACACAACTTAGACGTCATCAAACTGGCTGATTACATTATTGATATGGGACCAGAGGGGGGACGTGGCGGCGGAAAGGTTTTAAGTACAGGAACTCCCGAAGAAGTAGCGCAAAGCAAGGAGGGCTATACCCCTCGTTTTTTGAAAGAAGAACTAAAACAAACAAGGAAAAAGAAGTAAAGCTCTTTCTTCCTCTTTTCTTGAATCAATGATTGAAGGCGGTTATCTACAGTGGATGACCGCCTTCACTCGTTGTTACAACTGCCTCAATTCTTTACTACAACAAAGCTGGCAACTGTTCGTAGCGTTTTTAATATCGCTACATCTCAACAAAAATATCCTCCGCCTGACGTGTAAAGAACACAATTCAGACGGAGGATGTTTAGTATCTTTTTATATCTTAGAGCGCTACCGAAGCCGCATGTATCCAATCGAATACCATGTAGCACACGCCAAACAACACTACACCTGCTGTGCATACAGCCAATGCCAACTTGGTATTGGTGTGGCTCTTGAACGTGGGCAACGGATTTTCACTTTTCTTGATGTACATCGCCTTCACAATCAAGAGGTAGTAATATAAGGAGATAACCGTATTGATTAACGCAATGAACAACACGATGTACGCCCATGCCCCTACTGAAGTGCTTAAATCGGCATCCTGCACGGCTGCCATAAAGATAAAGAACTTAGAGAACATTCCCGCAAATGGTGGAATACCGCCCAAGGAGAACAATGCCAAAGTCATGAGGAAAGCCAGCTTGGGATTGGTTTGATAAAAGCCATTGTAACTGTCCATCATCACCGTACCGTTGTTATGTTCCTCTACCGCACTGATAATGGTAAACACTGCCATGTTAGCTACCACGTAAATCAGCACATAGAAGCTCAATGCAGTGACGCTCAACGCCGAGTTACCAACAATCGCCAAGACAATATAACCTGCCTGAGAGATAGAACTGAACGCCATAAAGCGTTTCAGGTTGGTTTGACGAATGGCAAACAAGTTGGCTATCGTGATTGACAACACAATAACGATGTACAACAAATATTGCCAATAGAGAACCATGGGGGCAAATACTTTCATCAAGATAGTGCAAAGAGCAAAAGCTGCTGCACCTTTACTCACTACCGAGAGATAGCCAGTAACGGTAGTTGGCGCACCTTGGTACGAGTCGGCTGTCCAGAAATGGAAAGGCACCAAGCTAATCTTAAAGCCCAATCCGCTGAAAAAGAACACCATGCCAAGAATGGTAAACGGTGTAGCTGTGAGTTGTGTGGCAATGTCTTCAAAGTAAAGCGTGCCTACCGCACCATAGATAAAGCTGATACCGTAGAGCATCACCCCACTTGAGAAGGTGGCTGTCAATATGAATTTGGCTCCTGCTTCGGCTGAGTCGTGACGATATTTGTCAAACGCAACTAAGCAAGCCATAGGTACACTCGCCATTTCCAAGCCTAAGAAAAAGAGCAAGAAGTGGTTGGCACTTACCATGATATTCATTCCCAACAGCGTTGCTATCACCAATAAGTAAAACTCTCCCTCCTTAAAAGCGGTATCGGGACGTGACAACCATTCTTTTGACTGAATGAGAACGATGAGCGTTCCAAAAGCCAAAATGGTCTTTATCACCCCAATAGCAGGCGTAGCGATGTACATTGCCCCAAAAACAGTGTGTGTCTCAATGGGGAACAGGTTGATGAGGATGTGCGCAAACATAAGCAGACAAATCATGGGATTGAACCATGAGCGACGCTTGTCGGTGGGCGCAAGCGTCCTAATCTTCTGCGATGTAGCAAAGTCGGCAACAAACGTAACCAGCAAAAGCACCACTAAGGTGACCTCTGGCATCATATATAGGAATTGACTGTAATTCATCTTCTTCTAAACTTTAGTGTATTATATTGAGTAGGATAGGTCCTACGGCATCATTGATGACATTGCTTGCCCACAGAGGTGCGATACCTAAGCCAGCTACACAGAATATCAAACACATCACAGCCACACGCTCGTCCCATGTAGCATCAGTGAGTTGCTCAAAATGAGGATTGGCTACCTTTTGATAAAGTATCTTTCCAACAACACGCAAGATATAAACTGCGGTGACAACAATGGAGGTACAAGCGATAATAGTAGCGGTGCGGTGGAAGGTGTCGTTGTTGGCAAACGAGCCTACAAAGATAGTCATCTCCGCAACGAAGCCCGAGAAACCAGGTAATCCCAAGTTCGCCAAACCTGCCACTACATAACCTACGCCCAAGAAAGGCATGATTTTCATCAATCCACCCAACTGACGGACATCACGTGTATGCGTACGTCCGTAAATCATACCGATGAGTGCAAAGAACAAAGCGGTCATCAAACCGTGCGAGAGCATTTGGAGAATGGCACCCGTACAAGCGGTTTTGGTCATCATCAATAGAGCGAACAACACCAATCCACAGTGACTTACCGAAGAATAGGCGTTGATATATTTCAAGTCGGTTTGCACACAAGCCGAGAGAGCACCATAGACAACAGAGATGGTGGTGAGGATTAGGAAGATCCAAGCCAACTCTTGTGCCGCCTCTGGCAACAAGAACATGGCGATGCGGAAACAACCGTAGCCTCCCAACTTCATCAACACGCCAGCATGGAGCATAGAGACAGCGGTGGGCGCTGAAGCATGTCCATCGGGTGACCATGTGTGGAAGGGAAACAAGGCGCCTAACACACCGAAGCCAATGAATATCAATGGGAAAAATATCTTCTGAACATCAACAGGGATATTGTGCAGGGCAGCAATCTCAAGCACGTTCATCGTGGTGGCTCCACTATAGAAATAAATACCCAAGATACCAATAATCAGCAAGGCACTTCCGCCCATGAGCATCAACGTCAACTTCATAGCGGCATATTCCTTGGGACCACTTCCCCACACACCTATAAGCAGATACATAGGGATAAGTGCCACCTCGTAGAACATGAACATGGTAAATAAATCGATAGAGATAAAGAAGCCAAACACACCAATGCTCAACAAGGTGAACCAAAGGAAGTATTCTTTAGTCATGGGCTTGAGCTGCCAAGAGGCAAAGGTACCCGTAAAGACGATGATACTCGATAAGAGCAACATGACAACCGAGATACCATCCACTCCTACCGTGTAGGCAATGTTGAGCGGTTTGAACCAAGGTGCACTGTACATAAACAGCATGGCTTCGGTATTTCCTGCCTGACGCATTTGGATAAATGCAATAGTAAGCCAAACAGAGAGTGCCAGCAAAGCGGTAGAGCCAGCCACCATGACGCCACGTACTTGACGGATGTTGCGAGCCAACCAAAGCCCGAACAACATCAAGACGGGAATAACGACGAATAATGTTAATATACTCATTTTTGTATTTTATTCATTAAATCTTTCTAACTAAAGCATTACAGCAAGCAAATCAATGCCAACGTCAATGCTACACTACCTGTAAGGAACCAAATGGCGTATTGTCTCACATCGCCACTCTGCCAAGGTCGGATGCTTTCGCCTGCCTCCTGTGTACCCCATGCCAAGAAGTTAAAGAAGCCATCAATAACATGACGGTCGAACCAAGCAATGGGACGGCTGACACAACGGAAGATAATTTTGTGTGTCACGAACTGCCAAACCTCGTCCATATAGAAACGTTTGTAAGCAGCGCGGTGCAAGGTTGGGAAAGTACTTGCCAACTTGTCTGCCACTGGCGTTTTCTCTCCTTTATACATAAAGGTGGCGAGACCGATGGCAAGCAATGCCAATACGGTACTGGTAATCGCCACTGACCAGTTGGTATGCGTATTAAACCCAATGCCGTTGGCAGACACCAGCTGTCCTGCACGTGTCCCCCAAAGGAAGACGGTACAAGTGATGAGCGACAAGAATATCAACGGAAAGGTCATCACTGCAGGAGCTTCGTGAGGCGCATGCACGTTGGGTTCGCCCTGATGCGACTCGTAATAGCTCTTACCCCAGAAGATAACGTAATACAAACGGAACATATAGAAGGCGGTCATCATGGCAATACCGCTCATCACCATTCCCATGACGGGATGAAAGTTGTAACAAGCCACCAATATTTCATCCTTTGAATAGAATCCAGAGAAAGGTGGAATGCCCGAAATAGCAAGACATGAAATCAAGAACGTAATGTGGGTAATGGGCATGTACTTGCGAAGTCCTCCCATATAATACTTCTCATTGGAGTGTACGGCATGAATCACACAACCTGCACCCAAGAACAAACAAGCCTTGAACATGGCATGCGTAAACAGATGAAACATGCTTGCCATATATCCTAAGCCTTGTACGTCGGCATATTCTTCGGTCATTGCTACTGCTCCTGTGGCAGGATCGGGCAAGCAAACGCCCAAGGCAACGAGCATGAAACCAATCTGCGAAATGGTTGAGAATGCCAAGACACGCTTGATGTCACTCTGTGCGCACGCCACGGCAGCTGCATAAAAGGCGGTAAAGGCAGCAATATAAGCAATCCAATGTAACTGTTCGGGTGCATATTCCACGAACAAGGGGAACATACTTGCCACCAAATACACACCTGCCACCACCATCGTTGCAGCGTGAATCAATGCCGAAACGGGCGTTGGACCCTCCATCGCATCGGGCAACCAAATGTGTAAAGGGAACATGGCTGATTTACCTGCACCACCAATAAACATCAGGAACAGAGCTAACGGCATCACCCAAGCGGCATGAGCGGCATGAGTTGCCAATTCTGGTGTAGCGGTTAAATCGTAATTGAATGTACCTACATAGAAGCTATAAAACAAGATACCGATTAAAAAGAACAAATCGGCAAAACGTGTCACAATGAAGGCTTTCTTTGAAGCAGCCACGGCTGTGTGCATGGGATAATAGAAACCAATGAGCAGGTAAGAGCTAACGCCCACCAACTCCCAAAACAAATACATCTGGAAAATATTGGTTGCCACAACCAAACCCAACATTGACATGGTGAAGAGCGAAAGGAAAGCATAATAACGCTGAAAACCTTTCTCGCCGTGCATATAGCCAAAGGAATAGATGTGCACCATGAAACTGACCGTAGAGATAACCACTAACATCATCACAGAAATAGGTGTCAACCTAAAACCGATGTTAAAGGTAAGCAGTTCGGTAAACTTCAACCACGTAATATTAAAAGGTGTAATGGTGGGATATAATCCGTCAACGCCACGCCCTACGCCTATAAAATATTCATAAGCGGTGTAGCAAGAGAGACAGAACACCGTACCAAGCACCACGGTGCCAATGAGTCCAGCCACCTTATGACTCATCTTCATACCCAACAGTCCAAGGATCAGGAAACTGAGTGCAGGTAGAAGAAGTATTAAATATACATAACTGTAATCCATCATCTTATAATTTCATATTTTCAATACTGTTCACCTGATCACTACCAAAGTTTCGGTAAACGTTTATAATAATGGCAATCGCCACCGCTGTCTCGGCAGCACTGATGCCAATGGAGAACAACGTGAAGAAAAAACCCTCCAACTGTTCGGGGAACAGGATACGGTTAAACACGGCAAAGTTGATGTCTGCGGAGTTAAGAACCAACTCTACGGAGATTAACATTGCCAACAAATTACGACGGGTAACGAAGCCAAATACGCCAATAAAGAACAACAGCGCACTCAGGCCTATCAAACATTCAACGGGTATCATTTATCATCCTCCTTTCTGGCAATCAACAAACCGCCAATGATACATGCCAACAAGAACACGGAAATGAGTTCGAAGGGCAAAACATACTGATATTTTTCAGAGCCTACCAATGCTTGTCCGATGACATTCATCGGGACTTCTGCATCAGCAACCTGCGTTGCTTGATGAATAAACTGATTCTTCACCAAGACACCTATCACGGTAGCCAGTCCTATCAATGAGAGCAAAGCCCCCTGAATGACGCGTGAACCTTTGAGATGTTCTACTAATCCTTGGAGCGTACGCTTAGATACCAACTGTATTGCAAAGATATAGAGTATCGTGATGCCCCCTGCATAAATAGCAATCTGTGCTGCTCCCAAATATGTATATCCTAAAAGGAAATAGATACCTGCAACACCAAATAAAACAAATATCAGAAAGGTAGCCGCCCGCATAATCCTTTTTGTTAGTACACACATAATGGCAGAGCCCAAGATGACGACTGCCAAAATGCAAAACATGATTAAATTAGCCATATACGTTACTACTTTTATTTGGTTTTGGTATTAAATTGTCCAATGGTCAGCGGTGCCCCACCGTCTATCAAGTCTGGCAAACTTCCGCCTTGATACACTTCCTTGTCAAGGTGCATGGTCAAGGAATCTCGCTCAAACACACTGTTTTCAAAGTCGTTGGTAAACTCAATGGCGTTGAAGTTACAAGAATTAACACAGAGTTGGCAGAACATACAATCGCCTAATTTGTACTGATAGTCCACCAATTGTTTCTTTTTCCTGCCCGTCTCTTCATTGACAACCATTTCACTCTTAATGAGTATGGTCTCATTGGGACATGCTTTCTCGCACATAGTGCACGCTACACAGTTGTGAGTGCCGTCTTCGTTACGCTTAAACACTAAGCGTCCGCGGTGACGTTGAGCCACATGCAGTGTCGTCTTGCGATTCTCTGGATATTGTTCGGTGCTCTTTGGGGTGAAGTATTCCTTCAAGGTAACCCTCAAACCCGTTACAAGCGACTTGATAGCATACCAGATTTCGCTAAAATATGATTGTTTATTTTCCATCTTACTGAATCTTCAAGAAATGAAACATTTTAACCGTGGATACCAAAAGCCACACAAATGGTCATCAGTATGAGATTTACCAATGCCAATGGCATGAGATACTTCCACTCTAAAGTTAAGATTTGGTCAATTCTCAAACGTGGGAACGTCCAGCGAATCCACATCAGAAGCCAAACTACGACAAAGGTCTTACCTAAGAACCACACAATGCCAGGAATATAATTCATCACAGCATCGAAGCCTTCGACACCAATATTGAAAGGTGCCCAACCGCCTAAGAACACGGCAGTGGCTAATCCTGCGATGACAAATAGGTTGAGGTATTCTGCCAAATAGTAGAAACCAAAACCCATACCCGAATACTCTGTATGGTATCCAGCGGTCAACTCGCTCTCTGCCTCTGCCAAGTCGAACGGTCCACGATTCGCTTCAGCATTACCAGCTACCAAGAACAACAAGAATGCAATGATCGCAGGAAGGTGTCCTTTGATAATTAACCAGTTCCATGGTCCTGTCTGTGCTTCCACAATTCCACTCATCTGCATCGTTCCCGTCAAGGCAACAGCCGCAATGAGGGTCAGTCCCAAGGTCATTTCATACGAAATCATCTGCACCGCTCCACGCATGGCAGACAGAACAGAATATTTGTTATTAGATCCCCATCCTGCCAAAAAGACTCCTAACACACCAATGCTCGATATAGCAGACACCAAGAAGATGCCCACGTTAAAATCGAGAATGTGCGCTCCCTTATTCCAAGGAAGGAACGAGAAAGTACCCACTGAGGCAATCACCACAAAGAATGGTGCAATATAATACAAGAATTTGTCGGCTTTGTCAACGGCAAAGATTTCTTTAATGAGCATCTTAAACACGTCGGCAAACACCTGAAGCGTTCCCCAAAAGCCCACACGCATAGGCCCGAGACGGCATTGGAAATAGGCACACACCTTACGTTCCATGAATATCAACACTATCGCCAACAAGGCGTAGGCAGTGAGAATGGCGACACCAACGACAACACATTCAATGAATATCGTCCAAAAATCGTTCAAACCTAAGGTTTGTCGAAGCAGCGTGTCAAACCATGTGGTTACTATACTAAAATCAAACATGATCTATTTAAGTTATTTATATTGAACAAGTTGCAAACATTGAGCAAAGCATTGCTACAAGTTGTCAACTTATATACCTGCTATCTGTCAATATCTGGAATGACAAAATCGAGCGCCGCACCTGCAGTAACAAGGTCAGCTATCTTCTGTCCTCTCAACATCTCATCCATGGCAGCGACATGACTCAATCCCATAGGACGGAATTTCAAGCGGTAAGGCATCTTGTCTCCCTTGGAATCCAAGTAAACTCCTATTTCACCGCGTGAGCCTTCGCATGAGAAATACCATTGTCCTTCAGGCACTTTGATGATTGGCTTCTGTTTTACATAGAAGTCGCCTGCTGGAATATTATCAATGAGTTGTTCGATGATGCGAATGCTTTGCTTGATTTCCTCAATACGATTGAGGTATCTACCAAACGAATCGCAATGCTCGTTGAGAACTTCCTCAAACTCCACCTTGTCGTACATGGCATAAGGATGATACTTGCGCACATCGTTTTTCCAGCCAGAAGCACGTCCAGAAGCACCCGTCACACCATAACTAATGATGTTTTCAAGATTCATGGGCGCAATTCCCTTGAAGCGTTGTTGCATGATGACGTTATCTCCAAACACATCTATGTACTCTTGTAGCATGGGTTTGAGGTAAGCACACAGTTTCTTGGTGTTCTCTACAAAGTTGGGATCGATATCATCTTGGCAACCGCCAATGCGGTAATAGTTTTGGATGAGTCGTCCACCTGTAGTCTCCTCCATAACGTTCAGCACATGTTCACGGTCGCGCATACTGTACAAGAAGGCTGTCAAAGCACCCAAATCCTGTGCGCAACAACCCAAATATAGCAAGTGCGAGTCGATACGCTGCAACTCGTCCATGATGGTACGGATGTACTGTATGCGCTCGGTCAGTTCTATCTCCATCGCCTCTTCAATGACGCCCACCAACGCATGGCGGTTCATCATGGCACTGAGGTAGTCCATTCGGTCGGTCAACGCCAAGGTTTGAGGATAGGTGTACGCCTCACACATCTTCTCCATTCCACGGTGGATATATCCCAAATGCGGATAGATGTGCTTCACGGTTTCACCGTCCAACACACTTTGCAAGCGAAGTACACCGTGCGTACTGGGGTGTTGAGGACCAATGTTGATAACGAAATCGTTGTCTGTAAACAACGGAACGCGAGTCTCTACCAAGTTACCGTTCTTGTCGAGCGAATATTGGAACGTGTAATCCAACTCCACATCCTCTTCCAAAGTGTACTGGTTGTTCTCGGGCGAGACATCGAAGTTCTTACGAAGTGGATAGCCCTTGAAATCATTGCGCAAATAAAGACGGCGCATATCCTTATGCCCCAAGAACTTAATACCTAAGAAGTCGTAAACTTCACGCTCTAAGATATCGGCAGCCTTCCATAGGTTGGAAACGGTATCGAGAACATACTCCTCCCCTATTTGCTGCGCTATCGCCTTAACCGATGTACGCTCGTGAGTTTTTGTGTTTTCTAAAATATAAATACATCCTAACCCTTCTTCGCCAAAGTCTTCGCCAACAATGGTAACAAGGTAATCGAAATGCTTGTCGTTCTTCAGTTTTGACATCTCTTGTGCCAAGTTACTGAATGCAATTTCTATATTTTCTAATTTCATATCCGATATACCTTATTTAATGTTGATGTTCTAACTCTTCTTGAGGATGAAAGTCTTCGGGAACGTGAGTCACTACGATAGGCTTGTTTTCCTTCAGTTTTTGTTGGTACACCTCTGCGTTACTCAATCCGTGGTGGTGAGCCTCTTGCTTATGGTTGACACCTCCGAAGAATTTTTCTACTTTGATTTTGCGCTGCAACTGCATCATACCATACATGATAGCCTCTGGGCGTGGCGGACATCCCGGTATAAAGACATCAACGGGAACAATCTCATCAATTCCTCTTACCACATGATAGCTGCTCTTAAACGGACCACCAGAAATGGCACATCCACCCACCGCAATGACGTATTTGGGTTCTGCCATTTCATCGTACAAACGCCTAAAAGCAGGTGCCATTTTGTTGGTAATGGTTCCAGCACACATAATCAGGTCGGCTTGTCGTGGAGAGTTACGTGTGACCTCAAATCCGAAACGAGCGAAATCGTAACGAGCGCATCCCACTGCCATAAACTCAATACCGCAACAGCTGGTAGCGAATGTCAAGCTCCAGAGCGAGTTGGCACGTCCCCAGTTAATCAATTGGTCCAGCGAACCTGTGACAACATTCACGCCTCCTTCATGGAGTTCGTCAACAATGCGTTCCAACGATTCGTTGTCCTTAAACTCCTTGTAAGGAATACTCTTGATATACGGTTTCTTTATTTCCATTCCAAAGCTCCTTTCCGCCAAGCATAAGCCAAGCCTAAGACAAGTACCATGAGGAAGAAACCGATGCTAACCAAAGCCATAGCTCCAAAATCTCGCACAACTACCGCCCATGGATAGAGCAGTACAGTCTCGATATCGAACATGAGGAAAAGGATAGCGAAGAGGTAATAACCAACGTGCATGGGAAGCCACGAAGAACCTCTCGTTGGGATACCACTCTCATAGGGTTCGCCTTTTACCGCATTATACGAGCGCGGACCAATTAACTTTGCAATGACATAAGCTGCCACTACCAAGGTTACGGCCGTCAACAAAACGGTAACGAATAAAGTAAAATTCATAAAAATTATTATAATTATAATTGTTCTCGCTTTCTGTCGAAACACATACATTTTTCAAATGCGATGCAAAGTTAATCATTATTTTGAGATTTTTACAAGATATGAACAAAAAAAATAGGTTAAATTGCTAACTTCAGATTGCAAAACATGAATTCCAAGTGAATATTTTATTATCGGGACAACACAACCCACATGCCACTACCAACAAATTCACTCCAACAAAAGCAAAAGAAAGGTGGTATTTGATGGCATAAAAAATCAGAAAAATCTTTACAAGAAACATTAGAAAACTCACGGATTTAAGGGCAAAATCCTGGCGATATTTTCAACCAACCTCATGGTTGACGCCAAATATGCGAATTTTGCAAACTACTGATATAATGATACTTACGAAATTTCAAGTAGAAACCACAGAGGTTATCTCTATGCTTTAAGCATCAAAAAGGGTGATTTTGGCGTCTTGGAATCATGCAATAAGGGTGCTATTGTAATCATTTAGCACGACTAAAGCATGGAGACAAGCAGGTTGAAGCAATAAGATAAAGGAACAACTCACTGTTTTGACGCCTTCAAAATTCTAAAACAAAGAAAACTCGAGCAATTTTCTTAGGCTTATCTCAATGCTTTAACAGGGGGAAAATGCACTTGAAAACAAGCAAAAAATTTTACATATATAAGAGTAATCGCAACCTTGTTGAAAAGCGATTGAAAATAAATGTCATCCGTAGGCAATTAGAAGAACGTTTTAAGGACGGACTGCAAATGACATAATTTCTCCTCAAATTGCATCAACGAACTGTAGAAAGTGCAACGATGCAATTTGAGGAGGAATGAAGAACTATTGTACCAATAGTTTTTTACCGTTTACAATGTAAATGCCACGTGGCAGGTCAGAGAGTTTTTCTACAAATACACGTTGTCCTGACAGCGTATAGATTTTATTCTCGCTGGGGCGTTTTACAGTGGTTTCTATCTGCTGTATGCCTGTGGTTACCGTCACTGGTTGGATAAGTATTACAGACGAAAAGGTTTCGTTATAGTAAGGGTCGCTTGCACCATCAAAGGTATTATCCGATGTTTTTAACACCCAAATGCCTTGCACCGCTTGATTAGTGCTGGTGTGAGTTCCTCTTTTAGATTTAATATAGAACTTACCAAAAAGATTAAGCGGATTTTCGAATTTAACATGTGCTGCTTGACCAGCCTTTTGCAATTCAAGTCCGTTGGCTGCCTCGTCCAATTTGCTGGTTACACCATTAGGAGCAAAATCTTTAAGCCAATCGGGAGCAGGCGTCTTGGTAGGATAACTCAACCACTTGTTATCGATAGTCTTGAAAGCAACTTTTCCATTCTTCAAGACATGCGCCGTGAAGCATGCCGACTCGTTGGGAACATCTCCTAATGCAACTTTACGCGTAGACAGCTTACCATCAGAATAATCAAGCAAAAATATGTCTTGTCCAATACCATAGAACTTAATGGTGTAGCGTTTACCATTCACTGGCATTTCTACATCCGTATCATTAAGAAAGTCATATCTGGCTTTCAATAATTGTTCTGTTGTGTGTGTTTTTGGTGCATCGCAAATTTTTTTTAAGGCAAGACGACTTTTGGCTTTTGGCTTTGGATATCCCACACCTTCATGGGTCAATAATAATCTCACTAATGATAACTCTAATTCTGGTATTTCGTTATTGTTCGTTGTTGAACGAGTCGCCACCGCATCGAAGGCGATATTAGCAGGATTAGACTTTTCTTCCACGTTTGTTGTCTTTTGAATACTCATACCGTTATCGGCTGCAAATGCGGTATTCCGTCCAATGGTAAAACATAGAATGATTGCGCAAAATAATTGTAATTTTGTGTTCATAAATAAAAAAATGTTGTTGTTAATTGATAAAATTATTCAAATAGTCCGCAAAAGTAACTATTTTTTCTAAAAGTCCTGCAAGCTAAAATAAAATCTTGATATAAATCAAGGCATTAACAACGAGTTGTTTTTTCAAAAATGATTTAAAAATCTAATGGTATATTACCAATTACAAGGCAATATAAAAAGAAAAAAACACCATGAATACGGGCTGAAAGTTCAAAAAACATACATCCAAGAGCGCGCCATGAGAGCGGGATTTGAGACTATCTTGCACACTGAAAGTCCCAAAGCAGGGGCATCAGCAGGAGACGATTTATGCGAAAAACGCATAATATAGCCATACTGCCAAAGCCACAAACACGAGAAAGAGTACTATTTTTAATAAACAACTCGTTATTTTCTTCAACAAAAAGGCACCCACAATAATGGCTATTAGTAGGTAGATATAAAAACTAATATTCGAAAACATGATTTTAACTATTTCATTCTACTTCATTGAACTCATGCGCTGTCCGCCCTGAGTAAGGTTGATTCTTGCGGCCAGCCTTGAACAAATGTGCGAACGCTGGTGGTATGGGGGTTTCAAACTCCATGGGACGGTGCGTAACGGGGTGATAAAAACACAGCACGTAAGCATGCAGACAAAGACGCCCGATGGGATTGTCGCCATTGCCATATTTATGGTCTCCACATACGGGATGCCCCATATCTGCCGAATGTACACGTATCTGATTCTTGCGTCCTGTCTCTAATCGATACTCCACCAACGAATGTTCTGTTGTTCGATTCAAGGTGTGAAAATGCGTCACTGCAAACTTTCCCCCATTGTCCTCTGGACTCGAATAAGTGATGTACGCCCTGTTGTCTTTGAGCCAGTTGGCAATGGTGCCCTCATCTTGTTCCATTTCGCCCGACACTACTGCCACATATCGCCTATCGTACACGTTGTGATGCCAGTCATGTTCCAGCAGTTGGGCGGTTTGGATGTCCTTAGCATATATCATGAGTCCACTGGTATCCCTGTCAAGTCGATGCACCACATGCGCAGTACATTTCAGTTTGCTCTGTTTGAAATAACTGTCGAGCACTTTTTTGACATTCAGCGAGGCATGTCCTGCCGCCATGGAAAGGATGCCTGCTTGCTTTTCTATCACCACCAAGTAGCGGTCTTCGTAAACTATCTTAACATACTTACTCTTAAAGAGTGTGTTCTTTTTCGACTTACTGATAGCTATTTTGGTGCCTGGCGTCACGGGATAATCGAACTGGGTGATTTGCTTACCATTGACAATAATGCCACGTCCAGCCAATGTTGCTTTGAGCTTTGACTTACTGAGATGCGTCACATGATTGAGCAACCAATTCAGGAGCGTGTCTGTCTCTTCAACGACATAGCATTGGTAATCCTTGTTGGAGAAGTTTGAGTTCATTCATCATCCATTTTGAAAGTTGATACAAAGATACCATTTTTCGTGAATTTATAAACGCTTGTTTAACAATTATCAATAAAAATGTTTACCTTTGCGCTCAAATTATATAAAATAAGGTAAAAGAACATGATAACAGTTTCAAATCTTGCAATTCAGTTTGGCAAGAGAGTCCTTTATAAAGATGTAAATATCAAATTCACTCACGGCAACATCTATGGCATTATCGGTGCCAATGGTGCTGGTAAATCCACCCTACTCAAAGCCATCAGTGGCGAATTAGAGCCCACAAAAGGCAGCGTAGAGTTAGGACCGGGCGAACGACTGTCGGTACTTGAACAAGACCACTTTAAGTATGACGAATATTTAGTCATGGACACGGTTTTGATGGGTCACGAACCTTTGTGGAAGAACATGAAGGAGCGCGAAGCCTTGTACAGCAAACCCGAGATGTCGGAAGAAGACGGTACACGTGCTGCTGACTTGGAATTGAAGTTTGCAGAGATGAATGGCTGGGAGGCAGAAAGCGATGCTGCCCAACTGTTACAACACTTAGGCATTGGCGAGGCATTACACACCAAAACTATGAGCGAGTTGTCAAACAACGAAAAGGTGCGTGTGATGTTGGCAAAGGCACTGTTTGGTAATCCCGAAAATCTACTACTTGATGAGCCTACCAATGACCTTGACTTAGATTCGGTACAATGGTTGGAAGAATACCTGAGCAACATAGAGCAGACGGTGTTAGTGGTTAGTCACGACCGTCACTTCTTAGATGCCGTGAGTACACAGACCGTAGACATCGACTTTGGTAAGGTGACCGTATTCTCGGGCAACTATTCGTTCTGGTACGAGAGTTCACAATTGGCATTACGTCAAGCACAGAACCAAAAGATGAAAGCCGAAGAGAAGCGCAAGCAGTTGGAAGAATTTATCCGCAGATTCTCTGCCAATGTGGCAAAGAGTAAGCAAACAACCTCGCGCAAAAAGATGTTGGAGCGATTGAACGTGGAGGAAATTCGCCCCTCCAGTCGTAAATACCCTGGCATTATCTTCCAAATGGAACGTGAACCCGGCAACCAAATCCTGCAAGTTGAGGGATTGAAAGCTCTCGACACCGATGGGAGCGTATTGTTCGACAACGTGAGCTTTACAGTTGAAAAGGATGAGAAGGTGGTCTTCTTAAGCCATAATCCCAAAGCCATGACCGCTCTATTCGAGATTATCAATGGTCATCGTGAGCCCGATGCTGGGACCTATAACTGGGGAGTAACAATTACTACCGCCTATCTCCCACTCGACAATGCCGAATTCTTTGAATCAGACATGAACTTAGTCGATTGGCTCAGCCAGTTTGGTACAGGCAACGAAGTGGTGATGAAAGGATATTTAGGACGCATGTTGTTCTCGGGTGAAGAGGTATTAAAAAAGGTGAACGTGCTCTCGGGTGGCGAGAAAATGCGCTGTATGATTGCTCGTATGCAACTGAAAAATGCCAACTGCCTCATCTTAGACACCCCCACGAACCATTTGGACTTGGAGAGTATTCAGGCATTTAACAACAATTTGGTGACGTTCAAAGGCAACATCCTCTTTTCGAGTCATGACCACGAGTTTATCCAAACCGTGGCAAACCGCATCATCGAACTGACACCAAAGGGCACCATTGATAAATTGATGAATTACGATGAATACATCTATGATGATCAAATCAAAGAACTCAAAGAGAAGATGTACCAGTAAGCAACACAACATTTTAATGGTTTGAACAATAAAAGCAAGGCTTGACAAGTAAAGAAAAACTTGGCAAGCTTTTTGCTGATATTTAAGACAGGTAATAATAAATATTGATTATGAGCAAAAGAAATAAACACAAAGAGCAAGAAGCAGAAAAGAAGCTTGATACACAGCACGAAGAGATGGACGCTGGCACAGTAATGGACGAAAAGAAAGTGGAAGAGCAAGCTGCTGCCACGGACAACCAACCCGAGGAGCAAGGCGAAACACCCACCATAGACCCATTAGCTGAGGCACAAGCACAAATCGAAGAACTCAAAGATCGGTATCTACGTACAGTGGCAGAGTTTGAAAACTTTAAGCGTAGAACACAGAAAGAAAAGGCTGAACTCATCTTCAACGGCAGTGAGAAAACTGTATCTGCCATCCTTCCTATCTTGGACGACATGGAAAGAGCGGCTGCCAATGCGAATAAGACAGATGACATTCACGCACTTGAAGAGGGTTGGGAACTCATCTTTAAGAAGCTATTGAAAACGCTGGAGGGATTGGGCGTGAAAAAAATTGAAACGCAAGACAAACCCTTCGACGTAGATTTTCATGAGGCAGTAGCGATGGTCCCCAATGTTGAAGACGACAAAAAGGGCAAAGTGATTGACTGTGTACAAACGGGTTATACGCTCAATGAAAAAGTTATCAGACACGCGAAAGTTGCTGTAGGACAGTAATATAAGATAACGATATAGAATCTAAAAAACAAAACATTGAAGGAATGGCAAAACGCGATTATTATGAAGTGCTTGGTGTGAACAAGGATGCTTCAGAAGATGAAATAAAAAAGGCCTACCGAAAGTTAGCTATAAAATATCATCCCGATAAAAACCCGGGAAGTAAAGAGGCGGAAGAGAAGTTTAAGGAGGCTGCGGAAGCTTACGATGTACTTCATGATCCGAAAAAAAGACAACAATACGACCAGTTTGGCTTCAATGCGCCAGGCGGAGGAGGATTTGAAGGATTCAGCGGTGGAGGCTTCTCCATGGATGACATCTTCTCGATGTTTGGCGACGTATTCGGCGGACACAGCGGCTTTAGTGGCTTTGGTGGCTTCGGCGGTGGCACTGCTGGCGAGCGGCAACAACCACAATATCGAGGTGCCGACCTGCGCTTGAAGGTAAAGCTCACGTTACAAGAGATTAGCACAGGTGTTACCAAAAAGTTCAAAGTAAAGAAAGATATTGCCTGCACCCACTGTAATGGTAGCGGTGCAGAGAAAGGAAGTGGTACACAAACTTGTCCTACTTGTCACGGACAAGGGGTTGTAGTAAAGACCGTGAGAACCATGTTGGGCATGATGCAGACACAGTCAGAATGTCCTACGTGTCATGGTGCGGGCACTGTTATCAAAAACAAATGCCAACACTGTCATGGCACAGGTGTGGTGAAAGGCGAGGAAATCGTTGAGATTAAGATACCAGCTGGCGTGGCAGAAGGCATGGTAGTGAATGTTCCAGGCAAGGGCAATGCTGGTCCAAGAAACGGAATTACGGGAAATATTCAGGTATTGATAGAAGAACAACCCAACGACACGTTTATCCGAGACGGTCAAGACATTATTTACAACTTGTTGCTTGACTTCCCGACTGCTGCCTTGGGAGGCGAGGTAGAGATACCTACGTTGGAGAATACACGTGTAAGAATAAAAATAGAAGCAGGCACTCAACCCGGAAAAACGCTTCGTTTGAGAGGCAAGGGACTTCCTGCAGTGCAGGGATATGGCTCTGGAAGAGGTGACTTGGTGGTGAACATCAGCATCTATGTGCCCAAGACCTTGAGCCGAGATGAAAAGGAAACGATAGAACGCCTGCGCACCAGTGACAATTTTAAGGGTGACTACGCCACAAAGCAGTCTATCTTTAAGAAGTTTAGAAACTATTTTAATGAATAAGGTACATGAAACTCTTCATGCACAAGAATGACTTAATTCATTGATTGCCTTATGAATTACCAAGAAACTATTGATTATCTGTTTCACGCAGCCCCAGTCTTTGAAAAGGTTGGGGCGTCTGCCTATAAAGAAGGGTTATCTAACACAATTGCTTTAGACGAACACTTTGGGCATCCGCATCGTCAGTATCGCACCATTCATGTAGCAGGAACCAACGGAAAAGGCTCCTGTTCGCACACCTTGGCTGCTATCTTGCAAGCCGAAGGCTATCGAGTGGGCTTGTACACCTCACCGCATTTGGTTGATTTTAGAGAGCGCATTCGCATCAATGGCGTGTGCATAGACGAGGAGACTGTTATTAAATTTGTAGAAGAAGAAAAGGATTTCTTCGAACCCCTCCACCCTTCTTTCTTTGAACTGACCACCGCATTGGCGTTTAAGTATTTTGCCGACCAGCAAGTAGATATTGCTGTCATCGAAGTGGGGCTTGGTGGACGGTTGGATTGCACTAACATCATCACCCCAGAACTCTCCTTAATTACAAATATTAGCTTTGACCATACGCAATTTTTGGGCAACACCTTGGCAAAGATTGCAGGTGAGAAAGCAGGTATCATCAAACCCCACGTTCCTGTTGTTGTAGGAGAAGCCCTCCCCGAGACAAGACCTGTATTCGAGAAAAAAGCGCAACAAGAACATGCACCAATTATCTTTGCGGAGGATGCACCAGAGGTTTTGCACTCAACCTATGATGTTCCTTCGCAACAACGCATTTACAAGACCCTGTCTTTCGGAGAACTGCGAGGAGATTTAACAGGCTGTTATCAAGACAAGAATACCAACACCGTACTCGCTGCCGTTAAAGTTTTACGACAAATGCACATTCTTAAACATCCCGAAAGTTTAGCACAAGGCATGAAAAATGTGATGCAGACCACAGGACTTATGGGAAGATGGCAGTGTCTGCAAAAGCAAACTTCCACTCAACCAGCCATCTATTGTGACACTGGACACAACGTGGCAGGCTGGAACTATCTGAGCCAACAGCTGCAACAACAGAAATACGAGACGCTCAGAATCGTCTTTGGTATGGTTGATGACAAAGATCTCCAGACCATTATGAAGATGTTGCCCGCTGATGCGGTGTACTATTGGACACAACCCTCGACAGAGAGAGCTTTTCCTGTGGAGGAAATTGCCAAGGCAGGGGCTTCCAATCAGCTTCGAGGACAGCAGTATCGAACTGTTCGAGAAGCGTATTCCACCTGCTTAAAGCAAGCCAATCCAAATGATTTTGTGTTTGTCGGAGGTAGCAGTTATATTGTTGCCGATTTGCTAACCTTTTTAGAAAGGAAGCGATTTAAGGGTATTTAACATCTGATTGTCCAGCTTTTTTAAGACTTTCGTTTGTCATATTCATTTTTTTTCAGTTACTTTGCAAGTACAATAAAATGACTAAAAGCTTATAAATATGACTAACACAAGTGACGCAAATAATTGCTGTGGGCTGAAACGTGAAGATTTTCAGACAACAATTGATGGCAAAAAGACAGATTTGTACGTTCTGAAGAATCAAAATGGAAATGAAGTTGCCATTACGAATTATGGTGGCGCTGTAGTTGCTATCATGGTTCCAGACCAACAAGGAAAACTGGCAAATATCATTCAAGGACACGATAATATTCAAGCGGTTATTGATTCGCCAGAGCCTTACCTATCTACGTTAATTGGACGGTATGGCAATCGAATTGCCAAGGGACGTTTTCAGCTCAACGGTAAAGAATATAATCTACCCATCAACAATGGTCCCAATAGTTTGCATGGCGGCAAAAAGGGATTTAATGCCAAGGTTTGGGAGGCACAACAAATGAACGAGCAAACGCTTGTCTTGAAATATGTAAGTCCCTATGGCGAAGAAGGATTCACGGGAGAAGTGAGAACCATTGTTGAATATACTTTCACTGACGATAACGAACTCGTTATTGAATATTTAGCTTTTACCAACAAGAAAACCATTATCAACTTAACGCATCACGGCTTCTTCTCATTGTCAGGCATCGCAAATCCAACTCCAACGGTAGAAGAGCAGATTTGTGAAATCAATGCCGATTATTACATCCCCATCGATGAGACCTCTATTCCTACGGGCGAGATTCGCTTCGTAAAGGGTACACCATTCGATTTCCGTCAGCCTAAAGCCATTGGAAAAGACATAGAAGCCGAAAACGAGCAGATAAAGAATGGTGCTGGCTACGATCACTGCTTTGTATTGAATAAGAAAGAAGAAGGCGAATTGAGTTTTGCTGCCAGACTTACCGATCCTAAGAGCGGTCGTGTCATGGAAGTTTATACCACAGAACCGGGCGTTCAGCTCTATACTGACAATTGGGCAGACGGTTATCAAGGGCAACATGGAGCTACATTCCCAAGACGAAGTGCAGTTTGTTTCGAAGCTCAACACTTCCCCGACTCACCCAATCATCCATACTTCCCTTCGGTTGTCTTAGAACCAGGGCAAGAGTATAAGCAAAAAACAGTTTATAAGTTTTCTGTCAAATCATAATCATCAATTACCCTATTCGTCATTTAGCCTTATCATGAATTGATTGAGACCGTGCCAAGAAATTGGACTTTCTACTAAATAAAGGAAGAAACACAACGGTTTATCGAATGGACTAAACAATAGTTGAGATTGATGTACCGAGAGAACAAACCTAAAATACCCGTTACAAAAGGACATGTGTTGACAGTTCCCTCCCCTATCTGAAATAACTAAAAATAAATAATTAAAATCTCTTAACAGTAAAAATGGAAAAACAGACAAACAAAAATGGCGTCATTGTTGCGATTATTTCAATGATGTTCCTCTTTGCGATGATCTCATTTGTAACAAATCTTGCCGCCCCATTTGGTAATATTTGGGGTAAGACCTACTCTTGGGCAGGCATGGTGGGAAACCTCATGAACTTCTTAGCTTATCTCTTCATGGGTATTCCTGCAGGTAAGATGTTGGTGAAGTACGGTTATAAAAAGACAGCACTCATTGCTATGGCTGTGGGTTTCATTGGACTTTTTATCCAATATCTATCAAGCATCTTTGGTGGAAGCAGTGAAATGTTCACTATCCAAGATAATCCTGTGATGCTCAACTTCATCATCTATCTGATAGGAGCTTTCATTTGTGGTTTCTGTGTTTGTATGTTAAACACTGTTGTGAACCCCATGTTAAACCTGTTGGGTGGTGGCGGCAACCGCGGAAACCAACTCATCCAGACGGATGGTACACTTAACTCGCTCACCGCTACATTGACTCCGTTTTTCGTAGGTGTGCTGATTGGAGAGGTTACCGACAAAACCAGTATGAACGATGTCACTCCACTACTGTGGGTTGCCATGGCTGTGTTTGCTGTTACATTCCTTATCATCGCCTTTGTCACCATACCAGAACCACAGTCAACTGCTTCGGGCGTAACGTTCGAGCATAGTCCTTGGAACTTCCGACACTTCGTTTTGGGCGTAATCGCGATATTCTTCTATGTAGGTATTGAAGTGGGTGTACCAGCCGAACTCAATTTCTACATCACGAAATTAGGATTCCCTGGAGCTGCTGCCATCGCCGGTGGTATCGTTGCCATCTATTGGCTTTTGATGTTGGTGGGTCGATTTATCAGTAGTTTCGTGAGTGGTAAAATCTCTTCTCGAGCACAACTCATTTCCACTTCTGCCTTAGGCATCATCCTATTAGTCATTGCCATATTACTTCCTGAAAGTTCGTCCGTTACATTCCATGGTGTGAATGTTCCTGTTAAATGCTTCTTTATCATCGCTTGTGGTATTTGTACCTCTATTATGTGGGGCTGCATCTTCAACTTAGCAACAGAAGGCTTAGGCAAATACACTGCTCCTGCATCAGGAATTTTCATGACAATGGTCGTTGGTGGTGGTGTAATGCCATTCATCCAAGACCAGATAGCAACCTCTTTGAATGATTACATTTCAAGTTATTGGTTGATTGTAGCCATGTTAGGTTATCTGCTCTACTATGGACTCGTAGGAAGCAAGAATGTGAATAAAGACATTCCTGTAGATTAAATAAGAATAAGCGATAAGCTGAGTGCATGCAAACGCATGCGTTCAGCTTTTTTTGATGATTGACATACTGAAATTTATTAACCCCTTAAACATATATAATATGGATATAGATCACGTTAGAAGTCGTTTTATCAAACACTTTGATGGTAAAACTGGAAATATTTATTTCTCTCCCGGACGTATTAACCTTATTGGCGAGCACACCGACTACAATGGTGGGTTTGTCTTTCCCGGTGCTGTAGACAAGGGCATCATGGCAGAGATTAGGCCCAATGGCAGCAACACGATTATGTGTTATGCTATCGATTTGAAAGATCGCGTTGAGTTTAAGGTGGACGATCCACAAGGACCACGTACCAGTTGGGCACGCTACATCTATGGCATCGTGCAGGAAATGAAGAAATTAGGCGTAGAGGTGAAAGGCTTTAACACTGCTTTCTCTGGAGATGTTCCTTTGGGCGCAGGCATGTCTTCGTCTGCTGCACTCGAGAGTTGTTACGCTTTTGCACTTAATGACTTGTTTGGCGACAACAAGGTGTCCAAATGGGATATGGTCTTGGCAGGTCAAGCTACCGAGCATAACTACGTAGGTGTGAACTGTGGCATCATGGATCAGTTTGCCAGTGTGTTTGGACAAGAAGGAAAACTGATGCGCTTAGACTGCCGTAGTCGCGAGTTTGAGTACTTCCCCTTTAATCCTAAAGGGTACAGGTTGATGTTGGTCAACTCTTGTGTTAAGCACGAGTTGGTTGGTTCGCCATATAACGACCGTCGCAAATCTTGTGAAAATGTAGTGAAGCACATTGCTGCTAAGCATCCTGAAGGCAAGTTTGAAACGCTACGCGATTGCACTTGGGAGCAGTTAGAAGAAGTAAAAGATGAAGTAGGAGCAGAAGACTACAGCCGCGCTCGCTTTGTTTTGGGAGAAAAAGACCGCGTCTTGGCTGTTTGCGATGCACTGCAAGCTGGCGACTATGAGACTGTTGGCAAGAAGATGTACGAAACACACGAGGGCTTAAGCAAAGACTACGAAGTATCATGTGAAGAGCTTGACTTCCTCAACGAAGTGGCTAAAGAAAACAAAGTCACAGGTAGTCGCATTATGGGTGGCGGCTTCGGAGGATGCACCATCAACCTTGTAAAAGACGAGATTCATGACAAATTTGTAGCAGATGTAACAGAGAAATATGCTGCCAAATTTGGAAAGAAACCTGAAATTTATGATGTTGTGATTAGCCAAGGCTCACACAAAGTTTGCTAATTAACTTTTATGGAAAGATATCTGTTGGCTCATTTGTCGCCAACAGATATTTTTTTTTGTTTATCTACAAAAATAAAATGATTCAAAACTATCAACCATGAAGCTAAAAAGTAAGATATTTTTAACCATCGCTTTTGTTGCCACATTGTTTGCAGCATGTTCAAGTGGCAATGATAAGAACCTCACCGTTTCGGGACTCAATCCTGCCAAATTCGATACCATCATTCATGAAAAACCCATGAAACTATTTGTGATAAAAAATAGTCATGACATGGAGGTGTGTGTAACTAACTTCGGCGCACGCATTGTCTCTATTTGCGTGCCAAATAAAGCCGACATCGCTACCGATGTGGTGCTGGGTTTTGACAACATCGCACAATATGCCGACACCGTTCACAACGCCAGCGACTTTGGAGCTGTCATTGGTCGATATGCTAACCGTATCAACAAAGGACAAATCACCGTTGCAGGTAAAAAGATACAATTGCCACAAAACAGTTTCAGACATTGTCTGCATGGAGGACCCTCGGGATGGCAATACGCAATTTATGAAGGTCAACAATTAAACGATTCCACCTTACAATTGAGCCTTCACTCCCCCAATGGCGACAATAACTTCCCTGGCAATGTAACTGCTACAGTTACTTACACTGTGAAGAATGACAACACGCTGGACATACAATTTGAGGCAACAACCGATGCAGAGACGGTAATCAATATGACCAACAACTCGTACTTCAATCTCTCGGGTGATCCGTCAAAGGCAGGCACCAACATGATTTTGTATATCAATGCAGACAACTACACTCCTTGCGACAGCACATTGATGACAACGGGAGAGATAAAGTCCGTTTATGGCACGCCTATGGATTTCCGCAAACGCCATCCGCTCTTTGAAACTATTGGTGACACAACCTTTACACAAATCAAATATGCCAATGGCTATGACCACAACTATGTACTCAACACCTATACCAATGGCAAGGGTGACGACACAAAGGTGGCAGCCAGTCTGTACTCACCTGAATCGGGCATCTATATGGAGGTGTTTACCAACCAGCCTGGTTTACAGTTTTACTCTGGAAATCTCCTCTCAGGGAGTGTAGTGGGCAAGAAAGGCATCGCCTATCCACAGCGTGCAGCCGTATGCTTAGCGCCACAGAAATATCCCAATTCGCCTAATAAGAAGAATTGGCCTTCACCATATCTCAAACCCGGTGAGAAATATTTCAATCATGTGGCTTATCGATTTAGCATTCGCTAAATAAAGTCTAAGCGATAGGCATGGGTGGAACTAACTACTTGCGCTATCCAAAATATAATAGTTTCTACAAATCAGTCGAAGGGGATGTGTCAAAAAAGGCACTCCTCTTTTTTGCAATATCTGCAATATTAGCGAGACCTCACCGCCTACGAGAGTTCCGATGAAAATACACTTGCAGAGGAAACAGAGGAAACAGAGGACAGGTCAATGTAGATTATCATGCCTCATTTCTTAACTTCGTTTGTCTTTCAAGAAGACCTGATAAACAAAAAAATAACTGTCAATTTATTTAACAAACATGCTTGTATAATTCGCATATTTTGAAACAAACTGTCGGCTGGTTGCAAATACGCGAATTATGAGAAAGTTTTGTAATGATATGACTATCAATATGTTATCACAAAAAGAATGTAATAAATGTCTCTTTTTATCTTTATTTGGCTCCAAAAAGCAATAAAAAATCGTGTTGTAACAATGAGTTTGTGTCTCAAAATAGGCTCAATAGTGCGACTATTCACATGTAATAGTCGTATTAACTCAATGCTCTAATTGAAAATTAGCACTTTATTTGTCGAAAAATGTCAAATATACCTGCTTTTTTCTACTTTTCTTTTTCTATTTCACAACTTTTCAAGAGCCGTTTTATTGTCATCTTTTTTTACAAAAATAATTTTAATAGACGTGCGCATGTATGGGATGTTTCATCGAAAAAACTAAAATATTACAATTCTACAACTACAGTCTGCAGAAAAATAACTATATTTGCAAAATAATTAAAATTGGGATTATCTAACATGGAATTTACTGCTCAGCAAATAGCACAATATATTAATGGCAGAATAGAAGGAGATGAAAACGTAAGCGTTCATAACTTTTCTAAAATTGAAGAGGGCAAGACAGGTACTATTTCATTTCTTTCAAATCCGAAATATACACAATATCTTTACAACACCCAGTCGTCTATCGTCTTGATAGATGACAAAATTACAATAGACCGTCCCGTCTCAACCACCCTGATTTGGGTTCAGAATGCCTACGATGCAATAGCCAAGCTGTTGCAACTGTATGAATCTATGCGGACGCATAAGACAGGTATCGACCCTTTGGCATCCATAGCACCAACAGCCAAGATTGGTAAGAATGTCTATATTGGTGCCTTTGCCTCTATTGGCGAGGGCGTTGTCGTGGGGGACAACACACAGATTTATCCGCATGTGGTGCTATGTGACAACGTTACCGTGGGAGACGACTGTCTCTTCTATCCCCAAGTAACGGTCTATCACGATTGCAAAATAGGCAACCATGTCATTTTGCATGCGGGGTGTGTCATTGGAGCCGACGGATTTGGGTTTGCTCCAACAAGCGATGGATATGATAAAATCCCTCAGATAGGAATTGTCACCATTGAAGACCATGTAGAGATTGGTGCCAATACTTGTGTAGACCGATCGACCATGGGCAGCACGTATATTAGAAAAGGTGTTAAATTAGACAACCTTGTACAGATTGCCCACAACACCGAGATTGGCGAGCATACAGTGATGAGTGCGCAAGTGGGTGTAGCTGGCTCTACAAAAATAGGACAATGGTGCATGTTTGGCGGACAGGTAGGTATAGCAGGTCACATTACCATTGGCGACAAAGTGTACCTCGGTGCACAATCGGGTGTACCAGGAAATTTGAAGGACAATCAACAACTCATGGGTACTCCTCCTATGGAACAAATACGTTTCTTTCGCTCCCATGCCGTAGCCCGCAAATTACCAGAGATGTACAAACAACTCAACGAGTTGCAAAGGGAAATAGAATTATTAAAGAAAACCACGAACAAATTGGTTTCCAACAATCAAGAATAAA
Organism: Hoylesella timonensis 4401737 = DSM 22865 = JCM 15640; assembly: GCF_000455445.1. Lineage (GTDB taxonomy): Bacteria > Bacteroidota > Bacteroidia > Bacteroidales > Bacteroidaceae > Prevotella > Prevotella timonensis. Next base: position 100,582 of record NZ_HG417095.1, on the reverse strand, counting down.
ATGGATACAATCAAACAGAGAACTCTTAACGGTAGCTTTTCATTGTGTGGCAAAGGCTTACACACTGGTCTTAGTTTGACAGTTACCTTTAACCCTGCTGCAGAGAATACTGGATACAAGATACAACGCATAGACTTAGAAAACCAACCCATCATAGACGCTGTTGCTGAAAAAGTGGTAGACACGCAACGCGGTACGGTTTTGGCTAATGGAGAGGTGCGGGTATCTACGGTAGAACATGGTTTGTCTGCCTTGTATGCCATGGGCATTGACAACTGTCTCATTCAGGTAAACGGACCAGAATTTCCTATTCTTGACGGTTCGGCTGCTATGTATGTTGACAAAATCAGACAAGTAGGAATCGTAGAACAGAATGCACCCAAAGACTTTTACATCATTCGCAAGAAGATAGAGGTAAAAGACGAGGAGACGGGGTCGTGCATTACTATCTTACCTGACGAGCAGTTTAGCATCACAGCCATGTGTTCGTTTGAGTCAAAGTTCATCAACAGCCAGTTTGCTACCTTAGACAACATCGAAAACTATGGGGACGAAATAGCTCCTGCCCGAACCTTTGTCTTCGTTCGCGACATTGTTCCTTTGCTGGAAGCCAATCTCATTAAAGGCGGAGACATGGACAACGCTATCATCATCTACGAGCGTGAGGTGTCGCAGGACAAGCTGAACCAGCTTGCAGACATATTGAAAGTTCCCCATATGGATGCCACCAAGATTGGCTACATTCAGCACAAGCCGTTGATGTGGGAGAACGAGTGTACCCGTCACAAACTTCTGGACATCATTGGTGACATGGCACTCATAGGAAAGCCCATCAAGGGACGCATCGTTGCCACTCGTCCAGGACATACCATAAACAACAAGTTTGCCCGACTCATGCGCAAGGAGATTCGTAAACACGAGATACAAGCTCCGATTTACGACCCCAATGAAGAGCCATTGTTGGACAACATTCGCATTCGCCAACTGCTGCCTCATCGTTATCCCATGCAGCTTGTCGACAAAATCATTGCCATGGGGTCGTACAGTATCGTAGGTGTGAAAAACATTACAAGCAACGAACCGTTCTTCGTGGGACATTTTCCCAAAGAGCCTGTAATGCCAGGCGTTCTGCAAATTGAAGCCATGGCGCAGTGTGGTGGCATTTTAGTATTAAATCAAGTGGAAGAACCAGAACGATGGTCTACTTACTTTCTTAAAATAGATAATGTAAAATTCCGCCAAAAGGTAGTTCCCGGTGACACCTTGATATTCCGTGTAGAGATGATTCAGCCCGTTAGACATAGCATCAGCACCATGCGAGGCTACGCCTTTGTGGGCGATACGGTAGTCTCCGAAGCCACTTTCACTGCACAGATTGTCAAAACCAAATAGTATGGAGCAAGGTCTTCAAACCCACGACTCTGCCCTATTCATAAAGATTTCCAAATAGAATATGAATCAAATCAGTCCATTAGCTTATGTTCATCCTGAAGCAAAATTAGGCGACAACAACATCATTGGTCCATTTTGCTATATCGACAAAAACACTGTTTTGGGTGATGGCAACGTATTACAGAACAGTGTTACGATTCACGTTGGTGCAAGGATTGGAAACAACAACGAACTTTTCCCTGGTGCGAGCATTAGCACGAAACCGCAAGATTTGAAATTTAAGGGCGAAGAGACCACCTGCCAAATAGGAAATCATAACAGCATCCGAGAAAACGTCACCATCTCACGAGGCACAGCTTCTAAGGGTACCACCATTGTAGGCGACAACAACCTGCTGATGGAGAACATGCACATCGCCCACGATTGCATCATCGGCAATGAGATTATCATAGGAAACTCCACCAAGTTGGCAGGCGAGGTGACAGTTGACGACCGTGCCATTATCAGTGCCACATTCCTGTGCCACCAGTTCTGTCACATAGGAGGATATGTGATGGTACAAGGAGGGAGCCGTTCTCCGAAAGACATTCCACCATACATCATCGCAGGACGAGAGCCGATTCGTTATGCTGGAATTAACATTGTAGGACTTCGACGCAGAGGCTTTAGCAACGAACTGATAGACTTGATACACGAAGCATACAGGTTGCTGTACAGTAAGGGCGTTTTGAGTGAAGGCATTGAAGAGATAAAGAAAAACATCAACATCACTCCCGAAATACAATATATTATCGATTTCGTAGAATCTTCGAAGCGAGGCATCATTCGATAAATGAATACACTGATTGTTCTTCTTGGTCCTACGGGTGTAGGCAAAACAGAACTCTCTCTGAAAATTGCCGAACACCTCAACACTTCTATCATTAACGCCGACTCGCGACAACTGTTCGCAGAGATTCCTATTGGAACTGCTGCACCTACTTCTTCACAATTACAACGAGTAAAACATTACTTCGTTGGCTCGCTGCATTTACAAAATTATTATAGTGCAGCTAAATACGAAGAAGAAGTGTTACAACTTCTACCCAAACTCTTTTCGACTTCTCCACACCATGTGGCTTTGCTTTCTGGTGGAAGCATGATGTATATCAGTGCTGTATGTCAGGGCATTGATGACATTCCCACTGTTGACGACACCACCCGCCAATGGATGAAAGAGCGATTGGAGCGGGAGGGGTTAGCTCCACTCGTGAAAGAGCTCAGCTTATTAGACCCCGTACATTATAATATAGTAGATAAAAACAATCCCAGACGAGTGGTTCATGCACTCGAAATCTGCCACATGACGGGTAAGCCTTACTCCTCTTTCAGAACCAACACCAAGAAGAAAAGACCTTTCAACATAGTGAAGGTTGGCGTAAACAGAACTCGTGAGGAGATGTACAACCGTATCAACCTTCGTGTTCTCGAAATGATGCGACAAGGATTGCTCGAGGAGGCAAAGTCGGTTTATCCACTTAAAGGATTAAATGCTCTCAATACAGTGGGTTACAAAGAGCTGTTCGCCTATTTCGATGGACACATACCGCTCGAAGAAGCCATCCGCAGGATTCAGTCTAATTCGCGTGAATACATGCGGAAACAACTCACTTGGTTCAAAAAAGACCAAGATATTCAATGGTTCAATCCCGACAACATTGAAGAAATACTAAATTATATCGACAATCAGCTATAGATACCAACTTATTTGCTACTTTTGCAAACAAATGAATCATCATGAAATTGAACCGAATTAAAACATTCCTCAACTGGTGTTGGAATAAAATACGTGGATTTTGGCCATGGTATAAACAGCAATACATTGGACGTCCATGGTATGCAAAAACAGGAATAGCATTACTTTCTGGAGTGATAGCACTCTTTATTTATTTGGGTGCAGTAGACATCAATTTCCTTTGGTTGTTTGGCAAATCACCAGGCTTTGCCCAAATCAAGAACCCCACCACTGCCTCGGCATCTGAGATTTACAGCAGTGATGGCAAGCTCATCGGTAAGTTTTTTAACGAGAACCGAACCCCTGTTACTTTCAACGAGGTGAATCCACTTTTCTGGAAAGCCTTGATTGATACAGAAGACGAGCGATTCTATCACCACATTGGCATCGATTTTCAAGGTATCTTCTCTGCAGCAAAAGATGCAATAGTAGGAAATGACGCACGAGGAGCCTCAACTATTACACAACAGTTGGCAAAGAATATGTTCCGCGTGCGTACGCAATATTCTACGGGAATACTGGGGAAGATACCTGGTATCAAGATGTTGGTCATGAAAAGCAAAGAGTGGATTATTGCTCTTAAGCTGGAGATGCTCTACGACAAGAACGAAATTCTCACCATGTATGCCAACACCGTTGATTTTGGGTCTAACTCATACGGCATAAAAACAGCAAGCAAGACATATTTCAACACGACACCTTCGCAGTTGACGGTCGAAGAGAGTGCGGTATTAGTAGGAATGCTGAAAGCCACCACTCATTACAATCCCATTTCTAATCCCGAAAACAGTCTGCGCCGTAGGAACGTTGTCATGAAGCTGATGGAGGCGAAAGACGACTTGTCTAAAGCGCAATACGACAGTTTAAGTACAATTCCTATCAAGCTACATTATAGTGTCGAAACCAATTATGACGGACAAGCACTCTACTTCAGGGAAGCCATAGCCAACTATCTAAAGGATTGGTGCGAAGAAAATGGATATGATCTCTATACCAGTGGATTGAAGATTTACACCACGTTGGACACACGAATGCAACGTTATGCTGAAGAAGCCGCTCGCAAACAGATGAAACAAATTCAGCGCAACTTCAACAATCACTGGGGGAAGAATGATCCTTGGATTGATGAGAACGGACAGGTCATCCCTGGCTTCATCGAACAGATTGCACAGCGACAGCCTGTATACAAATATTTGAGTGCCAAGTTCCCCCATCAGCCTGACTCCATCTCTTATTATTTGAACCAGCCCCATACGGTAAAACTCTTTGACTATGGACATGGCACGATAGAAAAACAAATGTCTACCATGGACTCTATTCGCTACATGGTACGCTTCATGCACTGCTCCATGGTAGCCATGGAACCGCAAACAGGAGCTGTAAGGGCTTGGGTGGGTGACATCGATTTCAATTCATGGAAGTATGACAAGGTGACAGCGATGCGACAGCCTGGTTCTACGTTCAAGCTGTTTGTCTACACCGAAGCTATGAATCAAGGACTAACGCCGTGTGACAAACGGCGCGATGAATACATCTCCATGCAAGTATATGACAAGAAGAAGCAACAAGAGGTAACTTGGACACCAGGCAATGCCAACGGACGCTTCTCTGGTGACTCTATCCCACTGAAAGGAGCTTTTGCCCGAAGCATTAACTCCATTGCTGTTCGACTTGGACAAGAAATGGGTATCAAGCGCATCATTGAGACTGCTCACAAGATGGGCATCAAGAGTCCACTCGATGATGCACCAGCCTTGGCATTGGGGTCGTCGGATGTAAACCTCTTGGAAATGGCAAATGCTTATTGCACCGTCGCCAACGATGGCAAACACCATGAGCCAGTCCTGGTAACGAGAATAGAGGACAGTGAAGGACGCCAAGTGTACATCGCTCCCACCAAGTCCGAACAAGTCATTCCATACAAGAGTGCTTTCTTTATGCAACAACTGCTTTTGGGCGGCTTACGTGAACCCGGTGGCACGTCCATGAGTCTTGGAGGATATGTGGGTAAATACAGAGATACCGATTGGGGAGGTAAGACGGGAACTTCCAACAATCATTCTGATGCATGGTTCATGGGAGTAAGTCCCAAACTTGTTGTTGGCGCATGGGTTGGAGGCGAATATCGAAGCATACACTTCCGGACAGGAGCACTCGGACAAGGCTCGCGAACAGCCTTGCCTATCTGTGGATACTTCTTGCAAGAGGTACTCAATGACCCTGCATTCAAAGCTTACCATGCCAAATTTAGCAAGCCAAAAGATAATGACATCACACGCAGCATGTACACTTGTGACAGCTATTACGAAAAGGCGAAAGTGGACACCACGGCACAAGACACCTTAAACGACGATATGGAAGAGGTGCTCTTTGACGAGTTTGGCAACCCCATTCACAAATCTGAAGAAAAGCTCAAACCTTCTGAACGACTTGCGGTGCCACAAAAGAAGAAGGAACCCACAGAAGAGGTCATCAAGCTGGATAACTTGTAATGGCACATGGCATTGATATTGAAAAGATAGACCTGAACAATCAGGAGCTGCAAAATGCACTGCAACTGGTTCAGTTCACCCACCGTTCCTTGTTCCTCACGGGAAAGGCAGGAACAGGTAAGTCTACTTTCCTGCATTACATTGCCCAAACTACTAAAAAGAAATATGTTATCCTCGCCCCTACTGGCATTGCAGCAATCAATGTCGGTGGGGCTACACTTCATAGCTTTTTCAAACTTCCCTTTCATCCGCTACTTCCTAACGACCGACGGTACAGCACGCAACAACTTAGAAATACGCTCAAATATAACAGCGAGAAAATAAAACTCATCCGTGAACTCGAACTTATCATCATTGATGAGATTTCTATGGTTCGTGCCGACATCATTGATTTCATTGACAAAATATTAAGGGTTTACTCGCACAATATGCGCATCCCTTTCGGTGGAAAGCAGTTACTGTTGGTGGGCGATGTCTATCAGTTGGAGCCTGTCCTCAAAGAGGAAGACTGGCAACTGCTGCAACCTTACTATCCATCTAAGTTCTTTTTTGATGCACACGTGTTTAGAACCTTCCAATTGGTTTGTATTGAACTGCAAAAGGTGTATCGGCAGCGTGACGACAAATTTATCAGCATCCTTGACCATATCCGTACCTCCACCATCACGACTACCGACCTCTCCTTATTGAATCAACAGGTGGGGCAACACCAACCAATGGATGCGCATCAACTATCCATTACCTTATCCACTCGACGTGATACGGTTGATTATATCAATAGCTTGCATTTATCCAAGTTACCTGGCGATGCCACAATCCTCCATGGAAGTATTGACGGTGAATACCCTGAAAACAATTTGCCCACTCCTATAGAACTTGAAGTAAAAACTGGTGCACAGATTCTGTTCATCAAGAACGACCGTGAAAAGAGATGGGTCAATGGCACCTTAGGTACGATTATCGGCATTGGTGATGAAGAGGATGGAAAGATTTACGTTCGCACAGAGCAGGGCGAAGACGTTGATGTGGAACAGGAAGTATGGAACAATGTGCGATACACCTATAATCAGAAAGAGCAAAAGGTAGAGGAAGAGATTTTGGGGTCTTTCCAGCAATTCCCATTACGTCTGGCATGGGCGATTACCATTCATAAGAGTCAGGGTCTCACGTTCAACCAAGTGAAAATAGACCTCTCTGGAGGTGTTTTCGCAGGTGGACAAACCTATGTCGCCCTTTCTCGCTGTCGCTCGCTAAAAGGTATTGCACTACAAGAACCCGTTAAGAGAGAAGATATCTATGTAAATCAAGAAGTAGTGAAGTTTTCAAAAACCTACAACGACCCAAGTGCACTCAACACGGCTATACAACAGAGCAAAGCAGACAAACAGTACCATGATGCCACCAAGGCTTTTGACAGAGGGGACATGCAGGCGGCACTCGACTACTTCTATAAAGCCATTCACAGTCGATACGACATTGAAAAGCCTGAAGTAAAACGCCTCATCCGTAGAAAGCTAAACATCATCAACCTCCTTCGTGAACAAAACAAACAATTGCAGAAGGAAAAGAAAGACGCAGAAGCTTTTCTCAAAGAGTTGTCTACAGAATATGTCATCATGGGAAAAGATTGTGAAAAAGAAGGCATGACCGAGGCTGCTATCCGGAATTATCAGAAAGCCCTAAAGCTTTATCCCACTCATCCCCAAGCCCTGAAAAGACTCAAGAAGCTTAACGGCTAAAAATGATATTGATTACTAATAAGCTCTGCCAATGAAAAGGCGAAGTCTCCATACACATACAGCCACGACAACGCCCTGAGTCTCCTACCCCACAGAGATAACCACTTCTATCAACGCGCATTAAGCCCCTTATTCGTACACTCCAAGAAGCTTGATATAAGGAGATAAAAATGAAAATTATTCTCTTTATATCATCTTCAAACTGTTTGTTATAATTTTAAAATAAAACCAACATTTAGTAAATGTATGTTAATTTATTTTATATTGAATCAACATTAGATTGAATCATAACGAATAATTGACTATTTTTGCAAAAAGCAATTAACTTTAAATCAATCATACGAACATTGCTCAAAATAGAGATGGACTTTGTCATATATTAATTTATACTTAAGATTCTATAATAACCAAAATAATATGAACAGAATATTACCCAGCAAGACCATCCGCAAAACATTGTTCACAATGCTGCTTAGCGGAAACATCCTATTGGCTCTTTCAACAGTAGCATCACCGTCTACGAGAGAAAAAATCAATAACTCAACACAACAAGACGTTACTTGTACTGGCATTGTATCCGATATCCACGGAGAGCCCATCACTGGTGCCTCAGTTGTATCCAATGACAAGAAATGGAAAACCATTACTGATATTGATGGCAGATTCTCCTTGAAGTCAATTCCTATAAATACAGTATTTACAGTTTCTTATCTTGGTTTCGAGACTATAACTGTGAAATGGCAAGGTAAGCCAATTATCATCACGCTCAAAGAGACGAACGAAGCCCTTAGTGAGGTTGTAGTCACCGCATTGGGCATTAAACGTGCAGCCAAAGCTCTAAGCTACAATGTACAAGAGTTGGCAGGTGAAAAACTCAACACCGTAAAAGATGCGAATTTCATGAATTCATTATCAGGGAAGGTTGCAGGTGTAAATATCAACGCATCGTCGGCGGGAATTGGTGGAGCTACGCGTGTTGTAATGCGCGGTATCAAATCAATTGCTCACGACAACAATGCATTGTATGTGATAGATGGTGTTCCCATCAGCAACCATAACGATGGCGGAAGCGGTGGTATGTATGCCGCTCAACCGACAGGAGAAGGTATTAGCGACTTAAACGCTGATGACATAGAATCGATGTCGGTTTTATCAGGACCTGCTGCGGCCGCTCTTTACGGATCGAGTGCAGCAAACGGAGTGATATTAATTACTACAAAGAAAGGAGCAGAGGGCATCACACGATTGGAAGTTTCTAACAGTACAACCTTCTCAAATCCATTCATCATGCCAGAATTTCAGGACACATACTCTAATCGACCTGGTGAATTTAAAAGCTGGGGCAAAAAAGGTACACTCTACAGCATGAATCCCGCAGACTTCTTCAATACAGGAACCAATCTCATCAACTCCGTTACATTTACAACTGGAACCAAGAAGAATCAAACATTTGCATCGGCATCACTGAACAACGCCGCTGGTATTCTACCCAACAATACTTACAACCGTTACAATTTTACGATTCGGAACACTACAAAATTTTTAAACGACAAACTTACACTTGATGTAGGAGCAAATTATGTACGTCAAAACCAAAAGAACATGATGGCACAAGGAGAGTACTGGAATCCTTTGCTTGCCTTATACTTATTCCCGCGTGGCGAAGATTTTGACGAACTTAGACAATATGAGATCTATGACCCTGTGCGACGTATTAGCATTCAGAATTGGACATGGGGTGACCAAGGTCATCTGCTTGAGAACCCCTATTGGCAAATGCACCGCAAAGACCGTACACAGCAACATGATCGATATATGCTCAATGCCAACCTGACATACGATGTCATGAAATGGCTTAGCATTAGTGGAAGAATTCGGATGGACAACCAACATAACAACAATGAAACAAAATATCACGCCACCACCAATCAATGGTGGACTCAGGGTAGCCAAAAAGGGCTCTATGGGTATGGACGTGGCGACAATCGACAGATATATGGTGATTTGATGGCTAACGTCAATAAAAACTGGAATGAGACTTATTCACTCTCCTGTACGCTTGGCACAAGCTTTAAAGATTACCGAACAAACTACGAGGGTTACTCTGGTCCACTTCGTGACATGCCCAATGTATTTAATGCCTATAACATAGACACACAGTTGGGTACTCCAGGAATCTCACATGCACAACTAAGAGAATATGCTATATTTGCAAGTGCTGAATTGGGTTGGCGATCAATGGTATATCTCACCATGACAGCTCGCAATGAGTGGTCGTCTACGCTTTCAAATACTTCACAGATGTCTTACTTTTTCCCCTCAATTGGAATTTCTGGTATTATATCACAAATGGTCAAGCTACCTAAAGCTATCAACTATCTAAAGGCACGCATTTCATGGGCTGATGTGGGTTCACCTCTGCCCATGAATCTTACAGAACAAGCATATACTTGGAATTCTAACTCAAAAACATGGGATGCACCAAACTACAGACCTATCAATAAACTATACCCTGAAAAGACTACCTCCTGGGAGGCAGGCATCAACACCAAACTTTTTGACAATACTCTCAGTCTCGATGCTACATGGTATTTATCAGACACTAAAAAACAGACCTTCAACGTACAGACATCGGCGGCCAGTGGCTATTCCTCTATGTATATCCAAACAGGAAATGTACGTAACTGGGGAATGGAGTTTGCATTGGGTTATCATCAACACTTCGGGTTGCTGAATTGGGAAAGTAATCTGACCTACAGCTTCAATCGGAATAAAATCACAGAGTTAGTTAAAGATTATTACGATGAAGTAACGAACGAACACTATCATTTAGACTATCTTAACCAATCAAACGTAAGGCTGGTTGTTGGTGGTACAATGGGAGATATTTATGCTGGCAGTGATTTTAAACGAGATCCTGAAGGAAATATTTGGGTAGACCCATCTACAGGCAACGTAGTAAAAGAGAATTTGGAGCAGCCAGTGAAAATTGGTTCGGTTCTTCCTGATGGAAATTTGGGCTGGCGTAATAGCATTACCATTAAAGGTGTGAATCTGACAGCACTTCTCACAGCGCGCTTTGGAGGGCACGTTCTATCGGTAACCCAATCAATTTTGGACGAATATGGAGTGTCCAAAACATCCGCCATAGCACGTGACAACGGTGGCATACAAGTTAACCGTGGACTCATCGATCCTGAAAAGTATTATACTGCTGTGGCAGGTCGCGAGCCCATTGCTCAAGAGTATCTGTACAGTGCAACCAATGTACGCCTACAAGAACTTTCCGTGGGATACACTATTCCTAAGACATGGCTACTAAACACATGTAGTGCCAACATATCCCTCATTGCACGCAACCTGTGGATGATTTATTGTAAGGCTCCATTCGACCCCGAATCTACTGCTTCAACTGGCACATACATGCAAGGTTACGATTACTTTATGCAGCCCAGCATGCGTAGTATTGGATTCAGCGTTAAGTTGAAATTCTAATTATTATGAAATAATAAGCAAACAATATGAAATACATCAAAAATACTTTTATTACATTGACTGTCATTGTATCCCTCTTGACAAGTAGCTGTACAGATAACTTTTCAGAGATTAATGCAAAAATAGACGGTGTCACCGAAAACGAAATGAGTGGAGACAATTTCAAGATAGGATCCTCATATCCTCGAATAGAAGCTTTGGTGGTCCCTGCTGACGCATCAGGCTATTTTCAACACCAAGAAAATTTATGTGGAGACGTGTATGGTCGCTTCATGATGTCAAATGCAAAATGGAAAGGTGGTAATCTCTCTGAGTTCAGCTATCAACATAATGGCTGGATAGACAACTGTTTCAACCTCATCACCGACTTCTATCCTGCATGGCGTGATATAGTGAAAGACACCCATGCTGAAGGCGTTAACTATGCTTGGGCAGTCATTCTACGAGTGTCTATCATGCACCGTCTTACCGACATTTTCGGCCCTATACCCTACTCTAAGATAGATAGCGGAAACCTTTTTGTGCCTTATGACTCCCAAGAAGAAGTCTACAAGAAAATGTTGAATGAACTGAGCGATGCCATTCAAACATTATCAGTATACCATCATGCCAACCCATCGGCTACTCCCATGAAGGCATACGACCGAGTATATGGCGGGGATTTTGGAAAATGGATTAAGTACGCTAATTCACTGAAACTACGAATGGCAATTCGAATGAGATTTGCTGAACCAGATTTAGCTCGTAAATATGCAGAAGAAGCTGTTAACAATAATGTGGGGGTTATCACTGACAACGCAGACAATGCAGCCTATCAGCCAACAGGAAACAATATGCTTTGGCTCGTGGTTGAGGGCTGGAATGATGCGAAAGCTTGTGCAGATATTACATCATACATGGAAGGATACAATGATCCTCGGCGAGAAAGATATTTCACAGAATCTACTTTCGACCAGAAGGGCTTTAAAGGATTGCGTGCTGCTACGAATACAAGTGACGATGCTTATAAAAAGTACTCTAAACCACGCATTGGACAAACCGACAAAACTCTATGGCTCACAGCCGCTGAAGTTTATTTTTTGCGATCCGAGGGTTCAATGCTTGGCTGGGAAATGAAAGGTTCTGCTAAAGAGCTGTACGAAGAGGGTATCCGACACTCATTCGACCAATGGGGAGCAGGATCTGCTGACGGATATATTCAAGACGGAAAGAGCAAGCCTGCTGACTATTTGGATCCCAACGGTAGTGCTGAAAGCGCTGAAGCCGTTAGCAAAATTACAATCAAATGGGACGACAATGCTAATAATGAGGAGAAACTTGAAAGAATTATTACACAGAAGTGGATTGCATTATGGCCTCTGGGGCATGAAGCGTGGTGTGAGCATCGCCGTACAGGCTATCCACGGTTCTTTGACTTGGTTCGCCCAGTACAGACCATATATAAAGGCATGAAAGTAGCCAATCGCCTGCCATTTGCACGCGCAGAATACGATAACAATCATGATAACATACGCAAAGCAGTACAACTTCTTGGTGGACCAGACAATTTTGCAACAAAAATGTGGTGGCAAGCAAAGCCATAGCAAAGAATGATATGTAACAAAAATAATCAACAAAACTACAACACATCAATGGAATATACAAAATTAATGGTACTTACCACATTTATAACTTTACTGTCGGCTTGTGACAGCTGGACGAATGTGGAAGTATACGAACCCACAAATCTAACGAATGCTAACCGCACAGAAACTTACTACGCCAACCTTCGGGCATACAAACAACGCACTCATACTATAACGTACGCTAAGTGGCAAGGTTGGACTGGTGTTGGTGATACGCTGAATGGACAAATGCGTGGACTCCCAGACAGTCTGAATGTTGTAGGTCTCACTGCTGCTTTCCAAGACCCTACAGCAGAAATGAAAAGCGACATGGAGTTTGTACGAAAAATTAAAGGTACAAAAGTGATTGTAGCGATATCAATAATCAATATTGGCGATGGTTTTAAAACGGAAAAGTCCAATCAGCAAGACATGAGTATACAACAATATGCAGACAAACTCATCAATTTGGTTTTACTAAACAATTACGATGGCTTGGACATCGAACTACTGCCTGAGAGTGGAAAAAGAGGTTCAATTGCAGGTGACAGGAATAACACTCACGAACTATTAGATGCGCTAAGCAGATCCTTGGGACCAAGGTCTGGTAATGAAAAATTACTTTTTTTTAGTGGAGACCCTACCGCCATATCTGCAGAAGAGATATACTGGTTCAACTATGTTGTAGCCTATGCTTTTGGGTCAAAGTCAGATGCAGATCTTGATAACATTGTCAAAGAATGGAATAAGCAATTCATTGCAAGTTTCAGTTTTACTGAACTGACAAGCCGCTTGATAGTCATGGAGGACTTCCTATCTCATAAAGATGGTGGTGTTCTCTATAAGGATCGTTTTAATAATGGGATGCTCAGCTTGGAAGGCATGGCTCGTTGGATACCACTATATCACGGAAAAAGAGTAACAAAAGGAGGAGTTGGCATCTATCGCATGGACAATGAATATACTATTGAAGGACAGACATCCACATATCCTGCCACTCACAAAGTTATCCAAATACTCAATCCATCTATTAAATAATTTTTCTTATGCTCAAACATTTCTTAATTTTTTATACTGTCATGGCAGCCTTCTTGATAACAGCCTGTAATGATGCCGAATATTCACCCTATGACAATTCCATTTACATAGCAGAAGCTTATGGGAACAATCAACGATACATCACAATAGACAATGAAGGGGCAGAAACTGCAATCTCTGCACGTCTTGCTCAAAAAGCTAAGACAACCGTTAAAGTTACAATATCTATTAACGACAAAGCTTTAGAGCGGTTCAACCAAAAGAACCATACCAACTACAGACCTCTTCCGACAAACTGTTACACTATCTCTGCGGAACAGATAGAGATACAAGAAGGAAAAGTGAGTAGTGAACCTATAAAAATAAAAATCAACACTACTACTCTCGAATCTCTTAAAGGCGAAGAACAATACGCTATTGCTGCAACCATCATCAGCTACAGCCCACAAGATATACACCTTATGGACAACATGAAGACCTGCGTTTTCGTCTGTGAGAAGACAAAAACAGAAACAAAGAATTAAACTATTATAATGAGAACAAAATACTGTATTATCAACATACTGGCAAGTTTATTACTGCTAATATCTTTTATAACAATAGGTTGCGATCAATCAGAAGATCCAGAAGACTACTCACCCAAACTCTATGTGTTTACGACTCTCAAAAATGGTATGGTAGAGCGATCTGAAGTGGTACAATCACCCACATCCATTATCATGCCAAAAGATACGGTTGAGTTTTATGTACACCTATCCAAGGAAGTGTCACATGACATTACTGTAAGCGTTACGGAGAGCCCGATAGTAGCTCACGAATATGACACTCTAAAGACTCCATTACCAACAGGATCGGTAAAAATGCTCGAGCAAAGTGTAGTGATACCTGCAGGAAAAACAATTTCCACCAAACCATTACGCATATCGCTGGAACAAACTAAAGATGTAGAGAGCCTGAAAGGAGAAGGTATCATAGCATTACAAATCACCACTAACAGTGGCATAGAAATCCTGAAAGGCCGAGATGTATGTTACTGGACCATCAGCAAACAAGTTCGTAACATCTTCCAAGGTTCTACGAACGGTATAACACCTTACCCAATCAATCTCTTCACACTGAAAGCTAACGTTCGCTCCAACCACCTACGTCGACTTTACGACAGTAGACCTAACACACAATGGTTCTGTGAAAAAGAGGGCTGGTTACAAGTACGATTCAATAAGAAATCAGTATTAAGTGGTCTTGCCATATGGCCATACGACAACAATGGAGATTATAGCGGCAGTCCAAAAATTATTGAATTATTCACAAGTAATGACGGTGAGGAATGGCAATCGCTTGGCATTGTTGAGTTTCCATTACCATCGGCATATAGTCCATTGGTTTTGAGGCTTTACTCACCTTTAGAAGTAGAATACGTAAAGATTGTATTCCACGAGGGGTTCAGTGAAAAAATAAGAATGGCAGAGCTTGCTGTTTATCATTAACCTATATTATTAACTTCAAAAACTAAAAATGATGAAAATGACAAAACATTTACTTCTGTTTATCATTTTGGCGATAACCTCCATGAATGGCATCGCAAAAAACGGATTCTACGAGTTTGACAGTGTAGTACCTGAGACAATTCTACAACTCTTTTTACAAGCTCAGAAAGAAGGACGCAATTATCCTACAGATCAACAGTTTAAAGATGCTGGTATCTCACTCGATGATCTGGAGTTCATCCGCTCACACGTGCAACGTCGCCAGTTGGTCAACCCCAAAGATCATTTGCTGACAAATCTGTACGATTATCGTAAATTATTCATGTGTACACCAATGGGCAATGGGCTTCATGGATACCATGGGTATCCAAGTGATGAATTGGGACACTCCGACGTCTATACCATGTGGAACTACACCGAAGCTTTCGGATCATGGAACCACGGCTTCTTCCAAGCTCCTGGATCTTGGGTAGACGCTGCTCACAAAAACGGTAGCCGTTGTATGTCAGGTCAAATGTTCTTTGAATCCACATTTGGTGGTGCGGATGATACAAAATGGATTCAGCTCATCTCCACCAAAGAAAATGGCAAATATGTTTACGTTGAGCCCATGATTAATGCTTTGATGTTTTTCGGGTCTGACGGCATTGTGTATAACTGGGAGGCACATGGCTACACAAATGCTGACGTGATAGCTTTCCATAAAGCACTGTACAAAAAGGCCAAAGAACGCAACTTCTTAGACTACAACTCGTTGATTTACACTAATGAGTCGTCATTAAATGAGAGCAACGCCAAATATCTTGTCGGCACGAAAGAAGAGCCTGTTCACGAGTGTTTCCTCAACTACTCGGGTGGAGACATTTCAGACAACATTGATAACTCACAGTCCATAGCCGAACAGTTTTGTGGTGGCACAGACAGAGTATACCAAGGTGTACACATCCTGCGCATGGATCGCACATGGACACGTCTGGCTAAACCTGGCGCTGATAAAATGGGACTGATTGTATGGGGAGAACACGAACGTACCCATATCTACGACAAATCTGAAGGAGCCACACCAGAGAAATGGCAAGCAGACTACCAACTGATGCAGGAACATTTCATTTCTGGTGGTAATGGCAATCCAGCCAATAGACCTTCGCTTAGTGGCAGCACCTCTGCTACTTATGCTGATAAACTGGCA
The DNA here is from genome assembly GCF_000455445.1 of Hoylesella timonensis 4401737 = DSM 22865 = JCM 15640. GTDB lineage: Bacteria > Bacteroidota > Bacteroidia > Bacteroidales > Bacteroidaceae > Prevotella > Prevotella timonensis. The sequence goes on along the minus strand of NZ_HG417095.1, from coordinate 84,372 downwards.
AGCTTCTGCGGTATGGCGGAATTCTTCCCAGAACGTTCAACCATACAAGGCAAGCAGGCATTTGCTACACACTTCAACCTTGGCAATGGAAATTATTATTACTTGAACGGCGTGAAACAAACAAAAGGTGGCTGGTATAATATGGCTGCACAAGATGTGGTTCCCACTTACCGATGGCTCATCTACAAGGCTGGTACCACAAATGTGAACTCCACAATTAAGGCATCTTTCTATCATACTGATGCTTATGTCGGAGGTTCATGCTTAAGTTTGAAAGGCAATGCAGGCGCTGAAGGTGCTGACATCATTCTGTATAAGACACAGATGCAGCTTGGAACAGAACCTATAGCAAAGATTGCCACAAAATCGTTAGAAGGCAATGCAACACTATCGCTACTATTAAAAGTAGACGGCACATGGAAGGAATACGCTGCTGGGGCAATTGGAAGTAACTGGCACGAGAACACCATCAAGTTAGCTGATTTGGGGCAAGGAACGATTGAACGTATCGCACTCCGCATAAAAGGTAATGCAGATATCCTTGTAGGTAAGATTGAACTCAACGACAACACGGTCAAAACACCAAAGGGTATCAAAGAAATTCTTTCCGCAACCACAGTGGCCGAAGACGTTGATAACATAACGCTCAAAATACACTGGAAAGTTGATGCGACCCCTGATGAGTATGGACGCTGTTTTAACGAGGCCAATGACATTGACCACTTTGAAATAGTATGCAAAACTGAAACTGGAGACATCTTAGAGGTTGGACGTACCTCTCAATGGGCTACAATCGTATCAAAAGTACCTTTTGCTGCAGATGCAGAAACTATGGAAATAGGTGTACGAGCTGTTTCTACAGATCTTAAGACTAAATCAGAAATCAAGTGGTTTACGGTAAACAAGGGAACCCCCGATGAGATTGTTGATCCTTCAGATGTTTCAGGAAACACTGGTATTTACGACATTAACTTCAATAAAAAAACTCCTCACACACGTGAAGACCGCTACATGATGCACATCGGTCTCTATAGTAACGACGGAACACTACAAAAGTTCCCAAATAACGATATACAGTCACGTATTACCAAGCAACTCTATCTTGATGCCACAGAGAAGGCTCTCTTCGATGTAGTTGCTGGCGAGACCTACACACCGTATATCGATTATAGTGCTCTATGGATGAGTGGTTATGCTTACATTGACTGGGATAACTCTGGTGACTTCGATGCTGAAACAGGTATTTCTTTTGATGCCAACTGCAAGCCGACTCGTGAAGATAACTGTGAAGTGGTGAGCTTCTCGGCACACAATTCCAACAACGATGAGAACACTTGGTACAAGAGTGATGGAACACGTTTCTACAAATCAGAGTTCCCTAAACCTAACAATATCAAAATGGCGCCATTTAGAGTACCTGTCGACATCACACCTGGCATCTACCGCATGCGCTTCAAACTCGATTGGAATAGCTTAAAACCAGGAGGAAACGATGATCCTCGTAATTTGATTTACCAAAACGGAGGTGATATCATTGATGTACTTATCAATGTCCATGCTGCAGAAGGAAAATTGGGCGCTGATGCTAAGAACGGCACGGTAGAAAAGAACGGCAATATACTTACCACCGAGATGAACGCCACAGCTGAATATGGTAAGGACTTGCCATTAACATTCAAACCTGAACAAAATTACAATATCACAGGTGCTACCGTACGTCACGGTTACAATCTCAGAAACGAATACAACTACGCAGGTGACGGCAAATATGATGATAATGGTAATCGCCAATGGTGGGAAGACAAGCTCGAGTTCACAGGTGAAAGCTACACGATTCCAGCAAAACTTGTGAACAGCAATCTACTGGTAATTCCACACTTCAATTTACCTAATAGTATCAATACAGTTAATGTAGATGAAAAGACTCTTTCAGAAAACAACATCTACAACCTCTCTGGGCAGATGATACGCCGTGCGGGCGAAAAAACAAAAATTCCAGCAGGAGTATATGTTGTAAAAGGATGCAAATTTGTTGTTAAATAATAGTCTATGAATTTGAATGTATGAGCATCAGCTCATCCTATATGTAAAAAGCGACAGACCGTCTCCAAAGATAGATAGTCTGTCGTTTTTTTATAATCTATAAAAGGCTTCTTGTATCCCACAGAGGTAACCTTTTCTATCAACACACATTAAACCCCTTATTCGTACACTCCAAGATGCTTGATACTATGAGATAGAAATACAGCTAACATGACCTTGAAATATCATGAAAATGATGAGCCGTTTGGCATTATAATATCCTCATACTATAGGATTTATTGAACTTTCCTCATTTCGTCACTTTTCCGAAGCAGGCTTATAAATTAAGTGTCTTTCACAATAGCGCTCCTTTTTATTAACGACTATATCTACTTGTTAATGTTTCTTAATAATTCAGGAAAAGGTAATTATTTTTCTAAATTTCTGAATACTTTTGTAATAAATTTAACTTGCAGTAGCTTGGATAATTTATATTATCTGATTGTGCAAAAGCCTTGATGATAGACTACATGTTACACACGCTGTTAGTGATCACCCTTTTGACAAACATGTATGAAGAATTAATTAACACATTTATAACAATGATGACAAGAAAACATCTTTACACATTATTAATTACGTGCCTCGCACTGCTGTCCTCCGTCACAGCCAAGGCTGGTAACAGGGAATGGACAGTAAATACGAACAATCCGAAAGAATTGTTGTACACGTACAGGACAAAAAATTATACCTATGGTAAGTATACCCTCCACGGTGAAATTACATTTTCATTTGTCAACGAGCGTGTGAATCGTGAAGCTAACGACAACTGGAAAGATTTTCACATGCGCATAGGAACCGTTAAAGATAATGGCGTAATTTATAAAACGTCCGGATCTGTTAAAGTTGTAGGAACCGATGCCAATGGAAATCCGTATGATTTATCAAATTATTGTCACTTTCATTATTACAACTCAAATATTAATGAAGATAAGAATGACTTGGTAGAATTTGATGATTTTGTAGTTCAAGGCGGTGGCTGGTGGAATATGGATGTGCAAAGCAGTATTAAATTATTCTTCCAAGACTACACTGGTAAAGTTCTCGAAACGGTTCGCATCCCTCGCCCCATCGATAATACAGTTAAATGCTATAGCACCACCGAAGGCTCACTACTCGCTGACCAAAAACTATTAGTGCTCACTATCGCACCAACCTTTTGAATCGCTATAATGATTTTAATCAGCACATGAACAAAGGTGTGATGTTTGTGAAAAACAATGGCGACGGTACATATCTTTTCGATCCTGTGTGGGAGGAATTCAAGACCACAGATGCTAACAACAATCAATATGCCCGAAACAAATACAAACAAAACGCTTTAGGGTGGACAGGACAAGTTAGTAACGACAAGGTTGTAGTAGCTCCTAAAGGCGCAGATGGAAAATATCGTCTTACCATCAATGCACTCATGCCTATTGCTACAATCGAAGAACAAAAGGACGGTTTAGCCTATACACTGTTGCAAGCCATTGTACGTGCACCAAAAGGTGCTAAGGTCCGAATGAGTATCAAGGCTTGGGACTATATTTATAAAAAGTACAAAATGGTTGAAACAGATGGTGCCGTCATAGCAGGTGTTGGTATTGACGACACTTCCGATCTTACAAAAAATACTGCATACGGCACGGTTAATAAACATGGTCGTGTAGATTATCTAAAACGTGAGGCTAATGGTGGATGGTTGAAATTGGAATTTCCAGTTAGAATGACTCAGATAGAAAACATTCAAGGGCAAGAAATGGAATCGAGAGGCTACATGATTCTCACTTCTGACCAAGAATTTGAGGTGAGCGACATTTTTATGCTGTGGCGTCCCAATCAGCATGGATACTACCAAACATCTGCGAATTACACCCCCAATAATATAGGTGATGATGATATTAACACATCGTACGTTGACCTGACAAAAGAAAAAAAGTTCAGCCTCTTTGACCGAGGAGACAATCTCAATCGTGTGGTAAAGGTTAATGCAAACACTACCTTTGCACTTGAAGGGCACGAACACCCTTGCAACGTCTTAGTAGAAGGGAAAAATATGCCTCTGCTTTATCTTACTGACCGTGGTGTGCTGACAAACGACAATGGCTCATTCAAAGCAAACACCGGCGTATGGTTGAAAAATGACAAGAAACAATACATGGAGAGCGGCTATACCTTTGGTGTAAAGGAAGGCTTTACGGCTGATAAGGTTTGGTTCGACCGCAACTTTGCCCGTAGACAAGATGCTAACGGCAAATATCACAGCATGTCTACCATCTGCCTGCCTTTCGCGATGAACGCAACAGAGCTGTCCAAGTTCAACATATCAAAGGCTTACAAGTTCGAGAACGCCGATGGCAACACGGCTACATTTAAGGAGGTGACCTCTACCATAGCAGACACACCTTATTTGATAGAACCGAGCAAGGCTATCACGGATGCCAATGAAAAGCCTATCGAGTTTGTCAACAAGCAAATCCCTGCCAGCAACATTGCCACAGGCGACTTCATCGGCACCTACCAATATCGCAACTTACCAGCCAAAGACGGAGATTACACGAACTATATCTTCGGTTTCAATACACAGAAATTCAATTACGTAAAATCTAACGGTGCTTCGTTTAAGCCTTTCCGTGCCTACCTGCGCTCCATGCAATCGGCTGGCAACTTGGCGAAGAGTATCGAATTCAAGATTTGGGATGGTTCGGTGACGGGTATTGAGCAAATCGAAGCTAAAGATAACACACCATCACATGCACCCATCTACACCATTGACGGACGCATGGTTAGCCCAACGGGAAATCTACAACTCCTCCCTCAAGGCATCTATATTCAGAACGGAAAGAAAATCATTAAATAAGCAAACAAATGAAGAAGATATATCAACAGCCCCTCATCAACATAATTAAAATCAACGCCGACGATCTATTGAAAACTGTAGTAGCGTCGTTAGAAGACGATGCAGCAGGTGCAAAGCAGTTTGACTTTAATGATAGTTTTGAGGATAATGATGGGCTTGTATGGTCTGCCGATGATTATAAACAAGAACCATAACGTTGTTAACAGAATAAGATGAACAAAACAACATTATCAATATAACACGACGATAAGATACACTACGATAAAATCGATGATGGGTGGAACGATATGCTCGTTTCCACCCATCTCTTTTATATGCTGTGTACAAAAAAAATGTGGACGAAATAAACATGGTTATTTGTCTATTTCGCCCACATACAGCACAGAAGCACAACTGTTAGCTACGTTGAAGATGACTCCTACTTTAATCTAAGAAAATAATTGAGCTTATTGATGCGGTCATCTACTTGACAAGATTACCCAAAATGCTACGGGTTATTTCACGTGTCATCGTGCGCGCGGCTGCAGAAGTGGCATTCTTAACAGCACGTTCGGTAGTCGATGTTCGGGAACGTGATTTTTTACCTGTCACTTTATTAGATACAGCAGTGCCTAAGATAGAGGCAAATGTGGCAGTAAGGGCAGTAATAACGGATTTCAAAATCTTACTGAATAGCGTGTTACCACTGTGTTCAGCACTCGTGGGAGTTGTTTTATCGCTATCTTCTGCCACTTCTTGTTCGGCTTGCTGTTTCATCTGCATTAATTGTTCATAGGCACTCACGCGGTCAATCGGCTGATTGTATTTAATCCCCAATTTCGATTGGGCGATGATTGTTTTACGTTGTTCGTCGGTGATGGCTCCAATCTGACTCAACGGGAATAACATTTTGGCACGTTCAACTACCTGAGGAGCTCCCATTGCATCTAAGAACGACACCAGTGCCTCGCCTGTCTCAAGATTCGTAATCGCCTCTTCTGTCTTAAAAGCGGGATTAGCGCGAAAGGTTTCAGCTGCAGCTCTTACGGCTTTTTGATCTTTGGGCGTATAGGCACGCAGTGCATGTTGTACACGATTGCCTAATTGTCCAAGAATATTGAGGGGAATATCTGTGGGACTTTGGGTAATCAAAAAGATGCCCACTCCTTTACTTCTGATAAGACGTATCACCTGCTCTATCTTATCGATGAGCGCTTTAGATGTTCCGTCAAAAAGCATGTGCGCTTCATCAAAAAAGAACACTAACTTAGGTAATGGCTGATCGCCCACTTCTGGCAATGCAGTGTAGAGTTCTGAAATGAGCCAAAGCAGAAAAGTAGAATAGAGTTTTGGTTGCAACATCAATTTGTCTGCTGCTAAAACATTCATAATTCCCTTGCCCCCTTCGGTCTGTAACAAGTCGTTAATATCAAAAGATGGCTCACCAAAAAACTTATCGGCACCCTGACTTTCCAATTGAAGCAGTAAACGTTGAATGGCTCCTATGGAGGCTGAAGAAATATTCCCATATTTCGTGGTGTACTCTTTTGCATGCTGTCCAACATAGTCGAGCATGGAGCGCAAATCTTTCATGTCAATTATTAACAATCCCCTTTCGTCCGCGACACGAAACACAATATTCAGAATACCGGCTTGCGTGTCGTTGAGTTCAAGAAGTCGTGTCAACAATTCTGGTCCCATCTCTGAAATAGTAGCGCGCATAGGATGCCCTTGTTCACCATAAACATCAAAAAAGCGTACAGGACAAGATTGGAACGTGGGATTGTGTATGCCAAATTCTGCCATACGTTTCTCGATAAAGCCTGTGAGATGACCAGCCTGACTAATACCAGACAAATCGCCTTTCATATCAGCCATAAAGCAGGGCACGCCAGCCTGACAGAAAGATTCCGCCATTACCTGCAAACTAACTGTTTTGCCAGTACCTGTTGCGCCAGCCACCAAGCCATGTCGATTGACCATTGCCCCGTTCAACACAATCGGGCCATTCTGTCCATGTGCGATGTATAATCCTTGTTCTTGTGTGTACATGATATGTTATGAATAAATATTTTTGGTAAAGATACTGTATTTATTTGATAATTAGAAAGAAACAAGCAAAAAAATGAATGATATTTTTACAACGAAAGACA
>NZ_HG417095.1:0-75458 GCF_000455445.1 Hoylesella timonensis 4401737 = DSM 22865 = JCM 15640 | reverse complement strand
ACACCCAACAACACAACGCATGTAAACTTGCAAGTACGCTGCATGGAAGGAAATTAAATGCTGAATTTTCTTTACAAAGTGCCTCTCAAAACTCGCGTGTAAACAACCAACGTCACAGTTGGTCGCAAATACGCGAATTATGAGCGATATTCATAATTCATTGTTATTGAGTATGTTATGCTTATGTCGTCTCTTTTTATTCCTATTTTTATCACTTTTTGGCGGCTGAAGCATTGAGATAAGCTAACTATTTGCATGCTTTAGAGGCACAACTAATCAATGAAAATGAAGAAATATCGAAGTTGGTGTAAACAGACTGATAATGAGCAGGAAACGGAATAATTTGCATAGAAGTGCTCTTTTCAAAAAGGGCAGGAATATGCAGATTTAGGCAGAAGTTCAGTTACTAAACCGTTACCCGATTTCGTCATAGGTAACGATGGAGTAATATTCGGTAACTGAATTATTTTTGCTCGTGCGGCTGTTGCGACGGTCGGCAGTTTTCTGCATAAGTGATGAACGCTTTGAAATTGGTAATTTTGCCACAAAATATCAAAGCGTATGAAAACAGAAAAAATGAAGGTGTTGCTCTACCTCAAAAAGAGCGGTCTGGACAAGTCGGGTAAGGCTCCGATCATGGGACGTATCACACTTGGAAGGAGTATTGCGCAGTTCAGTTGCAAGCTCTCCTGCAATCCTGACTTGTGGAATCCCCGTGAGAGCAGAATGGATGGCAAGAGCCGTGAGGCGGTGGAAGTGAATGGCAGGTTGGAGAACTTGCTGCTGTCCATTCAGTCAGCCTATCAGTCTTTGCTTGCAAGAGGTTGCCCATTTGACGCAACCGATGTGAAGGAACTGTTTCAAGGCAGTGTGCAGACACGGTGCATGCTCATCGAAAGGCTTGATATGCTCATCAAAGAGAAAGAAAGTCATGTCGGTGTAGACATCAGAAAAGAGTCAATGGCAAGCTATCACTCCACGAGAATCCACTTGCAGGAGTTCATCCAAGCGAAGTATAAGGTTTCTGACTTAGCCTTCTCACAACTGACAGAGAACTTCATCCATGAGTTTCAGCAGTACTTCTTGGGAGAGTGTGGATTTCAGGAAAGCACATTCTACAATGTCGCCACCCATTTGAAAACGGTATGCAGGCTGGCTTACCGTGAGGGGGTGGCAGACATCCTGCTTTTCGACAAAGTCAAAATCAGCAAGGGTAACAAGAAACTCCCCAAAGCACTTGACAGAGGGGCATTTGAGAAGTTAAAGACTCTCCACTTTGAGGACTTGGAGGAGGAAATGGAAACGGCAAGGGATATTTTCCTCTTTGCCTGTTATACGGGTGCTGCATATTGTGATTTGATGGAACTGGACAAGTCCCATCTTGTGCGTGATGACGAGGGTAGCCTTTGGCTGAAGTTCAACCGTCAGAAGACAAGTGTGCCTTGCCGTGTCAAACTGCTGCCCGAAGCCATACGGCTGATGGAGAAGCTCCACAGCGATGAAAGGGAAACATTGCTCCCTTTCATGGGATATGTCACTTACCAATCTTATTTGAAAGCCCTGCGGCTTCGTGCAGGCATCTCGTTTCCTTTTACTACACATACGGCAAGGCACACATTTGCCACACTCATCACGCTTGAACAGGGTGTACCGATTGAGACCGTGAGTAAGATGCTGGGGCATTCCAACGTGAGCATGACCGAGCGTTATGCAAAGGTAACCCCACAGAAACTCTTTGAGGAATTTGACCGTTTCCTTTCTTTCACCGAAGAGATGCAGTTGGCTATCTAATCCTTATTAAGTCATTTGATTTCTTATCTATTCATTTAATTAACTTCAAACCACCAAGACAATGAGAAGTACATTCAAGATACTGTTCTATATCAACAGACAGAAGACAAAGACAGACGGCAATACCGCCATTATCTGCCGTATCACCATAGACGGAAAGAACACAGCCATTAACACGGGCGAAGAGTGCCAGCCCTCTGAGTGGAACACCAAGCAGGGTTTGACAACCAACAAGAAGACCAATCAAAGAATTAATGAGTTCAGGGATTTGGTGGAAAAGACCTATCGGGATATTCTTGTAAAGGATGGAGTGGTAAGTGTGGAGCTTATCAAGAACCGCTTACAGGGTATTGCCACCAATCCGACCACGCTCCTTGCCATGAGCTGGGCGGAACTCCAAACAGTCAAGGAAAGTGTTGGCAGATCAAGGGCAGAGGGAACTTACCTGAATTTGTTTTATTCTGACAGAAATCTCCGTGAATTTGTAGAAAACAAAGGAGTACAGGACATATCCATCGGAACAATTACAGAGGACTTGTTCGAGGAATACCGCTTCTTTCTCAAAAAGCGTGGACTGAAAGCATCTACCGTCAACAGCAACCTCTGCTGGCTGAGCCGACTAATGTTCCGTGCAGTCAGCAAGAAGATTATCCGCTGCAATCCGTTTGAGAATGCCAAGTATGAGAAAGAGGAAAAGAAGATACGCTTTCTGCAAAAGAGCGATGTAATGAAACTTATGTCAATGAGGATGAATGACAAGGAAACAGAGTTAGCAAGACAGATGTTCATCTTTTCCTGCTTCACAGGCTTGGCTATCTCAGATATGGAGAATTTGGAATACAAGCATATCCAAACGGCAGCGGACGGACAGATGTACATAAGAAAGGAACGTCAGAAGACCAAGGTTGAGTTCATCGTGCCGTTACATCCCATAGCGGAAGCTATCATCAGTCATTGCCAGAAAGAGCAGGAAAGAAGCGAGGAACAGCAGACGGTGAAAGAAAAAGATGACCACCTTGTCTTTCACCGTAATTGCAGCCGTAGTGTCATGGATACCAAACTGAGTATTGTGGGAAAGGCTTGTGGTATTCCCCAAAGACTTTCCTTCCACATGGCAAGACATACATTCGGCACGATGAGCCTAAGCGCAGGTATTCCTATTGAGAGCATAGCCAAGATGATGGGGCATGCCTCCATATCAAGCACTCAAGTTTATGCGCAGGTGACGGACAAAAAGATATCAGAGGATATGGACAGGCTCATTGCCAAGTACAAGGCTAAGGATAACAATACCACAAATGCGGATGTGGATGCAGCTACAAAGAAAATTCCATTGATTGTTAGTTTAAATGGCAGAAAGGGGGATACGGCATGAATACGAGCTATAAATCAAAGACGAAGACCAGCGCGGGAAATCAGCGCAGTTATTTTGATTGGGGCAGCAATATGCAGATAATCCAAAAGGGAAACGGAAAGATAGTCATGACAGAGGGCGAACTCACAAGGTTCTTCGGAGTAACGTGGAGTAAACTTAACCATAGACTGCAAACAGTAATGAAATCCTCCCATCTACATCCCAATGAGAAGGTTGCAGGTGAGGAGGAAATCATCATTAACGGACAACTCAAAGGTTATGCTCCGCTCTATTCACTAACAACAATCATCGCCTTGTCCTTTCAATTGGACAGTACGGAAGCGCATTTGTTCAGAAAGTATATCTGTGAGAGGTTGCAGAAACCTGTATCCGTGATAATACCGATGTTTATGTTCGGTAACACGAATAACTAATTGATTATTTCTTATCTTTCCTTTTTCTTTCACTGAGATTGTATCTTACTACATAACTACATTAAGGGATAAAGCGGTGAAAGAAAAAGGATTAACGTGTAGTAAAGTACTCGAAATAATGGTACTACGCAGTAACTACATTTGTCTTTCTTCTTTCACCGCTTTATAGAGAATGCTCTATATCTCAAAATCAACAAGGAAAAGGCCGTAGTGTCGTATGTGCGCAGAGTGAAATACCTTGGCTACTCCTTTTATGTAATGAACGGCAAATGCCAACTCACGGTACACCCAAAGTCCAAAGCCAAGATGAAGTCAAGGCTAAAAGAACTGACAAGTCGCAGTAATGGATGAGGACACGCCAAGAGAAAGCAAAAGCTGAAAGAATACATAAGAGGTTGGGTAGGTTACTATCACCTTGCCAATATGAAACGTCTCCTACTTGACACTGATGAATGGTTAAGACGTAGAATACGCATGTGTATATAGAAAGCTTGGAAGAAAGTCAGGACAAAAGTGGCAAACCTCATCAGATATGGTATCAATCAATACCAAGCATACGAATGGGGTAATACTCGCAAGAGTTATTGGCGAATAGCTGATAGTCCTATTTTAACAAGGACGATAGATAACAATAAACTACGCTCAGCAGGGTATGCCACTTTAATGGGATCGTATCTCGAATGACACCTAAAATAGGAACCGCCGTATGCGGAACCGCATGTACGGTGGTGTGAGAGGTCAGTGAACACGAAAGTAAGAGATAAGCACCTATGATTAGTGTTTACCTCCTACTCGATTGCTCTTTTGAGTTTTATCGGACAGCAATAGTTGCAAGTCAACTGTATTTGCTATATTATCAATAATTGAAATAATAAGGCCAGACAGTCTAACCCTACCGAGCGTTACATGCAACCTGAAATTAGAAAACATCTTACAGCAACGTCTTTCAAATCATTGCGCATAGATTCTACCATAGACAAAAACTGCGATGGTATTTCTGAAACACCAAGATGAATAAAACCCAATCCTGTAGTAATTTCAAATGCCCCTATTTTGTCAAATGTGAGAGTAGGCGTTTCTATTGCATCAAGATTTTTCTTGATGATTTGGCGCAAGTCCAAATCGATCGGAGTATCATCTATGAATGCTAATGTTATATGACAATAGCCCTTCTGCCATGCAACAGGTATTTCACTCATTATAGACCTCATTCTCTTAAACCAATCTGTTTCATAGTCTATTGGAACTTTCAATTCAAAGGAAAGTATCATTCCGGGATTTGGCGTTGCTGATGGGTGGAATACCAGTTGCTTTATAATAACAAAAAGCATAGTCAGTTCTGAAAGGATACATTAAACAATATGGATAACCTAAAAATAACATTAGCTTAACATTTGCCACCAATAAGACAAGCTAAATTTGCAGTGTTAAAAGAACAACAAACTTGATTGATTGCAGTTTGAAAATTTATTGCAATAAATGACAATTATTATTCACATTTAATTTTAAAAGTTATGAAAACAGAAGTTTGTATGCAGGAGATGAATCTGCAAGAAATGAAAAGTACTAATGGTGGTGGTATATCCATTATTAAAGTAACTGGTGCTATGGACGGAATTAAAGGAAACACAGAAATCTTTATCTTCGGCATTCGTGTATTTCACGGTAAGAATGTAGATTAACATTATCTCTCTCATTGTCATCCAAGATTATTATAGTTTTGGATGACAATAAGTTCTTTTGTTAGTATGAAAGTAAAAATTTGCACTATTTTATCCTTATTATTCATTGTAAATCTGAATGTCTCAGGTCAGGCTGTATTGCTGGATAAAACAACAAATCAGCCAATATCCTATGCGCAGATTTTAAATAACAAAGGGGCTGTCGTTGGAACGACAGACATTGACGGTAATTTACCTAAAAACTTGAGTGATGAGATTGTTACTATACAGCATATTGCCTATAATCCAAAGAATGTGAAATCCTCACAATTTAAGAAAGGCAAATCTGTTTTTCTTTCTCCTATTGACTATCAATTGAAAGAGGTGACAGTTACAGCAAAGAATACAGATTACATTTATCTTAAGACTTACTTCCGAAGCTATCAACTGAATGATTCTTGCATGAAATATTTCAGAGACGGCTTCTTGGATTTTTTTATCAATGTAAAACATAAAGATACGGAGAGATTTGTTCAAAAGATCCGTACTTTCCAAAACAACGAATTGATTGAAAAGGATACGAAAAGAACAAATACTCTTGTCGATAAATATATTTATACTCCATATTTGGATGGTCTCACATTAATAGAATCATTAAAAAAAGAAGGATGGAGATATAATGCGGATAGTATAGATTGCCGATTATTCTTAAACGAAATGGTTGGAGGTGTAATAAGGTTAGATACAGTTCAAGGGGTATTGCGAGTTGAATATGATGCTCTTACTACTAAAGAAAAGAAGCCTAAAACACTATTTGGTTATACTACACGGCTTGAGAACTTTTATCAGACAGAAAATTATATATATAAGTCTGAATATCAATCTTATATGGATTTGATAAACCGAAAGAACTATAGAAGGTTGTTTTTTAGTCACAAGAAGGAGCCCAAAGAACAGATGATTGAAGTTTTTGATGAACTATATGTTTTGGAACACAAGTATATCTCCAAAGACGAAATGAGACAGTACAAAAAAGTAAGGAAATCAAAATCAAACGAGCCTTTTTCTGAATGGGATGATAGTACAATAGTCACTCCATTAGCACCACAATTAGTGCAAATAATGGAAAGCCATATGACACAGGTTGAATAATGGTTTCTTCTCTCTTACTCTATAAATGAAAAGTAGCAATTACCATGGATATATTTGATCATGACATGAGCTACTTTAACGTAATATATTTTCCGCTTCAATATAATAAATTTAGTGCCAAAAACTTGAAGATTATTCCTGGACTTCAAGTATAAGTCCAGTTCCTCTTTTGGTAATAATCTCTATTGAAGAATCAGCGGCAAATAGCTTTCTGAGTTTGGTAATGAATACATCAAGGCTGCGAGATGCGAAATAATCATCCTCAGTATTCCAAAAACGGCTTAAAATGACATTTCTTCTCACTACTTCACCTTTGTTTTCTGCCAACACCTGAAGAATCTGCGCTTCTCTTACAGTAAGCATGAATCGTTTATCTGTTACATTGTCAAGCAATGTAGAGTATTTGGTATTTAAGGTGTAATGTCCGAAGTTGCATAAGTCTTCTTCATTTCTGCTTTTCTTGCCTTCTTTCATCTTCAGAATAGCGTGAAGATGCGCATCAAGTTCATCAGGAACAAATGGCTTCTTTATATAATTGTTAACACCTATGTCATACCCCTTACGAACATCTTTCGGTGATGTTAAAGCAGAGGCAAATAGTATCGGTGTGTCACCATCCGTTTCTCTGATTCGTTTTACCATTTCAAAACCGTCCATCACAGGCATATCAATATCAGATATGATGATGTCTGGTTTTTGATTTTTCCATGCTTCTAAACCTTCTTTTCCGTTTGTGGCTACAATAACCTCATAACCTCCGATTATTTCCTGTAGGCCTGCCTGTACGATATAGCATAAGTTGGCATCGTCTTCAATAAGTAATAGCCTTGTCATAAATTTTCGATTATTTGTGGTAGATAAATAATAAATTCTGTAAACTCTCCCTTTATACTATTAACGATAATTCTTCCATTATGAGCCTCAACAACCTGCTGAACGAAGTTTAGTCCAAGACCAAATCCGGCAGTCTGCTTTTTCCTGCTGCGACTGGCCGCAACACGTTCATACTTATCAAATATATTTCGCAGGTCTTTCTCTGATATTCCAAGACCATCATCGCATATCTTTATGATATTATATAGATCGTTGCTTGATGAGGAAATTTTAATGTTTACGCGCTCTTTGGAATATTTAATTGAGTTGTCTATCATGTTACTGAATACTTCTTCAATATATTCCGCATCAGCATAAATTTCATTAACCTGAAAATCAAATTCAAAAAATACAGGCTTTAGCGACTTTACTCTGAATTTTTCTGACAGTCTGTCAAACATCGGTTCTAACATTATCTTTTCAAGACTCATCTCTAACTTATTATTCTCAAGTTTTGATATAGTCAGAACCTTGTTCGTGAGTGTCAGTAGGTGATTAGCCTCTTCCTTTGCTATATTGAAGAATTTTTCTTTTGTTTCAGGTTTATTATCCAGTTTTCCTCCTTGCAAGAAGCTCAACGCTGTCAATATTGTACTTAGAGGCGTTTTCATATCATGAACCATTGCATATGAGAAATCTTCACGAATCTGCGAAATCTTATTTATACGAACAATGATTCTTATTTGATAGGCTATACAAGATATTACAAATACGACTAATAAAACTGTTAATATAAGAAGCAATCCCAACCTTTTTATGATATGTAAATATGGGCTGTTTAAAGCTATTTGTATCCCATATGAGAAATCCAGTCGTGTAGGAATAATGCTCGATTGTATAATGCCAAATTGAAAAAGTTTACAATCATTGCTTTTCTCATATATCGAATGAGTTTCAGGATTTATAGACAAAATAGTATAATCTGAAAATATTTTTCGTTCCCTTAATTGCATCCCGACAATAGAATCGATTTCCTGGATGGAGTATTTGATTCCAAGTTGATACAATCCGTCATATAAATATGTTATTGATGGCACAGAGTCATTTTGAGTTCCTCCTGCAATTTCTTTTCCATCTGGTATATATTGGGATACACGATTTACTTCTGCGTATAAGGCATTGTTTAATATGCGATTACACTCGTCTTGTATATCTTGTTTAATTAAGTTATATGTAGTGTGTAGCCATATACATTGCAATGTAATTATAGCTAATAAACCTATATATGTAAACCAACGAATATACTTATATTGTATCATCTTATTTTAGTGCAAATATACAACTATTTATTGGATTATCATAGTTGAATGTTTGTGTTTCTATATCCGTATCAATTGGTTTGTACATTATTGTGTGTACTTACTTGACAAATGGGATAAAAACCGCAGAAAAGATAACATAACATTAACCTTATGGTAACGTTAGAAAGTATAATTTTACAATACTTTTGCATCGTAATAATTAACAACTTAAATATATATAGCAATGAGAAAAATGAACGAACAAGAATTGAGAGACACTTTTGGAGGTGAAAAAGTATGGCGTTTTGTAAATGGGAAATGGATAGAAGTCATAAAGAAATGATTTCATCATTAACCTAATGATAACATAAAGGTAACATAATGGCTGGTGAAGTCGGTGTTCTTTTGCATCAAAGAACAAAAAAACGAATAGATAATCATTCTTTAAAAAGTGTACATTATGAAAGGAGAAGAATTAAAATTATTAGAGAAAGAAGAGTTGAAAAGTCTAATCGGTGGTGTGGCACCGGGACCTAATGGTGAAACCTGTACGGAACATGGATTGCCAGACTTTCTTAAAAGTAAACCGTTTGGGGATATTTTGAAACAAACCAAACAGTAAAAATTTCATAGAAATCACATGGTATTAACTAATCAATTAAATGCAGTATGAAAGAATTAAATCAAAATGAAAGCCTCTTAATTACTGGTGGGTATTACCCTCCGACAGAGGAGCAGTTGGAAAAATTGAATCCGCTTGAGAGAATTATTATTTGATGGTAACATGTAAAAAAGTAACGTATGGAGAAAACTGAAATGATGCAGGCTATGAGCATGCAAGAACTACAAACTATTAATGGTGGAGCTTTGACAAAAAATGAAGAACGGCTTATAATTTTTGCCTTAGGAGGTTTATTTGGACTAGCTATTTATGAAATAAGTTGTAATCAAAAAAAGGAAGACTAACATTTATTAAATTAATAAGAATATGAGCAATATTGAAAACCTTTCCATTACTGAAATGAGAAACACTAATGGAGGAGTAGTTGGAGTAATTATCGGAGCTACTGTGGCTTATATGGCAATCATTGCAACATTAGCTTGGGAGATGGGAAAAGATAATAGAGAAGAATAATATTATTAACCAAGAGGTTATCCCCCACAAAGGGATTTTTTCTGACAGATGCCTCTGTTAGAGTAAATTCTAACAGGGGCATTTTAGTATTTCGTTTGAGGGGGCAATCTCATAATTGTAATGTATCATGAAAAAGGCAATATTATTTTATGTTTCTATGATATTGGTTACTGTTGGAAGTATCATCAGAATACTAGAAGTTAATTCAATCATAGTTTATAGCTTATTAGTAATCGCATTTTTGCTATCCGTAATAAATGTAGTACTTACTGTTAAAAGCAAATGTAGGGATAAAAATTAATTAATATAAAGTATTATGCTATTGCCACACGAATGGATAGAAAATAGTATTGAGGCATACATCTATCAACACACAACTAAATCGCAGATAATCTATTGGGTCGTTCTGTTCGCCATAACAGTAACATTGGTGGCACTTCCCTTTATTTATGTAGATATTTCGGTTCAGGGAAATGGTGTGGTAAGACCTGTAGCGGAAAAGGCAGAAATCACATCCTCCATTACAGAAATTGTGGATTCTGTATTTGTTAAAGAAGGCGATCAGGTCAACAAAGGGGATGTGATTCTCAGATTCCGTACTAATAATTCAGACTATAAAATCGGCTATCATAAAAGTAGATTGAACGATTGCAGTGCACAACTTGCAGATCTTGCTTATTTGGCAAAAGGAGAAAAGCCTGAGCGATTCAATTCTCCAGTAAGACAACAGGAGTACGCTTATTTCAGTCGGAGGAAGCAAGAAATGGAAACTTCACTTGCTCAAGCGGAAAAGGAGTTTATACGAAACAAGACATTATTCGAGAAAAAAGTGATTTCGGAAGAGGAATACGACAGCTATTATTTTAAGTTCAAAAGCCAACAAAACGAACTTGCTTCGTTGATACAGAGTCAACTTAGCACATGGCAGGCTGATCAAAATACTTACCGCAATACATACGATGAAATGAACTCCAGTTTAAAACAGGAAAAAAAAGACAAGGATATATACATTGTACGCAGTCCTGTGGATGGTACAATAGACCAGTTTTCTGGAGTATATCGTGGAAGTAGTATTCAGGCAGGACAGTCATTGGCAGTAATCAGTCCTGACTCAACACTTTGTATGGAAGTGTATGTTACTCCGAGAAATATAGGATTTATTAGTATAGGAATGCCAGTAAACGTACAAGTTGAATCATTCAATTATAATGAATGGGGTATGATACCCGGTAAGGTAAAAGATATCTCATCAGATTTTCTAACTGACAGTCAAGGTAATTCGTTCTACAAGGTAAAATGTGAAATGGAGCGGGACTATCTGCAACTGAAAAATGGAAGAATCGGAAAACTTAAAAAAGGAATGACTGTAAATGCGCATTTTATGGTTACACGCCGATCGTTATTCAACCTGCTCTATCAGAAAATGGACGGATGGATTAATCCGAAACAATATGAAACGAAACAATGGTAGCGAAACTGAATTAATTAGAGAATGATGATTATGTTCAAGAAAGGAATTAAAATCAAGCAACACGATATTACAGACTGCGGCGCTGCATGTTTGGCCTCTGTCTGTGCTCACTATGGATTAAGATTTCCCGTAGCTCGAATCAGACAATACGCATTTACCGATCAAAAAGGGACAAATGTGCTAGGCATGATTGAAGCAGCCAACAGACTTGGACTTTCAGCGAAAGGTGTAAGAGCGCAATTTGAAGCACTTTCCATCGTTCCGAAGCCAACAATAGCCCATGTAATAGTGCATGAACATCTACAACATTTTGTTGTCCTTTATAAGGTTGAGAAGGAAAACATCGTCTATATGGATCCCGGAGACGGAAGAATGCACAAGGTAACGAATGATGAATTCCAAAAGATGTGGACGGGTGTCCTTATATTGATGGAGCCAGAAGAGACTTTCAAGAGGGGGAATATGAAAACCAGCATGACAAGAAAGTTCTTCTCACTATTGGCACCGCATAAAAGCGTTATGTTTCAGGCCGTCTTCGGAGCATTGGTATATAGCATACTCGGACTTTCCACATCGGTATATGTAGGTAAGATTACTGACTATGTATTGGTGGATGGCAATATCAATCTGCTCAATCTAATGAGTATGGTGATGATTTTGATCCTTGTTCTCCGGACTTTCATCGGAGCAATGAAGAGTATTCTGGCACTGAAAACAGGACAACGCATTGATGCCGCTCTGATACTTGGCTATTACAAGCATTTGTTGACATTGCCACAACAATTCTTTGACACGATGCGGGTAGGTGAAATCATTTCTCGTGTAAACGATGCCGTGAAGATACGAAATTTCATCAACAACGTATCGCTTGATTTGGTTGTGAATTTGATGACTCTTCTCTTCTCCGTTGGTCTGATGTTCGTTTATTCATGGGAACTGGCTTTAGTTACACTTGCGTCTGCGCCGTTATTCCTAATGATATTTTGGAGCTTCAATAAATTGAACAAGAAATATCAGCGCGGCATTATGGAAAGTAGTGCCGATTTGGAATCACAATTGGTGGAATCCATCAATTCAATATCCACTATCAAGCGTTTCGGTATAGAAGATTTTGCCAATTTGAAAACGGAAACACGCTTCGTGCATCTGTTAAAAAATACATTCAGAAGCATTTATGGGGCAATTATGGCACAAGGAAGTATCCAATTTGTTTCCACTGCCATAACCATTGCTGTCCTTTGGATGGGAAGCGTATTGGTCATTGATAAGGAACTAACTCCGGGAACATTGATGGTATTCTATTCACTCATAAGCTATGTCATTTCACCAATCGCTTCGCTTATATCTTCCAACCAGACTATTCAAGATGCACTGATAGCAGCCGACCGTCTTTTTCAGATTATGGATTTGGAACGTGAACAAGATGATAACCAAAAAATAGAACTGAGCCAGGATATGATAGGAGATATTACTTTTGAAAACGTGTCATTCCGTTATGGCTCCCGAAAAGAGGTTTTCAACGGGCTTAACCTGAAGATTGAGAAAGGTAAGACAACCGCAGTCCTAGGAGAAAGTGGCTCTGGAAAGACCACACTAATTTCATTGTTGCAACATATTTATCCTATTCAGGCAGGTCAAATACGCATCGGGGAATATGACATAGCCCAGATAAACAATAGGAGCCTTCGTAAACGTGTAGGAACCGTACCACAACAAATAGAATTGTTCGCAGGAACAATCATAGAAAACATAGCAGTCGGAGATCTTCAACCGGATATGAAAAAGATTGTCAACCTTGTAGAACAACTTGGACTGAAGGATTTTATTGAACGTTTGCCAAACAGCTATATGACATACATCGGTGAACATGGCGCATCACTATCCGGAGGAGAGCGACAACGTATAGCCATCGCTCGTGCTTTGTATAAGGAACCTGATATCCTAATTTTCGATGAAGCGACCTCTTCCTTGGATTCCATTTCGGAAAAACATGTAAAGCAAACTTTGGATGCACTGGCAAAATGTGGTAAGACCGTTATCATTATCGCACATCGTCTGAGTACGGTAAAGAATGCTGATATGATTGTGGTTCTTGACAACGGACAGGTTGCAGAAAAGGGTACACATAAAGAATTATATAATTCCGGCGGTGTTTACAGTCGTTTGTGGAACGAACAATTTGATCAGTTGGATTAAAAATTGCCGACTATTAAATTGACCGCTTAATTAACCTAATGATGACATTACGATAACATGCGCTCTTGCTCCATAGATGTACCTTTGCATAATAATAATAACAGCATAATTCAAAAACGATTATGAGAAAAATAATGAAACTGGTGTTTATCGCCATTGCAGGATTAGCCTGTGTGCCTGTAGCGGCAAGTGCCCAACAGCAGATGCCTCTGGTTCCGGTGGATAAGGAAGTAAGAATGGGCAAGCTCGACAACGGACTGACCTATTATATCCGTCATAATGAAAACCCGAAGAATCAGGTGGATTTCTACATCGCCCAAAAGGTGGGTAGCATCTTGGAGGAAGACAACCAACGTGATTGGCTCACTTTCTTGAACATATGTGCTTCAATGGCACAAAGAACTTTCCGGGAAACGCCCTGATTAAGTGGTTGGAGTCTGTAGGCGTGAAGTTCGGACAGAACCTCAATGCCTATACCGCTGTGGACGAGACGGTGTACCGCATCTCCAGTGTGCCAACCGAGCGTGTTGGTGTGCAGGACTCATGCCTGATGGTATTGAGTGACTGGGCAGACGGTCTGCTGCTTGACGGCAAGGAGATAGACGAGGAACGTGCTGTGATTCACGAGGAATGGAGAAGCCAGACTCCTCCCAATATGCGAATACTGGAGAAACTGCTTCCCGAAATCTATCCCGACAGTAGATACGGTTATCGTTTGCCCATCGGTACGATGGAAGTGGTGGACAACTTCCCCCATAAGGTACTGCGCGACTACTACGAAAAATGGTATCGTCCCGACCTTCAGGGCATTGTCGTGGTTGGAGACATTGATGTGGACCGCATAGAGGGAAAGATAAAGGAGATGTTCTCCAAGATAGAAAAGCCTATAAACCCTGCCGAAAGAGTTTATTATCCCGTGGCGGACAACGAAAAGCCTATCATTGCCATTGGTGCCGACAAGGAACAGAGCAACTATGTGGCACAACTTATGTTCAAATATCATGCCCTGCCAGATTCGTTGAAAGGTACGATGGCAGACATTACCACCCGATACCTGCTTGATATGGCTCAGATGATGCTTCAGGTGCGACTGAACGAATTGGGTCAGAAAGCCGATGCTCCGTTTGCCGTGGCTGTTGCGCATCATCAGGAGTTCCTTATGGCAAAGACCAAGCAGGCTTTCCAATTGGTTATGATGCCAAAGGGCAACAGCCTTGACGAAGGAATAAAGTCTGTCTATCGCGAAGCCCTACGTGCCAAACGTGGAGGATTTACCGCTACCGAATACGCACGCTGCCGCACTGAGTATCTCTCTCAACTGGAAAAAGCATACAATAATCGCAACCAGCAGGAGAATAAAACTTTGGCAGAATCGTATGTCCGCCACTTCATTGACAAGAAGCCTATTCCCGGCATAGAAACCGAATATCAGATGATGAATATTATTGTCAACCAGATTCCTGTGGAAGCTGTCAACCAAGTATTCTCTCAGATAGTATCAGATAAAAATTTGGTGGTATTGGGTATGATGCCTCAGCACGAGGGTAAGTCTTGCCCAAAGGATGATGATGTTCTTACATTACTCTCACAAGTGGAAGCAGAAGATATTGCTCCGTACATAGATAATGTGAAGGATGAACCGCTTGTAAGCGAGCTGCCTGCTGCTGGAAAGGTTGTAAAGGAAAACGTTCTTGCAGACTTTGGCGCAAAGGAGTGGATTCTATCCAATGGTGCAAAAGTGATATTGAAAAAGACAGATTTCAAGGCAGATGAAATTAGCCTGACAGCAGTAACCAAAGGCGGTACGTCAGTTTATGGAGACGACAAGGCAGCTGACCTTATGTTTATGCCGGCTATCTTGGAACAGCATGGTTTGGGCAACTTCACCAATTCCGACCTAACCAAGCAGATGGCAGGCAAACAAGTGTCTCTAAAAATCACCTTTAACGACTACACACGCACCCTTTCGGGAAATACCACTCCCAAGGACTTGAAGACCTATATGGAAATGATTTATATGACTTTTACCGGGCTTACAGTAACTCCGGACGAGTTTACCGCCATGCAGAACCTGTATAAAGGAGTACTTCAAAACCAGGAGCTGAATCCTCAGTTTGTATTCCAAAGGCGTGCGCAGGAATTTCTTTACGCTTCCAAGAGCAAGCAGGTGATTGGTGTAAACGAAATAGAGAAAGTAAATCGTGAGAATATCCTTTCCATCATCCACGAGCAGCTTGCCAATGCAGCGGAGTTCACTTTCGTATTCAGCGGAAACTTTGATGAAGAAGAACTGAAATTGCTTACCGAGCAGTACATCGCCTCACTACCTTCTGTAAAAGGAAAGAAGCAACAGCCGAAGTACAACCCTGCCGTTGAAGTCAAGTCTGGAAACGAGAATGAGGAATTTACTATGAAGATGGAAGTACCGCAGGGCAGCGCAACCGTTATCGTAAGCGGAAAGATGCCTTACACATTCAAGAACAAACTGATGGCTTCCATGTCGGCGCAGATTATCTCCACCCGTCTCGTAAGTGAGATACGCGAAAAGGAAGGTGCCGTCTACAGCATCCACACACAAGGCTCTCAAGATAGAATGCCGGAAATATCGGTTGTCTACGAGACAGTGTTCCAAGTAAAACCTGAGAAGAAAGACCGTTCCCTTGAAATCATCCGCAACGAGTTTGAGAAACTGGCAAAGGAAACTCCGGTAGAGGAACTTAACAAAGTAAAGGAGTTTATGGTAAAGCAGTACAATGAGAACGAGCATACTAACAGTTATTGGTGTTCTATGATGGCAGGGAATGAACTTAAACCGTCCGCAGTCAACGTGAAAGCGGAAGCGATAATCCAGTCCATCACACCAAAGGAACTGTCGGAATATGTACGCAAGGTAATGAAACAGAATAACTACAGAGTGATAGTTATGATGCCGGAAAGCAAGTAATCAAATAAAGTATGGATTACCACAAAGGCTGAGCTTCAAAAAAGTTCAGCTTTTATGGTATTACGGAGTGAGATATATTATTAACCTAATGATAACATTGCGATAACATCGTCATAAATTTCCCCTTCCTAGCTTTGTATCGTAAAAATGAATTGGTAAGAAATTGAAGCATTATGAAAGTATTGACATTTTTATTGGCTGTTGCCGGACTATTCTCTTGTCACATTAACTTACATGCACAAGTTAGAAAATGGACGCTTGCAGAGTGCATTGATTATGCAGTTGAACATAACATAGAAGTGAAGCAGAGCAATAACCAAATCAGAAGTTTGAATGTGCAGAAAAATACATTGAAGAACAGTTTTCTGCCCAACCTGAATGCTGGTGCCTCTCACAACTTTACATTCGGGCGTTCATTGAATCAAAACAATATGTATGAGAACCGTAACATTCAAAACACGTCAATATCTGCCAGTACGGAAATTCCGATTTTTACCGGTTTTAAACGGACCGCATCTATTGCGCAAAATCTCCTTGATTTGGTGGCTGCTGAAGCAAATAAAGAACTGATAAAGAATAATCTCTCGCTAAATGTTATAGGAGCTTATTTCCAGATACTTCTTAATAAGGAAATTTACAGAATCTCAGAGGAACAGATACGACTTACAAAAGAACAGGAGAAAAATACACAATTACTTATCGAGAATGGGAAGGCTTCAGAATCGCAGTTATATGATGTGCGGGCACAATTGGCAGATGATGAATTAACTGCAACGGAAGCTAAGAACTCTCTCCGACTTTCATTTTTAAATTTGGCACAACTTATGGAATTGGACGGGCATGAGCATTTTGACATTGAATCCATAAGCGGAGAGATTGCCATACCGAATACATTGAATCCTGTGAGGATCTATCAGGCAGCTCTTGATTGTATGCCTCAGATACGCCAGGCTTCTTATATATTACAAAGTAAAGCGAAGGGTATCAAAGTTGCCCAATCGGGATATTATCCCACCTTATCATTTGCAGCCAGAATAAACTCGAATTATTACAATGATGGTACAGGTTTGGGTGGAAGTTTTCATGGGCAACTCAAAAATAATATGCAGAAAAGTCTGTACTTTACTATCAGCATCCCCTTATTTGACAGGTTTTCTACCAGAAATAAGGTACGGGAAGCACGCATTGAGGAAGATAATGCAAGACTATCTTTGGAAAATGAAAAGAAACAATTATACAAGGATATAGAACAGGCTTATACGGATGTGATATCTGCATTTGAAAAATATCGCTCCACGACAAAAGCTGTAATCGCAAATAAAGAGGCACATCGATACGCATTAGAAAAATATGCGGCAGGAAAATCTACCGTATTTGAATACAATGAAATAAAAATGAAATTGACCGATGCTCTGTCACAGCAGTCTCAAGCGAAATATACCTATTTGTTGAAAGACCGTATTCTGGCATTCTATTCTTGCCTTTCATTGGCAGATTAAAAGTGATAGTATCACAAGGGATTGTCCAGACAATTTTTGAATTGCAATTATTGCTGTCCGGTAAAACTCAAAAGAGCATAAATATCCTCCCCGAAGCCAGTAAAATTGGACTTTGGGGTTTAGTACACTCGGCATGAGATTATCTAACGGGTGGAAGTCCCGAGTAAGCCCTAATAGCGGGAATTACATAGCCAAGAGCAAGTGTGTTCATCGTGAGTTGGAATCTGAAGGAAGCTGGCGGCAAACATCTGACCTAATGAACAGAAACTTTATACAAGGCATATGCCCATGGATGAGATTGCATGACAAATCAAAATCCCATAGCTATTCGGAATGGTTGGTGGAGTATACTTGAGCTTAGCGAAAAAATGAAGTAGGTATAAGATGGAAAGATAATGTTCTTATCCGAGGATGTCTCACGGACGTCTCAAATAGTTGTTTTTACGAAAGAAGCGGAGTAAAGCTTGTCGTGAGAAGTCAACAGACGCCATAGTAGGGAGTACTCGATAACGCTCCATGAAGGGCTGAACCTATATATTAAACGATAGTAATTGAAACATACCTTATGAAGGCAAGAATGCAGAAAACATTATCCCAAGTTAATGGTTATCACTTATAATTCTCCTCTAACAGCCTTTCCAAATCCGACTCCTTATAAAGTATCTTCCCTGCAAACTGCATATAGGGGATAATTCCTTTGTCCCGATAATCCTGCAAGGTACGAGGGCTGATATACAGCCGCTCACATACTTCCTTGCTCGTTAGGAAATGCTCACCTCCAAACAGCGGTTTATGTGTCTGTGCCACTTCCTTAATCCGTCTGTTCACTCTTTCAAGTGTGGACAGCACCACCTGCATATCATTCGCTTCCATATTCAAGTCCTTTATTGACTCCATTGTCATCTTGTTTTATGTGTTATTCTTAGATTTAACTGTTTTAGGCTTCTCCGATTTAGTCTGCAGCAGCCGCTCCACGTCCTCACGCTTGTAATAGCACTTATGCCCGATTTGGGCAAAGGGCAACACACCCGTATCACGATAGTGTTGCAAGGTGCGCTTGCTGATGTTGAGCAACCTGCACACATCACCATTGTGCAGCCAGTCCGTGTGTCTGCTTCGTTCCCCGAATGCCTTGTGGCAGGTCTCGGCAAGGCTGAGAATCTCGTTCCTCAGCTTTGCCCAGTTTGAATCCGTAATGATAAAATATCCCATAGTTTTATTATTGTTTTGTTTGTATTTCTGTCTTGTTGGTTTAATAAAACCTTTGTCCGTTTTGCGTTTCACCGCATATTTCTGCCTGCAAAAGTAGGGAGTGTTTGTCATACTTCAAAGCACAAGGGAACAGTAGGGAAATACAAGGAAAAACAATGAAAGGATAAAATGATTGTCGCTCTCTTTCTTTGTCTCTTTACTCCATTTTATCATATCCTTTTAGCCAACGCAATACGATGCGTATTGTAGCAAATTAGCACCTGCCTTTCTTGCATTCTTTACACACTTGTCCTCTTGTTTGGGGCTTAAATCCATACTTTCCAACAGTTTCTTGTCAAAAATCCGTGAGAAATTCATTGCCAATTTGCGCAACATTATGCAAGCACTCTTTGAATGCTTGGAACTTTCCAGTTCTCTTCATAACTTCACTCTCGGAAACCAAACCAAGCATATAATGAAAAGGAACGCAGATAAAGGCAATTCAGTGGACGAAAATAATACGCCCAAGCAAAGGAAGACTTCCTCCAAAAATGGTGAGATAGAAACCTATCTCTCCTCTTATTATGAGTTTAGGTACAACACGGTGTTGGGAAGAACTGAATACAGGGGCAAGAGCGATGCTCACTTCTTAAAAGTGGGTCGCTATGAAATCAACACGCTCCGCAGGGAACTTGACAACGATGTGGGGATTATCACATCTTCCGACAACCTCTATTCCATTATAGAGAGCAGCTTCTCTCCACGTATCAACCCTATACAGGAGTATTTCAAGGGATTGCCCTTGAGGGATATTGGTAATATCTGTGGTAATAATAGTGGCAATAGCGATAGTTGTAATCATGACAGTAGTGGCAATAATGAAAACAATTGCTGTTGTGATATTTCTTCCCTTTCACTGAAAGCCATTCCTGACTTGGCAAGTTGCGTTGTGGTGCGTAACTCTGACAAGTGGCTGCCGTACCTCACCAAATGGCTCGTGGCAGTGGTCGCCAATGCCATGGACGACCGTGAGTGCCGAAACCACACCTGTCTCGTGCTGACGGGCGAGCAGGGAAAGTTCAAAACCACGTTTTTGGATTTGCTCTGTCCGCCAGCCTTGCACGGTTACAGCTACACGGACAAGATATATCCGCAGGAGAAGGATACGCTGACTTATATCGGGCAGAATCTTATCGTGAACATTGATGACCAGCTCAAAGCCCTCAACAAGCGTGACGAAAACGAACTCAAAAACCTTATTACCTGCCCGATGGTCAAGTACCGTATGCCCTACGACAAGTATGTGGAGGAACACCCCCACTTGGCGAGCTTCGTTGCATCGGTAAATGGCAATGACTTCCTTACCGACCCCACAGGCAGCAGGCGCTTCTTGCCCTTTGAAGTGCTTTCCATAAATATTGAGAGAGCAAAAGCTATCTCGATGGACAATGTTTATGCGGAAGCCAAAGCCCTGTTAAAGTCAGGTTTTCGCTATTGGTTTGATGATGACGAGATTGCCGAACTATATAGAGAGAGTGAAGACTTTCAAGTACAAACTGCAGAGATGGAGCTTTTGTTGCGTTGTTTTGAAAAGCCAACGGAGAATGAAAGTTATTCGTTAATGACCACTACGGAGATACTCACTTATTTGGGTATTTATACTCACCAGCCACTTGTTGCCAAGCGTATGGGTGAAGCCTTGAAGAAAGCAGGATACATAAAGGTGAGCAAACGAAGAAACGGTGGTAGCCCCATCTATGTCTACAAAATTAGGAAAATCTTGCCCTGCCCGCTCCTTCAAACTTGTAGTAGCCAAATGTAGTAGAATGTGTAGTGTTGTCTTATACTACAAAGTAACACTGATTATCAATCACTTATCACAAAATAGTATGTAGTAAGAAGAAAGATGAAAAAGTTTGGAGGGGGAAAACTTTGGAAACAGTAAAACCATAAAAACAGACAAATATAAATAATTATCATTCAACCCATTAAAGTATCAAAGCAATGAAAGAAGAAGATTTATCACGCATCAAGCAATACCCCATCGTGGAGTATCTTGAAAGGAAAGGCATCAAGCCTGTACGTAGGACACCTTCCTATGCGCTGTACCGCTCACCACTCAGAGAGGAAACGCATCCGAGTTTTAAGGTGGACACACAGAAGAACCTCTGGATAGACTATGCCGAAGGTAGGGGCGGAAGTATCATTGACCTCTGTATGCGTTTGGAGAGCTGCACGCTATCGGAAGCCATTTGCCGTTTGGAACAAAACGCTTCCGATAATATAACATATAGTTCTCGTAAAGACTTCGTGCCAAATAATTCCCAGCCTGTGATGGCTGTAAATGGAGCAAGGAGACTGATAGAAATATCAGACACCCTGCCACCACATTTACAGGAATATCTTACGAAGGAACGCTGCATTGACATGGAAAAGGCTATACCTTTCCTCAAATGTATCAGCTATGAGGTAAGGAGCAGACTCTATCAAGCCATCGGCTATGCTAATCTCTCTGGCGGCTATGAGCTTCGTGACGACAAGACGTTCAAGGGAACGATTGCCCCGAAGGACATTACTCCGATATTCACGGACAGAGCGGAGCCAGTATGTATCTTTGAAGGCTTCATGGACTTCCTCTCCTTCCTTTCAATGAAAGAAGAGATTACCAACCACTGCCTTGTGATGAACTCCGTGAGCAACGTGTCAAGGACTATCCGCTATTTGAATGACCAACATCTCACCCATATCCGTGCCTTCCTTGACAATGATGAAGCAGGACGGAGGGCTGTTCAAGATTTCATAAAGGCAGGCTTCCATGTTGAGGACATGAACATACATTACAAAGACTTCAAGGATCTCAACGAATATCATGTCAGCCGTGTCAGTGAGCAGCAGAAACGGAAAGCGCAGAAACAGACACACATATCAATTACAGGACAAAACAAGAAATCAAAACAAGTCAAACTTAAAATGAAATAGAAATGGAAAAGGAAACTATGATGGGCGACAAAGACCTTTCATGGTTCTTGGGTATGGAAGATGAAACAGAGAACGAATCTACTTCACAAGAAGCAACTGCGGTTCCTGAAAGAGAAAGACGAACAAACAAGCAGGACACAGAGAATACTGCGCACTCTGAGCCTGCACAGCATACAGAGAACGCAACCGTTCAAAGACGCATCAGTGCCAGGATGAGAAAGGAGACGCTCGAAGCCTACAAGCAGGCCTACCTTGTTCCAACAAAACTAAGCAACCGAAAAGCGGTCTATCTGAGCAGGGAAACGCAGGAACGTGCCGACTTCATCGTGCGCAGGTTAGGCGACAGGGGCAGCAACCTTTCAAGTTTCGTGGAGAACATCGTGCGCATTCATTTGGAGGAGTATGGTGAGGACATAGAGAAGTGGAGAAAGCTGTGAGGCACAGGAAAAGGGGGCGAGGACTTTTGGGAAAAGGGGATATTATTCCACTCAAAACCCTCAACCCTTTTTTAGAGAACATAACAACAGACATTTGTCAAACATACTGAATGATGGGAACACCACGAACGCAGTTAAACACAGAATGCACGGCATTCACTTTTCAACTACAAAACGCCTTGTGCGTAAACGTTTCGTTAGCTGATATTGCAAGACGTCAGTTTGTACCCACAAACTGCCCTTGCTCCCCTCGTCAGACTATCGGGGAGATAAGACCGTAATCACTCCGTTCTCATCGGTCAGTATTTAGGAATTAAGAGATAATAAATCATCTACAATGATAAACTTTCAAGGAAACTTATATGAACAGATATAAAGGAAAAGCTGCCCGATGGCAGCAACAGGATAAAGAAGAACAGCGGATGAACAAAACGGAGTTCATCAAGGTAAGATGTACCAGTGAAGAGAAGAAGCGTATCAAATCAAGAGCGGAAAGCACGGGACGGAAATTCTCCGATTATTGTCGGGAAATACTCCTTAACGGAGAAGTAACAGCCGTTCCCAAGATGACAGACAATGAGAGGGAAGCCATTGTCATTCTCCAACATACAGGAAGGTTCTATGGGCAGATTTCCAATCTCATCAAGCTCAAGGACGAAGATTGGCTACATATCACAAAGAACCTATCGCTATGTGCCAAAGAAGCATTTAAGCGGTTTTACGACCCGCATTTTCGGGTGGATGATGAAATATATAAGGTCTTAAATCTGACAAGAAATGATAGGTAAATGTAAGGCGATAGCGCACGGCAGCACGGCTTTGGACTATATTTTCAGAGAAGGCAAGCTCGGTTATCGGCTTGTCTTCCACAATCTTTGCAGCAGGGAGCCAAAGAGCATCTATGAGGAAATGAAGGTGGTCAGCGACTACAACAGCCGTTGCAGGAACAAGTTTCTCCGTATCGAAATCGGTATTGCACCGCAGGACGAAAAAAAGCTGCCTGTGTCCGAACTTATGCGGATAGCCCATTTGTTTGCCAAGCGAATGGGACTTGACAACCACCAATGGGTGGCAGTAACGCACAAGGACACCGACAACAGACACATTCACATCATCGCCAACCGTATCAGCCTGTACGGAGAGGTCTATGATACCACCTTTGTGAGCAATAGGGCTGCAAGGGTGGCAGAGGAAATCAGCAGGGAGAAAGGCTTGACCATTGCAAAAGAGGTCAAGGCAGAAAGGAAACACCAAAAGGAAAAAGCCAGCCCTACAAGAGAGCAAACAAAGCAGCAGGTGCAGAAGATTTGCTACACCTTGCTTGACAAGTACAAAGGAACAGGCGTCACGGGGCATTCCATGTTCCTTTATGAATTGAACAAAAACGGCATTACCATAGAGCGTATGAAGAACAAGCAGGGCAAGGTATATGGCTTGAAGTTCTCATACGCAGGGCAATCCTTCAAGGCTTCCGAAATCGGCAGGGAGTTCGGCTACCATTCCTTGCAGAAGAACTTTGAAACAACCAACAAGGAAGAATCAAGGAAACCACATCTAACAGTACAAGAGCCTACAGAAAAGAAAGAACAATCAGATACAGGCTACCAACTTGTACCTCCAAGCCGCTCCTCTATCTCACGAGACAATGATACCTCACAAGGGCAGAATCCCATTGGTGCAGTGGCAGACACCATCGTTAGCGCAGCCGATGAAGCGGTGGAAGGGTTAGGCGATTTAATTACACCAAGTACACAAGGCAATGACTTAACCGAAGCTGCATGGCAGCGCAAACTCAGATACCAAGCTAACAGAAAGAAGAAACGTGGAAGGGGAATATAAACATAGCATACAAAAAGTGCATAATAAAGAATATCTCATCAAAAACGCTTGCTATTCGGTAACAAAGTATTATCTTTGCAAACAGAATAACAAGCGTTCTTTGTTAGGCAGAAAACAGCGAAGCCAAGTAGTTCGCTCGTTTCCAAATCGTTACCAGTTTAGTTGTACAAACAAGGTAACTTCTTTATTCTCAACGAGTTGTGTTTTAAGAATTATCTAGAGGCACTATTGCATGCGAATAACGCCTCTGATACATGTTTCCAAGCTCATTAAGGCAATGTTTTGACTTAAAGAGACGTCTATTTTGTTAAAATCAGCGCAATTTTGTCCATTGCTTGCCTATTAAAATTTTCTATTTTGAAGATTTTCGATGGCCGTTTTTTGGTAAAATGATAGGACAAAAACAACGAATCTTCTTACCAAGAAAGGTAAAACTTTTTACTTTCACAGGCTCGTTTGCTGAAACTGTTGCTGTTATTTCATTCGAGACCTGCAAGGCTGTGTAGTCACCTCACCTCGGAAAGTAGAGGCAGGAAGCCCGTCACCATTGACAAGATTGGCACGAGTGTACGGCTGCCAACCGTAACGCACAAAACGAGGTTCCCTGACCTTGTCGGATTGAAGAATCACTAACTTTCCCTTAATCTCTGCATGAGCAGGATAAAACAAACCATCGTATTGGGCTATCTCAAAACCATCAACAGGCTTACCGTCAGAGGTAGACAGTTTGTCAGCATCACTAAACGAGACAGCGACCTTGTTTCCCATCTCACGCCAAGCACACTTAAACAGCGGACCACACGGCATGAGTGGGCGATGATAGGTGTCACCCAATGCCCACCGAGCCAGTCGCTCGCCTATCTCCTGTTTATGGGTTGGATGCACATTGAGCGAATCACCAAGGTCGGAAGATACTGCCATGCCCGTATTGGGAATTTGCTGCATCAACCTTCGCTGACTGTCACGAAACCAAGTCCACGACGGTCGGTCAAGACTTGATAGCTGCACAAAATAAAACGGCATGCTGGCATTGTTCCAATACTGCCGCCAAGAATCGACCAACAGCTTGAACAGCGTTTCGTGTGCCTCTATGTTATGGGCGTTCGACTCGCCTTGATACCAAGTCACCCCCTTAACAGTATATCGCTGCAAGGGCAAGATACCGCTCTCGAACAAGTAACAAGGTTCGTACGGATGCCTTACGCCTACTCCCTTTGCTTGTGCGATGTTCTTGGCAGCCCGCTGTCGCACCCACGGTTGAATGAAGTCGTTGTGCAGCCAGTTGTTGAGAATAGCAGGAAAACGTGACTCCAATGTATGCCGATCAATCCAAGACTCGGTAGGCGAACCACCCACTGCATTGCAGATAATCCCTACAGGTACTTGCAAACTGTCGCGCAACATACGACCGAAATAATAAGCCACAGCCGAAAAATTTCGCACCGCATCGGGTGACGCAACTGTCCATGACGAGGAACGATAATACTGCAAATGGTTCAACGAATCAAGTACCAACTTGTTCCACTCCACATCAACCGTTTCCCAATTGGGCTTCATGTCGTAGAGACGCAAATCCTCATCATCAGAAAGGGGAATATCCCGCTGGGCTGTGGCGGCTTGGTGCATCATGAAAGCCATGTTCGACTGTCCCGAACAAAGCCACACTTCGCCTATCGCCACATCGTGGAAGATACGCTTTTGCTTACCAGCACTTACGGTGAGTGTCGTGCTCCGTTCGGCTTTCTGAGGCGCAAAGGTAACCTGCCAGTTGCCCAGTTGATTGGCACGAGTTGCTTGGTACAGACTTCCTAATTTAACTTTGACTGTCGCTCCTGCATTGGCTATACCATGAATCGTTATGGGTACATCTCGCTGCAATACCATATTGTCGGTATAAATGGCTGGCAGGTGCAAGCCACCATAATTGCCTGTAATGCTGCCATAAACCACTTTTGCCATGATACCAGCACCTTCCGCATTGGGATGTAAGGCATCGGGCAACAAAAAAGGATAAGGATATAAAGGCGCATGAAAATCAATCAGTTCGCTGCCACTGATTGCTGCCACAGTCTCAATGCTTGCCTGTATCTGCTCGTGCCATTGTTGCGTTCCTGAGATAAAACGCGGATGTCTGTGTGCAATAGGCGACAATCTTGCCAAAATGATGCGCACCTTTGGGTTGGCTTGACGAAGTGAGTCGATAAGAGCCAAATAATCGGTCACAAATTCGTCACGATAGTTGGGCCAATTTCGTGGGTCGGTGTCATTGATGCCTAAATGAATAACGGCAATATCGGCGTGAAATGCCATGGCGTCGCGGAACTCTTGCTGCTTGAAATAAGGGCGATGACCATGTCGAAGTAAGGTAGCTCCGGGT
The DNA here is from genome assembly GCF_000455445.1 of Hoylesella timonensis 4401737 = DSM 22865 = JCM 15640. GTDB lineage: Bacteria > Bacteroidota > Bacteroidia > Bacteroidales > Bacteroidaceae > Prevotella > Prevotella timonensis. Next base: position 48,884 of record NZ_HG417095.1, on the reverse strand, counting down.
TTTCCAAAATTCCCAACGAGATATTTATTGCCCAACATCGCCTGTAGCTGTGCGGGATAAGAGTCTTTATCACGATTGGCGATGCCCGTTCCGTATGTAATGCTATTGCCCACGCAAGCCACACGAACTGGTGGCACTGTTGGCTTTGCATCTGTGTGAAGGACTACGAAGCACGAAAATAAAAGCAAACATGCTAAAAGTAGCTTTGACTGATGATTTTGAAGATGCATGGTGATGAATAGTTGTGTACGCATTTTGTTAGGTTGATGAAGTTTGTAGGAATGCCACAAAACGACAGTAGGTGCTCAAAATGAAACGTTTAGTTTTCATCTTGAACACCTACACACTCGAATGATTGATGGCAAGCGCCTATATTATACTTGTTGGATTTCATAGATTCTGCCACCATAGCCAGGAATTTGTGCTACAAACGGCACGGAAGCTGACCACTCTGCACGCTGTTCTTGGTGCGTCAATAGGTCCACCGCCTTGCATGTAGCCTGCCGCATGTGCAGAAAGTCGAAAGCATGTTGGGGTATGTTGACATGCACCCGCTGTTGATTGGGCGAAAAGTTCACGACAATCAACAAGAGTTGCTCTGCCGATTTACGCAAGAAGACATACTGCTCATCGGGATTGAACAATGCCGAGTGCTGAGTGTTGGCATACATCAAATCGAAGAACTGTCCTTGCGCAATGGCTGGCTGATGACACAATTGCAGTATTTTCTGATACATTTCGGAAAGGCGTTGACTGCGCTTGTCCATTTTTTCTCTTTGATAATATCCTTCGATGATAGACTTTACCGCCCAGTAGTCGAATATGGTTGTCCTACCATCAAGTCCACTGAATCCCTCTGCATCCATGCCTCGCTCGCCAAGCTCCTGTCCAGCATACACCATGACAGGATTGGTGTGCAACCATGCGCAAACCATGAAAGCCGGCAAGGCACGCTCGGCACTACCACAAAAGAAGTCGCTGGCAATGCGTTGCTCGTCATGGTTTTCCAAGAAATAGAGCATCTTTGGCAAAATATTATCTACGGATTGCCATTGGCGGGTAATGTGATGGGCGGGACGTTTGCCACACACGATGTCGCGCAAACAGTCGTACATGCCCACCTTATCGTACAGATAGTCAAATCCTGAAGCGATATACCCCCGATAAAGCGTGGGATTGTACACCTCACCAATGATGATGACGTGAGGATAGGTTGACTTGAGCTTATCAATACCGTAATGCCAAAATGCCGTTGGCACCATCTCTGCCATGTCACAGCGGAAGCCGTCTACTCCCCTGGAAGCCCAAAACAGCAAGATGTCCGTCATCTGTCGCCATGTGTCGGGCATGGGGTCGAAATGTTCACTGCGTCCTCCAGCATCGGTGTAATCAATGCCATAGTTCAGCTTGATGGTCTCGTACCAATCATTAGCTGAGGGCGAAGCATTAAAACAATCGTTACCCGTGCATTTGGCAGGATACTCACAATAAGGTTCGCTGGCATCTTTGCACAAATCAATGGCAGGTTCAAAGGGATAGCCTGGGCAATAATAAAAATTGTTGTGAATGTCAAAGTGCTTGTTTACATCATCGTTCTCCCCCAAGTCTCTCACTCCCTTAGGTTTGCAAATGGAGTGGTATTGTCGTGCCACATGATTGGGGACGAAATCGATAATCACCTTCATGCCTGCCTCGTGCGTACGCTTCACCAATGCTTCAAACTCGTTCATACGCTTCGACACCTGCACGGCAAGGTCGGGGTCGACATCATAATAATCGGTAATAGCGTATGGCGACCCAGCCTTCCCCTTGACAATGGCTGAATGTTGACGAGGGATACCGTAGGTAGAATAATCGGTTGTCGTTGCATGGCGAACAATACCCGTGAACCACACGTGCGTGAACCCCATGTCGTAAATACGATTGAGTACGGTCGTAGAGATGTCGTTCATCTTCCCTACTCCATTCTCTTCCATCGAACCATGTGGCATGCGGGTCATGTTTTGATTACCAAAAAGGCGAGTAAAGATTTGATAAATTTGCATGTAATCTTTCCTTATCCCTCCCTGTGAGGAGAGTTGTTTTTCGATAATGTTAACGTTGTTGAGAGGTAAGAATAGAGCTTTGTCATCCAGCCAAATGGCAAGATGACAAAGCTCAATATAGTTTAGACACTCCTTTCGTTTAGATGCCGTGGACTGTCACTTCCTTGCTGATGCGTCCTATCATGCCCTGTAAAGCCTTGCCAGGTCCACACTCGGTAAAGTCGGTAGCACCATCGGCAATCATGTTCTGCACCGTTGTTGTCCAACGAACGCTACTGGTCAGTTGTGCGATGAGGTTTGCCTTAATCTTGGCTGCATCGGTATAAGGTTTCCCGTCTACATTCTGGTACACAGGACATTGAGGCGTATTTACTGTGGTAGCCTCTATCGCCTTTTGCAACTCGTCCTTGGCAGGCTGCATCAATGGCGAGTGGAATGCACCTCCCACCTTCAAAGGCAACGCACGCTTGGCTCCCGCAGCTTTTAGTTTTTCGCAAGCCTCCTCAATACCTTCCTTATCTCCAGAGATAACCAATTGCCCTGGACAGTTATAATTAGCTGGAATGACAACTTTGCCTTCTTTGCTCACCTCTTGACATATCTCTTCTACCTTTTCATCTGGCAAACCAATGATAGCAGCCATGGTACCAGGATTAGCCTCACATGCCTTCTGCATTGCCATGGCACGAGCATAGACCAATTTGAGACCGTCTTCAAAACTCAAAGCACCAGCTGCCACCAATGCAGAGAACTCACCCAAAGAGTGACCTGCCACCATATCGGGCTTGAACGCATCACCCATACAGAGTGCTGAAATGACACTGTGCAAGAATACCGCAGGTTGTGTCACCTTGGTTTCCTTGAGTTGCTCATCAGTACCAGCAAACATGATATCGGTAATGCGATAGCCCAACACCTCATTGGCTTTATCAAACAACTCCTTTGCTGTTTGGTTATTTTCATAAAGTTCTTTTCCCATTCCTACGAACTGGGATCCCTGACCGGGAAATACAAATGCTTTCATACTTGTTTTTTTGTTTGATTAAATCTGATGTAAGCAGATGCGCCAAGCTAATGGCGGTCTACAAATTTTCTAATACTCATAAAGAAACAACCTGCCTCAATGTGAGACATGGATGCAATTCGTTTTAATATTTTATAGGGCATGCGTTGGTGATTCAACCCTCGCACAATGTAATAAAAACCTACCGTATTGAACACACCTATCACGACTACTACCAACAATTGGACAGTGGCAGAAGCTCCTAACTGATAAGAGATAAACCAACACAACACATTAAAGGCATTGAGTGCTAATACCGACACGGTTGTACCGATATGCGAGAAGCCTATTTCTATAAACAAATGGTGAAGATGCGACTTGTCTGGATGGAATGGAGAGCCTCCCCTCAACATGCGCAGAAACATGACGCGCAAGGTGTCGAAAACTGGAATGGACAGAGCGGAAAGCGTAAAAGCCACTACCCCCATGTTAGGATAATTATAGGCCACCATGGATTTGGTTTCCAAAATATGAAAAACAAAAATACTCATGAGAGTGCCCAGCATGAGCGTTCCACTGTCGCCAATGAACATCTTTGACGTTTTGCCGAAAACGTTGTGCAGGAAAAAAGGAAGCAAGGAAGCCACACATATCCAAGCCAGCACGGTCATCGAGCCGTAACCCGATGTCATAAAAGCATAACCGAAGAGGGCGCAAACGAACATGCAAAATCCAGAAGAAAGTCCGTCTACACCATCAATCAAGTTAATGGAATTGATGATACCGACACCCACAAACGAAGAAAGCGCAATGCCAACATATTCATTCAGCTGGTGTATGCCTAAGGCACCATGAAAATCGTCAATAAATTTATGCTCGGTAGATATCAAAAACAAGATTACACAGAACTCGACTATCAGTCTTAACCATGCGCTCAATCCTATAAGATCATCAAACGTGCCTAAATACATCATCACCGTAATGGCAACGAACGCAGGAAAAAAGATGTAACTGTCAAAGACTGCACTCGTCAAGCCCACCCCCAATACAACTCCCCAAAAGACAGCAATACCGCCCAATACGGGAACAGGTGCTTTCTGCAGCTTGCGAGCATCGGGATTGTCAACCATTCCTTTTTGTTTGGCAAGTTTAACGATTAGGGGATGAATCCAAGTCACCAACGCAAATGCACTGATAAAAGGAATGACAATGCCTAAAAGAAGAAACTTCAAATTCATAATGTTCTCTACTTAAAATCTTGTTCGCTTGATGCCACTTTTCAAATAACCTGGAATGTTGTAGATGGTCTCGTGAGGAAACATGAAGAAGTTACGCAGGATTTTACTCATATTTCCAGTAAAAGCCTTACATCGGCGCACATAATAATTCTTGGATTTACTTTTTGTGCGTACATCGTGATAACCAAAGTTTCCCGAGTCCAACACATAGCGCAGCACCTGTTTGCCCATGTCCGCATACCTCTCATTATAAAGTGGCATCTTGTCTTTGGGGTATCCCAAGAAGTCAACAGCCATGGCGGCAAACACGTTCCAAATCTTCTCTATGCCCAAATACTTTACGTCATGCGCCAACCGCTCTTGGTCAATATCTGTATGGTGTGCATAAAGCAGGCGCATCCAGTCTGCTATCTGCCTCAAACCTATTCCGCCACCAAAATAATGTCTTGTCAAGTGTACAAAGACAAAAACAAGGTCCAACCGCAAGGGAGGCAGCACGGCAAAGCCACCCCCAATACAGACCTTTCTTTCCTTCTCCTTACGAAATACCACATCACACCAAGCGGGGAAACGCTGTTCCAAGGTTTTATTCACATACGGATTGATGCGACCATGCAGCTCCACCACTACATGGCGATACTGAAAGACAGCCTCCATTGTATCGGTGGTGAGAGGCTCTATCATCTTCATTTTTTGTTGAAACAACTTGTAAGCCTCGGCTATCTGTCGCGTGTCGGGAATATATAGGTCGACATCTCCCGACTGTCTTGAAAGTGGATCACGATAGTTTTGTGCCACCCCTTGTCCTTTCAATAAGACAGGAACGACACCAATATCTTCCAGCAAATGATATATCTCGGGGATGGCAGCATTCATCGTTTCGTTGTTTTTCCTAACGGTGAGCACATACGTTATCAGCTTCATCTTCAATGGCTGTGGCATCTCTGTCACTCTCAATAGCGAAATGCCATCAGACACATTGCCTACAACAGCTTGTTTCCCTGCCATGCCCAGCACGGCTTTCCAGTCTATATGCTTACCTACAAGGACGTCTTTGTGGGCAATCTCTCCCCACACTCCTGCTTTGTACAGTTCAAGGAAAACTTTTTCTGTATCCGTAAATGTCGTCATTTGCGATTCTTATTTTGCACAAGCTGCAGATACAAGGCGTGATACGCCTCGTACATACTCACAGAAGGGAACTGCTCGCATGCCTTTCGTTTGGCACGAAGTGGCTTTTCTTCCTCCATTTCTGCTTGTAGGATTTTCTGTACCAAATCATCCGAACGTCCTGATTGATAATAGGTAATCTCATCATCCGCATATTTTTCTTTCATTCCTCGAATGTCTGCACACACTATCTTCTTTCCGTACATGGCTGCTTCTGTCAGTGCCAAGCAAAAGCCCTCGCTCAAACTTGTCTGCACATACACGTCCATAAGTGACATGTATCGATGTCCTTCGGGGACAAAACCCGTGAACATTACCCTTTTGGAAATGCCCAATTCAGCACACTGCCGTAGAAGAGGTAAGCGCAAGTTTCCTTCACCAATCACCAACAGGCGAAACCTGTCTGGCAACTGTGCAAGGGCTTGTATCAACTGTTCCACTCCCTTTATCTTCACCAAAGAGGCACATGTACCTATGAGCGTGTGCCCTGCCTTGAATTGCTGCACCTGTTCTTCTTCCATGACGGACAGCCTACCCTGTGGCATGTCAATACCATTGTAGCAACGAGTCAGTTTCTGTGCGTTCACCCAGCGTGAATAATAACCAACGGCATCATTGCTGAGCACCACTACCTTATCCAACGTCCTGACAGAAGCCAAGAACAACAGACTGAAAAGAGAACCTGCCATTCTACCAAATCCGACCCGAAACTCTTCCCATATATAACAATGTACCGTGGTTACAAATGTTGTTTTCTTGCCAAACCACGGCTTGTAAAAGGTAAGATACAAATTGGGACGAATACCATGGGCATGAACAATATCGTAGTGGGCAAAGTTGATGGGACGGTATCCGTCTATCTTCTCCGTGGGGAAAAGAGGTTCAAAGATGTTTTCATCAAAGTAAAACACCTTGCACTCATGACCATGCTCAACCATTTGCTTCGCCAGTTGCATGACCACCGACACAGGACCTGCGTGCCTCAGCGCAGAAACCACATAAGCTATCCTCACCTCTTGATAACGCAGAAATGCTTTTTTAATTGTACAGCCACCCGAGCAATATGCGGATGTTGGCACGCAGCCATGTCTACCACCGTCACGCCTTTATATCTATTGAGCGTGTGCATGCGCGACAGCTGGTTGGCTGCTGGCGATGAAAGTCGGCATACTTCATGAAATGCGAGTCTGCCAGTCTCATCTCTTGTTACCTGTTGTATGACGATGCCCTGCCAATAATAGAGCTTTCCGTCTTGTGCAGGACGATATAGTCTACCGTCACATTCAAAAAAAGTCCCCGCATTGCGAGCCGTCTTGTCTGCAAAAACGTATGACTCTCGTCGCACCTCCTCTTCTTTGGCATTATAAACAAACGTATGCAATACAGGATTGTCATACGGCAGGAAAGTTCCCAACAGCATCTCCTCCCCAAACACATCCGTAAGGACGGCATCCGCCAAAGGTTGTGTCGACACTACTTTCTCTTTACGGCAACTGTACGTCTTCTGATCAAACTCATACAACGTAAGTCCTTCGCCAAAAAGATTCTCGGGCATGATGTACACTTTGCCATTCTTGTGCACGATGCAGGGAAAGCTAAGATGTCGTGCCACATCCAAAACAGGCGTGAGCGTCTTCAGTTCGAGTGTGTTGCGCTCCACTATCAACAACGATATACGACCACGTCTCAAGTGTATGTCATAATCCTCTGCCAAAAGCAAGATTTCGTCATCCGTTACCTCCAACACAAAGGGGTCGGCAAACCATCGGTCGGTGTAGGAATGCCGAAGCATACGAACAGAGAAAGATGCACCATGTACCAACTCCTCCAACGACTTGTCGGGAAATCCGATGTTCCATTGTTTCTCTCTGACAAGATGGTTGTATATACGTCCCAAAAGCATCCGTAGAAGCGAATATTTAGCTTTATTTTCGCAGAAAGCGTTGATACACCCAAGTTCTCACACTGTTGGGCAGAAGGAACTGTACGGTGCCACGCACCATATCATTGTATATCATCTTGGGAAGGGATATGAGTCCGTGTTGCCACATCCACTTGTTCAAGGCAAGCACATCCTTGTAATACGCCATGCCGCCTCTTCGTGCAAACTGGTCTCTGCCCGAACGCACGTTCACCACAATGTCGGGAATGTTGCGAAACTTGCATCCAGCCTCAATCATGCGCGCCCAAAGATAATAATCTTCTTGCTTGAAATCCTGCTGATAATTGCCGGCACGCAGCAGTTCGCTTTTCTTCATGACAACCGTAACATGATTCACGCCGCACCGCGACTGCATAAACCGCTTGATGCCGCTGTCATCCAAAGGCAATATGCGCTTGCTCACCACATGCTCGGGCGAGTCGACAAACTCGGTTATCATCCCCCCTACTACCGCCAACTCATGGTCTTCCTCAAAACATCTCATCTGCTTCTCAAAACGGTCGGGCAACGAAATGTCATCGCTGTCCATGCGAGCAAGATAATCATACTGTGCCTTTTCCACGGCAATGCGCAACGCTCCACCCAATCCTCTGTTCTTTTCCTGATAATAAGCATGCAAGTCCGCAAACCGAGCTTTCGTATTCTCCACCACATCTATCAATGATTGTGGTACAGGACCGTCGGCTATCAGCACAATCTCGTCTGGCACCAGCGTTTGATGAATGATGCTGTCCAAAGCCACCTGCAAATATTCAGGGTTGTCGTTCTTATAAATCGACATGATGACAGAAAACTTCAACTTACTCATGCTCTTTTATTTTTTTTAGTCCCAGCGTTCATCATTATCTACCAAAAACAAATCCTAACCGCATTGCATACAATGCCTTTGAGATGTACACACAAAGGATAGCTATTATCACGGACAACAAAGGACTTATTAAATACTCCAACGCTACTAAGTTATTTTCTACCATATAATTGCCAAACATTTTAAGATTGAAAGGCATTATCAAGAAATAATGAATTACATAAATCTGCAATGTGCTCGTCCCTATCAAAGTTCCAGTCCACTTCAGTACACTTTTTGCCCGTGAAGTCTTACCCTTGTATTGTTGTTCTAACCAAACAAACAAAAACAAAAAGAATAAGCACAAAGGTAAACCAGTTAAAATCGTGCACACCTTCAACAATATTTCATTCTCCCCACCTATTCTATTAAGGGTTATTAACGAAGCAATACTTAATATTGCAAACACAGGTATCAGCTTATTGACATGCCAATGCTGCCATTCCTTGTTTTTCAAAAACACACCTAATGAAAAGAAAGGCACAAAGCCCACAAATGGTCGGTGGATAAGGTGGTACCCACCTCAGTACGCCTGAAATAGAAATGAAGTACCATCAGCAACACTTGCACCACGACAGCTCCGCCAATGAAAGGCAGGTGTAACTTTCGTGTCACATGCAACAGCAAAAAGTAAAGAGGTAATACCCACAAGAACCAATAACCCGCCTTTGCCTCATTAATAATGAAATATATGGCATTGCCACTCCCCATGGTATAAGTAAACAGCAGTCCAAACACAAAGAAAGGAATCAGCAACTTTGTTTTCTTTACCAATGAAAACCGTTGTACATTTGTTACAAGTCCACTGAGCAGCATGAATAAAGGCATGTGGAACAAACTCACGAATGCCGCTAAACTGCTGGGATTGGGTTCAATATTCCAACCATAGTAACAATAAGATGGCAAATGACCTGTTATCACTGCAAGTATTGCAAATGCTTTGAGCGCATCAATATAGAAAATACGTGTCTTCTCCATGAGAGATTATCTATCTATTCGAGTTTCAGAAAATGTTTTTATTAAAAGGTACAACCAAAGTTTGTTTATTTAAGAAGGATTTATCTTCAAAATACGCTCACAAAACAGTGTATATAAAATTGGAGATATGATATATTTGAGACTCATAAATACTGAATTATCTTTACAAAGTGCCTCTCATAACTTGCGTAAAAACAACCAACGGCAAAGTTGGTCGCAAATACGCGAGATATGAGCAATGTTTGTAATTTGCTGTTATTGAGCATGTTAAAACAAAACTATCTCTTTTCTTTCCTAATTTTATCAGTTTTTTGCGGCTAAAGCATTGAGATAAGCCTGCAATTTGCATGCTTTAATGCGGTTATTACATGTAGATAACACCCCTAATGCGTGTTTTCAAGAGCGTTAAATCAATACTTCAGCTTGAAAAGACATTTATTTTGTTAAAATCAGCCCGTTTTTGTTGTGTGTTTGCCTATTAAATTTTTCTATTTTGGAGATTTAAGATGGTCGTTTTTTTGTAAAATAACAGGACAAAAAACACTAATTTCTTTATCAGAAAAAAACCAAGCTAAGAACTCGTGACCTCATTACGGTAGGGACGCACAGTTCGTGCGTTCGTTCAGCAAATATTACCAAATCTAAATCCAAAACTTGAGTTACTTCCTTCCTATGCTGTGATACTCAAATCCGAGAGCCTTCATGTCGCTTGGAACATAGATGTTTCTTCCGTCAACAACCAAAGGCGTGTTCATAGATTTCTTCACAACTCCCCAGCTTGGCAGACGGAATTGTTTCCATTCAGTAAGCACCAACAATGCATCGGCATCAAGAACGGCATCATACATATCTGTAGCGTAAACTACAGCATCACCTACCCTACGCTGACATTCCTCCATGGCAACAGGATCGAAGACACAAATATTAGCACCTGCCTGTTTCAACAACTCAATAGTTACAAGCGAGGTTGCCTCTCGCATATCGTCTGTCTCTGCCTTGAAGGAAAGTCCCCACATTGCTATTTTCTTTCCTCTCAACTTGCCTTGATAGTAATTGTTCAGTTTATTGAAAACAACTTCTTTCTGCGATGCGTTCACAGCCTCTACCGCCTTTAGCACTTTCATGTCGTAACCATTCTTCTCGGCTGTCTTTATCAGTGCTTTCACATCTTTTGGAAAACAACTCCCTCCATATCCACAACCTGGATACAAGAATTTATTTCCAATGCGTGTATCAGCACCTATTCCTTTGCGAACCATATTGACATCGGCACCAATCAGCTCACATAAGTTGGCGATATCGTTCATAAAGCTGATACGAGTGGCGAGCATTGAATTGGCTGCGTATTTAATCATCTCCGCCGAAGGTATGTCTGTAAAGATGACACGAAAATTATTCATCATAAATGGACGATACAACTTCACCAACAGTTCTTTGGCTCTTTCGCTTTCCACTCCTACGACGACGCGGTCAGGACTCATGAAGTCCTTGATGGCTGCTCCCTCTTTCAGAAACTCGGGGTTGCTTGCCACATCAAAGGGTATATCCACACCACGTTTGTCAAGTTCTTCCTGTATAGCGGCCTTGACTTTCTTAGCAGTTCCGACAGGAACGGTAGACTTGGTCACCAACACTGTATATTTGTTGATATTGGCTCCAACAGTATGCGCCACTTGCAACACATAATGAAGATCGGCACTTCCATCTTCGTCGGGAGGTGTGCCTACGGCAGAAAAAACGACCTCCACATCTTCCAATACAGATGTTAAATCTGTGGTGAAATGTAGTCTTCCTTCTTTTACATTTCTCTGCACCATTTCATCCAAGCCCGGTTCGTAAATGGGTACAATGCCCTTCAAAAGCATGTCTACTTTCTTTTGATCTACATCTACGCAGGTTACGTTGGCACCCATTTCTGCAAAACAGGTTCCACTAACCAAACCTACATATCCTGTTCCTACTATTGCTATGTTCATGTTGTGAGTTTTTAAGTTGATGAGTTGGTAAGTTATTAAGTTATTAAGTTGACAAGTTGACAAGTTAACGAGTTGACAAATTGACAAGTTGACAAGTTGATAAGTTGACGAATTAATCTCTCAATGGGTTCTGATCTGATTGATACCATTCCACAAACTTGCCAATTCCTTCGTGCAAACTAACATGCGGCTGATAACCTAACTCTGTCTGCAGTCGTGTGGTGTCTGCATTGGTCTGATACACATCCCCTGGCTGCATAGGCAAATATATTTTTTCGGCTTTCTTACCCAAAGCCTGCTCTATCTCCGCAATGAAATCCATGAGTTTTACGGGATGCGAACAGCCTATGTTATAAATTTTATAAGGCACATGGTGAGGACAGTCCTCTGCGTTCAAAGTAGAATCTATCACTCGTATCGTTCCATTGACTATATCATCAATGTAGGTAAAGTCGCGTATCATGTCGCCATGGTTGAACACCTTGATAGGTTCTCCCTTGGATATGGCGTTGGCAAACAACATTGGCGACATATCGGGACGTCCCCAAGGGCCGTAAACGGTAAAATACCTAAGTCCCGTTACACTGAATCCGTACAATTTGCCATACGCATGAGCCATCAGCTCGTTAGACTTCTTACTGGCGGCATACATGCTCACTGGTGAGTCAACCTTGTCGTCCTCATGATATGGCACATGTTCGTTAAGCCCGTACACTGAACTCGAAGAGGCAAAAACCAAATGGCTTACTTCATGGTTTCTACAACACTCCAACACATTCAGGAATCCAATAAGATTGCTGTGCAGGTAGGCAAAGGGATTTTGTATGGAATATCTCACCCCTGCTTGAGCCGCCAGGTTCATCACCTTATCGAAGTGATAACGCAAGAACAGTTGTTCCATCGCTTCCTTGTCTGCAATATCCATGCGCACAAACAAGCAGTTCTCAAATTTTGAACTCTGTACGATATTCTGATGCCAAGAAACGTCATATTCATTGAAACCACACATTTGCAGACGCCCATACTTCATGCGGACATCATAATAATCGTTGATGCAATCAACGCCCACAACAAAGTCACCTCGCTGTGCAAGTTCATACATTAGCTTCGAGCCAATGAAACCTGCCGCACCCGTTATAAGAATTTTCATATCTTGATAGGTTATGGGCGGTTCTATAAATTACCGCCGTAAAGTTTTTACATGTTAGTCTTTTTACATTTTGTCATCTTGCGGTCTCTTTTTGGTTCAATTTACTTGTTCTTTCAGTCGTATAGCTCGCTATACTCCTTCACTCACAAGTAAATTGAACCAAAAATAGCTCCGCAATCTGTCAAAGCTAATTTATAGAACCGCCCTTATTTGACTATATTTTCTATTATCTGCATCCATTGTGCAGCTATGTTTTCTATTCGGAATTGTTCTCTCATCTTCCTGCTGTTCTGCCCAAATTGTTGGAGCAGAGACTCGTTGTCTAACAAGCTATCCAGACTCTCTGCCATTTGGTCAATGTCCCCACATGGCACTACATATCCATTTTCGCCCTCATGAACCAGTTCTTTAACTCCCGACACCCGTGTCGTCACGATAGGCAGCCCCACGCACACAGCCTCTATCATGGCATTACTCATACCTTCTGAGTCGCTGCTCAGCGCAAAGACAGCACTTTCTCGGAGTCGTTCTACCACTTCCGCTGTCTTACCTGGCAGCATTATTCGCTTCGACAATCCTGGCACCATGTCTTCCATCTCATTAATATAATTGGTAAGCCGTCCTCGTTCGGGCCCCTCTCCATAGATGACCAGTCTCCAAGCTTGATGCTTGGCGGCTATCTTGGCAAACGCTCCTATCAATACTTCATGCCGTTTTTGTGGATAGAGACGTGCCACAGAGATGATGGCCTTGGTTTTATGCACCTTTGTACTATCCACCTCTTTAAGGGCTTCTTCCCTTACGGGATTGAAAACAATATGAGTTTTTTTACGTATCCAATGCGGAAAGTAATCCTTAATGGCTTGTGTTTGTACCACAAAGACATTTGTAAAGGGCAAGACAAAGACTTTTAGCAATCGACGCACCAACGGTTGTGTGCGTGGGTCTATCCTCTCCGAGGATATGATGGGCGTATGCGTTCCAAGCAATGCCAATATGGTAAACAGGTAGACACCTTCTGTAAAGGCAATCACGACATCGGGCTTTTCCTCGCAAACATGGTTTCTAAGCCAAGCCCTTCGTCTGTTCATACCTTGTAGGTTCTCTACAAATCTTACATTACTGTCTTCTTCTGTAACTTGTTCATCCGTGCCCTTGGCAGACTTTTCGTTTGCGGTCATTACAACCTTCACTCGCTTGTTCACCTTATAATAATAGTCACTGTACCGCAAACATACTATCTCCACCTGATGACCTCTATCTACAAAGTCGCCAGAGAGCAGACTTACCACACGTTCTGCACCACCACTGCCCAAAGAAGCTAAAGTAAATATAATTTTCATTGACTTGCTTTTTTCATTGACTGACAAATATGGTCAACGATGATTTGTGAAAACAATACCGCACCTTGACAATTAAGGTGTGTATAGTCATAGAATAATGTTGGATGTTTTAAGAAACGTTAGTCATCTTGCAAATCCAACAAGTCTACACCATGCCGTGCTGCATAATTTCTTATCCAGCGCTCAAACTCGCTGCGCTTGGTGACAACCAACGATGGCGAAACACTGAAGATAATTTTTATTCCTCTCTGTTTACATTTGTTGACTATTTCGTCTAAATACCGTAAGTTGACGCTGTCTACACGGAACTGTTCATACGGCATGTGCTTTACTCTGAATTGGTTGGATGAAACAACATCCAAAGGTCGATAGCCGTCTGTCGTGCTTTCACCATGTTGCAAATACGCATGCAACAACCACTGCCAACTATTGTTGCATTGGTACAAATTTGAACACAGCTTTATTTTTTGCACGCTTGTCGCTCTCTCATTGATGATATGGTGAACAACTGGCGACATATTATAAAAAATGTTCATCTCGCCTATCGATCCATTCCATTCATCGCTCAACATAGATGGTCCCAAATCCAAGCATACTATTTTGGGCTTGCATCGCTGGAGAAACGAGTAAAACACCATGGCACTGTATTGAATGTTTTTACCATCAAAGCCTGCATTGTAGACAGACATACGCAGACTGTCACGCAGCAATCGGGTGTCATAATGGTGATTTGCGGTTGACGGTCCCAAAACAAGGACATCTGCTTTTCGATGAAAGAGGGCTTGCACACTGTTAGTTTGGTTGACACCTACATCGGGTACATTTAGTATAACCTTTCTTGTAATGCCACCGACGCAAATATCTGACAAAACAACTAACAACAAAAACAGAGAGCCAATGAATACCTTCTTCATAAAACCGTGTCTTTAGAACTGGAAATAAATAAACTTCGCTCCCTCTAACTCACCTGTATAAATAATATACACCAGTAACAATGCCATGCTCACCGTTTGTAAATAAGGATTAGAAGCATGCAAAAAATGCACGTTCCATCCCTCTTCGTCTTTCAACTCCTTGAAAAACAAAATGCAGATTGGCAAGACGGCAGTGAGTGCCCAACTAAAAAACAAGCCACCAGAGGCATTCACACGCAATAGCATGCCCCAGAATTGGTCTAACGAATTTGCCCTGAACAGCATCCAGCCTAAAGTCATCAAAAAGAATGTGAGGGCTATACGACTATATTTTACAATAAACGGTGGTATGCCAACAGCCCTTGTACTTATTCGTCCTACATGCTTAGTCCAAATTCTTTTCATGAAGACCAATATGCCATGATACAATCCCCAAAAAATAAATGTCCAATTGGCACCATGCCACAAACCACTCACGGCAAACACCGCCAACGTATTCCTGCCCGTCTTTACTTCGGAACACCTACTGCCTCCCAAAGGGATGTAGATATAATCCTTGAACCAAGACATCAAACTCATGTGCCATCTGCGCCAAACTTCACCTACATTAGTGGAAAAATAGGGACGCAGAAAGTTCTCGGGAACTTTAACGCCTAATATCTTAGCAACCCCTATAGCCATCTCGGAATAACCACAGAAGTCGGCATATATCTGAAAAGAATATAGAAAAGCGGCAACGACTATCGTCAATCCAGAGTGAAAGCCATAATTGTTGAACACGGCATCAGTATAGGGTGCAACTTTGTCAGCAATGCACATCTTCAAGAACATTCCCCAAAGTATGCGTTTAAGTCCCTCAATCAAGTTTGCATCACACCATTTTCGTCTCTCTTCGAGCTGCGGAACAGTGTCTATAGCCCTGTCTATAGGTCCCGACATAATAGTTGGGAAAAAAGACACCCACGCTGCAAACGTCACCATGTTGTCTACAGGCATCATCTTGCCCTTGTAGACATCAACGAGATAGGATATCAGCTTAAACGTGAAAAATGAAATTCCTACTGGCACGAGTATTTTGAGCGTCATGGAATGAAACGGCACGCCTATACTTGTAAAAGCCGCAGCTACTTGCGTTAACAGAAAATTGGCATACTTGAAATATGCCAAAAGTCCAACACCCAATGACACCCCTATGCCACACCATAACGAAGAGCTTTTACCTTTTGCTACACCATGTCCCAAAACATAATAAACAAGGGTTACAACAGCCAACAGTACTGCCATGCCCACATGAATGTATCCATAGAAGAAATAGGATGCGCCAAGAAGACACAAATTCTGCCACTGACTTTTTCGCCCCGCAACGGGATAGTACAACAGCAACACGGTTATAAAGAATAACCAAAAAATGAAAGAATTTACTAACATGATTCTAATAAAAATGCTATCATACGTTTATAAGTAGTTTTCGCAACGGGCAAATATTCTTTTCGCAACAGATAGATATTTTTATTTGCAACGGATGAACACGGAAATTCACTGATTTTATATTATTCCGTGTCAGTCTGTGATACTCCGATGCTACGCACACAGTATAACAACGGGCAAGCACGGGGTTAATTCTCCTCAGCATTCTCGTGCTTCAGAACATCGTACAGGTAAAAAAGGTAACCTACAGATTTAAGAAGGTAGCACCACCAAGGAAGCCGTGACTTCTTGCCATGATAACAAACAAGATATCTCCAAAAGCTAATGGCATCAAGCACATGCCGTTGCACACCAAAGCGTTCATCACATATCTGATGTGAATAATACAGCATGGTTCCTTGTGGCGACTGACGATGTAGCTGTCGAAGATGATGTGATAATCCGTCCTCTAAATACTGGCAAATATAAATGTTGGCATTAAAATGTCTCAACAAATACGTTTTGGCTATCTCATTAAACACCACATCCTCGGTAACGAACTTCTCGCCAATAAATTCTGGAAAAGGATACTTACGCAGTACATTCGTCTTGAAAGCTTCGGCAATATCGCCACGCATTTTATGTTTCTGCCGAAATGTTACACTGTCAGCATCCAATACATCGGTAGTGAATCGTTTACAAATTCGTTCGCCATGAGGGTATGCCCGCATACCTGCAACACCAGCAAACCTGCTGTTGTCTTTTATTTGCTGATAATAGATAACCAACAAGGCAAGGCTGTCGGTGGGAAGGTAGTCATCACTATCAACGATAAAGAACAACTCACCATGTGCCAGCTCTACTCCACGATTGATTGCTCTGTGCTTGCCACCATTCGCCTGATAATAATACCGTATCGTTATCTTCTGCTCCTGTGCCCACTGCTGTACCAATCTTTTTGTATCGTCTATACTGCCGTCGTCAATAACCAGCCATTCAAAATCTGTGTAGGTCTGATGTATTAAACTCTCATACAATCTTGGCAATGAATAAGCACGATTATATGTGGAAGTAAAAACTGTAACAAGGGGCATGTTGTAAAAAGCAAGTACTTAAAAGCACATCAACTTATTTTTGCAACGGACAAGCACGAGCACAAAGATTTATTTTATTCTGTGACAGTCCGTGATACTCCGATGCTACACACACATTATTGTAAGAGATTGTTTTTTTCAGCGGACAAGCATGGATGTATGCGGTTTATTTTTATATCCGTATCAGAATTTACTACAACAAATTCACCTATTTATTATATATTACGAAGTAAGTTTTAAGAATGCTTTTTCAACTTCTTCCAACCCATATTTTATAGGATAACTTTTATCTAAAGGTATCCAGCTTCCAATTTCCAAATCCGCCTTATGTGGCTCAATATGATTATAACCAGACCCATGAAAAAACGTAATTTCTCCAAAATACACTTTTCCATCTACATTATACAAATCTACTCTACAGTGTGGAAATGGCTTTGAAAGAATTTTTGCACATTCTATCATATAATCAAAATTCTTAGGCTTTTGAATTGAATCATCAAGAAAGTTATCACGTGTTTCTTTTATTTCAAGCAAATTAAATCGCATATCATACACATCTCTATAATAATGCTCTGAATGTCCTCCGTCTTTGTCACAAGCGCCAATATCCAAGAATAAAAGTCTTGGAACGCCTGCGAAACACATAAACTTATAATCCAAAAGAGAACTTCCGTCAAGAGGTCTTAAGATTTTTTCAATTACGATTTGAGGCTTTATATACTTATAATTATATTCAAAACCATAATAATAAAAGTTATTACGAAGTAAAGGTCTAAATATTTTTTTTATTTTTTCTTTATCGAAATTATCTTTCGTACAAATTATATTCCCACCTGAAAGATGATTGCACTTCAAAAAGAATTCATTCGGTAGCTTTTCTATGTCTATATCATCTACACTTGTAAAACTCGCATAACACTCATTTAAGATATCGCGTAAGCCACATTTCTCAACATATTTTCTTACCAAATATTTATCCGTACAAATGGTCATAAGGGGATTGAAATAATGAAGTTTCAACCACCAAATTTTCTCGTCAAACGTTTGTGGCTTGTCAATACTTAATTTCTTATGATATAGGACATAATATTTAATATATGCATATATTTTTTTGGGTATAAGAAAAGCTCTCATACGGAAATAACAACGCTTTAAGTTGTTATAAAATAACGTCTCTTTTATTTTCATTCTAAATCTATTTAAATGCTCTGTTATAATTATATACTCTTTTATTAGAAATGTGTGTTATCAATAAAATTGTTGCGTGATTAAATAAAAAACCTATATATGCTTTAAGTAGTTAGGCTACGAGAAATAATTGGCGGAAAGATTCCACCATATTCTCCGCTACCGCAGTATTGTTTTTTACGGCCTTAATTCCCTCACCGATAGAAACAAAGTCGCCTAAGATGTGAATTCGTATCATAAGATATTATATAGTGTCTTTCTAAAAATGTTTAACTACTTTTTTTCAACAATTCCTCCCATCTTTTTATCGTCTTATCCATTGTATAATATTTAGAACGTTCAATGGCAGCTTCTTGAACTTTTTGTCGATAAACATCATCATCTATCATTTTTTTGATTGCTAAAGCTAATGCATCCACATCGTTTGGAACACAAATTAACCCTTCAGAATCATTACGAATAATCTCCCGTTGCCGCCCTTTGAAATCGCAAGCCACACAAGCACATCCCTGAGACATAGCTTCAATGAGAACCAATCCAAAGCCTTCGTATCTACTACTTAAAACAAAGATAGCCGATTGCTTGTATCTATCAACAATATTTTTTTTATATCCCAAGAATTTTACTTGATTTTCAACTTCTGATTTCCGAACAATATCCTGCAACAACTCTAAATCTTCTTTTTTCCCTTCTCCAGCAATTTCCAAAATCCAATCAGGATATTGTTTGGCTATTGTTCCCCAAGCCTTTAACAAGATGTCAAAACCTTTTACAAACCAGGCTTCAAGTCTTCCAGCTGCCAAGATTGTTTTCTCTTTAATGGGGACATCATTAACAGGCTCTAAAAAAAGAGGATTGGGCATAACAACCACATTTGTTAATCGGTTCCCAATAACCTGTTTGTCAGCTTTTGTTAGTATAGTCACGCAATCATATAATTTATTTAAACGAAATTTAGAGAACCGTTCTATCCTATTTAGTTCGGCATCATTTGGTCGGTCAAAGGCATAATGCTCCGTCATGATAACAGGAATGCTCAATCCTATCGTAGCCAATTTTGCAACCAAGCTGCATGTTTCCATAATACCAATAATTACATCTGGTCGATAAGTTTTGGCGTATTTACGAATATTTGGCAACGTACTTGCCCACTTATCAATTTTAGAAGATATACTTGAAAATAAAGGCAAGAGCTGTACACTACTCTCAACTTCATACGTTGACTCTTCAAAAGTATTAGATATGAGATATACGCTATGAGAAACGGACAAGCCATTAGCGAGCATTACGCCCACACGCTCGGCACCCCCATACGACAATCTGCTACAGACAATAAATATCTTCATGAGTTTATTTTTCGAAACAAGAAAAAGATGCCTATAATTGCTGCAATATCTGTTCACCTCTCATCATTATCATGGCACTGCTATACTTATCATGGAAGAAATAGATAAACACGACTCCACAAGCCAGTAAAAAAATCGTGCGCCATTTCTTTGAAAGAGATTTCGCCATAAGTGGGAGCATAAAGATTTCCAGGGTGGCAAACATGGTTGAGGTGCGGCCAGAAAGAGCAGTATAGTTGCAGAAGATGATTAGAAACAATGTAGAATAAAAATAGCCCGTGCGGAATATGCCATAATACGATGAACAGCACCGTAACCTATCTTCCATAAATGTAAACATCAACAAAATGAAAACTTGAAAATAAATCATAGGATTTGCAAGTCCTTTCGCATCATCCACATACATTCCCTCTGTATAAGTAGAATATTGCAAGTCTTCACTATACGCCTCAACAAAATTGGCAATTGAAGAGAACATTACCTGAGAAACAATAAAAGCCAGAACCAATCCAATAACGATGTGGCTCTTTTTCAATTTTAACAGACAAAGGAAATAAAGTGGTAACCCGATAATAGCCATATGATGGAATTGGTAAGCCACAAAAACCAACAAGAGGTAGTGCCACATCTTTCGTTCTTTGATAAGGTATATTCCAAGCAAAACCAACAATATTGCTAACGAAGAACGCATCTGTATAAAATCACGATTAAGCAAAAAGCGACCTATATAGACACAAAGTCCTATCAAAGGAAACACAGAATATCTTTGTAGATTCTTATACAATAAAAACATAGATAATCCACCCATGACGTACAAATAAAATCGATTATCATCAACTATTACCTTGACACATGATGCCAAAAACCAATATCCCGATTCGGCATAGCCAAATGGTTTAGCATTGAAAGAGAAATCCCATGGCAGTGGCGCCATATCAAAAGCTATCTGATACACCAACTCATCTGGCCATGCCGTCCGAACACCAATGGCGTATGTAAGTACACACAGAGCCAGAATCAGAACCTTATGCTGGTATTTTACTTTATTCTGAATAACCAGTACAAAGCAAAATAAATAAAATAAAGCAAAAAGAACAACCATCACGACAAAAGTTTATGCTTGAAATGAATAAGAGCAGATACTATTTTTATGGTAGGTTGATAAAAACCAAGCATCGAGACATACAAAAGTATCTTTTCAAAAAGAGAATATGGCGAAGTCCAAATAATATTTTTGTACCTATAAAATATTTTATGAAATTCTGCTGAAGTAAATACTTCTTTGCCAAAAATGAAGGCTCTTGAAACCATGGCAGCAGACTTACGTTGATAAGCATGCTCCTCAACACCAGTTCCTTGTAAAAGAATTGCGTAGAGTTCTCTTAATTGCAGATCTTTGTGAAGTGAATTCTTGTCATAGTGTTTGGAAAGCGTTCCTTGCGCAGAATCTTTGACATAATGATAAAAAGCTTTGGGTAAATAATCCACTTTGATATCATTCGTAAGAAGTGAACAAATAACATATTCATCTTCACAAAAAGACACTTCATTTGGAAACGAAATATTATATTTACGATAGCATGCTGTCCTAATGAGTTTATTACAACAAGATCCCATAAGATGATCAAATATTTCTTTAAGTACAACCCTACTTTCCAATGATGACGGTTTCTGCCTAATATAGCTCTGCTTAACAGGACTATTAATATAGAAATCACAAATCACCATATCTGCATCATGTCTTTTGGCACACCTATAAAGTTCTTGTAACATCTCTGGTTCTACCCAATCATCAGGATCCACATGTATGGAATACTCACCTTTTGCACGTTCTATACCGCATTGTCGTGCGGCAGAAACACCCTTGTTGGATTGATGAACAACCTTTACCCGCTTGTCCGTGCGTACATATTCATCACAAATATATCTTGAATTATCAGTACTCCCGTCATCTATCAGGATAACCTCAAACTCGGTAAGAGTCTGACCTAACACACTATCCAAAGCCTTACATAGTGTTTTCTCTGCCTGATATATAGGAATAATAACAGAGACTAAAGGGGTTGTTAGTTGATCCATTTGTCAATAAATTCAATTGAATGTGACCTATAAGCCTTCAACTTTTCAAAAACACTTTCATAGTTTGTTATTTTATGAGGAATTCCAATTTGAGGTTTTATAAGACTGATAATTCTGCTCTCTAAACCTAATTTAGTTAATAAATTATTTGTCCGACTATCTTGATCCACATTGATACAATAGAAATCTTTCTTGAACAATATTGAAAAGACTTGAAGATGAAAAGAACCTCCACAGACGTATTTGGCATTTTTTACTAAATTAAGAAATTCACAAGGTCCAACTGCGGGAAAATTCTTAATGTTAGCAAATTTCCGCAAATCATGAGGATAATATGCCCGTTCTGTATAAACAGGTATACTTAGTTTCTCAGCCAAGTTATTTACTATAACAAAATACTCTTTAGGCAAACCCACAGGAGTATAAAAAAATATATACTCCCCTTTTATCAAAGGTTCATCTTGTATAAGTTTTTCATACTCATGAGCTGACAGCAATAGTGTTGGATCACATACAACATCAACATCTGAAGCTATATTATTGTCCTGCAAGAATTTCCTTGCTCGTTCTTCCCTCACAGAAATTGCTTTAAAACCTTTTAGAAAGTTCCGAATTACATCAACGTTATTATTCTCTGGCGTTTGCCCAAACGAAGGTCCATAAGCCACCTTTTCGACACTGCTTGGCAAGAAACCTGCAAAATAAGCCTCACCTGAATCTGATGCATTGCTATTCCATATTTGATCACTGCCTACAACAACAATGTCATAATTAAAATGTGCCTGTTTCAACTCATCAATAGAATTATATTCAGAAGAGGAGACACGAAGATCATGTGAAAGAAATTCATCAAATAGATACCATTTTTTTGTTAGCTCTTTGATAGATGATGGGTAAAGCAACAATCTCTTTAAACTAGACAATAAAGAATATTTTGAGTGGACATCAAATGGTTTATAATAAATTTGCTTTTGAAAATGAGACCTATAATTTATAAATTCAACATCATGCCCTTTCATTTGAAGGAATGTTTGCAGAGCATACGCCTGAAGCATTGATCCATAATTAAATGACGCATGAAATGTTATGATTCCTACTTTTGACATTTGTTTTTAATAAAATTAAAAATACCTCTACAAAAACACTTTAACACGAAAACAAAACTCAATCCATATGAAGAAGAATTAGTCAGCCAAAACCTTGTCTGTTTTAAAGGACTAATAGAAATACCATACACAATATCTCTTGCAAACATTTGTTGAAAATGTTCGTCTAATTCGTTCCTTAATAAACAAAGAATTTTTCTATCTTCTTCATTATCTGGAACCTTACTAAAAAAGTTTTCAAACCATTTTCGTTGTAGCGTTAGAGCCCGAACCTTTCCTGCTATGTTATCAACTTTTCTACTTATACTGTATCTATTAGTTCTATATTGAAAGCCCACCTGACGAGTATTTGCGATTCCCGCTTTTTCACCACCTTGATATGCTGATATGGCATCCGATCCCCAAGCAAACGGTAAATTATAAAAGCCACCACGTTTCCTTAAAGCGTCAGCGCGATAACAATAATTACCTATAAGCATACTTCCTCCGTGCCAACGGTTATAAATCATTTCATAGACCGTTTCACGTTCGGGACGGGTATCATAAACAACATAAGTTTGCGAATGTTCATCGATTAATTCTGTTCTGGAATAATAAACATCCAACATGGGATATTTTTCAATCAACTCAAAAAGATCGCTGAGACAGTTAGGTCTTAATCGATCGTCGTCACCCATGCAAATAACGTATTCACCATGAGCATATTCCAAACATTTGTTCCAATTTTCAACCACATGCTCTGCACCAAATCCTACTTCGTTTCTAAAATATCTCAGTCTCTTATCATCAAACTTGCAAAGAATGCTATCAATATCTTCTGGTGAATTATCATTAACAACTATTATCTCAAAATCATCGAACGTTTGGGCAATAATACTTTCAATACACTCCTGCAAATAAGCTGCTTTAAATGCTGGTATAGTTACGCTAAATTTCATTATGTATAATTTCTTTCTTTATATGGAGATTCCCATTAAAAAATGAAATGGGCAGAATAACACCAACAATAGAATAGAATAGCCATAGAAAACTATTATTTGCATCAATAGTTGGGAATGAAGAGAGTTGTTCTATTTCTAAACCGTTCATATAAATATACAATAAAGTTACTATCTTAAAAGATAGAAAATGTAGAGCCAAAATTATATACGTTTTTTCACCAATGATATATAATAAAAGAGGTGGATTCAGCTTATTTATTCGCTTAGAGAAATAGAAAGAAAAAGTTATTCCAGAAATAGATAACAAGATATAAACTGGTAAATCATGTAATTGACAAAACATTGATATGCTTTTACCCCAAATAGCCACAAGTATCAATGTAATAAATGCTATTAGATTAATTCCACCATGATAAAAATAATGAGGAAACTTTTTTATATAGTTGCCAATTATATAATAAAAACAGCCCATAAAAATAATAGAAGTATTTCCAAATATTGGTAAATTAATATCGTAGTTTTTAGATACAAGCATGCCTATAATGATAAATAACCAGATGTAGAATTCGTTAAAACTCAATTTATATCTAAGGAACTCTAAAGAAGATACTAGAATAGATGATAAGAACAGGGTTTTCAAAAACCAAAACCCACCTAATAATGGCTCATGCTTATCCATTGTGAATAGGATTAAAACTGCTCGTTTTACAATTTGTATAAAATCATACTTTTCAAAAGCTATACCGTCATATCCCCAAAGCTGATTATAAATATTTAATTCAAAAAATAAATTGTGTGCTATTAAAAACAATAAAGACCATTTCACATAAGGCATATATAAGCCAGAAACTCTTTTTTTTATAAACGTTAACAAGTCTACTCTATTTTTAATGATTCCGAAAAAATATCCACTACAAGCAAAGAACAAAGGCATATGAAAATAGTAAATGAATCTATGTAAAAAGACAGGACATCCACTATGACCAATAACCATTAGTATAATTCCTAATGCCTTTACAAGAGTTAAATAATTTTTTCTAACGGTGAGCATCAAGGTAAAAATTTACATTTAACACTTTTCAAAGCATTTAATATTGGTTTTTCGATCCACATAATCCGTCCCATATCTATAACAGAACAAATACTAAATACACCTAATGCAGAAATAAATGCATGTAGATATAATGAATCCGCATGATAGAACTCAGGAGTTTTAAGAAGATCATTCCATATAAAATGTCTCATTGCATCGCCACTTGTATGTATTAAGAAAACACCAAATACAGTAGCTGCTATTTTATTAATCGCTTTACTGTATCCTACGTTTATGTTCTTAAAGAAACAAAACAATAAAACTGACATCGTTACAGCGAATACTTTATTAGAATCGCTTACAAAATAATAAATATCCCATTGAATGATTTGATGTTTCTGTAATCCAAAATAAAACATTGTCAAAATACTGGCTACAACCAACAGGTAGTTTATCACTAAAATAACAACTACTTTCTTTTGATTAGTCATCCATTCCTGGGGATATAATCGTATCCAACTTCCAATCAAATAAACTGTTATATACCACCCAAGATATTCGTACACATGCGTAACTAAGAAAGTAGGAATAAGTGTAAAAATTATAAGAAGAATAATCAAAAGGAAAGAATGCTGCTTCTTTGTCATCTGATTGATACACATATTAATATATGGTATTAATAAATAAAGAGCTATGAAACTTCCTGTAAATCCATGCCCTATATCTCTTGGCAATATCAACACAGACTTAGATAATTCAATAAAGTTAAAGTTGGTCACACCACATAATGATAAGACCAAATAAATACCTATACTATAAAACTCTACTTCTAAAACAAGCTTCAAAAATTTAAACCACGAAAAAGACTGCCTGCACATGAAATAGCCAGTAATCAAAATGAAACAATTGATACCACATTTACCTCCCCAACCCCATAATTCCAAAAATATTGTATTTGCAGAAATTTCATCGTATCTGAACAAATCTGTAATCCCACTGTTTACAACATAATGGTGAGATATAATCATCAACATCAAGAATATGCGAAACAATTCAATATTAGAATCTCTCTTTTTGATAGCCATAAAATATGAATGTTTTTCCCTAAATCAGAATCACCTTCTATATATTACATTTCTAAACTCTAAAACTTCATCCTTTGCCAACAGCAATGCTCCAAAAGCATAGGAAATGACTCCTATCAAAATACCAATTAACAAGTTGATGAAATTATTGTCAAATAATCTCACTGAATAGAAAACTATTCCAGCCATAAGGAACGAATTTAAGAGTATTGGTAAGAGGTCTCTCAGTTGTACTACAAAACCTACATTTATCATTTTCCCTGTATAATATGTATTAATGAAAAGACTTATCAGAGAAGAAATTACTGATGCCAAACACATTCCTATCACACCAAATGAAATTGCACAGAACAAAACCACAACAGTAATGAACCTCTTAATTATATCTATTTTTAGGAAAATATCAGTACGACCTTTTACCTGAAGAAGATTGAGATTTATCGCATGAATAGGATACCACATCATACCAAAACAGATAATCTGTAAGTAAATGATAGACTGCGACCATTTAGCTGTCAACAATACTAAAATTAAAGGCTTTGCAACAGCGGCTAACCCAACCATCAATGGGAAAATGATAAAAGCCGTCATTTTGAGAAGTTTTCTATAATTTGCTGACAATCTCTCTTCGTCATCTTGAATCTGACTCAAGACAGGGAAAGTTACACGCTGGATAACACCTGTAAGAGTTTCAGACGGTAGCTTAGCTAAAGTTTCTGCACGAGTATAAAATCCAAGACTTGAAGCTGAAAAGAATTTACCTATTAGTATAGGATATAGATTTCTAAAGATAACATCAAGAATACCTGTTGCCAACAACTTAGATCCGAAACCAAATAAATACTTAAACGAATTATACGAAAAAACAAGAGTTGGATACCAATCTGTCATCAGCCAAAACAAAAATGCGGATATTAAACTTGCTAATATGTGCATACCTACCAAAGCCCAAACGCCATACCCACAATACGCAAGAAATATACCAAATGCTCCAGATATCACATTAGAAATAAGACTTATTTTCGTAGTTTTCTTAAAATCAACCTTTTTATTGATAAGGGTAATCTGCACAATAACAAAAGCGTTAATTATCATACAAACTGCCTCTGCGCGAAGAAGCGAAGTTAATATAGGTCTATGATAAAACGATGCAATCAATGGCGCGAGAAGAAACAGAACCAAATAAAAAAATAATGAAACGACAACATTAAATATAAACGCTGTGGAACAATCGTGGTCTGTCATGTCCTGCTTACGAATCAATGCATTTCCAAAACCGCTATCAATAAAAGAACGAGAAATGGCCAAAAACACATTTATCATTGCCAAAAGACCGTAATCATCTGGCGATAGCAACCTTGCTAAAATAATACCAATAATAAAAGAAACTCCCAAATTAGAGAAATTATCAACAACACTCCAAAGAAGTCCTTTTATTGTCTTTTGTTTTAATTCTGAAGCCATTAATAAAACTTTGAAATGATGTGTAATTTCTTTAACACTCTAACTATAAAATGCTCTATTGAACAGGGAATTTGGTATAAACGCAAATAAGGAAAATCTGTATATAGCTTGTGCAAATTTGACTTATCAAATAAAAAGCCTTTCACAATATTGTACTCAATGATTCTATTTCTTCTCCATGAACGTTTGAAGCCTTCACCTTTCAAAAAACATTGTGCAAAATAAAGCCTTACTTGCGAAAGTTTTTTATTAACTTCGCTTTTATGCGAAGTAATTAAACTTCCTGGAGTCTGTCTATAATTTCCCATAATCTCTGGAAAATATTTTATTTTACTATGAATAGACGCAGCAAGAAATAATCCATAATCGTAAAAAGGAACAGGATTGTTGATATATGTATTTCTCATTCGTATGTCTGAACGAAAACAGACCGTCAAGGTCATAATAAAGTTTCGATAAATCAACTGATGAAAAATATCTCCACTTTTAGAGTGTTTCCTAAGAAATTCATAATAAGGTCGAACAATAGGAACACTGTTCTCATTTACATTATTAAATTCTGTATAGACTAAACTTACTTCAGGATGACCCTCTAAATAATCTACCTGTTTTTGAAGTTTCAAGGGATCTGTCCAATAATCATCACCTTCACAAATAGCAATATATTTAGCATCCGTACTACGAACAGCATTCAACATAATTCTGGAAAGACTTTCATCATGCTTGGAATATTGATTTTGTGTTTCATAAATAGCATGTATAATATTAGGATAACGCTGTTCATATTCCCTTATAATTGATGCTGAGTTGTCTGTTGACGCATCATCGTGTACGATAGCGACAAAACGAAAGTTTGTCTTTTGCATGATAAAACCTTCAAGACATTGTCTTATATACGGCTCATGATTAAAAACCATACACTCTATGGCAACCACTATACGACTATTGTCTTTCATCCCCATAACAACAAAAATTCAAGATTTTACATATAAGAGGTTTCAAACAACTTCTTTGCATTGCGCATTTCTTCAAAAACATGGTTGGAGACACAAGGTAATGCAAATTCCTGATTTGTTTTTTCATTCATTACCATGCACGATATTATTTTATCTGCTTCAAAATAAGCAAGCACAGAATTCTCTTTCCACATCTTGTCATGAGTACCTCCCCAAAACCCTGTACGCCCCTTTACTTCTATATGCTGCATAAAATCTATAAACATCTGCTTACCTAAATTAAAATCCTTCAGAGAGAAAACATGCCTTGTTATTGCACCAATCTTGTGATCTGATTGATAAATCAGATATGTACTTCTATCATTATTCGTAATACTTTCTGTTATTTGATTGGATGTCATTTTCTTTTCAACTATCCACGACTCATCAGTGGTATTTGTAAAAAGAGGAAGATTTTGTTCACTTTGTTTGCATAAAAAATAAACTCCAGAAAAAGATTCATTTTTGTCTTTTAGTGACTGCACACCTTGAAATGTGTTAAGTGCTACTTTGATAATCGCTGCCAAATAGTCTATTCCTGAGCTTAAATATGTCAATACTTGCGAAATATAACCTCCGCCACCCCTTGGATTGACTTCAATTACAAATATCTCACTCCCTGCATATTTCATCTCTATATGAGAGGCGCCATTCGTAAATCCTATAACGGTTAAAATAGCAGGTACAATCTTTTTTATTCTACAACTTAAGTCTTTAGGCAAATCTGCAGGTTGATGATGCCCAGTCTCTGCAAAATGAGGTGGCATACAAGCATCCTTATCCGTAATCTGCACAATTTCATGTTGTCCGTGAAATGAGATGGTTTCTACCGAAATTTCCTTTCCATCAACAAACTCTTCAATCAAGATATCATTGCAATCTACTTTTTTTGCATAATCAATAGCCTTGCGAAAATTCTTCGGGGAATCAACATAAGTTATGCCATATTTTGAACTTCCTACACATGGTTTTACTACACATGGATAAATTTGCAAGTCATTTCCTTGGTATTTGTAATAACGGGGCTGGCTCAATCCTTCTACTGTATCAAGGCATCGCCTTATGTAATACTTATCCCGCAAGGAATGAAAAACATGATAAGGAGTGCCATTCAACCCCAAAATATCTGAAACCTTGGCTTGAACCTCTGCAGTTATGTCCGATCCGTTTGACACAACTCCTTGTATACCTTGTTCTTTACAAATACCGATGATACGCTCTGTATCGAAAATATCGATAGGATAGAAATGGTCTACGATTGTTTTACATACGGCATCCTTATCCCAAGCAAAACAAAAAGTTTCCATTCCCAACTCTCTCGCCTTTAAGCACAACGAATATTGACCTTTTGAGGCTCCTATAACAGCTAATTTCATACTAATTCAAAACTTGATAACATTTCCCTAATTTGTTCTGGAGTATTAAACATCATGATATCTATCATTGAAAGTCCACCCACAAACTCACCACTTAACTGCTTGTATTTCGTGATTGTAGGTTCCAAAAAAAATAAATTCAAACCTTTTTCATGAAATTTTTGTTTTTCGTAAAGTTCTTTTCCGCCAATTGCATTAATATATGTATCAGCTTTTAACTCTCTACAAATTGCTAAGATTTTATCTTGTCCTTTCAAAAAAATATCTTTGTCTAATTTGGATGACAAAATAAGCTCTGTTTTTATTTCTAAATAGTCAACAACCTTCTTAATACTATTGGCAACAAACAAAGCAAGGTTATCTTTTGGATACGCATAAATTTCATGAAGCAAGGCATTTACTTGTTTAAAATACGGTGCCTTAGAATACGCCATTATTATAGTTTTATCAAACTTTTCGAAATCGTCAGCAATCGCTATTTCATTAATCAGTTTATTTTGACTTGCATTGTGCAAAGAGATGGTAAATAACTTTTTATTGCCATTCACTAAAATATTATTACGATTAATCCAACCCTTTTTTATGTAATTGACATCATCAAAAATCACATATTTATCTACAGCTTTTATTAACTGCCAATACCCTATGTAAGGCATAAAATAAGGCTGCATAATTCCCAATTTCATTTTCTTCCCTGTTTAATATAACACAAAAAGAGGAATATTAAGTAGATATTATTTTACTTATAAAAAAAGGATGCCAGTAATTGACTATATTTACAAATCCTGATAATATCCTATTAATATTCCAATCAACAATCTCACTTCAAAATTTTATTATTTCTTTCAAATTATTTTAATCACCTGAATGACCTTATTACATTCTTCTTGAGTCAAAGCGTGATGCATGGGCAGACATATTACGGTGTTGGCCAATTTAATAGCTTCTGGTAAATTATCTATTCGCGCACTCTCTAAAGCACGATAAGTAGAAAAGGTACTTATTAGTGGATAGAAATAGCGACGTCCTAATATATTGTGTGCTTTTAATTTGTTATAAAGTTCATCACGTGTCATGCCATACTGTTGTGCATTAACAAAAATAGGGAAATAGGAATAGTTGTGCTTCACGCCTGGCATGTCTTTCCAAAATGTTATTCCTGGTACATCTCGTAGGGCATTACGATAAGTAAGGGCAACCTTCTTTCTCGCATTAATGGCATCATCAACCTGCTGAAGATTTAGTAATCCATACGCTGAACGTATTTCATCCATCTTGCTATTGATTCCTGGAGCAACAACTTCTGTCTCTCCTGCAAAGCCAAAGTTTTTGAGATAATCAATCCGTTTTTTCATCTTTTCATCGTGCATCACTAAAGCTCCTCCTTCAACAGTGTTAAAAACTTTAGTGGCATGAAAACTTAACGTACTCATATCGCCAGCATTCAGAATACTCTTTCCGTTTACTTCCACTCCAAAAGCATGAGCAGCATCATAGATAACACGCAGTCCATACTTGTCTGCTATCATCTGAATGTCATCAACATTGCAAGGCTTTCCATAGACATGAACAGGTAAAATTGCTGTTGTTCGCGGAGTTATGGCTGCCTCTATTTTATTTGGGTCAAGATTACCTGTATAAGGATCTACATCTACAAACACAGGCTTGATACCATTCCACCACAAAGCATGAGTGGTAGCTACAAAGCTATACGGAGTTGTAATTACCTCTCCAGTAATATGTAATGCCTGTAATGCGGTTATTAGCGGTAAGGTACCATTGGTAAATAAACTAATATATGGTACTTTTAGATACTCACACAACGCTGCTTCGAGTTTCTTATGAAAAGAGCCGTTGTTGGTTATCCACTTACTGTCCCAGATTTCCTTTAACAATCCATGAAAATCATCAAGGTCTGGGAGCAACGGTGACGTGACGGTAATTATATTTTTATCCATATTATAGTACTGTAATTTCTTAAGATAGAGAGTATTATAATGATTAAAGTATTTTTAACACCCTTACCACGGTTCAAACCCTGTTGGTTTTACGGCTTCCACATATTTGTTTATCTCTTCCAAATCAATGACTGCAGAATCCTCAATCTCTCCGTCCTCTTTCATATCTTCGTATTCCCATACACCGCCACTGTCTTCTTCGGGACAGGCTCCCTTACCTTTGATGCAGGTGGCATGGTCAGAATACTCGTCGAATACCTTCTCAAGAGTGATGTCGTGAATCCAGTCATCGCCGAAATCATAGACATAGCAAAGTTTCTTTACGATGCCTCCGTCACCGAACAACTCTCCTAGTGTGAACTTTCGGGCATCATAGTCGGGTCGACACCAATCCTCTTTATTCTCCTCTGCAATATACAGCGACTGACTGTATGGCTTATCTCCAAAACAATACAGATGTTCGTTCCACCAACCGAATGCTTCTTGAATCACGGCGTGGAATCCTGAGAAAGTGAAGTTGGCAGGTACCAACACGCGCCGCCATACGGGTGGATTGGTGATGCCTCTCAATTTAATCTTGAACTGATAGGTTATCTTTGCTTTCGTATTTGATTTCATGATGTTATCTGACTTAAGGCTTGTTCTATAAATCGTCACCTATTATTATAAGAGAGAGATACTAACTGTAGAAAATAGCCTATGTCTTATTCCCAACAATGATCGTCCCAAGAAGAGTCTTCGTCTTCAAACTCAAAAAGTTTGGAGTGCGCACCACCAGCATCACCCTCATTAGGGCTTCCTGTAGTATCTACATTACCTTCTTTGTTTACTCCTGACTTGCCCGATTCTTCTAACAGATGAATTGTGCTATCGACGCATAAAACATCTATATGTGGAGTTATATAAATTTGACGCACGACAATATCTTATTTACTTACACATATCTTCTTTCCATTCTTGAAATAAATACCTGGTGGCAGAGGTCGACTATCATCCACTATCATTCCCTGTATGTTGTAAATACGAGAGTTATGTGATTTCAATTCAGGAAGAATATCCATGATAGCGGTGGTTTCGTCATCAAACCGTATGGCGTATTTACCATTTGATAATGTGTTTGAATTTTTGTTTATTCTAAAGAATGCACGCATACCATTCATTCTGTTATGCGATGAAGAGGGTTTATACAGTTTGTCACCATTTCCAAGAAATAGTTCTGTACCGTCTGTTTGTAGCTCCGTGGGGTTAAAAGCACCCACTAAAGAGAAAGCTCCCGTTGGATCGCTCACTACAGTAGGTTCAGCATTGGTGTAAATGACATTTGTAAAAATAGGACTCTCTACTGTCTTTGCAGGTTTTAATAGATAGGGAACACCTGCTTTTATTTCCTTTGCTTCTGCAAAAATCATCGTACCATTCGCATCTACATTCCCCTTAAAAGTTCTTAATCTATGGGTATTTCCGAATAGTTCCTGCACCTGACTCTCCTCCACATCGAACGGCAAACAAATAGTATTCCAATAGTCTTTGGAGAAAATACGCTGCACTTGATATGAATAAATCTCTCCAGATTTGATGTGTTGGCTTTGTAGCTCGTGCTGATCGGATAAAACGGAAGCAACTTCTATAAAATATAAAAATAGAGCCCCTTTTTCATAATTGTCCCCTTTCATTTCAACCTTAAGAGTTCCACTATTTATTTTACCCTTCGTGATAAGAAAATTACTTAGGTCATCATTTGAATTACCTTTCTCTCTCTTGAAACTATGTGTATCACTAAAATTGCCTTTATTTGAACTGAGAGTCATACCTACTGTGTAAATTCCTCGTTTATCTGCTATATTGGTGGACACTCTTACTAAATCCACATTCTTAAACTGTGTTGTGGTTTCTAAACAAATAATTTGAGATTTTTTGTCTGTTGTCCCCACATGCAGGCAATCCGCAGTGCTATGAGCAAGCGCTCCATCTACTGTCAATTTCCATTGATGACCATAAGATTTATCAGCTGCGTAAAATGTTTGCGGAATACGATTTCTATTACTATACACGCAATTTTTGAACAACTCTTTAAAATAAAACCTTTGTGCATGAGTTTCTACAGTCCCAAGAAATAACAGCATAAAACATAATAGCCAAAGAGTTAAATATGTTTTCATAAGTAAGGATTTGAATGGAAGTGTTCCTCTTTTTTTATGTAGATAAACGAATAAGACCCGCTAAAATCTATCCCTTATCTTTATCCTTGCAGCGACTGCCTGTACCAATCGTATAACTTCTGCACACCCTGCTGTATTTCCACCTTGTGCGTCCAACCTAAAGAGTGAAGCTTTGACACATCGATGAGTTTGCGTAGAGTTCCGTCGGGTTTGCTTTCATCCCACACAACGGTTCCTGTAAAGCCAACAGTTTGCACAATGAGTTCGGAGAGTTGCTTGATAGTTAGCTCCTTGCCCGTACCTATGTTGATATGACAGTTACGTATCTCGCCAAGCGAGGGAATAGCACCGCCACGTCCCTCGCTGTTGTTGCGGTTTACCTCACCATCGGTAGCTGTACCATAAAACACGCTCGAATACTTGTCTATGCCGATGATGTCCTTAAAGTCTACATTTAGAAGGATGTGTACCGAAGCATCTGCCATATCCTCACTCCAAAGGAACTCACGCAATGGCGAGCCTGTTCCCCAAAGGGTTACCTTATTGTTTTCTATGCCATAAAACTTCAATGCCTGCAAGATGCGTTCTTTACTACACTCGCCGTCAACATTGTCTTTTCCTATCTGCTCTGCCAAAGCCTTAACAGGATTAATCGGTCGCTTGTTCATGTCCACCCGAATGGCTTCCCAGTTATCCTCATGAATCAGTTTAGCCAAATAGATCTTGCGCATCATGGCAGGCATCACATGACTGTTCTCCAAGTGGAAGTTGTCATTGGGACCATATAGATTAGTGGGCATCACCGCAATATAGTTCGTGCCATATTGTAGGTTATAACTCTCGCACATCTTCAGTCCGGCAATCTTGGCAATGGCATATTCTTCGTTGGTATATTCCAATGGCGAAGTAAGCAGCACGTCTTCTTTCATGGGCTGTGGTGCATTCTTTGGATAGATGCAGGTGGAACCCAAGAAGAGTAGTTTTTTCACACCATATTTATAAGCTGACGAAATCACGTTGCATTGCATCATCATGTTTTGCATGATGAAGTCGGCTCGGTACAGACTGTTCGCCATGATACCTCCCACGAAGGCAGCGGCTAACACCACTGCATCAGGACGTTCTGTCTTGAAAAAGTCGTCAACGGCTTGCTGATTGGTTAAATCTAATTCGCTATGACTGCGCCCTATCAGCTGGCTGTATCCTCTTGCTTCAAGATTCTTCCATATCGCTGAACCCACTAAGCCGTGATGCCCAGCAACGTATATCTTAGATGTTTTTGATAATGCCATGATTGATGAATAGGTCTTCTAAATTTTCTAGGGATACTAGGAAACCTAGGAATACTAGGTAATCTGGAAAGAAAAAACTATTTTCCTTACTATTTCACATTTTCCAAATCATACTCTGTCATCTTTTTAACCAGTTCTTCAAAGCTGGTTTGGCGAGGATTCCAGCCTAACTGTTCTTTCGCCTTTGTTGGATCACCGAGCAATTGTTCGACATCTGCGGGTCGGAAATATTTGGGATCCACCTCTACCAGCACTTTGCCAGTGGCCTTGTCAATGCCTTTTTCATTCATCCCCTTATCACGCCATTCAAGTTCAATGCCAGCATGATGAAATGCCAAGGTAGCGAAATCGCGCACACTATAATATTCGCCTGTGGCAATGACGAAATCGTCAGGCTGCTCTTGCTGCAGCATCAACCACATACATTGTACATAATCGGGCGCATATCCCCAGTCGCGTCGAGCGTCCAAGTTACCTAAATACAGTTTGTCTTGCAACCCATGCGCTATACGTGCAGCTGCCAAGGTAATCTTGCGGGTCACGAAATTCTCACCCCTCCGCTCGCTTTCATGATTGAACAAAATGCCGTTGCAACAATACATGCCGTAACTCTCGCGATAATTCTTCATAATCCAAAAGCCATAGAGTTTTGCCACAGCGTAGGGCGAACGTGGATAGAAGGGGGTGGTTTCTTTCTGTGGCACCTCTTGAACTTTTCCAAAAAGTTCGGAAGTGCTGGCTTGGTAGATGCGACAACTCTTTTCTAAGCCGCAAATACGCACTGCTTCCAACAGTCTGAGTACACCTATGGCATCCGTATCTGCCGTATATTCAGGAACATCAAAACTCACTTTGACATGACTCTGTGCTGCAAGATTATAGATTTCGGTAGGTTTAATCTCACCAATGATACGAATGAGAGAGGACGAATCGGTCATGTCAGCCCAGTGCAAATTCACTAAGCGAGACTGTTTCATATCCCGCACCCATTCATCTAAATACAAGTGTTCTATACGTCCTGTGTTGAAAGATGAGCTACGGCGAAGAAGACCATGTACATCATATCCCTTATCAATCAAAAACTCTGCAAGATAACTTCCATCTTGTCCGGTAATACCAGTAATAAGAGCCACTTTGCGATTTGTCATAAATATAAAATTAAATCATGAATATTATAGGTGAGATTTCATCTCATGTTGAACGAAGTGAGCGATTCTGGATTTCAATAAACAGAAAAAAGTAACTTGATAGCGAAAAAACTTATCCCTCGTCGCACAAGAAAAAACCTGAATTGAAACATCAACACACCCATGAATGCTCCTCCAAAGGGTTAAAAAACAGAGACACCCTCCTCTCCTTGTCAGTCGTTACTAACAAGCGATATAGGGTATCATCTCCATTTTTCACCTCCACTGTAGGGTTGTTCAAGCCCGCAGAGCTTTCATTATGAAGTGTATTTGTTCAGTTTGCAAAGATAATTATTTTTATTTACATCGCAAATGTTTGTATCTCTTATTTCACACCAAAGAAACTGCAGATTTCGCTAAAGAAAGGGGTTTATTGTAAAGAACAATCTGCTTTTGGCTTCTGTTATAGCCATTATCATTCAATGAAATCCAATCATAAAAAAGCGTTGGTAAAATTGGTGATGCACTGCCTTGTTCAAAGAAAATAAATGCTGAATTTTCTTTACAAAGTATCTCTCATAACTCGCGTGAAAACATCCAACGGCAAAGTTGGTCGCAAATACGCGAATTATGAGAGACTTTTATAACACGTTGATATTGAACATATTATACATAAAGAACATATTTTCACTCCCTTTTTTACCGTTCATTAGCGGCTAAAGCATTAAGATAAGCCTGCAATTTGCATGCTTTAAGGCTGTTATGTCATGTAAATAACACCTCTAATGAGTGTTTCCAAGGCTGTTAAGTTAATGTTCTAACTTGAAAAGGCGTTTATTTTTGTAAAATCAGCGTAATTTTATATATCGTTTGCCTATTAAATTTTTCTATTTTGAAGATTTTAGATGGTCGTTTTTTGGTAAAATTACAGGACAAAAACGTCTGATGTTTTTAGCAAAAATAACAAGAAAAAACGCAACTCTTTTATTGATGTGTAATTACTATTGCAGCAAACGAGGGAAGCAATGTGATGCAGTTTATTCGTTAGACACGGTGCTGAAATAAAAGAAAAAAGATTATTTTTTACGATAAGCCACCCTATCTTAAATAAAAAAGTCGTGCATTATCCATACAAAATACTAAGCTTTTTTGCTTAGCTCTTGCATCTTTTTAGTAACTTTGCACGCATTACAAAAATGCAGCTCAAATGAAAACATTAATTGACCGTATCTTGAAAGACGGGCGTTGTTATCCTGGTGGGATTCTAAAAGTAGACAAGTTTATCAATCACCAAATGGATCCCAACTTAATGAAAGCTATTGCCATTGAGTTTATTAAAAGATACAGTTCTACTGAAATCAATAAAATATTAACCATCGAAGCTTCAGGTATTGCACCCGCCATTGTAATGGGACTCTTGTTGGATCTTCCTGTTGTGTTTGCGAAGAAAAAGAAAGCTTCGACCATGGACAACATCTTATCCACTACAGTATTCTCATTTACCAAGCAACGGGAATATAATGTAGTTATTAGCAAAGACTACCTGACCCCACAAGACAAGGTTGTGTTTATTGATGATTTCCTTGCTTACGGTAATGCAGCAAAAGGAATCATCGACCTTTGTCAACAAGCAGGAGCAGAATTGGTAGGCATGGGGTTTATTATTGAGAAGACTTTTCAGCATGGTCGTGAAGTGATTGAAGCGGCAGGCGTTAGATGCGAATCATTGGCGATGATTGAATCACTCGATGACTGTAAAATCAAATTGAAAGGAATTGATTAACTCACAACACCAGCGACAAATGACGACTTCAACAAAACCACAAGAGCCTATCCTTCATCATCAAACCGATTTAATTTATGGTCTACATGATAAGCCGCAACTTAGAGAAGCCTTGTTTGCAGCGCTGCAACATCTTTTGGCTATTTTTGTGGCAATTATCACACCGCCTTTAATCATTTCAAACGCACTGAGCTTTGACCTTCATACAACAGGCTTTCTTGTATCTATGTCATTATTTGTTTCTGGCGTTGCCACCTTTATACAGTGTCATCGCATTGGTCCGATAGGAACAGGACTGCTTTGTATTCAAGGAACAAGCTTTTCATTTATTGGGCCCATTATTGGTGCTGGCATGTTAGGCATGATTGGTGGAAAAATAGATACAGAATTGGCATTAGCCTACATATTCACAGCTTGTATGTTTGCTTCAGTGGTGGAAATGTTTGTAAGTCGAATTTTGAAATACACTCAAAAAATTATCACTCCGCTGGTTTCTGGAATTGTGGTTACGCTCATAGGTATGTCTCTCATCAAAGCAGGCATTAACGCTTGTGGTGGCGGAGCAGCGGCTGAAGCTAACGGAACCTTTGGGTCGTTAATGAATTTGGGATTGGCTGCGTTGGTTTTGTTTGCCATCATTTTCTTTAATCGTTCGTCAAACAAAATCTTAAGAATGAGTTCTATCGTCTTAGGATTAGCCATTGGCTGCGTTGTAGCGTATTTTTTAGATATGATACCATTCGATGCGACACAAGATTATGGTGGGTTCAACATTCCTATACCGTTCAAATATGGTTTTAGGTTTGATATTTCGGCAATCATCTCTTTAGGATTAGTATATCTCATCACAGCAATTGAGGCGTATGGTGACATCACAGCAAACTCCCTTATCTCGGGTGAACCCATTCAAGGGCGTACGTTTGAAAAGCGAGCCGCTGGTGGTATTCTTGCCGATGGTTTTAACTCAATGTTGGCTGCCATATTTAATTCATTCCCAAATTCCATTTTTGCTCAAAACAATGGCATGATTCAACTCACAGGAATAGCAAGTAGATATGTGGGTTATTACATTGCAGGAGCTTTAATATTGCTGGGGCTGTTCCCTGCAGTAGGCATTGTTTTCTCTTTAATTCCTGCTCCCGTTTTAGGAGGTGCTACCCTCTTGATGTTTGGTACCGTTGCCGCAGCTGGCATTAAGATTATTGCCGCTACCAAAATTAACCGAAAAGCCATACTTGTTATGGCGATTAGTTTTTCCTTAGGATTAAGTGTTGAAATGGTACCTGACATTCTTAATCAAATGCCTGAGACCATTCGGAATATATTTTCCTCTGGTATTACAACAGGTGGATTAGCGGCTATTCTCACGAACTCACTTATCCACATCAAAGACTAATCGATAGATGAAATGGTCCGCAAATACAGCCATTAGGAACAACAACCCTGTTATATTTACCAGATAACAGCTCTTTTTATAATTATTTAAATATTTTACAAACAACATCATTCGTTATTCTCGTTATTTTTCCTTACCTTTGTACAGATTTTCTGCACACATTTTTCGTGCGTATATAAATATATTGTAATCAAAAGTTAGAAGTAAGGATATCAAAGATGAGACAATTAAAAATTCAGAAGAGTATTACCAATCGTTCAAGTGAAGCATTAGATAAGTATTTAGTGGAGATTGGTCGTGCCCCTTTGATTTCTATCGACGAAGAAATAGAACTCGCTCAAAAGATTAAAAAGGGCGGACCAGAAGGCGAAAGAGCAAAGGATAAGCTTGTTACAGCCAACTTAAGATTCGTCGTATCTGTAGCAAAACAATACCAACATCAAGGACTTACCCTGACAGACTTAATTGATGAAGGCAATATAGGGCTTATTAAAGCCGCTCAAAAGTTTGATGAGACACGTGGTTTCAAGTTTATTTCGTACGCTGTTTGGTGGATTCGACAAAGTATTTTACAAGCCATTGCGGAACAAAGTCGCATTGTGAGACTTCCATTGAATCAAGTAGGATCACTTAATAAGATTAATCACGAAATCAACCGATTCGAACAAGAACATCATAGACGCCCTTCTATCTCTGAATTATCTGATGCAACAAACATCGACGAAGAGAAGATTGGACAGAGTATGATGGCAGATGGGCATCACGTAAGCATTGATGCGCCATTTCAAGACGGTGAAGATAACACCATGTTGGATGTCATGCCAAGTGGAGATGACAGTAGGACGGACAGACAGGTTGACCATGAATCAATGGCACAAGAGCTTAACACCGTATTAAATAAGGTGCTGAAAGATCGCGAAATAATCATTATAAAAGAATGTTTCGGCATCGGACGTCCCGAAAAGGGACTCGAAGAAATTGGCGATCAATTAGGGTTAACCCGCGAACGTGTTCGACAAATTAGAGAAAAGAGTATTGCCAAGCTCCGTGACAGTGGTAATGCAAAAATTCTCATGAAGTATTTAGGATAAGAAATCTAACGAGTAGGAGATAAATACCAATAGTGTATTTATCTCCTACTTGTTTAGTTGCATATAGAGTTCTATCTTATAAATGCTATTTTTCCGAAGGAACTAAATATTTATCGCCAGTTCGTCTAACAATTTCTTTAGCATAGGAAGCGGGGAAACCAGGACGCTTTACTCGTGAACCTAATCCTGTTTTGGTTCTTGTGAATTGTCCGTTCTTCACAGGTTTAACAGCCATGTCGTTGTATCTCACGATTAAGAAGATAGCCAGTTGTTTCCAACGACTTAGCATCTGTTGGGCTGTCTCATTAGAATATTGGTTGAGATACTGGATTGCTTCTGTCTTGTTGTTTTTATACAGACGCAAAGCTTCTTCTTCCACTGCCTGTTGTTTTTTGAAATATGATAATTCTAACGAGTCACGGACAGCCTTCACATCTGGAAACATTTGTTGATAACGAGGATAAACCATATTGCTTACCCAATTACATACCCAATAGGCATTTTTATCAGAAAATGTTACAGCATCTGCTCCCGGCGTGTGATAGCATTCAGGCTGCGATGTGTTTCCACAATAAATAGGCGTATATGCTATCATATTTCCATCGTCATTGCCAAACCAAAGCAATCCTCCTATTTCACGAGGCAACCAACTTCGCATTTGACTTACATAAGTAAATCCTGACTGCTGGGTGGATGTAGGTCTTTCATTAAAATAGGTCTGCTCACCAACTTTATACTTCAGAGGTGTTGGACGATAGGGCATTTGCCAAATACCTCCCCCGATATCAACATTATCTATTGCCAAGGGTGTTCCTTCATAGTGGTCGCGCATGCAAGCCTGAACATCTTGAATACTTACTTTCTTTTCAGGGATAATCCATAGCGGCATGTCTTCTGCATTTGGATCTTTACCTAACGCCCATGGCAAATACTTGGACATATCTTGAAAGTGATTGAAGAAGCTCCAAACTCGCGCATCACAAAACCTACGTCCAGAGAAATCAGGTTTTGCATAAGCTTCCTTCCATGAGAAGTCTGCATCTTTACCAGTGTACCAACCTTTCTTCCTTGCAAACTCAACAACGTCTTTGGAGTAAAGAACATTCTTCTTGTCCTTCATATTAAATTTACCAATTCTGCTTTGGTTGGCATGACCACACACCGCATTATCGGGAATACGTATCGCTACCCATACGGTACCTTTGCTTCCAGGACCTTTTCCCATCATCTCCATAATCCAAGCCTCATTTGGATCACAAATGGTGAAAGTTTCCCCCTCACTATTATATCCATATTGATTTGTCAGAGTTGTCATGATACGAATCGCTTCTCTGGCGGTCTTAGATCTTTGCAACGCAATGTAAATCAGTGAACCATAATCAATAATACCTGTTGTATCTACCATTTCTTCACGACCTCCATAAGTTGTTTCGCCTATGGTTACTTGGTATTCATTGATGTTTCCAATCACGTTATAGGTTTCGGCTGCTTCTGGTATCTGCCCATGATATACATTGGAATCCCAATCATAAATATCACGCATTGTACCTGCTTGATGCTTTCCTGCAGGAAAATGATTAAGTCCGATAAATAGCCCGTAGTCATCGGCATTGTACGTACAAATGACAGAACCATCAACAGAAGCATTTTTACCGACAATAAAGTTGGTACATGCGTTTGTTGTTTGAGAACTAAAAAGGAGAGCGACGAATAAAGCTATAAAAGCGATAGCTCGTGTCTGGTGCTCATGGATTTGAAAAACTTGCTTCGTTCTTTTCATAGATATAAAGTTTAAGTATTTTTTGATGATTATAATTTGTTATTGAGACACACTTTGTACTGGACGAGAAGCGTCAGCTTCTCTTCTTTTTGGTTGCATTCCTCGACTCGGTGCAGTTCTCAGAGAGTCATGTATGAGCGTGCTATCCACATTTAGTGAATCAGATTGTTGATTCGTCTTTTTCTTTTGTGCATGTATCTTCACCAAAGAGATGTTGGTCAATATCATGAGCTTGAATGTAGTACTATAAGCATCTGCTGGATTGTTATTATTCAATAAGAAATAACCCCGTATCTCTTTAATGCCAATATTATTGTCATCTGAAATTTGCGTAGTATAGTGGTTCGGCGTAGATACATAAAGAGTTTGAGTAGCCACACTGTCATTTTTGAATTTTACTGCCATGATAGCCACCGCATCGCGTGTACCATCTTGATAAATGAACTGAGCATCGAAATTAAGAAAAAGTCGATCGCCAGGCTTAAATGTTGAATCTGCCTGAATAGTGTAAGAACTTACATTAAATGGTCTGTAAGGACTAAGAACCATTGACCGATTATCTCGCCAAACATTAGCGGTATCTCCGCTTGCAGAGTTCAATTGATATCTATTGATTTGGCTTGCTGAAGCACCCAAAGAAAGAGCATCTTTACTCATTCTATTTGATAAAGACTCATAAATATGTTGCAGGAGTCGGGTGTGACGCGTATAGTAAACCATTGATGAATCAAATTCTGCTTCTGAAACACCATGTTTTTTTAAGACAGCAGCCTTGTATTTTAACATTAAAGAAGCATCTTCATAATTTGCTTTGTACATCGCATCTGCCAAATGGTAATCGTATAAAATATCCTCCATTTTATCCTCTTGAATGTATTGTTTCGGAACAGAGGGCTTACACGATATCAATGCCAGCAAATAGAATATCGAACATAAACAATATGCAAGAAGTTTCTTACTCATTTTTGCTAATCGATGTTTCTTTATCTTGAATGGTACTGCCAATATGCTCTAAATCTTTGCGATAAAAAAGCAAGAGGATTATCACCCCAACACTGATGCAAGCATCGGCAAAATTAAAAATTGGAGAAAAGAAAATAAAGTCTTGTCCTCCAAAATGGGGAACCCAATCAGGCCATGTAGACACAATAAGAGGGAAATAAAACATATCAACCACCTTGCCATGTAAGAAAGACGAGTATCCCGAACCAAAAGGAACAAGCTCTGCAACTTGATAAGGAGTTGAAGGTGTGAAGATTAACCCATAGAACATAGAGTCGATAA
Source organism: Hoylesella timonensis 4401737 = DSM 22865 = JCM 15640 (assembly GCF_000455445.1). Classification (GTDB taxonomy): domain Bacteria; phylum Bacteroidota; class Bacteroidia; order Bacteroidales; family Bacteroidaceae; genus Prevotella; species Prevotella timonensis. Next base: position 5,294 of record NZ_HG417095.1, on the reverse strand, counting down.
TATTTCCCATAGCCCCTGCAAGAATCATAGAAAGGCAGATAATATACCCTTTCGTATGTGGTCGCTTCAAGAGTTTGGTCATATAGAAGATAATCACGCCAATAGCTACTAATCTGAATAGGCTCAAGACTAATTTGTTGATAAAGGTTATGCCATAAGCCATTCCGTTATTTTCTATAAATCGAATATAGAACCAATTGGTAATCCGAATGGAATCATCCAACGCCATATTGGTTTTGACCGCTATCTTAATGACTTGGTCTATCAACAGTATCAATACGACAATAATGACAGCCAGTTTTCCGTCTGTGATGTATCTTTTCATACTCCGTTGAGTTAATTAGAATGCAATAGAGAAAATATTAATGTTTCCTTGCATTCTTAGATGCAACGCTTAAAGTAGCATGAGGTACCACTCTTAAACGTTCTTTTGGTATCAACTCGCCCGTGATACGATCAATTCCGTAGGTTTTATTCTTTATTCGAACCAATGCTGCTTCCAAACCTTGAATGAATTTTTGTTGACGAGCCGCCATCTGAACCAAATCTTCTTTAGTTTGTGTTGTGCTTCCTTCTTCCAATGCTTTATAGGTAGGAGACGTATCATCAGTGTCATTACCATCTTCATTCATGATTTGCTTCATCATGCTGGTATAATCTCTACGAGCCAAAGCTAATTTCTCGTTTATAATAGCCTGGAACTCTTCAAGTTCCGCATCGCTATAACGTTTTTTCTGTTCCATACAGATAAATTTTATCAATCTAATTAATCAATTGAGTTCTTCAAACTCTATTCTCTTTTATATTACATTCTTTTTTCAATAAGGATATGAAGTTGGAAATCATCGAAATCAGTCTCTACTCCATCGTTCTCGTTGATTTTAATTTGATTAGCAAGAACTTGACTTTTGATGTAATCACTGTAATCTTGAATTGCAGCATCACTGTTTTCATTTGGTGAAATGACCACATCAATCCTATCGGTAATTTCAAAATTGTTTTCTTTTCGTAAGTTTTGAATACGATTGATGAGTTCACGAGCTATTCCTTCTTTCTTCAATGCTGGAGTTAATTCAACCTCTAAAGCAACGGTTAGGTTTCCCTCATTAGCAACCAGCCATCCTGGAATGTCTTCACTCACTATCTCAACATCCTCCCGACTAACAGTTACCTCTTGCTGGTCTACAGAGAAAGTTAGCTGACCGTTCTTTTCAAGCATTGCAATATCATCTTGTGAGACATTATTCATATAGTTTGCAATGCCTTTCATAAGTTTGCCAAACTTCTTTCCCATGGTGCGGAAATTACACTTTATTTTTTTGACAAGCATACCTTGTCCCTCAATAAAGTTCACTTCTTTGATATTCACTTCATTTTTCACCAAGTCGGCAACTGCTTCAATTCTGCGCTTTTGTTCTTCGCTTGTTGCAGGAATCATGATTTGCTGGAGCGGTTGTCGCACTTTGATATTTACTTTTCTTCGTAGTGCCAAAACCATACTGGTTAGCTTCTGCGCAATCTCCATTCTTGCTTCCAAGTCCTCATCAATGAGCGACTGGTCTACTTTGGGGAATTTATCCAAGTGAACACTTGCTAAGGTTCCACCTAAATCTGCATACAATTGGTCGGCAAAGAAAGGTATAAACGGAGCTGCAAGTTTGCTAATGGTCAACAAACACTCATACAGGATGTTATAGGCAGACAACTTATCTTCACTCATTTCTTTACCCCAGAACCGTTTGCGGTTAAGGCGTACATACCAGTTACTCAAGTCGTCATTCACAAAGGTATCTATCAATCTGCCAGCTCGAGTTGGGTCAAAGTTATTCAAATCATCTTCAACTCCTTTGATGAGAGAATGCAATTTCGAAATAATCCATCTATCAATTTCTGGCGCATCTTTTAACTTTGTCTTATCAAAACAGCCTGTCGGTTGAAAATCATCAACATTTGCATACAGTGCGAAGAATGAATAAGTGTTATAGAGTGTACCAAAGAACTTCCTACGAACCTCATCCACACCTTCTTCATCAAATTTCAAATTATCCCATGGACTTGAGTTTGTCATCATATAGAACCGAACAGCATCAGCTCCATACCGTTCAATCATATCAAACGGATTCTTGACATTCCCCAGATGTTTGCTCATCTTATTACCTTTAGCATCGAGAACCAAACCTGTTGAAATCACATTCTTAAAGGCTACGGAATCAAATACCATGGTGGCAATAGCATGGAGCGTAAAAAACCATCCACGTGTTTGGTCCACACCCTCGTTAATGAAGTCTGCGGGGAAGAAAGCTGGTGGAATCGGTGTACCGATATAATTACTCTGTACCATCGCCTGACGAGCGTCGTCGCCTGTCTGTGTCTGTCCTTCTGCATTCTTCAGGGAAAGTCCTTCTGCCATTTCTCCTTCAAATGGATAGTGCAATTGGGCATAAGGCATAGAACCGCTATCAAACCACACATCTATCAAGTCTGATTGGCGATACATTGGTTTCCCTTCGTCATTGACAAGTACTATCTGATCGACATAGGGACGATGCAAATCTACCTTATCATAATTTTCTTTAGAGAAATCACCTGGCACAAATCCTTTTTCCTTCATTGGATTTGAACTCATTTGTCCTGCAGCAACACTTTTCTCTATTTCATCGTACAATTCGGCTAAGCTACCTATACACTTCTCCCCTTTTTCGTCATCTCGCCAAATTGGCAAAGGCGTTCCCCAAAAACGACTACGACTCAGATTCCAGTCGTTCAGGCTCTCTAACCAGTTACCAAATCTTCCTGTTCCTGTTGACTCTGGTTGCCAACGGATGGTATTATTGAGTTCTACCATACGCTCTTTCTTCGCAGTATCCTTGATAAACCAGCTATCCAACGGATAATATAAGATAGGTTTATCCGTTCTCCAACAGTGAGGATAGTTATGTACATGCTTCTCAATCTTGTAGGCAGAACCTTCCATTTTCATTTCCAATGACATCACGATGTTTAAATCATCAGCTTTTTCCGAAGCTTTTACATCCCAAATACCATTTGGATTAAATTGAGGATCGTAAGCATTCTTTACATAGTCACCTTCATGCTTGTGGTATTCGACAACATCAACACATTTATCCACAAAATTTTGATCCAGCTCTACAAGGTTGTAGTATTTTCCTTGAAGATCGACCATCGGGCGAGTTTCTCCCTTTTTATTGATGAGATAAAGTGCTGGTATATGTGCATCTTTTGCCACTTTTGCATCATCTGCACCAAAGGTAGGTGCGATATGTACGATGCCTGTTCCATCGTCAGTGGTAACATAATCTCCAAGAATCACTCTGAAAGCTTCATTTTCCATTTCAACAAAGTGATCTTTGTTGTTTTCTGCCACAAATACTTTATCTGGGTGAGCCTGAGCATAGTTGGTGATGAATGGTGCAGCATTGCTGTCCACCTTTTCCGTGGGTTTTACCCAAGGCATAAGTTGCTCGTAATGAAGTCCTTCAAGCTTCTCTCCTTTATGGTGATTGATAATCTTGTAGGGTACTACTTTGTCTCCCTTGCTAAAAGCAGGCAGGTCGACATCCTTCGCCACTTCACCCTCTGCGGAAAGATATGCACTCACTCTTTCGTACGCCATGATGATGTTTATTGGCTGGGCAGAATATGGATTGTAGGTCTGTATCGAAACATAATCAAACTTTGGACCCACACACAGTGCTGTATTAGAAGGAAGTGTCCATGGTGTGGTAGTCCATGCGATGAAATAGGTATCTCCCCATGAGTTTAATTCTTGCGCCTCATCCAACTGTGCCACACTGTCAGGAGTAAGTTTGAACAGCCCTGTGACGGTCGTATCTTTCACATCACGATAACATCCAGGCTGATTAAGTTCATGTGAACTCAATCCCGTTCCTGCAGCAGGTGAATAGGGTTGTATGGTATAACCTTTATATAATAGACCTTGGTTATATAATTGTTTTAGAAGCCACCAAAGGGTTTCTATGTATTTATTATCATAAGTGATATATGGGTGGTCTAAGTCTACGAAATAGCCCATTTCTTCTGTCAAGCGACGCCATTCCTCCGTGAATTTCATGACGTTTTCCCGACATTTTCTGTTGTAATCCTCTACAGAGATGTAGTGTTCAGATGCTTTGTTGTCAATATCCTTTTTAGTAATACCCAACTCCTTCTCAACGCCTAACTCAACAGGCAGTCCATGGGTATCCCATCCTGCTTTTCGCAAGACATGATACCCCTGCATCGTCTTGTATCTATTGAAAGTATCTTTAATCGCACGTGCCAACACGTGATGAATACCAGGGTGACCATTTGCCGAGGGAGGACCTTCAAAGAATATAAATTGTGGACATCCTTCCCTTTCTTTGATGGAGCGATTAAAAATGTCGTTCTTTTCCCATTTCGCCAATATCTCTTCGTTAGTTTTCTTCAAATTCAAACCTTGATGTTCGGCAAATCTTTTACCCATAAATATACTTTGTTAGATATGTGTTGTTATTTAGAGCGCAAAGGTAACAAAAAAACTTATCATTAACAAACTTATATCTTCTTTTTCAGTTTGCTGTTTGTTTACTAATTTTAGGGTCTAAAAGAATTCATATTGGTAGCCCCACAATTGCTATACGCACTAACAACAAGTACCAAGATTCTAATCAACTCGGTAGAAAATTCCAAACGATTTGTAAGCATTTCACCTTTTTTGACGAATATAAGAGACACGAAAATTTCTGCTTTTTCTTATTTTTTATGCGTTTTTTATTTGTGTAATTTGTCCTAAAAAATGACAATAAAATGAGCGTTGAAAAAAGACAAAATAGAAAAAATCAAGCCACAAATCCTATGCTATTATGCACAAAAACGACCAAGTGTCTTATACTGAAATAGCTTGACATATTATTAACCTCATAAAAAGTAAAATAATATGACAAAAGAACTTAAAAGAAGAACCTTTAGTGATTTATTTAAGCTTGAAGTATTAAGCGAGTATTATTCAGAAGGCGTATCTCAATTGTCCATAACTCGTAAATATGGACTTACAAATGGAGCTTTATTAAGCTGGATAAAAAAGTGGCCGGTTGATTCGAAAGTATTATCTTTGCCTTCAGAAATCATAAGTTCCTATCAAATGGCTCATCCTAAAAAAGAAATCTCCTCAGAAGAAGCACTTCATAAACGGATATCGGATTTGGAAAAATCTCTTGAATATGAGCGACTTCGTAATCTTGCTTATAAGAAATTGATAGAAATTGCAGAAGCAGAAGAAGGAATTTCAATAT
>NZ_HG417094.1:245335-269327 GCF_000455445.1 Hoylesella timonensis 4401737 = DSM 22865 = JCM 15640 | reverse complement strand
GAAAAAGGAGAGAAGTTGTATTCGCATGACACCCATAAGATTAAAAAAGATACACGTTATCTTCTTTTCATTTCAGAAGCTAACAAACTTTCTAAATCTTCAGCAGACAATCTGAGTCTAAACTCCCCGTTCATAGCAACACTTATTCGTCCAGTTTCCTCTGACACGACAACAGCAATCGCATCACTACTTTGAGACACACCCATAGCTGCTCTATGTCGTAAGCCCAATTCCTTAGGGATACTCAAGTCATGAGAGACGGGTAAGATACAACCAGCAGCTTTTATGCGTCTATTTGAAATAATCATTGCGCCATCATGCAAAGGTGAATTTTTGAAAAAAATATTTTCAATGAGCCGCTGGTTTACCCTCGCATCAATAAAATCACCTGTTTCTACAATTTCTCCTAACGAAACAGAGCGCTCAATCACAATTAAAGCTCCTACTCGACCTTTCGCCATGCTCATACAGGAAAGCACAATAGGCACAATTGTTTCCTTATCCTCTTCGTCATTCTCATGATTGGCAGTAAAAAACTTTGAGAGAGCTTGAAATCTCTGGTGAGCACCTAACTGATATAAAAAACGACGAATTTCTTCTTGAAATAAAATAATGAGTCCTATAACACCTACGCTCACCAATTTATCCATGATAGATCCAAGCAATCGCATTTCAAGCACCTGACTGACAAAAAGCCAAATAAGGATAAAGAACAAGATACCTATAAAAACATTGAGTGACCTGCTCTCTTTCATTAATCGATAAACATAATAGAGCATCAGTGCCACTAAGACAATATCAATGATATCTTTAATACCTATATCGAAAGGAATCATATTTTGAGTTTATGAGTTGATAAGTTTTTTAGTTGACGAGTTGACGAGTTAACAAGTTGACAAGTTGACAAGTTCACAAGTTGACGAGTTCTGCAACCCAAAAGGCTAACTACTCCCCTCTCTTTCGGGGAGGGGTTGGGGGTGAGGCCGTTGAGGTAAGTCCGTTGTATTAGTGAGACCATCATACACTTTGCATTTTTTCGTAAATTTTACAAGCCTCAACCGCCTCTTTCACGTCATGTACTCGCAAAATAGTGGCACCTTTTTGCAAAGCAAGCGTATTTAACACCGTAGTGCCATTGAGCGAGGTCGTCGGGTCTCCACCCAAAAATTTATATATCATGCTCTTTCGGGAGATGCCAACTAATATCGGTAAATCAAGTACTTGTAAATTCTCCAGTTTTTGGTACAAAACATAGTTATCGTCTAATGTTTTCCCAAATCCGAAACCGGGATCCAAAATAATATCTTTCGCTCCCAACGAATACAGTTCTTGTACTTCACCTGCAAATGAGATGAGCATATCACGCAAGTTCGATTTTACAGACATTAATATATAAGGAACTTGCAGCTGCGCAACGGTTTGAAACATACTCTGCTCTTCGTGGATAGGGGTGTTGACAATACCTGTGATGCCACCTTCCGAAACATCATTAATGATATCTGCTCCCCACTCTTCTATACATTTACGAGCCACCGCTGGTCGATAGGTGTCTACTGACACAATAGCCTCTGGCTGCTCACGCCTAACGATGCGTAATGCACGTTTCAGCCTATCTATCTCCTCTTCTTGCGTTACTTCAAGAGCACCTGGTCGTGTCGAGAAAGCTCCCACATCAATCATCGTCCCCCCCTCTTCGATAATTTCATTGGATCGATTAGCGATTTCAGCCTCTGTCTGCTTTCTGCTTCCTTGATAAAAGGAGTCTGGTGTCACATTGAGGATTCCCATGACTTGTGGGCGGGACAGGTCTACCAACTTGCCTCGAACATTCATTGTATAAGTTTTCTTTTTCATCTTTTTCATAGATTTTTCCCTGCGAGGCTACCAAAATACAACATCCACTTCTTGAAGATAGGTGTAGGTTCCAGTCCTCTTTGCAAATTTAGATAAAATTTCCAAATTATAAGGCAGTGTGATAAAGAAAGTACTTTTTTCTTGAAAATAAAGGTTAGACAAACTGAAAAACAACAAAGAAAACTATAACGTTTTTGTGAACGAGAAAGATTCTGACAAAACACACCGTATCAAATAGATCCGGACAAGACTCAACGCCCTGCCCGGATCACCTAAACTAAATACACATCGTAATGAGGAAAGTTTAGTAGTCCAAATCTTCTGAATCCCAAAGATTGTATTGATGATATCCGTTATCTGTTAAATCCTCAAGATGTTCTTCTTCTACTTCAAAATCAAACTGCTTGCTATCTGCGTGGTCATTATAACTTCCTTGCATCAGCTGTCCACACAAGGTGTTGACGGATATAATTCCCGGTGCTATATATTGCTTTTTCATGACGATTTCCTCCTTAACTATTTTACGATGATTTTCTTTCCATTCACTACATAAAATCCACCTGGCAGGGTCACGGTCTGTGTCTCTCCTCTTTGAAGACTTACTGACCATACCACCACGCCACTGGTGCTATACACCTTCACCACAGTTGCTTCTCTTGCCATAGCCGTTATGGTTCCCTGTCCTGGGATAATAGCCAAATCAGATTCTGTGTTGATGTCAGTGATACTGGTTGGCATATTGTCATCATCACCGAAAACGGTTCTGAAAGAGAACATTTTAGCAGGTGCTCCCGCAGAGCTATACTCGTAAAATGCGCGGAATGGATATACATAAACATACGGGAATTCTGGCCGTAGATTGGTGGAGCTCAAATACATGTTCTTCGCAAAATAGAACACTTTCTTTGCAGCCCTGTCGATTTTCTTCCCAGCATACGAACCGTAGTTATGGAAGTTATAGGTCGTAGCACCTATCTTGCCAGTTGCAGTCTCACCACTGAATGTGTATTCAGTAGCATTCATCGCACTTCCCTTCGTTGCCATGATGTCAGAACCTTTTTGTTTGGCTGTGAACGAGATGTTCTCATCCGTAGGAGCCGTCGTCACCTCTACCATGTATGGCACATTGGCTTCTGTGTGTGTTTCTGTAATCAGGTCGAACTTTGCCTTACCACGATAACTCTGGGCAGTTGCGTACTCTCCTTCTTCCAATGCCAGACAGTTGTCTGGTGTCATCTTGCTCACCTTGAACGAGCACAGCCCATCCTCGTTGGTATGAACCCCATCTGTAACCTCTAAGGTAAATGGAAGAACCACCGTTGCGTAGGCTACCTTGCCATTGGCGGGAATGGTAATCTCACGCGTATAACTTGCGTAGTTCTCTGCTGGGACGGTTATCTTGTACGGTGCGTAGAAAGGCTGACGGTCGGTTATCACGATGTTCTTGCATGCTCGATAGTCTCCGCTCTTGGTCTTCTGTACATAGTTATCCATTTGGTAGCAGGTACGCTCTGGGAAGTAGATAAGGCAGTTGGGATTGAGCAGCGCCTTCATCTCATTCATCTTGCTGGCTTCTGGAATATGCACGGAGTATAGATTGGTATAGTCCAAATAGAGAACTTGCATGCCCGTGGCTCCAACGCCCGTAATACCCTTTGCTGGATTGCCATAGAGCTCATCTTTCAGGGCCTGCTTCATCATCGGAACGGTTAGGTAAGCTCTGCCAGCAGGAATTTCATCGCCCGTTATCGCATCCAGCGCCTTGAATTCGCCACCATACATAGGCAGTTCGGTATCTTTGCCGTCACGGTTATAGCAGGTCTTGTCATAAATCTTGGTCAGCACACACTTTGCCACATAATCCTTTGTTTCCAGCTTCAAATCCATGAGATAATAAGCATAGTAACGGTGTTCCATGGCTGTGGTTGGCGCAACGTTCCATCGGGTTTCATCGGCAGTAAACAAGTAGCAGGGCTTTCCTTCACCCACCTTGATCACGATGTCTTCAGAAAAACTGCCTCCCTGAGACAAATAGAGAGTCTCCGAGTAAGGATATTCCTGCAACTGCGTTGCGCTGCCCGAGATATTTGTGTTGCTCAACTCATCAATGTTGCTGTATTTGAATGCCTTATTTCCGCACATAGATGTAGCAATCTTGTCAGAAGCAGGCTCGTAGCCTGTGGTACTGTACTGTTGCCCGTCGGTATCGTTGTAGTATTTTGACTTCACGAAGAAGTAGCGAGCATGACGTGGGTCTGTCTGTTGATAGGTCTCATCGCCATATTTGCTGTACAGGTTCTCGAATGTGAAGCGGCACCTCTGCTCCCCTCCTCCGAAGAAATCTTGCGGCACATAGAAGACGAACTTGCCACCAGACACCTGGAAGTCGTTGCTCGTGAACTGCTGCATCAGTGTAGGACCGCTCGCTGCCATCGAGTGGCAGATGATGTCAATGTTGTTGATGAACGGATTGAGAGCCTCAAGGGTTAGCTCGAAAGTAAGCAGCGCCTTGGTATCTGGGGCAAGTCCCTCTATAGAGAACTTAATGGCGTCGTTGTTCAAGCCTGTCAGCTCCACTGTCCCGTCAGCTCCACTGCTTACGGTTCGTGTCTTTGCAATCTCGCCCTTGTTTGTACTGTACACCTTCAGTGTGTAAGGAGATGGCTTGAAGGCTGGGTTGCGTACTCTATTGCCGTTATATCTTATGTATCCTGCGGCAGCTGCCTTCCCATAATGATACCTAATCTTGGCACCAGTGATGCGATAGCCCAGAGGCACCGCAATGCCATTCTGTGTGACAGTAGCGGTTGGCGACTCTATATAATAGGTATTATTGCCCAACGCATAGTAGAACTGTCCGCCATTCTGCAAGGCTTGGATACTTCCAGATCCTGAGGTTGTGGGCAACTTCTTTTCAGTAGTTACAGCATCCTCCTGATAGAGCCAGTTGCTGGCCTTGAGTTCCTCTACATTCTGGTAATCGTAGCTATAAAAGGTTTTTCTATTTTTGGTATGAGGTTTTATCTCCCCCAAATCCAACTTACCTGTATTGAACGGAGACCCTATCATGTTCACGCCCTGACTGACGATGTCAGCAGGCGAGCCTGGTGTCACCTTGGCATCGAAAGCACCTTCGGCTGTGAAATAAAGTTCGCACGACTTCAAGGTAACGCCATAGAACCCCTCAACAGTATGATGCAGCAAGAAATAGAGGTTGTTACCCATATCCGATTCATTCTTACTGGTGCGTTCTATGACGTACTCTTTCGTATCGTTGGTTCCTGGCATGTTTCCAGTGGTGCCCTTGGAATTATTGAAATCGAAGTCACTACCCGTTTCATAAAGCTGCTTGTCGATTTCAGCCAACTCCGCGTCGCTGATGGTCTTACCATTGACATTATTCAAGAACACCATGCGGTACCCCGTGAACCGATAACCTTTAGGCAGGGAGATACACATGTGCAACTCTGTCGTCAACGGTTGGCCAGAAATGACAACGTACTTATCTTGTGACGTATCCAGAATGATGTCACCTGCTGGATCTGTCAGCACGCCACTCTCTGAGATATCACCCTTATCGGAAACGGTAAGGGTAAGCGGCAATTGTTCGTGCCTCCACAGGGAACTCCAACCTCTTTCAAAACCTAACTCACCTTCATAGGTGAGACCAGCGACCAATTTTCCCGTTGAAGGGCTGATGGTCACATTCTGTGCTACTGCTTGAGTAACATTCAATTGGCATATCCATATACCAATGAATAAAGCTAAAATTTTCCTCATACTGTTTGTTTTTAGCAGAACTCCATTTGTCGTCCTGGGTGTGATTATTACGATTTAATTTGTGCCAAGCACTTTTCATGTGGCAAAATTAAACAGTATAGGAAAAGGTAGTTAGGACTATTCTGCCTTAATATAGGAATTATCTAACATAATGCTTGATAACGTTTAGGATTTTTCGTCCAAAAGAAAAACGCAACTCGCTTGTTTTCAATGAACTAAAAGTCCTAATGACATAAAAAAGCGCACCCTTCAAAAAGATACGCTTTCATAAAAAATTACGAACAACTTGTCACTTTTTTAAGATGGTAATCGACGATATTGTGACGGCATCACACCATTTTTTTTCTTGAATACTCGTGAGAAATAGGCAAAATCTTCAAATCCACATTTCAATGCGATTTCTCCGATACTCATATTTGGCTCAACTTGTAACATGCGTTGTGCTTTTTCCAATCTTATCTTTTGAATATAAGCACTTGGATTTTCACCGGTGATGGCCACTGTTTTAGACCTTAATTGTTTGGGCGTCATGCACAAGTCGGCTGCTACCGACTCTACACTTACCGTTCCGTTGTTCATGTGAACATATACATAATCAATGAATTTGTGTAAGAACTCCTTATCCAACTTGTTCAGAGCCGTCATGTTATTGACATGCACATTTGACGAGAGTGCATATTTTTCGCGCATTACCTCCCTTTGCTTAATCAGGTTTCTAATTCTCAACTTTAACTCGTCTGCACTAAACGGTTTTACAAGATAGGCATCGGCTCCAGCCTCTAATCCCATTAATTTATCAGCATCGGTACTGCGCGCTGTAATCATAATCACAGGAATGTGATTCAACACCTCAGACATTTTGATTTCACGGCACATTTCCAACCCATCTTTTCGTGGCATGAGCAAATCGGTGAGAATCAAATCTGGCATCAAACTTAAAGCTTTCTCCAGTCCTTCTACACCGTCATGAGCAAAATACAATTGATATTCATGCCCTATCTGCATGCCGATATATCTTGCCACATCAGCATTGTCTTCCACCACCAACACCGATACGGAATTCTCATGAACTGTTTCTGGCTCTTCGATAGATTCTTCTGGCACTTGACTGTAGTTGGGTTTCTCTGGTTCGTTCGCCTCAATAGGCTTGATAACGGCATCCTGACGGGTGGCTTTTAAGGGCAAGCTCACCGTAAAGGTAGTACCCACTCCCACTTCACTTTCTACCTCAATTGTTCCATTCATTGCCTCCACAAGTTGCTTCGTCAATGCCAAGCCAACGCCCGAGCCAGCATCTGCCGACGGATTTTGTGCTTGGTAAAACAGGTCAAATATAAAAGGTAAGTCGTCTGATGGAATTCCTTGTCCGTTATCTCTCACCACCAGTTTTAATTTATCTTTTTCTTCTTCCACGCTTGCTCTCACCATTCCATGTGGTGGCGTAAACTTTAGCGCATTAGACAGTAAGTTACGCACTATCTTGGTAAGATAGCTGGGTATAAAGTCCATCATTAGAGACGATTGCTTAGCAGTGAACAGAAATTCGATATTTTTATCTTGTGCCAATATTTGATGACACTCTGCCAGCATCCTTATATAAGTTACCGCATCCCCATGTCGATACAGCGGCTGATCCACAACCGACCTTTGCTTCGCTATATCCAACAGTTGGTTGACCAAATCGAGGAGTCCGCTACCTTGTCTCAAGATCATCCCACCAGCTTTTTTCAGTTCCTCTTTTGTTGTCAGCGTTCCATCGGTCATCTGTCTGCCAAAACCTAAAATAATTGTCAACGGCGTACGGAATTCATGCGTGATATTCATGAAGAAATGATCTTTGGCTCGTTGTATCTGTACTTGCATTTTATGGTTTTTAGACCTGATGCGTATCACATACCACAAAAATACAATAATGACTGCACAAAGCGAGATAATGCAAAGGCTACTGAACAAAAACACTCTTTTGATGAGTCGCTCTTTCTCAATATCTCGCTTCATCGCCAACATTTGCTGCTCTTTACTTTCACGCTCATACTTGATGCGAATGTTCTGAATATGCTGCATTTTCTTTTCACTGATCAAACTGTCACGATATGCTTGGCTTTTTTTATAATGAATGAACGCCTGCTTGTTGTCGCCTCGTTTGAAACACATCTTGGCCTTTTCATAATACAAGGCTTTCAAATCCTCCCATGCACCTAATTGTTGGGCTACAGGCTCTGCCTCTTTCATGTAACGTGACGCCATAGCCAAATCACCTTTGTCTATATTTGTCCTAATGAGTGAAATGACAGCCTCCATCCAATGCCACTTGTCTCCTACGCCTCTCAAGATTTCTTCAGCATGTTGGTATTTAGCAATCGCTTTATCCCATTGACCTGCCTTCTCTTCTAATCCTCCTAAATGTATCCAGCACAACGCAACTCCCAAGCGCGAACCTGCTTTTTGATTCAGCTGCATTGACCTTTTGTAGTACCAGCGTGCTGAGTCTATTTTCTCCTGCGATTCCAACAGAGAACCCAAATTAGCATAATTGATGGCTTGTCCTAAGGCACTTCCTAACTTTTTCTCCCCATCCAAAGCCATCCTGAAAGCATTCTCAGCAGCCTCAACATTGTCAAGTGTGAGATGCACATTTCCAATTCCATTAAGAGAAACTACTCTGTTTTTTTGAAATTTGAAACTTGTATGATCGCTATATTGATCACATAAGTTCAACGCCTGATAATGGGCAGACGAAGCCTCTTCCAGTGCGCCTATCCGTCTATAATTTGTTCCGATCTGATTGAGAGCCACAATTGCTTCCAGTGTGTCAGCCTGTTCACTGGCAAGCTCATACTCTTTTTGATGAGCTGACAAGGCTTGGTCAAACCTACTTGAATCACGATAAGCAACGCCCAAGAACCGATAACACAGCATCATAGCACTGCGATTGTGCTCCTCACGATATTGGTTCAGCCGACGTTGCAATGAATCAATACTCCCCAAAGCCTTTAGCTCCTTTTCTAAATGCTCTTTCTCAAAAGTTGCTTGATCTTTCTTTTCGCTTCGAGAACAGCCAATCAACATTGACATGCTCAATAATAGCATGCAGAAAGAAGTAAGCAACTGCTTGGTATTAACCTTGCGATAGGTGCCAAAGGTTTCGTGTCGATTCATTGAATAATAAGGATTTCTTCTGCAAATATAAAAATAAATACACAAAATCACAAAGAATCTTTAATATTTATACCTAAAAAACTAAAGATCTTTCATTTAGTAAAGATGGTTTGTTGTAACAACAATGACCCGTCAATGAAAGAGCCGCGTCTATACAGCACTATTCCCTCAAATGATTTGTATAGCAATACAACAACCAACAACACAAAAGAGAAGAAAACACAGCTTGTGTAGAGTTGCTGGGACGGTTCGTGCGTCCCTATAGCAGTATGGCTACAAATTTCCAACTTTAGTAAGTGTGAAGTTGGGTGTTTCGTTGAAATAAGTTACACTTTGTTGGTACTTACAAGTGCAATCATTTTACAAAAGTTCGGGAAGTTGGAAAAGTTTGATGCCATTGCTACCCTTGATAAGGATGTAAAAGCCTTGCGGTTGTTCTTGTCGAATCGCCTCTTTCACCTCTTCTATGTTCTTATATTTCTGAAACGTTGTTGTAGTCTTACCAAATTCCTCACCTACTAACCAAACTTGTTGAATGGGAAGGGTGTTTAGGAGATTGATAATTTTTTGATGTTCAGCCACACTTACCTCACCAAGTTCACGCATATCGCCTAAAATTGCCATTTTGGGTGCTACCTGCATTTGTGCAAAATTAACGAGAGCCGCTTCCATACTGGTAGGGTTGGCATTGTAGGCATCTACAATCAAATTGTTATGTTTCGTTACTTCCAGTTGACTGCGGTTGTTACTTGGCGTATAATGGGTCAATGCATGGTTGATTTCATGAGGTTGAACCCCTAAGTAATGACCGATACTGATGGCTGCAAGTAGATTATCAAGGTTGTAGGCACCCACCAAATGAGTACGCACTTCGTACCACTGATCAGGGTTTGGTGAAGTTTCTCCTCCAGCAATGTGTCGCCATTGAAAGGTTAAGAATGGATTGTTGTTACAGATTTTCCCTTGATAGCTAATACCTGTTTGCTGTGTCTGCGAATAACTAATACGGTGGACATGAGGACAGTGGGCTTGAAACATTTCCTGTAAATGAGGATTGTCTTGGTTGATAAATACCTTCCCGTTGGGTTTGTTTGCTTCCATATAATCGTAAAGTTCCGCTTTTGTGCGCTTTACTCCATCGAAAGACCCAAAGCCTTGTAGATGAGCGCGCCCCACATTAGTGATGAGCGCATAATCGGGTTCTACCACTGTTACCAATGATTGGATGTCACCAGGATGACTTGCCCCCATTTCCACGACCGCTATCTCATGCTCAGATGTCAAGCGTAAGAGCGTTTTGGGTACACCAATTTCGTTGTTAAAGTTTCCTTGCGTGTACCATACGTTGAAACGCTCGGCTAATACTGCTGCCAACAGTTCTTTGGTAGTGGTCTTGCCATTGGTGCCTGTGATGCCAATAATGGGAATTCCCAACTTCCGACGATGATAGTTGGCAAGCTGCTTTAAGGTTTGAAGACAATCCTCAACCAAGATATAGCGTTCATCTTGCTGTATTTGGTATTCCTTCTGGTCAATGACAGCGTACGCACATCCTTTTTCTAAGGCGCTACCTGCAAACTCGTTACCATTAAACGAAGTTCCTTTTAAGGCAAAAAATATACTATTCTTAGGGCAGTCGCGGCTGTCGGTGGTAACCACAGGATGCTTCAAAAATAGTTTGTATAGTTCAGAAATATCCATATCTTCTTTCTTTTATAGGAGATCAATCATCAATCTGTTTCAATTGCAAAGGTAATTGAAATCACATTGCTGGCAAAATATTTTTTTATCTTAGAGACTTCATCATCATTTTTGAGGATAAAATAAGGTTTACTGAAGCTTATTGCGCCATGAGACGATGTTCAAATCACCATTTCAGGTATTGTATAAATTTCTATTTTAGAATAATTTTGCAACAAATAAACAACATTTTATAATATATTTGAATAATTTGTTAAAATTATATATTATTAATATGGAAAAGCGAATAGCCTATTTTTTTACATTGGTATGCACCCTGTTATGCTTCTCTGGTATGACAAAAGCACAGGGATGTGCGCAAGATAGTGCGAGGTGTTGCAAAAAAAGCAGACTGACATTGGGCGGTTATGGAGAAGCCGTGATGAGCAGAATGTTTTATTCCGACAACATCAACCGCTACAGCAAGGCAGAAAAGTACAAAAATGCCAAAAGTCGTGGACAAGCAGACTTGCCTCACGTTGTGGTGATGTTGGGATACAACTTTGGCAAGGGTTGGACCATGAACTCAGAGATTGAGTTTGAACATGGAGGTACCGAGAGTGCCATGGAAATGGAAGATGAAGAGTTTGGCGAATGGGAAGGCGAGATTGAACGCGGTGGCGAAGTGGCGCTGGAACAGTTTTGGATTCAGAAATCGTTCTGTCCCGAATTGAACATATGCGCTGGTCACGATGTGGTTCCCATTGGATATACCAATGCACATCACTTACCAACCGAGTTTTTCACTGTATATCGTCCTGAAGGAGAAAACCAGATTTTACCCTGCACCTGGCATCAAACAGGTGTGTCGGTTTGGGGACGGTGGAAGTTTCTGCGTTATCAAGCCATGTTCCTGCCAGGTCTTAACTCACTCTTGTTCAGCAAAGACCAGTGGATTAAGAATGGATCGGCAAGTGCTTTTGAGTTCACACCATCCAATAAATATGCCACAGCGGTTCGTCTTGACTTCTATCCATTGAAAGGACTGCGCATAGGTCTTAGCGGATATTATGGAGAATCGTTCAATAACACCCTGCAAAGTGATGAGCGCGGTAAATATAAAGATGTGAAAGGCGCTGTCACCATTGGAACGATAGACATGAGCTACACAGGTCACGGTTGGCGCATTCTTGGCGGTTTGGATTATGGTCATCTGGGCGATGCCGACATCATCTCAACCTACAATCGCTCGCAGAGTTCAACCTCACCATACAAACGTACACTCGTTGGCAACCGTGCACACGCTGCAAGTATTCAGGCAGGGTACAATGTATTGCGCTTCTTCCCATGCATGAGAAGTGAGAAACAACAACTGTTCGTCTTCGGAGCATACGAGAACTATGATGCCTATCACCCTGTGGCTGGAAACAGCGACTATGAATGGACCGACAGAAGCCGCATCGCCTTTGGCTTCAACTATCATCCAACGAAGCAAATTGTTGTGAAAGGAGAATATAGCAACCGCTTCCTGAAAAGCAAGTTTAATAACGAACCGAGCATTTCGCTTGGTATAGCCTATGCGGGATTTTTCCTATAGGCTGGTTCTATAAATTAGCTTTGTTAGATTTTGAGCTTATTTTTGAGGTCAAAATGCAAGAGAGAGAAGGAGTGTAGCGAGCTACACGACTGAACGAACTTACATTTTGAACCAAAAAGAAGCCAAAAGATAACAAAACGTATTTCATAAACATTTAATGACTATGTGCGGTGGTAATTTATAGAACCAGCCTATAGTCTTTACAATATAACTCTAACAATAAAAAACAAAAAGAATGAAAAAATTATCGAACTACTGTTTCGTTGCAATTCTCAGCCTGTTTTTCTCAATGTCATTCACGGCATGCTCTGACGACAACGAAGATGACTCAAAAAAAGAAGAACAGCAAAAACAGGAAGAACGCGACAAGGCGTACGCTGAAATCGTAGACGCCTTCATTCACAAAACTGTTGTGCCAACTTATGAGAAGATGGCCTTAAAATCGTCTGAATTGGTAAAAGACCTGAGGGAATACCGCAAGAACCCGACACAGGCAAACCTTGACAAGGCATGTGAAGACTTCCTCGCATCACGTATGTGGTGGGAACGCAGTGAAGCTTTCCTGTTTGGCGCTGCTTCCGACTTCGGTATCGACCCACACATTGACTCTTGGCCGCTCGACCTTCCTGCGCTGCAGAAGTATCTTGCAACGGCAACCAACATTGAAGACCTTGATGGCGACGATTATGACATCGCTGCACGCACAAAACTTGGTCAAGAGTTGTTGGGCTATCATGGAGTGGAGTACATCCTTTTTGAAAAAGGAAAACCACGCAAGGCAGGTACGATAGAAGAGAAATACCTCGTGTATGCCATTGCTGTAGCTGGCGATCTCCGCAACAGCTGCTGGCAACTTCTTGCCTCTTGGGCTGGGGAGAAATATGCTTCCAAACTGGATGCTGCACAAGTGAAACACATCATAGAAGATGTAGAGCTTGGCATCACCGTCAGTGGAGGAGAGCATTCTTACGGAGAGAACATTCTGCTTGCTGGTCAACCTGGCTCACTGTACCGCTCATGGGTTGACGCCCTACAAGCAATTGTGTCGGGATGCAATAGTATCTGTGATGAGGTAGGCACATCGAAGATTGGATCAGCACACACAGGCGAGGACGTCTCATACATAGAGTCGCCATACAGCCAAATGTCCATTCATGACTTCCACAACAATATCATCTCTGTTGAGAACGTTTATTATGGCGGTATTGAGGGTAATCGCGGTGCCTCCATCCACAATTATATGGAAAAGCACAACAAGGAAATGGACATGAAAGTGACGACAGCCATTACGAAGGCAAAAACAGCTATCAAGAACATGAAAGCTCCATTTGTGCTCAACTTTACAGATGCAAGTTGCAAGGCAGCCATAGATGCTTGCAAAGAACTTGATGAGACGCTCAGTGAACTGAAGACTGAACTGAAAAAATAATAGCGTGAACACCGATTATCAAGGTGCGACGTGTTTGAGTTTTAGGTGACTAAATCACCTGAAACTCATCAGCATTTTTTAGTCAACATGTTAAAACAAAAAGATTATGAAACATCAAACAATCCCCACAAAACAAGTACTTTCTGTAGCTGCCATGGCATTTTTGTGTGTGTCGCTTATATCGTGCAATGACAAAGATATCAATGACAACGGCAATGGTACTGAGAGTAAGGAATTAGCGGACGAATGGTATGCTGGAGGAAAACTTGGCACAACATTCAATGCTACTGCAAGTGCATACGAGGATCCCACACCCGCTATCGAAGAGGCCGGACTGGAATATCAGTTCAAGATGGGTGAATACTTCTTTGAACGCCCATACAACTCAAGCACACGTCCTTTCAACGGAAGAGGACCATTATACTCGCGTCCCTCATGTGAAAGCTGTCACTGCGGTTATGGACACGGATGGCGCATTACAAAGTTCGATCCAA
Organism: Hoylesella timonensis 4401737 = DSM 22865 = JCM 15640; assembly: GCF_000455445.1. Lineage (GTDB taxonomy): Bacteria > Bacteroidota > Bacteroidia > Bacteroidales > Bacteroidaceae > Prevotella > Prevotella timonensis. Next base: position 255,334 of record NZ_HG417094.1, on the reverse strand, counting down.
AGCAATGGGGCAATGCCACAGAGTTGGAAATATTCGGCGATGACGGTGAACTACTCTCCTTCTTCAGTCCCAAGTTCCAGGGCATGCCTCCGTTCAAGTCATATCTCGACCCTGCAAAAGTGCAAATTACATGGAAGGAATATACCGACGACTGGGGGAACGTATTCCCAGACGGAGAGCGATACAGCCTCATATATCCTGATGTGAAAATACCAGAGGACGCCTATTATGTGAAGCCGTCACATAATGGCAAACCAGTTAATGTAAGCGATATCCACATACGACTCAAGAACGCCATTCCTTTCTTTGGCAACGGACTGATAGGAGCCATCGATGCCGACAGTCTGCTGAAGCAGTGGCAGCGCGAAGAAGCGCATGCAAAATTAGATCCTTCAAGGTTTAAGAACGGAAAATGGACTGCCATTGACTCTATTACAATGGAACCTTTCCGCTTCGGTCATTTCCTTGACCTAAGTACATTTACTTGGGATGTGCAGCACTGGGCAAACTTTAACGTTACGAGACGTGGACACACCACAATTAATGTGACCAAGGAGTATGCGCTAACCGCAAGCAAAGATCCTGATATTCAGAAAGTGTTCTATCAATATTTCCCTGAATGGAAAATAACGGGCAACCCTGAAAAGGACATATATAACTATTTCACCAGTGACAAGCATCCTATTGAAATGGAAGACAACGATTACCTGAACTATATGGTATGGCTGAGGGGATTGGCTGTTCCTGCGGCACGTAACATGGATTCCCCAATCGTGCAACGCGGCAAGAAGCTCTTCAACGAAATAGGTTGTGCTACGTGTCACCGACCCATGTGGATTACGGGCAACGACCAGTTCTCTTATCCTGGCGACCTTAACATCAAACCCAACGACCCACGTCTGCCACATTATCCCAAACAAAAGATATGGCCTTACACCGATTTAGTTTCACATAGGCTGTACATGAAGAACGATGTGCGCAAAGGATGGATACGCACACCGCCATTGTGGGGCAAAGGACTTATGAAAGTATGTACAGGTCACGATGACCGACTGTACGATGCGAGAGCAAGAAATGTCATAGAGGCAATTATGTGGCATGGATGTTCAAAAGAAGGTGGCGTTTCGCATGCACGATGGACAATAGAGAAGTTCCGTAAACTGAACAAGGAAGACCGCCATGCGATGGTCAAATTTATTGAATCTATCTAATGAAGAAACGACTAACGAATATTTCTTTCGGGCTGCTGTCATTGACTATCATAGTCTTGGCGGCAGCCTCGTTCATGGATAAGAGGTACGGCACACAACTAACACACAAGTACATCTATGGCTCGTGGGCTTTCCTTGCCCTGTGGATGATGCTTGCCATATCGTCTCTGTTTGCCATTCTGCGATACTGGCATGCGGTGATGCGTCATTCGCTCATCTTTCTGCATGTTTCTTTCGCTGTGATTCTCTTAGGAGCAGGCATGACCTTCTTAACAGGTAAACAAGGTGACATATATCTCCACAACGGACAACCAGCAAACTCGTTTATCACAAAAGACGGCAAACAACAGCGCCTGCCTTTCAATATGAAACTTTGCAAATTCAACATCGAGTACTATGCGGGTACAGATTCGCCCATGGACTTTGTCAGTCATGTTGCCTTTAGTGATGGAGACGAGCAGCAGGTGTCCATGAACAACATTGCGAAAAAACAATACTATCGTTTTTATCAAAGTGGTTACGACACGGAGAGCGGCTGGGTGCATCTATCCGTTTCATACGATCCGCTGGGCATCACCGTAACATACTGCGGATACGTCATGCTGCTACTGAGCATCATTGCGTTTCTTGCAGATCCACGTGGTGGATTCCGAAGGACAATTAGACAGGTTATGAAGAAGGAGAGCGTCAAGGCAAAGGTGGTAGTACTGGCTTTGCTATTACTTGTACCCATGAAGATGCTATCCTCCAGTAACATCCCACTTCCCAAAACATTACCAGCAGCGTTGGCTGAACGCTTTGGCGACCTCTATGTTTACCACTGTGGGCGCATCTGCCCCATGCAAACAATGGCAAGAGATCTGACCATTAAACTATATGGCAGTGACAGCTATCGAGGATATACCGCAGAACAGGTACTCGTGGGGTGGCTGTTATACCCCACAGACTGGGTGGAACAGCCCATGATTAAGGTAAGTGGAGGATGTGTAAAAAAGGCATTGAACGCAAACGGAAGGTATGTCTCATGGATGGATTACACCAGTGATACACAAGGCTTCAAACTTTCATCTCTGATAGAGCAGATGAACAAAGGGTCGCTCAGCAATAGCGAAGCACGGGATGTTGCGGCAGCTTACGAAAAATATAATATCATTGCGTCACTCATGTCAGGACAAGCCGTTAGAATGTTTCCTGTGAAAGAGGCTGGTAGTCTAAGGTGGATGGCACAAGGCGACCAACTTCCAGATGGACTTGAACAAGATGAGTGGCTCTTCATCAAACGCTCCACTGACTATGTGATGGAGCTTGCACTTGCAAAAGACAACACAGGATTGGAAAATGTCCTTCAAAAAATACGCGAATATCAACAAAAAAAAGCAGGAACAGTATTGCCATCCGACAACAGGTTCAAGGCAGAAAAGATATATAACTCACTCCAGTTCTCCTTTCCCATGGCAATATTACTTATCGTGGCAGGCATACTGTTCTACATCATGACCGCAAGAAATCTGCTGCGCAATAAGTCACAACAACGCTCCCTCATGCGATGCGGCTCCTTGTTGCTTGCCCTATCCGCCTGTTTCCTACTTGTGGTGATTGCGCTGAGGGGATATGTGGGAGGACACATGCCCTTGTCAAATGGCTTCGAGACCATGCAGTTCATGGCGCTTTGCATGCTTGTCATCGCATTGCCACTTGGCAAACGCATACCGTTCTTTCTCCCATTCGGACTCATGGCAGCTGGTCTTGCTCTCATGGTGTCCATGCTTGGCGAGCGAAATCCTCAAATCACAACGTTGATGCCCGTGCTTGCTTCACCACTGCTCAGCATACACGTCATTTTGGTCATGCTCTCCTATTCCCTCTTTGCGTTCTTGTTTTTCAATGGTGTCACGGCACTCATCATGAACCGAATGGGAAGTAGCACTGCTATCCTTAACCGATTGACCGATATAAGTCGCATCATGTTGTATCCAGCTGTATTCTTGTTGGCTGTAGGAATATTCACAGGTGCCGTGTGGGCGAATGTTTCGTGGGGACGATACTGGGGGTGGGACCCCAAAGAAACATGGGCATTGATTACGATGCTGGTTTATTCCTTGACGTTCCACGAACAGTCATTACCTGCGTTTCGCCGTCCAATATTCTTGCATGTCTATATCGTATTGGCTTTCTTGACGGTGCTGATGACTTATTTTGGTGTGAATTACGTGCTGGGTGGTATGCACAGCTATGCTTAACAAAAACAACAGCCTTCCTACATCCCACTTATGAGGATAAGGCGAGGTATCGCTTATTTTAGAATGCCTTTAGTGAGATAAAATAAAGGGTCTGAAATAAGCGATTGTTATATTGCACGTTGTATGGCAAAGCAGGAAGTCTCACCCGACTCTGTTGATTTCCATTTTGTAAAATGGCACCTTCGTTTAAGCGGGATTTTATATAATGCAACCCACCAACAACGCTGTATTTGTAATATAAATGGAACGTTGCAATGGAGACGAATTAATGCTGAATTTTCTTTACAAAACGCCTCTCATAATTCGCATAAAAACAACCAACAGCAAAGTTGGTCGCAAATACGCGAATTATGAGCGAGGTTTGTAATTTGTTGTGATTGAATACATTACGTTTATGATGTCGCTTTTCTTGCCTGTTTTTACCATCTTTTGGCGATTAAAACATTGAGATAAGCCTGCTATTTGCATGCTTTAATGCGGTTGAAGCATGTGAATAATGCCTCTAATGCATGTTTCCAAGAGCGTTAATTCAATATTTCAACGTGAAGAGACGCCGATTTTGTTAAAATCAGGGCATTTTTGTTGAGCGTTTGACTATTAAATTTTTCTATTTTGAAGATTTTAGATGGCCGTTTTTTGGTAAAATAACAGGACAAAAACTGTGGGCGGCTTCGCCAAAAATCAACTGTTTCTGATACAGAATTTACGCAGTCACAGAAATGAAGAGAGGCGACCATGACAGCACAAACAAAACGGTCAGAAAATAGGAGTTACATAAAATTTCCGAAATGCAGAATCAATATTGAACCAATGATCTATTATAAATGTTCAATTGATTGATTCCAAATACATCAAAAATGTGATGATAGTAGTCGGTACGAGAATCGAACTCGTATGCCAAGATTGAGAATCTTGTATCCTAACCGTTAGATGAACCGACCGATTAATGATAGAGCGGAAGCGGGGGGATTCGAACCCCCGGTACGGTAACCCGCACGTCAGTTTAGCAAACTGGTGGTTTCAGCCACTCACCCACACTTCCTTTAGTGCTGCCTCGTCATGAACTAATGTTCACAAATGCGGTTGCAAAGGTAACGCTTTATTTCATATTCTAAAAGACAAGGCCTTCAAAAAGCATACATTTTAATTTTTATTAACAAGCTTCTTTTAGTGCATATTTTCGTCAATGAAAGAAAGTGGCAAAAGGTCTTTGATGCTATCTATACTATAAATTTTGTTTGTACCATAAAGAAATATTCTCACTGGTTGGCGATACCTGTCTTCAATCTCCAAGATTACTTGTCGACAAGCGCCACAAGGTGTAATGGGTTCGGCAAGTAATCCCTTGTCATTCTTTGCCGCAATGGCGAGTGTAAGTATTGGTTCTTTAGGGAAATTTGCCTGTGCGGCAAACACTGCCGTGCGCTCTGCACACAGTCCGGAGGGGAAAGCCGCATTCTCTTGGTTGGCACCTATGACTATTTTTCCATTCGCCAATCTCACTGCTGCACCAACATAGAAATGACTATAATTGGCAAAGGCATGATTTGTTGCATCAATTGAGGCACGTATCAATTCCTGATCTTCGACGGACAACTCCTCTAATTGCCATTCATGAATGGTGATATCCAAATTTATTTTCTTCATCGTTGTTTGGGTTTGATATATTCAAAAGCACCGATGTCGGGATTTTTTCCTCTTTCTGCGCCCTTACGGTCTTTTAGTGGACTCCCTACTTGCGTTGCTTTATCTATTGCCAAAGAGGTTTCTCTCAGTTCAAAATTATATTTTAAGCTATCTGTATCAACGGTCTTAAAGTTTTTAGCGCCTGCCAAAAGTGTATCGTTCACATTCTCAAAAATCACATTGGTGAAATGAAGACTGTCTTCTGGCGTTTTTATCGAAGTTCGCAGTAAGCAGGATTCGAAATGAAAATTTAAGGGAAAGGCACTATCAGCGGTTGATTTCAATACCTCATTGTTAGCATAGCCCGTTATTAACGTGTTCGTGCATTTGAACAATGAGACAGGAAAGTGTTTCGTATCAATGTGCAAAGCAACGCCTCGTTTGACGTCAAAGGGATAAAATTGAGCCAGTGTACAAGCCATCAGCTCTGCTTCTCCCCCATCGAGATAGACACAATCGTTGAGCGTATTAGAGAAAAGTGTATTGACGGCAGTCCATTTCGCATGTCGGCTATTAACGCCATAACCTTGACAGTTATGAATCGTGGAGGCTGCGATTGACAGTGTTTCACGAGCAATATCCGTAGAATCGATGGTGATACCAGTGAACGCACCATGAATATCCACATACTTCAGTTGGTTATCCAACGAGGAAGAAAAGTAATGTATCCCTTGCCATTGACCGCTTAAACGGTCATAAGGCAGGTAATCAAACATCGCATCCAAACGACTTCCTCGAAGAACAACATTGTGCGCAGCTGTCCCTTCGACAATTAACCTTCCGTAAACATCTATACCAGCGTTGTGATTAAAATACAAGGATGTACCTTCTTGAATGGTGAGCGTTGCAGCACTGTCGACTGTAATACTGTTCTTGACAAGAATAGGACGTTCGGACGCAATGACCGTGTCACGTGATATATGGAGCTGGTTCAACTGAATTGCATCCCATGAATAGACGCTTAAATGAACCTTTTGTACCTTTCCACTTTCCAAAGTAAACAGCAAAGCATCCTCCACTTGCTTGGCATCTTGCTGATGATTAACGGGTGGGGTCACTTCCACATAAACACGAATGCTATCCCCATTGCGAACTTCAATATCAGACGTTTGATATCCCATCTCCTTTCCTAAGTAAATGCCATCGACATTCACACGGAAGCCCGTTTGATTGCCACGGTCGAGACGAACATTTGAACATTTGATACCCGCCCCAGAACGATTATAAATCCAAAAAGATTTGGCAGATGAAGGCACATTCGAGAAGACAGTATCCAACTGAATACTATCGATTTCAAAAGATAATGTAAATTCTGACGACGAAGAAAAATAATCTTCATCATTACAAGCCGTAAAGCCAATGATAACAAACAGCAGCAATAAGCCGCAATATCGAATATTCATTACTTATGAAACGTAAAAACAGCTTGATTATTTTAACCTTAAGTATTTTCTTTCTGGTTAATCATCTTTCCAAACAACCAAAACACCATGCACATAAAAAATATCACTTATCCAAACATAGAGCGAAACTTCAGATAATCTAATCCTTTGAAATGAGGAATGACAACGTCACACAAAGAGGAAATTTCAGATGCAGGAAGTGTGGTAGAGAGTCCACAAACCGTCATGTTTGCAGCCTTAGCAGCTTTCAAGCCGTTGATACTATCTTCAAAAACAACACATTCAGAGACCGGAACTTGGAAGTTGGCGGCAGCTTGGAGATAGCAATCTGGGTGGGGTTTGCTTTTAACAAAGTCTTCACTCGTTAGAATTTTATCGAACAATCGTCCAAACTCAGGATGATTTCGATACACATTTTTCATCTTCGCTAAATTACTGCTTGTGACAACAGCCGTATTGATTTGGTGCTTACGCAAATCTTCAATAAATTCTTTTACCCCTAAGATATAATGATATTGCATTTCTCGCTCATATTCATTGATACGATTGGTTATCGAACATTGAACTGCATCGTTATTTCTAAAATACATTTCGAAAATCTGAACCAAGGTTTGACCTTTGATGCGATGTGCAAAATGCTCTAATTCAGGGTAATATTCCTCTCCTATTTGGTCCCATAGAATTGTATATTGAGGCTCTGTATCCAGAATAACTCCATCTAAATCAAAAAGTGCGGTTGTGTACATTTTTACCTTATTTAATAAGTTGATATGCCAAAGGTACAAAAAATATTCGTATTTTTGCAAAAGTTATTTATTGGTTATTATAGCTCTCGGTAGTAATGACATGCCTTTTCAGGAAAGAATGAATAAGGAAGAATCATCAAATAATAACAAGTCAAGTTACCACATATCACCCAACGCTAATGCAAATTATAAGCAAATACTTCTCTTCGCTAACAGAGACGCAAACCAAACAACTTAGCATGCTCCAAGATTTATATAATAATTGGAATGCAAAGATTAATGTGATATCTCGAAAAGATATTCAACAGCTATACGAGCATCATGTGTTACATTCTTTGGCCATCGCAAAATTCATCAATTTTAAGAATGGAACAAACATCTTAGACTTTGGAACTGGCGGAGGATTTCCGGGTATTCCGCTCGCCATACTGTTTCCAGAATGTCGCTTTACACTTATTGATGGAACAGGAAAGAAGGTTCGAGTGGCTCAAGAAGTTGCTACCGCGATAGGTCTCAAGAATGTTGAAACAAAACATATCAGAGGGGAAGAAGAAAAGGGAAAATATGATTTTGTGGTTAGCAGAGCGGTGATGCCCTTGCCAGAGTTGATTAAAATTGTGAGAAAGAACATCTCTAAACAACAAAAGAATGTGCTCCCCAATGGGATTATCTGCCTAAAAGGAGGTAGCTTAGCAGACGAACTTAAACCTTTCTCAAATATAGTTCAAGTAACCGAAATCTCTAATTGGTTTACAGAAGAGTGGTTTCAAACAAAACAAGTTGTGTATCTACCACTTTAACTATTTAGAGAGAATCCCTAATTTTACAAAAGAACATCTATATGATACAAGTACACAGCCTTGCGTGTAATATGCTACAAGAGAATTGCTACATCATTCATGACGAATCAAAAGAATGCGTCATTATTGATTGTGGCGCTTTTTATGAACAAGAAAGAAGCGCAATCCAACAATATATAAGCAAAAATCAACTTCAACCCGTACAATTAATTGGTACGCATGGACACATTGATCATCACTTTGGAAATGCTTTTCTTTACAAAGAGTATGGACTCTTGCCAACTGTTCACCAAGCAGACAAGTTTTTAATGGAACAGTTAAATGAGCAAGCAGAATATTTTGCAGGAGTACATTTAACAGAACAAATGCCAATGCCTCAAACTTACTTCTCTGAAGATGACAAGATTTCGTTCGGTTCACACACATTGACTATACTTGAGACACCGGGCCATTCGCCAGGAAGTGTGTTCTTTTACTGTGCAGAGGAAAACATTGCCTTTTCGGGAGATACACTTTTTCATTACTCCATTGGCAGGACAGATTTGGAAGGTGGCTCCATGTTTCAAATGATACAAAGCCTTAGAATGATTTCTCAACTACCAGACATGACCAAAATCTACCCCGGTCATGGCGTCCCAACAACGATTGGTACAGAAATTGCAGGTAATCCATATATGGATCGATAATATTTACTTAGTGATTTGCAATATTTGGAGATGAAACACTCACAACAGACAGCAGCTGATAAAATAATACTGGGAATAGACCCTGGCACGAATGTGATGGGTTATGGTGTATTAAGAATTGTCAAGGGAAAACCCTCTATGCTTGCTATGGGTGTTATCGACATGCGAAAGACTGGTGATCCATATCTTAAATTAGGGCATATATTCGAACGTGTCACTGGCATTATTGACGAATATCTACCTGATGAAATGGCAATAGAGGCACCATTTTTTGGAAAGAATGTACAGTCGATGCTCAAATTAGGACGAGCACAGGGGGTTGCCATTGCCGCTGCGATTCAGCATGACATTCCAATTCATGAGTATGCACCACTGAAAATCAAGATGTCTATTACAGGCCAGGGGCAAGCAAGTAAAGAACAAGTGGCGGGAATGTTACAGCGTCTTTTGAAAATAGACGCGCAAGAAATGCCAAGTTTCATGGATGCGACGGACGCATTGGGAGCCGCTTATTGTCATTTTATGCAATTAGGCAAGCCAATTACCGATGTGCATTATGGAGGATGGAAAGATTTTATAAACAAAAATAAGGAAAGAATATCAGCAGGGAAATCTATCTAAACGCAAATACGTTGAGGTTTTGAACCTCTGAAAACAATGACAGACGAAAGTCTTGTATCAAAGAATTCAATTCATAAATTTACATATACAAATATTTTAAGTGATGAAAAAAATTATTATGCTTTTAGCTTTAACCTGTTTATTCACAGTAAAAGCTACATCTCAAGAAATCTATAAAGAAGTAAATCGGATTATGCACCACGCTGAGGCGATAAAAAAAGACACCTCCAAAGATATTGAAGAAAGGAAAGTTGCAACGTTCAAGGTTGACGCTATTTTCTATCTTCTCACAAAGGCAGCACAAACGGACGGTTTCACTGAATTTGAACTTGGCAAACAAACCAATGCCATGATTGATTTTGTGAATAGTTACATCAAGCGATTGTCTAACGCTTCTAAGAAAGCGGATAAAGAAATTCTTATGGCAAAATTTAGAAATGCCACCATTCAAAATCCCTTATTCAACGATCCAGATAAAGAGGTGACACATGCCTATGTAGACAACAACAAATATATCACTCAATTTTCTATTGATACGGATTGGGTGAAGGCGTACAACCTGGTAAAATAAGCATCTTATTAGTATTATCCGTTGGAAGAATATTG
>NZ_HG417094.1:175195-243969 GCF_000455445.1 Hoylesella timonensis 4401737 = DSM 22865 = JCM 15640 | reverse complement strand
AGAATATTGGTAGTAATACCAATAAGTCTTACCATAAATGTCCCGCACATTGGTTTTTCTCACTAAGGTGTTGGGATATTTTTTTGCGATAGTTTGATAGTCCTCATAGTCAGCATCCATCACATTATTAGTATAAGTCACAGAAGGTTGGGAACGAAGGTGCGTATAAAGTATTAAAGCCTCTCTATAATGTTTTGGCAGACTGGCATTGATTTCATAATACTTCGGCAACAACTTCACGAAATCATCCAGTCGCTTATCCAACAGATAGGCACACAACAAATAATCACCTATGACGGATTTACCCAAATGATGTCGTTCTAAGAACTCTAAATAAGGCACAACCTTCATGGATGACTTCATGGACTTCCCTAAATAATGCTGAATTTCATTGGTTGGTAACATCAGCATTTTGACACTCTCTCCGTTTGGCAGCAACGCTTCTGAACCGCCTTGCAATGGATATTCAAATAAATCTTCACCTAATCTTTTTACTTTAGAGAGCGCATAAGCACGAAGCATCACTAAACTTGAATCTGTGTACAGCGAATTTTCTCCTACCTTCAGCGCATCTTCGAACCGATGTTCATGTATGGCTACTTCCATTTTTGCACGATAATGGTAGAATTTGTCATGATTACTAAAGGTGCAGACCATACAAAACATCACCACCAAAGACAACAAGTTGATCCACATCGGACGAGACAAGACATTGTACGATGCTTGAGTTACCTTATATGAAACCTTTTGTTTTAAGTACCTTAATGCAAAGAAGCACAGAAGTAACAAAAGTGGAATTACCCACCACCAAGCCCCAAGAGCAGAATGATGATAGATTTTCTCTGTATCTATATCTGTTAAAGCCGTAAGGAGTAACAACGAGGGAAAAAAGGTAAGCGCATATCCTATCCTTGATAATCTAAAAAACCAAAAGATACTGATGTGTAAAAGATATAAGACAACTGTAATGAGAATCGCTCCAATTGTTTTATCATAATACGTCTGTCCGTCTGATAGCACGTGCTGTGTAACCGCCAACACATCACATTGATACGAAAACAGATAAATAAAAGTAAAACAACAGAACACCACACTGCACAAAATACAGGGCAGCAACGATTTTTTCTGATTTGGAATATGATAGGTAGCCAATGTCTTAATTTCTATAATGGTTTAATGCGATGCGCCAAATCGGTCTCTTAGTCTTTCCTCAATACCATTGCGCAACGTGCAGGTATATACAGTTTCAACCACTCCTTTTTCTCGCTTTGATACAAGGCATCAAAAACTGTGAGGTGTTCTACGCTATCATCATTCAGTCCATTGCCACCAAATGCTGGCGTATCCGTATTCAGCACAACCCGATAAGAGCCTGGAGGAGTAAGGAATCCGTAATCAACATAGGATTGAGTGGGTGAGAAATTGAAAACAAAAACAAGATCTCCACGCATAAAACACAAGATTTGGTCACCATCCTGATGCCATATTTCCTTTATTTCCTTCTGTTGATAATTCTTTTCTGATTTCAATAACTGAATCATCGCTTTGTCAAAGTCGCCTAAATAGTGGTATCCTAATTCTAAATTATCTGCCAAATTCCATTGTCGCTTCGCATATTGATAGCTCCACCCATTGCCTTCACGTGGAAAATCTATCCACTCGGGGTGTCCAAACTCATTCCCCATAAAGTTAAGATAACCACCATTTATCGTGGAAGCGGTCATCAATCGAATCATTTTATGAAGAGCTATCCCTCGATGAACTATTGCATTTTCGTCACCTTTCTTGAAATGCCAGTACATATCAGCATCTATCAGGCGGAAAATAATTGTCTTGTCTCCCACCAATGCTTGGTCGTGACTTTCACAATAGGAAATTGTTTTCTCGTCTGCTCTACGATTTGTCACTTCCCAGAAAATAGAACTGGGTTTCCAATCTTCGTCTTTCAGCTCTTTGATTGTCTTGATCCAAAAGTCGGGAATATTCATTGCCATGCGGTAGTCAAATCCATAACCACCACTCGAAACAGGAGCTGCTAAACCTGGCATACCACTTACCTCTTCAGCAATAGTAATGGCATGGGGGCGAACTTGATGTATCAAAAGATTCGCAAGTGTAAGATAGCAAATGGCATTGCCGTCTTGATGTCCGTTAAAATAATCTCCGTAGTTAGTAAAAGCTTCCCCAAGCCCATGGCTATAGTAAATCATAGAGGTGACACCATCAAACCGAAATCCATCAAAATGGAACTCTTCCAACCAGTATTTACAATTTGATAATAAGAAATGGATGACTTCATCCCTGCCATAGTCAAAGCATAAGCTGTCCCATGCTGGATGTTCACGCCGACTGCCTGAAAGGAAATACTGGTTTGGGTCACCTGCCAAATTTCCCAAACCCTCCAATTCATTTTTAACGGCATGACTATGCACAATATCCATAATCACAGCAATGCCGTGCTGATGGGCTGTGTCAATAAGGTCTTTGAGCTCTTCTGGCGTTCCAAATCTTGAAGATGGAGCAAAAAAAGAACTGACGTGATAACCAAAAGAGCCGTAATAAGGATGCTCCTGTATCGCCATAATCTGTATGCAGTTATATCCATCCGCCACAATACGAGGCAATACGTTCTCCTTAAATTCTGTGTACGTCCCCACTTTTTCTGCATTTTGTGCCATTCCTATGTGGCACTCATAGATGAACAGTGGTCCGCTGACAGCTTTATATCCTTTGTCTTTCCATTGATAGTCCGTCTCTGGACTCCATACTTGTGCCGAGAAAATAGAGGTCTTTGAATCCTGTACTACCCGAGTTGCCCACGCTGGAATGCGCTCTCCCTTTCCTCCATTCCAATAAACGTGCATTTTATAAAGTTGACCATGCTGTATGGCATCCAACGGTAATTGGAGTTCCCAGTTCCCAGTACCTTCTATACGATGCGCTTGATAAGTACTCAACTCTTGCCAGTCATTAAAATCGCCCACCAAATAAAGTGCTGTAGCATTGGGAGCCCACTCTCTGAAAACCCAACCATCATGTGTGCGATGCAATCCAAAATAGAGATAACCAGACGCAAAGTCGCTCAGTGTACTTTTTCCTTGTCGCGTGAGCCTTTTTTCGGTAGCCAATGCAAACTCATATCTTCCCCTGATTGCCGTTTCATAAGGCTCTAAGTAGGGGTCGTTTTTGATTAACTCCAATGGCTTCATCTGATATCCATGTAACGCAGATTGCTCCAAAACTCTCTTTTTTTGATTCGTTTCTTTTTTCATCGTTAATCAAATTCTTATTTTAAGGTAATACGACAATTCATTTAATCAATTTACATAGCGACGTCCATGCTCATAGCGTCCCTGCGTAATAACTTTTCCATTGCGGTCTTTTTCTACAAACTTTCCATCTCTTCGGTCGTCAACGTAAGAGCCTTCAAATCGTTTGCCGTCTTTGTTCTCTTCAATTGCAGGGCCATTACGTTTCCCGTTTTTGTACATCCCTTTGTATTTACTACCGTCGGCATAGTGGATAATCACTTCTCCATCCACCTTTCCTTTCTTAAAGTTACCTTCAAAGACATCGCCATTTTTCTTCGTCAGTTTTCCTTTACCATTTTGCTGGTCGTTCTTCCAGTAGCCTGTATATCTATCACCGTTTTTCCATGTCATTGTTCCCAAGCCATCTCGTTCTCCCGACTTAAATGTCCCCGTGTATTTATCGCCATTGGCAAGTCTGAAGATTCCCTCTCCCGTTCTTTCTCCTTGCACATATTGCCCTTCATACAAGTCGCCTTTTTGAAATTTATAGATGCCTTTTCCGTCCTGAATGTCTCCTTTCCAGTCGCCCGAATACACATCACCATCTGCATACTTGTAGACGCCTTTGCCTTCTCGAACGTTGTTCATCCATTGACCATCGTACGAAGAACCGTCCCCCCAATAAAAGACTCCTTTACCATTTTTCTCATCGTTCTGCCACTGTCCTTTATAATAAGCGCCAGTGGAAAAGACATAAGTTCCCTTTCCCTGTCTTTTATCCTGATACCACGAGCCTTCATACTTGTCACCATTATAATAGTACATGATGCCATGTCCCTGTTGATAATCTCGAAACCATAGCCCTACATATTTATTATTGTTGGCAAAATAATAAGTACCTTGACCATGTTGTTGGTTTTGAAACCACTGTCCTTCATACTTCTCACCATCTGCAAAAGTGTATATGCCATAACCTTGGCGTTTTCCTTTCACAAATTCCCCTTCATACGTATTTCCATTTTGATACTTTACGCTACCTTTTCCCTGAGGTTTACCCGCAGACATTTCTCCTTTATATTGTCCCGTAATTCGGTTTGAGCCCTGTCCTTCTGAGATTGTACAAGAGCCTAAAGTTAATTTTTGAGCAAAAACTTGAAATGGTAATATGAATAAAATAAGAGATAATAGTCCTTTTTTCACTTTCAAATATAATTTAGTAAGATTTTCAAAAGTACTTATTTTTGTCGAAACTGCAAAGACTATTAGTAAAATTTAGTAACTTTGTACTTTCAAAACTAAGACATCATGAAATTCATTGGCATCATTCCAGCACGATATTCGTCTACTCGTTTTCCCGGTAAACCACTGGCTTTGCTCAACCACAAACCCGTCATCCAACATGTGTACGAACAAGTTTCCGCCGTGTTGCATGAAACCTACGTTGCCACAGACGACCAGCGTATTTACGACACCGTCTTATCATTTGACGGAAAAGCGGTTATGACCAGTAAAAATCACCAAAGCGGAACCGACAGAATACAAGAGGCGGTAGAGATATTACAACCTACCTGTGATGTCATCCTAAATATACAGGGTGACGAGCCCTTTATACAAAAAGAACAAATCGCTTCACTATGTCAATGTTTTGACGATTCTAATACACAGATAGCAACGTTGGGTAAACCGTTTGAAAATCAAAAAGCCGTTGAAAACCCCAACTCTCCGAAGATTGTGCTTAACAATCAGGGATATGCCATGTATTTTTCACGTTCGGTCATTCCTTTTATTCGCAATAAAAACAACGAACAGTGGTTCGTGCAATTTCCATTTCTAAAACACTTGGGCGTTTACGCTTATCGCAAAGAGGTGTTGAAGCAAATCACTCAACTTCCACAATCATCTTTAGAATTGGCAGAAAGTTTAGAACAATTACGTTGGTTGCAGAATGGTTATCGCATCAAGGTGGCAATCACGAATATAGACACCATTGGCATCGACACACCTGAAGACCTGCAAAGAGCAGAGCGTTTCCTTGCTAACAAACAAGACTGAAGTTAGCCAACCTTCACATTAGATCTCTATATTGCCAAGAGATGTGAGAAAGTGGATAGATTGTTCATTCTTCAGTTATCTGTTCATGAACAATCATTTTTCGCTCTCCTTCATGCAACTTCCTTTTAGCCAGTTCATTTAACGTCGTCGCTGTTGTCGATTCGGCGGATGACACGCTGGCGATGAGGCTTCACCACCAATGGCACATTTTCGATCAATACGTTACTTGTATCAAGCCCCAACGCATGTGTCATGCTTAGTTTTATGTGCGAAATGAGCGAATATAATCCCATGATAATGCGCTCTTTCTGAGAGAAGTGATTGAGAGCTGCATAAATTCGATTAATGATGACAAAGGTAAAATTGGCAGGAATGTGATGCTTTCTGAGCGATGGATAGCTGCTGTCGATTGTAAACTCTTTGCGAGCCACTAACTCCTCAATAATTTGCCGAAAATAAAGATTCACCAAGGGTTGTATGCGAAATCCTAAATTCAAATTGATGCGATAGAGCGTATCAGGGATAAGCGTGGTAAACTCATATTCAAGCGTTGAAGGCTCATCCTGATAATTGATGTGCAATAATATATAGTGGTCGGCTCGAACGGGATGCTTGTGGATGATAGAATATAGAATTTTTTGCTCTATTTCGTAGGTTCCAGAAAGCTTGCTAAGATAGACTATGTTTGTATTAGACTTAGCAATAGTGGTATCTTTCTTAATATCAGAAATAACGTCATACCAATCTCTTACATCACGTACGTTGACCTGCTGCCCCCGAATAAGGCGCGCATTGTACCATACATACATCACAGAGAACATGACACCAGCCATGAGCATCGTTACCCATCCGCCATGAACAAACTTGAACATGTTGGCAATAAAGAAAATCCCTTCAATTCCTACAAAAAAGATGACAAAGGGCAGAATCAACAAAGGTGACACCCTACGCATATGCAAATAGGCAAAAAGCAGGAAGGTGGTCATGAGCATCGTTATAGTAATGGCTAAGCCGTAGGCAGCCTCCATGTTTCCTGAGTTTTGGAAAAACAGAATGACGAGAACGCAAAGCACATAGAGAGCCATATTTACAAAAGGTACATACAGTTGACCTTTAACGTCGGTAGTATATTTTATCTTCTGTCTGGGCCAAAACTTCAAATTCATTGCCTCACTGAAAATAGTGAACGAACCACTAATAAGAGCTTGACTGGCAATGACGGCTGCAATTGTCGCCATGATAATGCCAAAAAAGAGAATACTGTGGGGCATGATTGCGAAGAAAGGGTTGATACCAGGAACAAGACTGTCTGCATGACTGATAATCCACGCACCTTGTCCTAAGTAGTTGAGGATGAGCATCAATTTAACAAACGCCCAACTCACACGTATGTTTTGTGCGCCACAATGACCAAGGTCGGAATAAAGAGCCTCAGCACCCGTAGTACACAGGAAAACAGCGCCAAGAATGAGGAACCACTTGGGGTCGTGTGTTAAAAGCTCTAACGCATAATATGGATTGAATGCCTTGAGTATGGGCAGGAAATCAGCGATGTGACCAAGGCCTAACACCCCCATCATGGCAAACCATACGAACATGAGGGGTCCAAAAAACCGACCAATAGCATTTGTACCAAACTGTTGTATGGCAAACAACACCGTAATGATGCAAAGACAAATGGGTACAGTAGGCGTACTGGGTTCGTAAACCTTCAATCCCTCAATGGCAGACAGCACCGTAATCGATGGTGTAATAATGCCATCAGCAACCAACGTACTCGCCCCAATGATAGCCAACAGGTAAAGCCATTTTGGACTATGTCGCTTGATAAGCGCATACAGAGCCAAGATACCTCCTTCGCCTTTGTTATCGGCACGAAGCGCAATAAGCACATATTTAACCGTAGTTTGCAGCGTCAACGTCCAAATAACACAAGATACAGCACCTATGATATATTGGGCATTGATAACACTACCAGCCGTAACAATTGCCTTCATGACATACAGTGGCGAAGTACCAATGTCGCCAAAAACAATACCTAACGTTACGACAACACCTATGAAACTCAAACCACTATGCGTCACACGCTTGTCATCAGGAGAAAGTACCATATAGAATACAAGTTAGTTCTACTTCAAAATTTGGCTGCAAATATACTAAAAAAACAGAACCAACAATTTTTTGTCATTTTAATTTTCACGATTTTCACACCTATTACGAAAAGATAGATAGACTGCTGCGCATACAATTGAGCAGGTTCGAAATCAGGGGAGATTCAACCCTTTGTATGAACCCTGTTAAAACGTATGGTTAAGCGCCTTGTCACGATGGGACAACAAAGCCCGCACTCTGTCGATCACGGCTCTTTCTCTGAGTGATATTTGTACGACGAAAAACGTCTCAAAAACAGCATTAGAACAATTGATATCACGCTGCATGGAAGGAAAATAAATACTGAATTTTCTTTACAAAGTGCCTCTCATAACTCGCGTGTAGACAACCAACATCAAAGTTGGTCGCAAATACGCGAGTTATGGAAAAGTTTTATAACCTCTTGTTATTAAACTTGTTACGTATAACTCTGCTCTTTTTCTTCCTGTTTTCATCCTTTTTTGGCGATTGAAACATTGAGATAAGCCTACAATTTGCATGCTTTAATGCTGTTATAGTATGTGAATAACACCGCTAATGTATGTTTCCAAGCCCGTTAAATCAATGCTCCAGCCTGAAAAGACATCTATTTTGTTAAAATCAGCCCATTTTTGCATATCGTTTACCTATTGATTTTTTCTATTTTGAAGATTTTAGATGGTCGTTTTTTGGTAAAATTACAGGACAAAAGCAACTGAATGTCACCATCCAAAAAGACAAGATGAAAAGACACGACTCCTCACATTGAAAGATAATGCTTATTGAAACAAAAGAAAAAAGATTGTTTTTCAAAGCGAACAACGTTTCGTAAACGGAAGAGCCATACAAGCAAAAGGAAATAAGCAGACGATGTTTTGCGATTTTCAAAAAATTACTATACCTTTGCAAATGCTAAAGAAGATAGAGTTGATTGAACCACAAGAATCAACTTACGGGATGTAGCGCAGTTGGTAGCGCACTACGTTCGGGACGTAGGGGTCGGGCGTTCGAGTCGCCTCATCCCGACCAACAACTCAAAAAGCACTTCATACTTTTCGTACGAAGTGCTTTTTTATTGTGAATCATTCGATTTCGTTTTTAGGACAAGCCCTGAATTTCACCATTGACAACAGAAATGTTTTCGGCTGATGGAACCTTGGGTAAACCTGGCATGCGCATAATGTTTCCTGCAATCGCCACTATCATCTCTGCCCCCTTGTTAATAACGAAGTCACGAATAGTAATGTCAAAATTGGTTGGCATTCCATAGGCTTTCGCATCTTCAGAGAAAGAGTATTGTGTTTTTGCAATACATACAGGGAAGTGAGCGCACCCCAATTCCTCAATACGACTCAACATCTTCTTGGCAGCAGGCTTGAGAATAACGTCACGTGCTCCATAAAGTTGCAAAGCAATCTTGCGTACTTTATCTTCTACCGAGTCGCTATCATCATACAACATCTTCAGCGGTGTCGAAGGCTTTTGCGCAATTGTGTCCACAACCAAACGTGCCAATGCTTCTGCTCCTTTTCCTCCGTCAACGAAGGCGGTATTGATAGCACAACCCACGCCTAACTTTTGGCAATGCTCTTGAATCAACTGTAATTCCTCATCAGTATCCGTTGGGAATCGATTGATGCAGACAACCACTGTCTGACCAAAGGATTGAAGGTTGTGAATGTGTTTGTCCATGTTGGCAAAGCCTTGCTTAATTCCTTCAATATGCGGTTCCTTGATAGACGATATATCAATGCCACCGTGCATTTTCAACGCTTGTGCGGTAGCTACTAACACCGTCAGTTTAGGAGAAATACCTGCCTTACGACATTTGATATCAAAGAATTTCTCTGCTCCTAAATCAGCACCGAATCCTCCCTCTGTAATAGCATACTCTCCAAAGGTCATCGCCATCTTAGTTGCCATGACACTGTTACAACCGTGTGCGATATTGGCGAAAGGTCCACCATGGATAAAGGCAGGTGTGTTCTCTATGGTCTGAACTAAGTTTGGATGAATAGCATCATGCAAAATAGCGGTAATGGCACCTGCTACACCGAGGTCTTTCACTGTAAAAGGCTTTCCTTCAATGGTAAAGCCCAAAAGGATATTCTCAATTCGTCTCAACAAATCATCTTCATCCTGAGCCAAACAAAGGATTGCCATAATTTCAGAGGCAGGCGTAATATCAAAGCCTGACTCAGAAACAATGCCGTCGGTACGTCCACCCAATCCTGTGATAATGTTACGCAAGTTGCGATCGTTCACATCCAGAACTCGTCTCCAAAGCACTTCCTTTAAGGCGAAGCCCTCGTCACGATGTTGGTAACAATAGTTATCCAACAAGGCTGAAATCATATTATTAGCCGAAGTAATGGCATGAAAGTCGCCTGTGAAGTGAAGATTTATCTTCTCCATTGGCAGCACCTGTGCATAACCTCCACCTGCAGCTCCACCTTTCATTCCAAAACAAGGACCTAAAGAGGGTTCGCGCAAAGCAACAATGGCTTTCTTTCCAATCCTGTTCATTCCCAATGCCAGCCCGACACTGACCGTTGTTTTACCATTTCCTGTTTTAGTAGGTGTAATAGAAGTCACCAAAATAAGATTGGATTTTTTTACCTTCTCATCATCAATCAGGGTGTAAGGCACTTTTGCCATATACTTTCCATAAGGTTCTAAATCATCCTCTGGAATATTAATTTGACGTGCGATGTCACCAATAAGGTTTAATTTTGCTTCATGAGCAATTTCTGAGTCTGTTTTCATTTTAATTGATTAGCTTAAGTTTGACATATTAGATGCTCCAAATTTACTTGAAAAAACTTCAAGGTGCAACCTTTTTACCTATTATTTGCCTTTCATACCGTTAAAAAAAGTATGAAAGTACTGATGAGGACAAGATTTGAGACAGGCGTCATTGGTGCTACTCATCGAGACACTGATCAAGTTCTCTTATCATTTCTTCCTTGTCAAGATTTTGCCCAATGAACACTAACTTCTGCATGCGGTCACCATATTGTTCGTCCCAATCACGCTGAAGTCCAGGGTTCTGCGCCATGTACTTTTGCAGTTGTTCAGCTGGCATGGTAGCATACCACTGCCCAGCATCGCGAATTTGAACCTGTTTACCTGCCTGTTCAAAAACATAACATTTATCTTTTTCATCGTGAAAATAACAAATTCCCTTGCAACGAATAATGTTCTTAGGCCAACGACGAGCGACAAAATCATCGAACAATCCGAGATTAAACGGGGGACGTCGATAATAGACAAACGTTTCTATATGATATTCGAGTGCCTCTCCACTCTCTTCATTCTCAATTCCCTCATGTTCATCGTGGTGGTGGTGATGATGGTGATGATGCTCCTGCGCCGTATGAGAAGGCTCAGTGTCACCGTGATTTTCTATCTCTGCTATCCAACTGGCAGAGGTAGCCACCTTTTCAAAATCGAACATATCTGTATGAAGGATTAAATCTAAATCGATATCACCATAGTTACAGGTCAAGATTTGTGCCTTGGGTTGGATAGCACGGATAATCTTCTTCACCTTTTCCAACTCCGCTGCGCTCACTTCTGCCGCTTTGTTCAGCACGATAAAGTTACAAAATTCAATTTGTTCGATGACTAACCGCTCTAAATCATCGTCATCAATGTTTTGCTTCAGCAAGTCGTCTCCAACATTAAACTCATCGCGCAACCGCAAGGCATCAACCACAGTGACTATAGCATCCAGTTTCGCAATGCCGTTTTTAGCCAAATGAGGATACAGTTCGGGATATGCACAGATAGTTTGAGCTATCGGAGCTGGCTCACAAATGCCACTTGCCTCAATAACAATATAATCGAACTTATTCATCCGAACAATGTCATTCAGTTGTTCTATCAGGTCTACCTTCAGTGTGCAACAGATACAACCATTTTGAAGAGCCACCAAACTATCGTCTTTCTGACCCACGACGCCACCCTGTTCAATCAGGTCGGCATCGATATTGACTTCTCCAATATCGTTGACAATAACAGCGAACTTGATACCTTTCTTATTTGATAAAATGCGATTCACCAAAGTGGTCTTGCCACTTCCCAAATATCCTGTAAGCAATAAAACAGGAATTTCTTGTATTTTCATTTCTTCTTATATTTTACATTGTTCATGCAAATGTAGACAAAATTCTTGAATTCTCACCTTATTGGAATTAAAAACGGAAATAAAACTTGCCAAAAACTTAACGCCTAAAAACGCAAACAAATAGAACCAACGAGAGTACCAAAGGGCATCAAAAACGATAAAAACGGTTATTCCGAGAAAGAAACATAAGGCGAAAGTCGTGCTATCACGTCAGGTGTGAAATCTGGAAGCATGCTTAAATCCTCCCATCGATGTATGGGACCCTTCAAACGTCGATAATCTACTATGGCTCGAGCTCTGTAATAACCCATATAAGGATGTCGCTTGAGCTGATGTATGGATAACCGATTGATAAACAGACGTTGGATATGTTCTGTGTCGTGCGTTGAAATACGGAAATAAGGTAAAGATTCTTCTGGGAAATCTTCTATTTCTAACAGTTGTTGTGTCGAATAAAACCCTCCCAATCGGGTACGGTAACGAATGATTTGACGTGCGTAATAGCTCCCAATGCCAGGCACCTTTTTTAATAAATTGGTATCTGCCGTGTTCACCGAGATATGTTCTGAAGATTTTATTTTGACAGGAAAACGGAGCGTATCACGCCCATAGCCCACAGTTTTGTTCACCGATGCAACTGCTTCCGCAGCAGGTTGATAATCTGAACCAATATGGATATAAGGCTCAAGTGTTCGATATTGCTTCTGTGTTAATCCATAAAGACGTGCAAAATCGCTGCGTTGGCGATATACGCCTCCTGCTGCTCTATACTTATATATATTCCGAACTTGCCACGGCTGGAGTCCTAAGCGCAACAAGGCTGTGCTGTCTGCTGTATTAGGATCGAAAGGGAAAAGTTCTATTTGTCGACCTTCTACACGGTAATACACAGCAGGTTGCTGTCCATAGCGGTCAACATGAGCATCCCGATAAGCAAATATCGTATCATGAATGGGAGTATTGGCGTCAATATTCTTTGGGTCACTGAAGACATAGAACAGTATTGTCGCTCCAATACCTAAGAGCAACAGAAATAAAAGTGCCTTGCGATCTGACTTGTTAAAATAAAAAAAATCCTTGAAAGACATCACTATTCAAGATGATTGTTAAGATATGGGCGGACTTCCATAGCAGAGATAGCACCTCATCAGCACGAACAAATAACATTCACTCCACAATTGTTTCTTATCATGAACAAAATACTGTAACTTTGCACCGTACATTGTCGATAGCAAATGAAACAACAGGTCTCACATTTTTTGCGAACATATCCCGTGACTTTGACTTTGGTCATTGGCATTTGGATTGTATGTCTCATTCCAATTCCAGAGACACCACTGAGCGATGTTGCCTTAATGGATAAGTGGACACACATTGCATTATACTTTGTGCTCACGTCTTGCATTTACTGGGAGGACCTCAAGAGTCGACGACCGCTCACCTCTAAACGACTTTTCATCATCGCTTTTCTGACTCCTCTATTGATGGGAGGCCTCATTGAGATTGTTCAAGCAACATGCACCCATGGCAATCGAAGTGGAGATTGGTACGACTTCCTTGCCAACAGCATTGGTGTCATCTTAGCGCAACTTATTGGTATTCTTCTGGTAAGGTATTTTTCCAGTCGGAATAAGGATGATTGAGCATGTATTTGTTGTAAAACCGTGCATCTCCAGTCACCTCCATTCCAATAAAATCGGGCTTCACATAAGGCTCTTGTTCATGAGCCAATTCCACTTCTGCCAACACCAAACCTTCATTGTCTCCGTAGAATTCATCCACTTCAAAGGTGTGTGCTCCGCTTTTAACCAAGTATCTACGCTTATCTATCACACCCCCTTGACATAATTTGAAGAGTTGTGAAGCCTCCTCCATGGCTATTTCTGTCTCAAATTCATAGCGAGACAAGCCCCCATTGGTAGCCTTTCCTTTAATGGTTAAGTAAGCTTTATCGTCACGAGTTCTGATTCTGACGGTCGCCCCAATGCACGGAAGGTAGCCTTGTTGGATGTGACTGCTTGAGAAAGCAAACTGCTTATAGGCGTCACCTTTCTTTACCAAGAACTTCCGTTCTATTTCTAATCCGCTCATTATTAAACATTCAGCGCAACAATCATCCATATAATGGCACAAACAAGCAATGCGATAGAGAGCCATTTGATGACATTCTTTGCCTGCTTCTCTTGTCTTGCTTCACGCTTTGTTCTGTTGAATTTGTTTTTTCCACTCATCTTTGTATGATTTAAAAGGTTAGTTAATCTTCACTTTCCACAATGGGGAACTCCATTAAATAGGCTTTTATAAAATCATCTATCTTCCCATCCATCACTCCGTCAACATCAGTTGTTTGGAAATTGGTACGATGATCTTTCACTCTTCGATCGTCAAAAACATAACTTCGGATTTGACTTCCCCATTCTATTTTCTTCTTTCCTGCTTCTATTTTTGCTTGTGCTTCAAGCCGTTTCTTCATGGCACGATCGTACAGTTGGCTCTTCAGCAGCTGCATCGCCTTGGCTCGGTTCTTCGGTTGGTCGCGCGTTTCGGTATTCTCTATCAGAATTTCTTCCTCTTCTCCAGTGTCTGGGTCATGATATTGATAGCGAAGACGCACCCCAGATTCTACCTTATTGACATTTTGTCCACCTGCTCCACTCGATCTAAACGTATCCCAGGAAACACATGCGGGGTCTACAAAGACCTCTATGGTGTCGTCTACCAATGGAGAAACAAAGACACTGGCAAAGCTTGTCATTCGCTTTCCTTGCGCATTAAACGGTGAAACGCGCACCAAACGATGCACTCCATTCTCACTTTTCAAGAACCCATAGGCGTATTCGTTTCCCTCTATCTTCATGGTGACACTCTTAATACCTGCTTCTTCACCATCTTGGATGTCACTCACCGTACACTTATAGTCATGTGCTTCAGCCCATCGCATATACATACGCATGAGCATTTGCGCCCAATCTTGGCTTTCTGTACCGCCAGCGCCCGAATTTATCTTCATGACACAGTCCATAGGGTCTTCTTTCTGGCGCAACATATTCTTGAGTTCCAAATCCTCTATGGCGGCTATGGCTTTGACATAATCATGGTCCAACTCTTCTTCGGTGACCATTTCATCACGATAGAATTCAAACGCCAACTGTAACTCATCAGCCATCTGACGAACTTGCTCATAACCTTTCAGCCATTTCTCAATGCCTTTCACTTTTATCATTTGCTCTTGAGCGCGCTGTGGGTCTTCCCAAAAGTCAGGGGCTTGCGTTCGCAGTTGTTCTTCTTCGAACTCTATCTTCTTTTGGTCAATATTCAAATAATGATGTAACGCCTGTGTGCGCTCTATCACATCCTTGAGTTGGTCACTTGTTATCATTCTTCATACATCTTATTAATGATGTCCTTGTAATTCTTATTGATAGCAGGACGTTTAATTTTCAGCGTATTGGTTAATTCGCCTCGCTCCATGGTGAAATGATGAGGAACGAGTGTAATACGCTTCACTTGTTCGTAATGCGCCAACGATTGTTGTAACGTCAAAATACGGTCAAGCATCATCTTTACGATTCGAGCATCTCCACAAATTTCCTCTCGGCTATTAAACGCAATTCCATGATCGTGCGCATACTCTTCCAATAAGCGGAACTCTGGCACGATTAATGCTGAAACAAACTTGCGCTGGTCGGCAATGATGACCGCCTGATCGATGTATTTGTCTACCAGCATCATGGCTTCTATCATTTGCGGAGCGACATATTTACCATTGCTGGTTTTGAAAAGGTCTTTGATTCTTTCGGTCAGATATAATTCTCCGTCCTTCAAATAACCTGCATCACCTGTATGAAAGAAGCCATCTTCATCAAATGCTACTTCATTGATATGCTCTCGTTGATAGTATCCGCTTGTAATTGTAGGGCCCTTTAATAAAATTTCGCTGTTCTCTCCTATCTTGATTTCTATTCCTTCAATGGGTCGTCCCACCGAACCAATCGTATAAGGTTTGTCCACATGATCGCAAGATACTGTTGCCAAACTCTCCGTCAGTCCGTACCCTACCTGCATACAGATGCCAATAGAGTGGGTAAACATCTCGACTTCGGGAGAGACATAGGCTCCTGCCGTCGGAAAGATGTGCGCCTTTTCCAAACCAATTTGCTTACGCACCAATGCCATAACCGTCTTATTATACATCTCATATTCTATGGACAATGCCCTCGGAGGACGTTTGCCATGACTCAAATAGTCGATATTGTATTTCTTTCCTACAGCTAACGCACGGTTAAAGAGCTTTTTCTGGAGTGGATTAGAATTGTCTATCTTTTCTTTCACAGCGATATACATCTTTTCCCAAAAGCGAGGAACAGCACACATACACGTGGGATGCATCTCACGCATCGATTCTTGAATCTCTTTGGGATAGGTGTTAATAATGATATGGGCGCCCACCGTGAGACATAAATATAGCCACCCGCGCTCGAAAATATGCGTAATGGGAAGAAAATCCATCACACGGTCGGTCTCTCGAATAGGGACACATTGATAGTTGGCTATCATCGCTGCATGATATTGTCCATAGGTCAATACCACTCCTTTGCTATCACCTGTTGTCCCACTGGTGTACAGAATATTACAAATATCCTCATCATTCGCCGCTGCCCAGCGTTCTTCTACCTCTGTTTGGTGCGGATGATCCTCGCCCAACGCAATAAAATCTTCGAAATAGAGCGCAAAAGAATCTTGTTCTCCAATTTGTACACTACGGTCGAAGATAATCACTCGCTCTAAAGAAGGACATAAGGCAAAGATTCTGCGAGCTTTTTCAAATTGTTCTTGTTCGCCAACAAAGAGGATTCGTACCTGTGCATCATGAATCATGTACTTTATCTGTTGCTCACTACAGGTGGCATAGAAGGGAATAGTGATGGCTCGTACGCCATAAGCACCAAAATCTGCATACAGATATTGTACGCAATTTTGTGCAAACACACCAATGCTCTCCTGTGGCTTCACACCCAAATGTATCAGCGCATTTGATACTTGCATCACACGCAAGGAGAAGTGTTTCCAGGAGACTGTCTTCCATGATTTACTCCCAAAGTTACGGAAAGTCAAGGCGCCCCGTGCTCCGTATTTTTTTGCTTGTTCGTGTATCAGAACAGATAGATGACATCTTGTTTGCATAAAAGTCTGTATTTTTTTATCCTATGACAAAGGTACGATAAATTGCGAAACCTCCCAAGTATTGCTTCTCTTATTTTCCTTGCCGAGAGAGTTTCATCAAGAGATAACCAAGACATCCACCCACGATAGAGGCAGCAAAAATACCTATCTTGGCTTGCGTCAGCAATAAGTCGGTACGAAAAGCTAAGGTAGACACAAACATGGACATCGTAAAACCAATAGATGCCAAAAAGCCCAATCCAAATAAATGCCTCATCGACATGTCATGAGGGCGTTTGGCAATGTTCAGCTTATCCAACAACCACGTAATGCCCACCACTCCGAGAGGTTTCCCCAACAGTAAGCCGAGGGCTATACCGATAGCAACATTGGTAGCAAATATCGCCGACCAGTCGATGCCCACCAAACTGATGCCAGCATTGGAAATGGCAAAGATGGGAAGGACAAGGAACGTGACGAATGGATTCAAATGGTGCTCTATCAACTGCAAAGGCGGAATGGCTATCTTGGCATCTTCCCTAATGGTGGCTAATATCTTCACCTGTTCGTTTTCCAACGTGCGATGCTCATTGGTGTTGGCGGTCATAAAGCGTAGCCCCAATTTACGCATCCTATAAAGATAGGTGCTCTCGTCTATCGTAGAGTCGGCGGGGATAGTTAAGGCGGCTAACACCGCAGCAATAGTGGCATGAATTCCCGACAAGAGGAAAGCAATCCAAACACCTACGATGCCCAAAAATGCGTAGAAGAAAACATTTTTGACTCCCAATTTATTCCCAATAAACATCAATAATAGGAAGCCCAAACCCAATGCTAAATTGGCAACGGAGATTTCGGAGGTGTAGAAAAGGGCTATCACTATCACCGCTCCTAAGTCATCCACAATAGCCAAGGTGGTTAAAAACACTTTAATGGAGGTGGGTACATGCTTTCCTAAAAGGAACAACACGCCTAAGGCAAAGGCGATATCCGTCGCCATAGGAACTCCCCAACCAGCATATTCGGGGGTACCCGCATTGAAGAAAAGATATACCAAAGCTGGGACCGCCATTCCACCAATAGCAGCCCCAATAGGCAGAATAATGTTGCGAGGATTGGAAAGCTCGCCTGAAATAAGCTCACGTTTAAGCTCCAAACCTACATGGAAAAAGAAAATAGACATCAAACCATCGTTAATCCAATGGTGAAGACTAAAATACAGATAGGGTTCTCCATTCCATATAAAACCTAACTTTTGCTGGAAAAAGTCATAATAGCGATCGCTGAGTGCAGAGTTTGCCAACAAGATGGCGAGTAGCACTGCCACAGCGAGCACTATTCCTCCCGACTTTTCTTGTGCCATAAAGCGTTTGACACCCTTCACTACCTTATCATAAATATTCCTACTTCCTTGTTTGTCGGACATTAATATGTTGATTTTAAGTTGATCAATAATGTTCAAAAAGATATAATCTCTAAAGAATTCGATACAAAAATAACAAAAAATCAACTAAATACAAGTAATCTTGTTATTTATTCATGTAAGCATGCCACGACTCGCTCATTGAAGAAAGGTAGTTGATTGTGAAAACAATCTTTTCTCTTTTGTCTCAACAACAAATGCGAGCGAAGCAAAATGCATGATTTTTGTTCACAGTTTTCCTTATACTCTTTCATTAATCGTCACAAAAATTACCTTTCCATTTTGCTCAAGCCAGTAGTTGTTTTTGTCCTATCATTTTACCAAAAAAAGGTCATTGAAAATCTTCAAAATAGAAAAATTTAATAGGCAAACGATGGGCAAAAATGCACTGATTTTAACAAAATAAACGTCTTTTTAAGTTAGAACATTGATTTATCGGTCTTGGAAACATGTATTAGAGGCATTATTCACATGCTTCCACAACATTAAAGCATGCAAATAGTAAGCTTATCTCAATGCTTCAGTCGCCAAAAAATGGTAAAAACAGGCAAGAAAAACGACATCATAAACGTAACGTACTCAATCACAACAAATTACAAACCTTTCTCATTTTTCGCGTATTTGCGACCAACTTTGCCCTTGGTGGTTTACACGCGAGTTATGAGAGGCGCTTTGTAAAGAAAATTCAGCATTTATTTTCATTTCATGCAGCGTACCACCCATCTTACAAATAGTGTTTTCCTGATGTTTTTCTCAATAGAAAAATCATTCTCAAATGAAAAAGTTGCGATTATTCCATACCATTAACGTTTTTCCATCTGTGGACTGGAACTATATCTAATAGAGGTGTGTTAGAGATGAATAAACGATTGATTTTCTTACTTTTTTGGAAACCTCAACAAACATGCTTATCCAACAGAAAGTAAAAGCCCATCAAATCGAATGGATTTGATGGGCTTTTACAAAGAATATTGTTCCCACATGAACGAGGGATTACACTTCCTTAATGTGTGATGATTATTGGGCGAGTAACTTCTTTACTACCTCAGAGATAGCACGACCATCCGCTTTACCAGCCAACTTTTTCGTGGCTATCCCCATTACCTGCCCCATCTCTTTCATACTTGATGCGCCCACTTGCTCAATAATTTCTTTGACTGCTGAGGCAATTTCTTCCATAGACAACTGCTGTGGCAAATAACGCTCAATCACTTGAACCTGCTGCAACTCTACATCTGCCAAGTCTTGTCGACCCGCATCAATATAGGTTTGTGCGGCTTCTTTACCTTGCTTCGCCAATTTCTGTATAATCTTGAGTGCCGCATCATCGTTAAGTGTATCGTTGGCTCCGGGTGCTGTCTTGGCTTCGAGAAAAACTTTCTTGATATTTCTAAGTGTGTCGAGAGCCACTTTATCTCGCGCTTTCATCGCGGTTTTGATGTCTTCGCTAATCTGTTCAAATAGTGCCATATCATTTATTTTTAGAGGTATTACTTCATATCACATTTTGATTGCTGCCAAACTGCAAGTCTCTTTATCCAAAACTGATGACTCCTTGAATAGGATCATTGTTCTCCTTATGTTCAGATTCTTCAGTTTCTCCAGCCGCTTGTTTGCGGATATCGTCCAACATTTGACGTGTTCGTTTATAGGTGGGATAACTCTCCACAGCCAAGATGACATCCTCATTGTCCAAATCTTCGTTACTAAAGAGATAGATGTGCGGATGACGTTTGTACTTGGAGTTCTTGCCGTCCTTATAATATTGGTCTTTTCTGATGAGCAATTGTGCTTTTCGCTCTTCTTCTTCAGCAATGCGCATGGCTTCTTCTTGCGAGTGGCGTTTGCCAATATGGCTGTTCATGCCTTCCACATCATTGATACCGAAGCCTGTTGCCAAGATAGTTACCTTGACTTTCTTGCCGAGATCGGGATCGATGGCGAGTCCCCATTTGATTTCAAAGTCGCTATCAAAACGCCCCATAAAATCGTTCACATCATTCATCTCCTCCATCATCAGACCGCTGTTGTCATTCTTTTCGTTGCAGAAGTTAATGCTCAGCAAGATTTTCTTAGAGTTAAAGATGTCGTTATCATTGAGTAGCGGTGAGTTAAGTGCATCTTCAATCGCAGCCTTCACACGTCCCTCGCCTTCGCCAAAGCCCGTACTCATAATGGCTACTCCACCATCTTTCAGCACTGTTTTCACATCGTTAAAGTCCAAATTAATGAGCCCATGGTTGGTGATGATTTCTGCTATACTCTTGGCTGCAATGCTTAACGTGTCGTCAGCCTTGCCAAAAGCGTCTAAAACGGTCAAGTCTGGATAAATTTCTCGCAAGCGTTCGTTATTGATAACTAATAGCGCATCGACATGCTTTGCCATTTCTTCCACACCGTCCAAGGCTTGGTTAATCTTCTTGTCACCCTCAAAACGGAAGGGGATAGTAACGATACCGACAGTTAAGATGCCCAGTTCTTTAGAGATACGCGCAATGACGGGTGCTGCACCTGTACCCGTTCCACCACCCATTCCAGCGGTGATGAATGTCATGCGAGTGCCGTCATTGAGCATGTTCTTGATGTCTTCAAGGCTTTCCTCGGCTGCTAATCTTGCCTTTTCGGGTTTGTTACCTGCCCCTAATCCTTCTTTTCCTAATTGTAGATGATAAGGTACAGGACTATCATTGAGGGCTTGATTATCGGTGTTACAAAGAACAAAAGTGACGTCATGGATTCCTTCACGGTACATGTGATTAACGGCATTACCTCCGCCACCACCAACACCAATCACCTTGATGATGCTATTTGCTTTGTCTGGTTCTCCGAAATCGAGAACATCAGGAGTATTTTTTCTATCTGGCATAATTCTAAATCTTAAAAGTTAATATCTGGGATTCATCTTTCCCACGTTTTATTCTTCTTCTTCCGTTATTTTACGAGCAAAATTTTTAATGCCTTTCCAAAGCTTGTTCATTGGAGAGTTTTCTCGTTTTTCTTCCGCAATGCGTCGCTCCTCCTCTTCTTTCGCCAGTCTTTCTGCTTCTTCTTGAGCCTCTTTCTGCTTGCGAAGTCGTTCTTTTTCTTCTTCTGTTTGCACAATACCAGTCCCTGATGTCTCTGTAAAAGATCTGGGTTCTTTGGTTTGAGTGGGAGTGGTAGCAGTGTGTTTGGCATCATTTGCTTGGAACAAATCGGTGTTGATTTCTTCTCCAGCACAGTTGATATCCCCCTTAGCCAACAAACCAAGAATGGTATTCAGCGTTGCGTCGTGGGCTGTAATCTCTGGTAAATTTGAATTGATTTTTAGATTAACGAACTTAGCAATACGTATTTTCTCTGTTGGCGCCTGATCCGTGAAAGCCTTTTCGATATTTGGCATGTTGGCACCACCACCCGTCAGGATAATTCCGCCTATCAGCTTATCGGCATATTCGTTAGGAACTTGATAAAAAACGTTTTCGATAATTTCTTGTAGTCTCGACTCAACAATTTCAATAAACTTACGACTTTCAACTTTTCTGTCACTGTCGATTGGATATTTCTTGTTCTCGTCAATATCCTTATTATCCGTATATGCCGATGCATATTTTAGCTTCATATCTTCTGCTTGGCTCTCTTCCATGAGCAAAGAGGTGATGTCTTTTGTGATATTTTCTCCTCCAAGTGGAATGACTGCCAAATGACGCAGAATATTTTTGTAATAGACAAGAACAGTAGTCGTATCTGCTCCAAGGTCTACCAAGATGCAGCCCGATCGTTTCTCCGTTTCTGTGAGCACAGCATCAGCAAGAGCTAAGGGAGCAAGGTACAGCTCGGCAATCTCCATACCAGCTTTGTTAATACACTGATTGAGATTCTTATAGAATGTTTTCCGCCACAGAATGTTGAGGAAGTTTCCTTCTAAACGCAAACAAGGAATGCCCACAGGGTCGAGTTGATATAAAGAGTCGACTTTATATTCCTGAGTGACGGCGTCCAAAATCTCTTGATCCGCATAGCTCATACTACGATTGGCGTCCATCAATTCGTTAATCATGTCCTGACTAACGATGGTTTCTGCAGGCAGTGTTTTCACAATAATATTCTTGACACTGCGTATGCTTTGACCGCCAACACCAACATATACACGGGCTATGTTGGTTTTGAGACTGGTCTCTAACTTCTTAACAATGTTAGTCAAGCACAATACCGTCTTGTCAATGTTGAAGACTACACCCTTGCGTATGCACGAGGTGGAATCCTCTTTGACAACAGCAAGAATTGAAATGCTGCCATCAGGATTCTTTTTTCCTGCAATACCGGTAATCTTAGAAGATCCCAGTTCTATAGCTACGATAAATTCCTTTGTCATACGTTTATATCTTTATCAATTCAAATTCGTTATAATTTCTTTTTTCAAGCGCCGTTAGCCGAACATCTTATGGTTGAGCCTCCCTCTTTTTACAAATAATCTGGTTATCAAATTCCAAGTTGATATACGAGTACTTGTTCCAACCTGCTTGGGCGAGCCCATATTTGTAGAACTTTTCTAAGCGTGTTAACTTCTGCTTTGTAAAGTCTTGTATCAAAGCCAATCGTTTTTGCTGATTACTGCTTGTCGGCAAGTATCCGAGATAAACGATATGGTCTCCTACTCTTGGAACCAACTCGACACCCCGATCTGGCAAGATGTTGATTTGGACAATTTGGTTCTTCCAAAACTCGTCCTGCATGATTGTTTTGCTCAAGGCAGAAACATAATGGGTGGCAAACCATCGATTAATATATCCTGTGGCGATGATTAAGTCGCTTGTGTAGTTAGAGTTTGGCATGATAGCATCTTGATCATCTAAATAATAGTCATCATTATTTATCGATTTGATGCGTACCACTGGCATTCGCTGTGTGATAGAAATATTGACGTGTCCATTCTGGGTCTTGAAACACTCTGCATTCTTGACAAAAGGACTGGTTTTAAGCATGTCCTCTATCTTGCGAGCATCCACATATTTCATAGGTTTTTCCAGCGGATAAAGACGATGCTTTTCAAGTCGGTCTTGTATCTTTGCCGCATTGATAAAACCATTTGCCGTTTCATCCGCAATATTGATAGTCACCTTGGTACACACATTTGCCGTTTCATCGGGTTTGTTAAACGCGGTGAATGCAAATACTAAGTATATTCCCAAGATAACATCAAGTACGATTGTCAATATCTTTTTCCAACGTCTCACTTATTTTCAATGATCTTAGTCATTTGTGGTACATAATTGTCGAGGTCGCCTGCGCCCAAGACAACAAGTACATCAAAATCGCGTTTTTTAACCAAATCAATCACATCTTCCTTATGTATCATGCTCTTCTCTTTGCAGGTGAGCTCATTGTAAATAAGCGCTGAGGTAACTCCTGGTATCGGGGCTTCTCGTGCAGGATAGATGTCGCATAAGATAACCTCGTCAAGTTGGCTCAGTGCTTCTGCAAATTCTTTATAGAAATCTCGCGTCCTTGAATAAAGATGTGGCTGAAATATCGCTGTGACATGCCGATCGTGATACAGCTCACGCAGGCTTTTTGCACTTTGATAAATTTCCTTTGGATGGTGTGCATAATCTGAAAGGAAAACATGTCGCTCATTGTTTACCTTGAAATCAAAGCGTCTGTCCACACCCTTATAGGTTGACATGCCATATCGCAACTCCTCTGCAGTGCAACCGTTGAGTTGCGCCATTGCCATTGCAGCGACAGCATTCTCCACATTAATGGGAATAGGATGTCCCAATTCTACTTGGGTAACGTTCTCTATCGGCGAGATAAAGTCAAAGGTGA
Source organism: Hoylesella timonensis 4401737 = DSM 22865 = JCM 15640 (assembly GCF_000455445.1). Lineage (GTDB taxonomy): Bacteria > Bacteroidota > Bacteroidia > Bacteroidales > Bacteroidaceae > Prevotella > Prevotella timonensis. The sequence goes on along the minus strand of NZ_HG417094.1, from coordinate 220,013 downwards.
TGGTTCCATTTTCTATCTTGATGTTTTCAGCATGGAAATCACCTCCATTGAGACTGTACCGAAACACCCTCACCTCATCGTTTACATCCTCTTGCATTTCCAACCCTTCATGAATAATCAAGGCGCCTCCAGGCTTTATCAAGGTAGTGTAATGCCTAAAACTTTCTAAATATGCCTCTTTGGTTCCATAAATGTCTAAGTGGTCAGGATCTGTCGATGTGATGACACTCATCCAAGGGCGAAGCCAATGAAAGCTACGATCAAACTCGTCGGCTTCAATGACGATGTAATCACTTGTATCGGAAAGGATGTAATTGCTGCCGTAGTTCTTGGAGATTCCTCCAAGGAAAGCATTACAATCCACATGACTTTGGTGCATGATGTGTGCGCACATCGTACTGGTTGTTGTCTTGCCATGCGTACCTGCAAAACAAAGTCCTCGATGGGTTCTTGTCAACGAACCCAAGACTTGAGCTCGCTTTAAGACCTCAAAGCCGTTCGACCTGAAGTACTGCAACTCTACATGAGATTCAGGAATGGCAGGGGTATATACAACCATACAAACTTGCGAATTGCGACATGCGTGCGGAATCTCATCGATATTTTCATCATAGTGCAGGAGCATCCCCTCTTGTTCGAGTCGATGTGTCAGTGCAGAAGGCGTCTTATCATACCCCGCAACTACCAATCCTTTATGTAGAAAATAGCGTGCGATGGCACTCATTCCTATGCCACCAGCTCCCAAGAAATATACCGATTTGATTTCTTTTATATCCATTTTTTTTATTTCCTATAATCTCTTATACGTTCAATGTTGTTGACGAGCAGCCAATTTGAGAACCTCTTGCGCAATGATTTCAGCAGAATTTGGTAATGCGAGTTTCAAAATATTTTCGCTTAGGGATGCTAACTTTGCATCGTCCTGCACTATTTTCATCGCCTGTTCGAGCAAAATGTCTTTGGATTCTACATCCTTTACGTAAATAGCCGCATTTTTATTGACCAGTGCCATTGCGTTTTGCGTTTGATGATCCTCCGCTACATTGGGGCTTGGAACCAGGATAACAGGTTTTCCAATTAGACAAAATTCGCTAATCGAGCTTGCTCCTGCACGACTAATCACCAAATCGGAAGCCTGATAAGCCACCCCCATATCACTGATAAAGTCGGTGACATAGAGGTTGGGCAATGGCGCTTGCGTCTTCAATGCGTTGCAAATATCCTTATAGTAGTATTTTCCTGTTTGCCAAATAAATTGAACGTCACCCGTTCGTATCATATCCAAGTGACTTTGGATGCTTTCATTCAATGTTCTGGCTCCCAAACTTCCACCTACTAAAAGTATCGTTTTCCGCTTCGGATCTAATCCAAAGGTCTCCCTGGCAGCTTCTTTTGATAATGTTGTCTGCAACACGTTTTGCCTTACGGGGTTTCCTGTCATGATAATTTTGTCTGCGGGAAAGAAGCGTTCCATACCTTCGTACGCCACACAAATCTTGTCTGCTTTCTTACCTAACAGTTTATTGGTGACCCCTGCATACGAGTTTTGCTCTTGTATGAGACAGGGAATATGAAGCTTGGAACACACGTTGAGCGTGGGTCCACTGGCATATCCGCCAACACCAACTGCCACCATTGGCTTGAAATCCTTAATAATGGCTTTTGCCAATCGTTGACTTTTCCATATCTTGACCAACACGGAGAGGTTCTTAAGCAGATGATGCCGATCGAATCCTGCGATAGGCAGTCCTTTGATTTCATATCCTGCTTTTGGCACGCGCTCCATTTCCATTCGACCTTGAGCACCGACAAAAAGAATCTTTGCATCGGGTCTTTCCTTCTTAATGGCATTGGCTATAGAGATAGCGGGAAATATATGTCCTCCCGTTCCACCTCCACTGATGATGATTCTCAAATCACTGTTCATCTTTTATATTTATATGAATAGGCAAAAGTAATCAAAATTTCTTTGATTTTACCATATTCAATGATATTTATCTTATCTTGCGTTTCTTATGCTGAAGCCACTGCGGTGCTCATTTCCATGTCTTTATCTTCATCGGTTACTTGTTTTTTCTTCGCCGACCGACTCACACTAAGGATAGCCCCAATATACACACAGTTGATGATTGTTGACGTTCCGCCCTTGCTCACTAAAGGAAGCGGCTGCCCAGTAACAGGTGCCAAGCCCACTGCAACGCACATATTGAACAACGCTTGGGTCACCAAAAGCAAAGCCAAGCCCATGGCAAGAAAGGCAGGGAAGTTGTTTTCACAGCGATTGGCTATCTGTCCCGTCCTGAAGAGAAGGATGATATAGAGCATGGCGACAAAGACACCCCCGATAATTCCCATCTCTTCGATGATGATTGCATAGATGAAATCGGAGAAGGCTTGGGATAGGAAATCGCGTTCCACCGAATTTCCTGGACCTTTTCCAATCACGTTGGAGGAGACAATGGCAATGTTGGCATGCCCAATCTGCCCGTCTTTGTCCAAATCGAAATCCTCAGGAGCAATCTCTTTACCATCAATGAAACGATCTATGCGCGCTTTCCATGTGTCAAAACGGTGAAAGACTTTCGTGAACATCGTTGTTTCCTCTTTCTCCGCTGTATTGGATACTTGTACAACTTGTTGTCCCTGGGCATTTATTTTTTCCCTATCTTGTCCCACTAACATAACGAGTGCGAACACTGTTACTATGAGTAACGTAACGATACCCAACACCTTGCCTAATATTTTGCCAGGCACTCGTCCTATCATCATCATGAGGAAGATAACTAAACACAGCAACATGGCTGTAGAAAGATTTTCCACCATAATGAACGGTACGATGCAGCCACTGACAATAAGGATGTATTTGAAAGCATTTTTGTCTGCTCCCTGCTCCGTTTGCATGGCACTTAAAATCTGTGCAGTGGCCAAAACCATCGTGCCTTTGGCTATTTCGGACGGTTGAAACTGAATGCCGATGATGCTAATCCAACGTTGGGCACCATTGGTGGACTGTCCTGCAATGAGTACTGTAACCAAGGCAATGATTGAGATTACGAGCAGGAAAGGAGTCACTATCTTGAAATATTTGCACTTGATATTCAGCGTCACGACCATTGCAAACACACCAACGAGCAAGATTCCAGTGTGCTTGACGATAGGAGCCCAGTAATGTCCGCCCTTATAAGTCAAACCTGCGGAGGCAGAATATACTTCGACGATCGAGATGATACATAAAAAGAAAAAGACCATCCAAATCACCTTGTCTCCCTTAAAGATATTTCCTAATGTTTTATCCATTATAAATTTCTTACCAATGTCTTAAACTGATTTCCTCTATCTTCCATATTTTTGAACAAGTCGAAGCTGGCACAGCAAGGGCTTAGCAATACCGTGTCGCCAGGACGTGCCATGTCATAGCAGGCTTCTACACATTCTTTCATAGAATGGGTATCACGCACAGGGATGCCCAAGGAGTCGAAATTGTTGTGAAGTTTCGTATTATCTGCGCCTAAATACACTAATCCAACGCATTTCTTTTTTACCAACTCCTTAATAAGTTGGTAGTCATTCCCCTTATCTTTTCCTCCAAGAATCAAGATTGTCGGTGTATTCATGCTCTCCAATGCGTACCAACAAGCATCGACATTCGTGGCTTTCGAATCATTGATATATTCTACACCACCCACTTTGCACACCTTTTCCAACCGATGTTCCACGCCAGGGAAGTCGCTCAAGCTTTTCCTTATCACATCATTTCGTATTCCGGCAATGTCAGTGGCAATACCTGCAGCCAAAGAGTTGTACACATTATGCTTCCCCGTGAGTGAAAGTGCTTCTTGTTCCATGTTGAAAGGAGTGGGCTTTTCGATGGTGTATTGTCCTTCCTCAATATAGCCTATCGAACCTTTCTCTTTCAGTTCTGAAAATGGACACTGTACGGCTTTGATATCATACTTTTGCAATTCTCGCTTGATGATAGGGTCATCGTTCCAATAAATGAAGCTATCTTTTTCGGTTTGGTTTTGGATAATGCGCATTTTGGCGTCTACATAGTTTTGCATGCAGTTGTCATAGCGGTCCAAATGGTCGGGAGTGATATTCAACAAGATAGCAATATCTGCCTTAAACTTGTACATGTTATCCAACTGGAACGAGCTTAATTCTATGATATAGTATTCGTGTGGGTCTTCCGCAACTTGTAAAGCCAAGCTCCGTCCAATGTTGCCAGCTAATCCGGCGTCATATCCCGCTGCTTTGAAGATATGATAAATCAGCGAGGTCGTCGTTGTCTTACCGTTGCTGCCCGTAATGCAAATCATTTTAGAATGCGTATATCGTCCTGCAAACTCTATTTCGCTAATGATATTGGTACCCTGCTTCATGAGCTTTTGTATCATAGGAGCTTCCTTCGGAATGCCCGGACTCTTAATCACCTCGTCTGCATTTAGAATCAGTACGGGTGTATGTTGCTTTTCTTCCCAACGGATGTGGTGTGCATCGAGCATCTTTTTGTATTTGTCTTTAATCTCACCCATGTCAGATACAAATACATCAAAGCCTTCTTTTTGGGCTAATATGGCAGCTCCTACTCCACTCTCTGCTGCACCGAGAATAACGATTCGTTTCATATCTTTTTCCTTTCTATTCTAATCATAGTCACGTATCGACGAAGTTTTACAAGTTGCTAACGAACAATGCTTTATCTTTTAATATTAGTGGATACGTCTTATTGCTTTATTCACTCAATGACTTCATTTTATTGGAGCTAACCACTATCATTTATCTTATCTTAAGAGTAATAATCGTCATGGCTGCTAATATAATGGTGATAATCCAGAAACGAATGGTAATTTTCGATTCATGGATGGCCGAATGAGGTTTTTTAATGAGGTAATTGCATGCAGGATCCAGCTGAGAATCTTGTGTGCGAAAATTGTCATGGATAGGAGTACGCTTGAAAATTCGTCGCTTTATCCCTTTTCTCTTCCCACTCTTGTAATAATATACTTGGAGTATCACGCTCAAACTCTCTACAAAGAAGATACCACAGAGTATAGGAAGTAACAACTCTTTATGAATGATAATGGCAGAGACCGCAATGATACCCCCGATAGTTAGTGAACCTGTATCGCCCATGAACACCTGCGCAGGGAAAGAGTTGTACCATAAAAAGCCGATGAGCGCACCAACAAAGGCGCACATAAAGACCACCAACTCCTGCGAGCCTGGAATATACATAATGTTGAGATAAGCAGCGAACTCAATGTGTGAACTAACATACGCCAAGATTCCCAGCGTAACGCCAATGATAGCCGAATTGCCTGCACACATTCCATCCATGCCGTCGTTAAGATTGGCACCGTTAGAAACTGCGGTCACTACGATAATTGTCATGATGACAAACAATATCCATCCTGCCGCAGTCTTGTATTTTCCGCACCAACTCATCACCCCCGAATAATCCAGATTATGACCTTTCACGAAAGGGATTGTTGTTTTGAGCGATTTCCGAGCATCCGTTCGATGCTTAATCACCATTTCATGACCTTGCTGCTCAATCGCCAAATTTTCATTGATTTTTACATCTGGTGAGGACCATAACACCAATCCTACTATCAAACCGATGCCTACTTGCCCAATAATTTTATATTTGCCTTTCAGTCCTTCTTTGTTCTTGCGGAAGATTTTGATAAAGTCGTCCATCCCACCAAGAAATCCCAACCAAACGGTAGTAATAATCATCAGAATGAGGTAGATGTTGCGAAGTCGTCCCAACAACAGTACGGGTATGAGTATGGCAGCAATGATGATGACCCCACCCATGGAGGGAACACCTATTTTATTAACTCCAAAGGGGTCGATAGAGGCATCACGTTGGGTTTCCGTGATTTGTTTTTGACGAAGATATTTAATGAATTTCTCGCCAAACCATGCTGAGATAACCAACGAAAGAATGAGGGCAAGCAGCGATCTAAAAGAGATATACCCCCATAGATGCGCACCTGAAATGCCGTATTGCTCTAAAAATCTAAATAAATAGTATAACATCCTCTAAGTTTAATAGGGTTGTGGAAACGTATTATGATTGTTTGAAAATTTCGGCCAGCACTTCTTTATCGTCAAAATGATGCTTTACGCCTTTGATTTCTTGATAAGTTTCGTGTCCTTTCCCTGCCACAAGGACAACGTCGTTCTTATGAGCAAGCATGCAGGCAGTGCGTATGGCTTCCTTTCTATCTACAATGCTCAACACCTTTTTCATATCCTGTGCATCCAAACCCGCCAACATATCGTTGATAATGTCTTGCGGGTCTTCAAATCGTGGATTGTCACTGGTGATAATCACTTTATCACTTAGCTGTACTGCCTGCTTTGCCATTAACGGACGTTTACCCTTGTCACGATTACCACCAGCCCCACAAACAGTGATAACATGACCTTTACCGTCTACTTCATGAATGGCAAGGAGTACATTTTTCAATGCATCAGGAGTATGCGCATAGTCCACTACAGCCGTAAATCCCTGTGGGGAGTGAAGCGTGTCCATACGTCCGTTGACACTGTGTAGCGTACTCATCGCTATCAGAATTTCTTCGCGTTGTTTACCCAACATGCGTGCAGTAGCGTAAACGGCTAAGAGATTGCTGACGTTAAATTTACCAATGAACTGCACTCCCACTTCCTGACCATCAATCTCTAAGTACATACCTTGAAAATGGCATTCAATGATACGAGCTTTGAAGTCAGCTGCGGTACGGACAGAGTAGGTCTTTACTGTTGCTTTGGTATTTTGCACCATGACCATGCCATTCTTATCGTCTGCGTTTGTAATGGCGAAAGCCGACTTGGGCAGGTGGTCGAAGAAAGACTTCTTAGCGTTGCGATAGTTCTCAAAAGTCTTATGATAATCTAAGTGGTCACGTGTCAGGTTGGTAAAAATACCTCCCGTAAAGTTCAATCCACCAATTCTCTTTTGCGCAATGGCATGTGACGAGCATTCCATAAATACATATTCACAATGCTGCTCTACCATTTTTGCCAACAGTTCATTTAGCTCTATGGGGTCAGGTGTGGTATGGTCGGCAGGTATTTGCTCATCCTCGATATAATTGCACACCGTTGAGAGTAAACCACAGCGATGCCCCAACTTACGAAACATATTATATAATAAGGTGGCAATGGTTGTCTTGCCATTTGTTCCAGTGACACCAATAAGCTTTAAGTGCTTGGAGGGCTCTCCGTAAAAGCGTGTCGCCACCTTACCGACAGCATCTTCGGTTGATGTGACGACAATGTAGGTAATGCCAGACAACGGTTCTTTCGGTGCTTTTTCGCATAGTACTGCGACAGCTCCTAACTGTATGGCTTTATCAATATAATCGTGTCCATCCACCTGTGTCCCTTTGATAGCCACAAACAGATGACCAGGTTTTATCTTTCGGGAATCAATGTTTACTCCCGATATACTGACATTCGTATCGCCCAAAATGTCAGTGCATTTAATGTCTTTGATTAATTCGTTACAAATCATATATTTGAATTATTGTGCATTAACTTAATGTAAGGAGGCATACTTGTTTTTTCTGAATGCGATGTCCTGGTGGAAGACTTTGTTGAACCACCTTCCCGCGACCGTTGAGACGCACCTTGACACCTCTGTTCTCGAGGATGTAGACAGCATCACGCGCACCCATTCCTAAAACATCAGGGATGTATTGATGCGTATACATCTTAGCTTTTTTTAGCTCGACAATCGAATTGTTTTGAATCTCAGCTGTTCCCCAGATTGGATTACCGTTTGCAAAGGTTCCACTCCAGTTACGGTTGGTGTTGATGCCCAAATGAGTCAACACATAATTGGCAGCAAGCACGTTTCCGTTCTTTACCTTTGGAACAAGAATGGAGGTAGAGTCTTTGGCATCTTTTACATCTAACTTTAAGTCTTGAGCCATGACGCCTTCCGAGATGTGATGAAAGACAACGCCACTCATCCCACCGCCCGAGGCAGGAAGTCCCGACTTCTGAATGCAGACAATACAACTGTAACGAGGATTGTCTGAAGGGAAATAGCCTGCAAAACTTAAGAGATAGTTGGTTCGCCCAACCTTATAACCGCCAGAACCTTGCGAGATTTGTGCCGTTCCTGTTTTACCAGAGACTTTGAAAGATGGCGACCCTGCTTTGCGTCCCAAGCCTTGACTCACCACATGCTCTAAGATTGTTTGAATCTCTCCCAGCGTTTTAGGTTTGCAAATCTGTGAACGCAATACCTTTGGAGGAAAATCAATGAGTACTTCACCGTCTTTTACCACCTGTTTGACAAATCTGGGTTGCATCATTTTACCATTGTTGGCAATGGCATTATAAAAGGTAAGCGTCGAAATAGGAGGCACTTGTGTCTCGTAACCAATGCTCATCCATGGCAAGGCAGTCTTGCTCCAGTTAATCCATTGTCCACGTTCATTTTTCTTAGGCATACGAATGACCGCAGAGGAAGAGCCTACCAATGGTATGTTAAGAGCGTCTGCTAAACCTGTACGGTAGAGACCTTGCACAAATTTCTCTGGGTTGTCACGATAATGATCATCAATGATGCGACTCACACCAATATTAGAACTATATAAAAGAGTTTGAGGTAAGGTGAGTGTTCCATAACCTCCGCGACGCCAGTTGTGATCTTTCATTTGTCTTCCATACATGGGCCAAACACCTCCAGCTGTTTCTATACGAGCCGTTGTATCCACGACACCATCATCAAGTGCAACCATCATTGAGGCAACTTTGAAAACCGAACCCGGCTCTAACAAATCACTGACCGCATGATTCTTAACTTCCCGATACTCGCCATCAAAACATTTTTCCATGTTTACAATTGCCTTGATGTCACCCGTTTTCACCTCCATGACTAAGGCAACGCCCACATTGCCGTTAATCTTCTTCAACTCATCAATGACAGCTCGTTCGGCTAAATCTTGCATTCCTACATCAATGGTAGTCACGATGTCTGCACCGTCAATGGGAGGGGTATCCATGATGTCCAAGAACTTGTTGAGTACTTTGCGACGATGTACGATACCGTTTTTACCACGAAGAATAGAATCGTAAGACAACTCCAATCCAAAACGAGCCGTATCCTTTGCCCCATACATGGCACCAACCGTACGTCCCGCTAACGAGCCATAAGGACGTTGCCGAGCGTTAAACTCCTCATAGTGAAAACCGCTCATATATTTGGAGAGATTAAATATGGGCAATGCCTTGATCTCCGTGAAAGAATTATAGTCGATACGTTTCTTCCAAATAGGCCAGTGACGACTTTGTTGCTGCCGTCCTGTCTCCAATTCTTTTCTAAAGGCAGAAGCAGGCTTTTCTGGAAATATCTGATGCAGACCTTCACAGATAGAGTCGAGCTTCGCTTCCCAAAGAGAATCGTTTTTCGAGGTTCGGAGACTCTTGAAATCCATGTACACCTTAAATTCAGGCAACGAACTTGCCATTAGTTCTCCATTACAACTTAAAATGTTTCCACGCATGGGCTTGATATCTACACTATCGCGCTTTACTCGATCGGCAACCTTTGTCCAATACTCGCGTTTTGCTGTCATAATATAGAGTGTTTTACCCACTACGGCAACAGCTACCAAGGTCATCATAATGGCGATGGCGCTGTAACGAGGCATAATTTTTTTATAATCAAACTTATTCATTTATTTGGAACTTGGATGATATATGGTGGTTGATTCGCAATCTTTAATACACTGTCTTGATTATTTTTAAGCATATCCAACACGTTGCTTTCCCTGCTTTTCTCGGTAAGCTGACTGCTGCTGGATAAAGCCTTATATCTTGCATCTTTAAGTTCTTTCTGAAGTTTATCAATCTCGATAAGGTTTTGCTGAACACTGTAACGATTAGAGATGTAAATGATAGTAAAGAACGTAATAAGGAGGAAAATCCAAATTTGTTTGCGCACAGTAGACGTGGTTAGAATATCTCCACCAAGAATCTTTCTTAAAGTAAAGTTTCTCGATAAAGGTGCCTCTTCTTCACGCGCTTGCTCTTTGATAACCTCTTTCAAGGTAGGCGCTTCTTCGCTGTTTTTATCTACCGAAGAATCCAACGCTGCATCCGCATCTTTATAAGCGTCTGTGGGAATGGGCTGTACATCTATGTCTTTTTCATCCGTTGTCATATCTTCTCAGCGATTCTTAGTTTAGCACTTCGGCTACGTGGATTTTCCAGTTGCTCTTGTGGTGTAGGCGTGATAACCTTATTGTTCAAAAGTTTGAAAGTCGTTTCAATTTTTCCAAAGAAGTCTTGCTGCACTTTTCCTTGTACGTTGCCTGTCTTCATGATGTTTTTTACCATGCGATCCTCTAAGGAGTGATAGGTGATAACAACCAATCTCCCACCAGTAGTCAACAACTCTTGAGCGCTATTGAGCAACTCTTTTAATGCCTCCATTTCATGATTAACTTCGATACGGAGTGCTTGAAATAGTTTTGCGAGGTCTTTCTTCTCACGCGCTTTTCCAAACACAGCTTCCACTGCTTGTATCAAGTCATGGGTACTTGTTATGTTCTTTTGACTTCTGGCTTTGACTAATAGTGATGCTATCCTTCGTGCATTTTTGAGTTCTCCATACAAATAGAAAATATCAGCCAACTGTTCTTCATTGTAGGTGTTAATCACATCAGCAGCTGTCAGCGACGCCTTGGTGTTCATGCGCATATCAAGTGGAGCATCAAACCTGAATGAGAACCCCCTATTTTCATCATCGAAATGATGACTCGAAACACCGAGGTCAGCCAATATCCCATCTATCTTATCTATCTTGTAATATCTCATCCAGTTCTTCAAGTATCTGAAGTTTGAACGTATAAAAGTAAAGTTATCCTGCAACAGCACCTCATGCCCTTCTTGTTGAATGTTTTTTTCCGCATCCAAATCCTGATCGAAACTGAAAAGATGTCCTTTTTCATTGAGATGAGAAAGTATTTTCATAGAATGACCCCCTCCACCAAAGGTGGCATCCACATAAATGCCCTCTGGGTGGATGTTCAATCCCTCAATACTTTGTTCTAAAAGAACGGGGACATGGTAACTTCCTGCTGTCTTTATCATCATTTTGAAGAATTGATTGTCGTCTCTTCTGTCGCCGAATTCATCAGGTGTTGCAACGCCTCTCCAAACTCCTGTGAGTCCATGAAAGGCTCTTTGACACGCTCATTGCACCACACTTCTATGGTATCGTCCATTCCAATAAATCTGACTGATTGCTCAATATGAGCCAATATTTGATATCTTTTGGGAATGAGAAAGCGACCATTTCCATCTAAGGTCAACAATTCTGCATCTGACACAAATTGTCGAAAGATTTGTTGCTCTGCCGCATTCCATCGAGATAGTTTTGCACGCAAGTTATCTAATTGCTCATTCCAAACGCTTTCGGGATAGAGCGTGAGGCAAGATTGAAATACATCTTTGCGCAACACCAACACTTCTTCGCCAGATGCTTGTAGCACCTTGCGGAAAGTGGCTGGGAGAAAGACTCTGCCCTTGGCATCAACCTTGGCTTCTATATTTCCTAAAAAACGCATGTGTACCTATTTTATAAGCAAAAATTTATTTGCTGTCAAAGATACATAAAATTCCCCACATTTCCCCACTTTTATACTTAAAATCTATATTTCAATAAAAATTTGCAATATTTAACGATTTAACTCCTGTGTTATCTACCTCCTCAAATGAAATAATTACCCTTGAAAAAAATATTATCTTAATGATAACCGACTTGTCATGAGCCAACTTTTGAGCTTGAAGAATGAAATGCCTTGTTGCAATGAAGTAACAGTTGAGATAATTTTTGAACAATTTTGCATAAAGAAGCGGTATATTACAAAAACTTATGTTACATTTGCAATCTATAAGTTTTATTGTTTCAATGCACGAAGAAATAGAGAAAACCATAGATATTGATGAAATCTTGAAAAATAAATTGGGAGACAAGGTCAACTATCTCCCCCGTTTTGTTGCGTCATGGCTCAAAAAAATTACTCATCAAGACGAAATCAATGTTTTTCTTTGGAATCATCGACATCTAACAGGAACAGAATGGTTGGAAGCTTGTATCGATTTCTTGGATGTCACCTTGGAGATACAAGGCGAAGAGAACCTGCCCGATCCGCACAATGGGAAACTTTATACCTTTGTGTCCAACCACCCCTTAGGAGGCGCAGACGGTGTGGCGATAGGTGCCATTATTGGGCGTTATTATGGTAACCAGTTCCGTTATCTGCTCAACGATTTGCTTCTCAATCTTCCTGCATTAAAGCCTGTGAGCATCGGTATCAACAAAACAGGCAAGCAAGGGAGGAACTTTCCTGCCATGGTAGAGGAAGGATTTAAGAGTGACAACCACATCATCATGTTTCCGGCAGGACTCTGTTCGCGAAAAATAAATGGACAGATTCGTGATATTCCATGGAAGAAAACTTTTATTTCCAAAAGTGTGGAGCATCATCGGGATGTCGTCCCCATTCACTTTGATGGTCGAAATTCTGACAGATTCTACCTTTTAGCTCATCTCTGTAAAGTTTTTCGCCTAAAGGTTAACCTGGCGATGCTGTTCCTTGTAGATGAGATGTTTAAGAATAAACATCAAACTTTCCATGTGAAAATTGGAAAACCTATACCTTGGCAGACTTTTGACAAGTCTAAGACACCCATAGAATGGGCGCAATATGTTCAAAACATTGTTTACCAATTATAGCCCGCAAAGGATGAAATAAAGAAATATAAATATCAATCAGACGTAGAAAGATGAGCGTTGACCCTTACCCAACCACCAGTAAATCTATTCTTTCTCACCAACCCTCGAAAAGAACCATGCAGCAAGAGATTATTGACCCCATAGATAAAGAGCTTTTGAAAGCGGAATTAACGCCTGACAAGCGTCTAAGGATGACCAACAAAAGTCATAATAAGATTTTCGTAATCACAGCTCACAACGCCCCTAACGTAATGAAAGAAATAGGACGTTTGCGCGAAATTGCTTTCCGTACGGCTGGAGGAGGAACAGGAAAATCAATGGATATCGATGAATACGACACCTGCGAAAACTGTTATAAACAACTCATCGTCTGGAATCCTGATGCGGATGAAATTATTGGGGGGTATCGCTATCTGTGTGGTGAAGATTGGGAACTTGACGAAGATGGGCAACCTAAATTAGCAACAAGTCATCTCTTCCATTTTTCTGAAAAGTTTTTGAAAGACTACATGCCCTACACTGTGGAGTTAGGACGCTCGTTTGTCAGTTTAGAATATCAAAATGTGCGTAGAAACACCAAGAGTATTTTTGCCTTGGACAACTTGTGGGACGGCTTAGGGGCATTGACGGTACTCAACCCCAAACTCAAATATTTCTTTGGAAAGATGACCATGTATCCGTCGTACATTCGTAAAGGGCGGGATATGATACTTTACTTTTTAGAAAAACATTTCGGAGACCGCGAGCATTTAATTGTTCCCATGCGACCTTTGAAGATAGAATCGAATCCGCAGGAGTTAGACGCATTGTTCTGTGGGAATGATTTTAAAGCCAATTATCGAATACTAAATCGCGAAATTCGACAGTTAGGCTATAACATTCCGCCATTAGTCAATGCCTATATGGGCTTGAGTCCTACCATGAAACTTTTTGGTACAGCAATCAATGATGGGTTTGGCGACGTGGAAGAGACTGGCATCTTAATCGCCGTGGATGAAATATTGGAAGAAAAAAGAGTAAGACACATCGAGAGTTTTATCAAGGAACACCGCGAATCGCTCGAAATCACATCAGGTGCGAACAAGGTCATTTACAAAGATAAATAAAACTTGTTCTGCTAATTCTGGCAGACGTTGGGAGAACGCAAAAACTGACAAGCGTTGATTCCTCCAATAAGATTATGCGCTCCACGGATTCTTCCACCTTCGCTTTTGGAAAGGAAACGTTGAATTTTATACTGAATATAAATCTATTATTAATTAATAAAACAAATGATTATGAGAAAAATTTCGATGATGCTATTAGCATTCGTTGGCATGTTGGGAATGGTGTCGTGTACGAATACTGGAAGTACATCCAAAGAAGACTTTACTACTTATGTAGAGCCTCGCATAGGAACGGCTCATTGTCGCTATTTCCACATGGCACCAGGTGCCTTGCCTTTTGGTATGGCAAAGCCCGGACCGTCTACCAATGGTCATTATGGTAACAAGTCTGGATGGGAGGCTACTGGGTATGATTATCGTGACAAGAGTATTGAGGGATTTCCTTGTTTGCATGAATTTCAGATTGGTGGCATCACGCTGATGCCTACCGTGGGACAGCTTTTCACCGTTCCGGGCGATACCGCCATGACGGGTGAGCGCAAAGGTTATCGTTCTACATTCTCACACGATGATGAAGTGGCAACAGCAGGTTATTACTCTGTATTGCTAAAAGACTACAACGTCACGGCAGAGGTTACTGCCACCACACGTGTGGCATTTCAGCGTTACACTTTCCCTGAAAGTAAAGAGAGCCGAATATTGTTCGACATCGGCAATCGACAAGGCGAGAGTGGCGCCGTAAAGGATGCCAAAGTAGAAATCAAAGATAATGGAACGGTCGTAGAAGGCTGGGTGATTACCTTGCCCGAATACGTGAAGAAATATCAGCCAGGGGCTGAGGTTCCTCTATATTTCTATGCGGTCATCGACAAGAAACCTACCGCTGTGGGAACTTTCAACGGCGAAAAGGTAAAGAAAGACTCGCTGACTGCTAACGGACTCGGTGCGGGTGCGTACCTTACTTTCGAGACTTCCAATCAGGAAAAGATTACCGTGAAAGTGGGTGTCTCCTACACTTCTGTAGAAAATGCGCGCTTGAATTTGGAGACAGAGGCAAAGGACATGGCTTTTGATGAAGCCAAGAAGCAGTCGCACGACACTTGGAACGAACATTTGAGTCGCATCGCAGTAGAAACAGAGAACAAAGACGACAAGGTAAAATTCTACACAGGATTGTATCATGCCATCTTGGGTCGTGGCATTGCCAGCGATGTTAATGGTGCTTATCCCAAACACGACGGTACGATAGGACAGATTGAAATGAAGGATGGAAAGCCAGCTTTCAACCTCTATAACACTGACGCCATGTGGGGAGCACAATGGAATCTCAACCAAGTATGGATTATGGCTTACCCAGAACACATGTCCGACTTTATCAGCAGTCACCTGCAGGTGTTCAAAGACAGTGGTTGGTTGGGCGATGGCTTAGCCAACAGTCGCTATGTGTCGGGTGTGGGAACCAACCAACTCAGTTTGATGATTGCAGCGGCTTATGCTTGTGGCATTCGTGATTTTGATGTCAACTTGGCTTACGAAGCTTGCCGAAAGAACGAACTGGATAGCGAGAACCGCCCATTTGGTGCAGGAAAGACCGATACCAAACTCTTTGTAGAACACGGTTATGTGCCTCATCAAGACACAGGTGAGGGAGCTGATGAAATGTTTATGTTCTCGGCATCGCACACTTTGGAGTATGCGTTTAGTGCATGGGCAACGGCACAAATGGCAAAGGCGTTGGGAAAAACCGACGATTACAACCAGCTCATGTCGCTGTCGAAAGGTTGGGAGCGAATTTATGACAAAGAAACCAACTTTGTACGTCCAAAGAAAGCGGATGGAAAGTTTATCGACAACTTCAACCCAATGCAGGTATGGCGCGGTTTCCAAGAGGGTAACGCATGGCAATATACTTTCTATGTGCCTCACGATGCCAAGGCTTTGGCGGATAAAGTGGGGACGGAAGTTTTCACCAACCGCTTGGACAGCATCTTTACCCAGTCGCAAAAACTAATCTTTAGTGGCGGTACAGAGGTAGGAGCATTCGCTGGTTTGGAGACCCTATACAACCAAGGTAACCAACCTTGCTTGCACATTTCATGGATGTTCAACGAAGCAGGCAAGCCGTCGCACACGCAAAAATGGGTTCGTGCCATTTTGAACGAGTTCTATGGCACCGACGGCATCCACGGTTACGGCTACGGTCAGGATGAAGACCAAGGGCAGTTGGGCGCATGGTTCGTACAATCTTCCATTGGTATGTTCGACGTGAAAGGCTTGACGGCACAAGAGCCAGCCTTTGGATTAGGTAGTCCTCTGTTCAACAAAATAACCATTCGTCTTAACAAGAACTATTATCCTGGCAAACAATTCGTTATTCAGGTGAAGGACAACAGCAAGGACAATATCTACGTGCAAGAGTACAAACTCAATGGAGATGTGCTGAACAGTACCTACCTGCCTTTTGCTACCTTTGCCAAAGGTGGGAAATTAGAGGTCACAATGGGTAACACGCCCAAAGATAAATACTAAGAAATGTAAAGATATTTCACATCTTATTTGGAAGTAAAATAACCTCCAAAATCTCAAGAAAACGTGCATAACTATTCAAAATTTAATAGTTATGCACGTTTTCTTTTCTCTTCATAACTTCCTTATATTCAATGCTTTAATTATCCCTCTTAGGAACATTGACGTCGTTCACATATCATAGCGTTATTAACTCATGGAGATAAGCGGCTTATCTCCGTAACTTTGTTGCCTTATCTCCATGGGTTAGTCGCCTTATCTCCATGAGTTAAGAAAAGCACCTAAATGACGCAAGGCAAACAAAAGCAAATTGTCAAGAATTTTACCAATTCTTCTACGTGACATAGACGAAAATGAGATGACTACTATTTGACTATTTAGGATGCTCGCTGTCCACATTTAATAACCGACACCAATTTTCATTCTATGATTGGGTGGTGGCTATCGGAAAATGATTGATTTCAACAACGCTAAACGTCCGCACATGAGCATAGGAATGAAAACTCACATCACCTTGTATTTAAGCAAGGTGTTTGGATGTAACCCCTTTGGAAAATGAAGAAAAATAGTTGTGTATCTGCTGAATATTAGTTATCTTTGACACGCTAAAAACTGATGAACGATACTTACAGGCTCACTTACCCACAAATTTACTGACTTAACTTAAATCATTGGAATGAAGAAATTTTTATTTTTAACGTATGTACTAACTATCGCATTCACTGCCATGGCAGCTATCCAAACAAGCCAAACGCTACCTACGGATGGAAAGCCTGAACATTGTTACACGATAGCCAATGGACAGGGTTATTATTGCAACGCAACCACATCTCCAACAAAGAACTCGGCAAATTATGCCAAATTTGCCTTTTACAAGAGTGACAAAGACGATTCCTACTACATCTATAATATGACCGTCAACAAATGGGTGAGCTATCAGGTAGCTGACCAGTATTCTCCCAAACAAGGCTTCGTGTTAATGACTGATGCAAAACAAACGGCTGCCATTTATAAAATCACGGAGATTAGTGGTGGTGCTTTCGAAATTCAACCCTACACCACCACTGGTGTTGCAAGTATCTACTTAAATTGGTTTCAAGGCGTAGGCAACTCTAATCCTGAAGACGGCACCGTTACGCTTGGACTTTGGACGGACAACGGCACTCAAGACGCTGGTTCAAGGTGGTTCTTGACAGAAGTGGGTGTAAAACACAACTATATTCTTTTCAGCGACGGTATGCCCAGTTCTGCAACGGTTACCATCAACGGGCAGGTGTTCAAAGGACTGAATGCACAGGGAAATCAATCGATTGCTATCGAAGGCGATCTTCGGCAAAGCGATGTGAAGGTAAATGTTGGTGGCGGTAGTGTGGCAAAGGTGACGATAGACAACCTCAACTACCAAATAGACGTGAAGTTCATCCAATTCTTTACGCCAACCAATGGCATTGAGGCAGAAAAGAAATATCCGTATTTGTTGCAAATGCCCATGGCTTATATCAAGATGACAGGCAACAACTTGCATCATACCACCAAACGAAGTGAGGCGGATAAATTTATCATGATTGAATCTGAAAGCCAAGGGCATTATTTCATCTATGACTTGTCTGCGAAGTGCTACCTTACTTATATCAACGTGGCAAACGGTAGTAGTCAAACACATACCAACGAAAGTTATGTGAGATATGCGACAGAAAAGTCAAAGGCAAGCACTTGGCAGATGTACTATCTCTCTGATCAAAGTGTGGCTATTCTTCCAAGCGAAATTACAAACCCCACAGCAAGTTCTCCCTCGCTCAACTTTACAGGTGGCATTGACTATGGTTGTGTCCTCAACCTTTGGCGTGCCGATGACGGCAATTCCGCATGGAAGTTTGTCGATCCCTCTGCAGGTTCTATGCCCTGCGCCACATTAATGTATGCCCTACCCGGTGCGCCATACATGCACAAGTTGACACCCAATGAAGGAGAGAAAGTCATTGATGTTGACCTTCAGGCAATCCCGACCCTGTCGCTGAAAGAGGATCGTATCGCCTTGGGCAATAAATACAAGTACGTATCAGGCACAGCGCCCACGAATGAGGGTGAATATGTGTACACTGTTAAGACCAAAGGGGACAACGGAGGAGAAGAGACACTGACTAAAGTGCGCCTTATCGTAGACTCTCACATGCAGTCTCCTACTCCTATGATGAGCTGGCTGACATGGAACTGGTTTGCGCATTCCATCGCTCACGATAAAATAATAGACATTGCCAAAGGCATGCAAAAATACGGACTTGTTGATGCTGGTTTCAATTCCATTGTGTTGGATGACACATGGGCTAAACAAACTACCGACAAGAACGACTTGACATATGACGCCTTAAAGTTTCCTGATGGCATTACTGGCTTAAAAACCGCCCTCAAGAAAATCAATCCGCAATTGAAGGTTGGCATTTACAGTGACGCTGGGTCTATGACTTGCGAGAATTATCAACCGGGGTCGTACGGACATGAAGCCCAACACATTGCGTTATTCGACTCATGGGGCGTAGATATGCTTAAATATGACTACTGTAACCGTGAAGCAAGCACTCAAGTAAGTTATTCCCGAATGGGCAAGGTGATAGCCGAACTCAACAAAACACGCAAAGCCAAGGGCGAAACGCCTTTCGTTTTCAATATTTGTGAGTGGGGTAAAACCCAACCATGGACATGGGGTGCCGAAGCTGGAGGATCAAGCTGGCGTGCCACAAGTGATGCTCGTGAAGACTGGATAGGTAACAACTCGAGACCTGGTGTGATTGGTGGCGTTGATGAAGTTCGACGCTTATGGATGTATGCAGGAGTTAACCGCTTCAATGACCTTGACATGATGTGTATCGGACTTCATGGCTTAGGAGGACCGAGCAACAATACGGCTACACATCAACAGAACGGTGGAAAGATTAATGGTTTGACCGATTCGCAGGCACGTACACAAATGTCATTGTGGTGTATGCTTGCAAGTCCACTGGCGTTGACGTGTGACCTCCGTGAAACACCTAAAGGTGAGGCGAACTCTATTCAAGACCTACCTACCCCACTGATTACCAATGCCGACATAGAAACGCTAACTGACAAAGAAATTCTTGCCATTAACCAGGATGCACTCGGACAACAGGCTGAATATATGGAGTCGCTTTCGACAGGTAAGGTGAACTACTCCAGTACGGGGTACGATGTCTATGTGAAAGATTTGACAGGTGGACGCATGGCGGTATCTGTGACTAACCGCAGTGGTTCGATGGTAGAGATACCCACACTAAAACTCATCAATCTTTATCTCAAAGCGGATACGAAATACGATTGCCACGAAATTTGGTCGAAGACTGACACTCAAATTGAAAACAAGTTGGTGGTGGGGTCGCTCAAAGCTTACGAGACAAAAGTTTATGTTTTAGCCGCTCATAAAGGTGAAGACACTGCTATTAAAAACATTGTAGGGTCTTTACAAACTAACAATGAAACACCTCGCTACGATCTTTCAGGTCGCATCGTGAACGAAAACTTCAAAGGCGTTTCTATAAAAAATGGGATAAAGACCATTCGCCTATAACCCTGAGCATACCTCATCGCATAAGATGCAATGGAGTTCTATGAAAAACTTCATTGCGTCTTATTTTTGAAAAAGAGCGTTCTTATGAACTTTATCTTTTTAGACAGAGAGGTAAGACCTATATAAAAAGGTGTGACGATACAGCAAATACTTTACAATGTATCAAATGATGGGCAAAGAAATGCCATTGATTTTTTGATAAATCTCCAACGCATACACATCGGTCATGCCACTGATATAATCGATGACAGCCATGATGCGTGTTTCAAGGTCGGGGCTTTGTATATCGTATTGGCTACTAAAACGGCGGAGGAGCTGTTGCGAATAAAACCGTTCGGGATTTACTGCGGCCTCAATCATCGTTTCCATCAGCGTTTGCATAATTTTATAACCAGCTAACTCTACATCCAACACGGGCTTGCTGTGATAAATGCGCTGATATGAAAGTGCTGAACAATGCTTGTAGGCCTGACGTTGCGTTTCGTCAATGTGGTCGATGAGGCTCCCTTCGAACGTTCCATTCAAGATTGCCTCCTCGTTAGCAACAAAGGCTTCAACGCATTTGTTTTCCAGTTTACCAACGGCACAGGCTCGCATATACACAACTTTTTCGTTGTTATCGGTAAGTCCCTCGTCAGCTATACGCTGTTTGATGTGCCGCTGTGTTTCTTCATCAAAGAAGCCCATCAGCAAATGTGCAGTTTCTTCAAAAGAAAGAATCTTGAGCTTATGGGCATCTTCAATATCCATAATCTCATAACAAATATCATCTGCGGCTTCTACCAAGTAAACCAAAGGATGCCGTGCATAGCGTATCGGTTCGCCTGGTTGCGAAAGTTTCATGATTTCTAACTCGTCTGCCACCTTTATATATGTTTCCTCTTCGCTGGAGAAAAAGCCAAATTTGCCGTGAATTCCTGCCAAACTGCTGGCAAAGGGGTACTTTACAATGCTTGCCAAGGTGGCGTATGTCATGACAAACCCACCGATACGTCTGCCGTTGAAACGATGAGTAAGCAATCTGAATGCGTTAGCATTGCCCTCAAAGTGGGTGATATCATCCCAAAAACGTTTGCTTAAACGTGATTGTAAGTAATTTCCAGCTCCTTCGGTGAAAAAAGTTTGTATGGCTCGTTCACCACTATGACCGAATGGAGGGTTCCCCATGTCATGCGCCAAGCATGCGGCACTCACGATGGTACCGATTTGTTCAAACAAGGTTCCACGCAATTCGGGGTGTCTTTCGCAAAGCAAAGTGGAGACATCCATTCCTAAAGACATACCGACAGAAGCCACTTCCAGAGAATGAGTCAGACGGTTGTGGACAAAGATAGACCCCGGTAGCGGAAAAACTTGCGTTTTGTTTTGCAGACGCCGAAATGGCGCAGAGAAGATGAGACGGTCGTAATCACGCTTAAATTCCGACCGATCGTCATGACGCTCGGCATGTTTTAGCTCTTGTCCGAAGCGTTTGTTAGAAATTAGAGTTTGCCACTTCATAGCACAAAAGTACAAGTAATTTGTGTAATTTGGTTCTTTTTAAGGATAAAAATGCCACATTATGGCGATTATTCGTTATTTTTGCATCTTATAATCAGCATCATACGAAGTAGAACCACTTGAGTGATGGCATGATTTCCAGATTAAATGAAGAATGAATGAGATGATACAGATAAAAGTTATCAACAAAGGACACCAGCCTTTACCAACCTATGCGACAGCACAAAGTGCTGGCATGGATTTGCGAGCAAACATAGAGGCTCCGCAGATCTTAAAACCTATGGAGCGCAAACTCATAGCTACGGGGTTGTATATCGCACTGCCCGAAGGCTATGAGGCACAGATACGGCCACGCAGTGGACTGGCTCTGAAACATGGCATAACTGTATTGAACACACCAGGAACAATCGATGCCGATTATCGAGGTGAGATAATGGTGCTGTTAGTGAACTTCTCTGACAAGGAGTTTGTTATCAATGATGGTGAGCGCATTGCTCAAATGGTCATAGCTCAGCATGAGCAGGGACAATTTGTTGAAGTGACACAGTTAGATGAAACCGAGCGAGGAGCAGGAGGATATGGTCATACTGGTGTCAAATAATTGATGGTTAGACGTAAATATTGAATAAGTTGAAAATATTGTATCAATATCATACCCCTTGGACATGGATTTTATTCATGCTTCTGTTTCTCTCTAAGCCCATGCTTGCACAAGAGAGACAAGATGAAGTTGTGACCGAAGAAGGACTGAAATCCATGCTTTGGGATGATGCTCAAACACGCTATGACTATCTGTTCTTGCAAGCCGTGTGCCAACAACTCAATGGGAAAAATGACTTAGCCTTTGACTTGTTGAAACAATGCCTTGCCATTCACCCACAAGCTGCCGAAGCTTATTTCTTACAAGGACAGCTGTACGCCAAACAGCGCAATGACTCATTGGCACTTCAAAATTTTGAAAAGGCTGCTTCACTCCAGCCAAAGAACACCGATTATCAAGAGCGAGTGGCACAATACTATATCG
Source organism: Hoylesella timonensis 4401737 = DSM 22865 = JCM 15640 (assembly GCF_000455445.1). Taxonomy (GTDB): domain Bacteria; phylum Bacteroidota; class Bacteroidia; order Bacteroidales; family Bacteroidaceae; genus Prevotella; species Prevotella timonensis. Next base: position 197,505 of record NZ_HG417094.1, on the reverse strand, counting down.
GTACGGGTGCTTACGAAAAAGCAATTACTGCTTATGAACAAATCTACGAAAGCCATCATGAGCGGTCGGACGTGCTCAATATTTTGGCACAGTTATACAATCAACAGAAGGATTATGACAAAATGTTGTCAATCATAGATAGAATAGAGTTGGCTGAAGGCAAAAGTGCAGAACTGACTTTGTCGAAAATGAATATCTATGAGATGCAGGGCAACAAGACCCGAGCCTATGAAACATTGAAAGCGTTGACAAAATCTTTCCCAAATGATGTTGAATATCGGGTAATGTTGGGCAATTGGCTGATGCAGAACGATAAGCAGAAAAAGGCTTATCAACTATTTGCACAAGCTTACAAGGAAGAACCTAACAATGCTACAGTACTGGCTTCACTGTACGATTACTACAACACGGTGGGTGATAAAGACAAGGCTATTGATTTGCGCGATCGTATTTTGATGAGTAAACAAACACCATTACAAACCAAATTAACGATGTTTCAACAGGTGATTCGTGACAATGAAGCGCATCAACGTGACAGTACAGAAGTACTCAACCTGTTCCAAAAAGTAATGAAAGCTAATCCCAAAGATGCAGATATCGCCTCTTTAGCTGCAACGTATATGTACTTGAAACACATGCCAACGGACACAGTACAGGCGGCTTTGCAGCATGTGATTGATATTGCACCAGAACAATCGGCTGCTCGACTGCAACTCTTGCAGACATATTTGCCCAAAAAGAATTGGCAGAAAATCATAGAGATTTGCGAACAAGGAGCACAATTCACTCCTAATGAAATGGCTTACTACTACTATTTAGCATGGGCGCACGTTCAGCAAGATCATCAAAAACAAGCCATTGAGGCTTTAAGGAAAGGCGTGAGTACGATTAACGCCAATAGCGATGCGGGATTAGTGAGTGAGTTTTATGCCATGATGGGCGACCTATTGCACCAACAAGGTGAAAAAACAGAAGCGTTTGCCGCCTACGATAGTTGCTTGCAGTGGAAAGACGACAACATCAGTTGCCTGAACAATTACGCTTACTTCCTGAGTGAAGATGGGAAACAGTTGTCAAAAGCCGAGGAGATGAGCTATCGAACCATCAAGGCAGAGCCTTCCAATGCCACTTATTTGGACACATACGCTTGGATTTTGTTCTTACAAGAGCGATATACAGAAGCCAAGTTGTATATTGACCAAGCACTTCAAAATGACACGGACTCTTTGCAAAGCAGTGTTATCATAGACCATGCTGGAGATATTTATGCTATGAACGGTCAGATGCAGCAAGCATTGGAGTATTGGACGAAAGCCTTAAAATTGGCAGACAAAAATGACAAAGCTTTCATTGAAAGAAAGATAAAACAGAAGAAATACATCAAAAAATGAAATACATCATACACTTTTTATACTTGAGTTTCGGGCTTCTCTTCATTACCTCTTGTGCATCTAAAAAGAGTATGACGAAGGAACCCGTAAAAGGAGAGATTTCCAAGCCATCCACTCAAATACCTGGGGAAGAGATGAGTAAACACCTCTTCGTGAAGAAGGTGATAGACAATAGGGTATATGCACCGAACATTGTGGGAAAAATATCTTTTCAATTAACACGTGGCAGTCAGCGCATCTCTGCACCGGGTTCATTGAAAATGCGTAAAGACAAGGTGATACGCCTGCAACTATTCATTCCGTTTTTGGGTAGTGAAGTAGGTAGGATAGAATTTACACCCGATGGAGTGCTGGTTATTGATAGAATTCACAAAGAATATGTCAAAGCCACTTATGACGATGTTGCATTCCTGCGAAACAATGGATTAAACTTTTATAGCTTGCAAGCACTGTTTTGGAATCAATTGATGATTCCTGGTGAAAAACAAGTTAAAGTATCTGACTTAGAAAACTTTAGAGTAAATCTAACTCAAGCTGGAGACTTTTACCCTATTACTTTAGTGAAGGGAGCTATGACCTATCTTTGGAATGCCAACAAAAACAGTGGGCGAATAGCTACTGCGGTGATAAATTATGAGAACAGTCAACAAGAAAAATCTGTTCTGACATGGAATTACCAAAACTTTAAGAGTGTTGGGTTGCAATATTTTCCTTCAACACAGTCGTTTACCTTTACAACTCGCCAAGGTGCAAAGACCCGTCAGCATGGAGAAGTAACGATAGCAATGGACGACCTAAAAACAGATGCTGATTGGGAAGAACGCTCCACCGTTTCCAATCGCTATCAACGAGTAGATGCAGAGGACATAATAGGAAAGCTTTTATACAGTAAATGAAACGATATCTAATTATACTTGTAGCACTGTCTTTGTCGATTTCTCTTTCGGCACAGAAGAAACGGACTCCTATTAAAAGGAAGGCAAAGACCACAAAGACTACAAAGAAGACCACAAACGGCAAGAAAAAAAATAGTAAGACAGCCAAGTACTCTACGCCATCCATCAAGGGCTTAGAGAATCAACGTAGTCAGGTCCGGCGTAAAATCAAGCAACAAGAGCGTGCATTGAGAGCAAATCAATCTGATGTGAAGAAGCGTTTACAAGATCTTCTCATTCTCAACACTGCCATCACGGACAGACAAAAAAACATAGAGACCATTGAGAACGATATTCAGCATTTGGATGGAAATATCCAAATACTGCATACACAGCTCCAAACCTTAGAGGAACAACTGGCTGAACGAAAGAAGAAATATATCAAATCGATGGCGTATATGACTCGTAGCCATACGATTCAAGAAAAACTAATGTTTATCTTTTCGGCAAAAGACTTTGCACAGATGTACCGTCGCTATCAGTTTGTGCGTGACTATGCTGCCTACCAACGTGCCCAAGGTGAAAGCTTGAAAGCCAAACAGCAACAAGTAAACGACAAACAAGCACAGCTGCATCGCGTAAAAGGACAGAAGAATAACTTACTTTGGAAAGGAAAGAAGGAAAAGGAAACACTTGAAGGCCAACAAAATGAACAGAAGCAGAAGGTAAGCAGTCTGCAGAAAGAACAAAAAACCATTCAAGTTGTCATTTCGCAACAGCGGCAAAAAGATGCTGCTCTGAATGCCGAAATTGATAAGTTGATAGCCATAGAAGTAGCAAAGGCAAAGGCACGTGCCGAAGCCGAGGCGAAGAGAAAAGCAGCATTGGCAGAGGCTGCACGAAAGAGAGCTGCAGAGGTTGCCAGGAAGAAAGCTGAAGCCGAAGCTGAAGCCCGTGAGAACGCACGACGTATCGCTGAAGCCAAACAGCGAGAAGAACAACAAAAAGCGCAAGCACGAGCTGCAGCAGCCGCAGCAGAGAAAGCTCGACAAGAACAGTCAGAAGCGCAAGCACGAGCTGCAGCACAAGCTCGAGAAGCGGCTGAACAAAAAGCTCGAGAAGCTGAAGCAGCGCGTGTGGCTGCCGAACGAAAAGCGGTAAGCGATGCTGTTCGCAACAAAGAAAACATTGAAAGAGCCCAAAAGAGAGCGGACGAAAGCTTGAAAATGAGTTCTGTGGATAGAATGTTGAGTGGTGGATTTGAAGCCAATCGGGGAAGATTACCTATCCCTATCACAGGAGGTTATAGAATTGTGAGCCATTTTGGACAGTATCAAGTGGAAGGACTCAAAAATGTGACGCTTGATAATAAAGGTATCAATATCTTAGGAAGTGCTGGCTGTCAAGCTCGCTCTATCTATGATGGCGAGGTGAGTGCCGTCATGACGTACGGAGGAACAACGGTCATCATGGTTCGTCACGGTTCGTACATTTCTGTTTACTGTAATTTGAGTTCCGTCAGAGTTGTGAAAGGACAAAAAGTAAGTACGCGGCAGGCACTCGGTACCGTAGGAAAAGATAACATTCTACAATTCCAACTACGCCATGGCACCGCTAAACTGAACCCTGAATCTTGGTTGGGAAGATAAGTTTGGGCTAACTTTGGCTGCATGATGTTTTGAAGAATACAGTGCATCTACATGGGACGTCTATTCTTAACAATGAGTATTATTTTCAATTATAACAAGAAATTGATTTTAACCTGCTAAATAATGGAAAAGAAGAGTAAAGCGAGTTCCGCACACATATGTCCTCACTGTGGGAAAATACTACCTCCCAAAGTGGTGAACAGATATTATTTTAGAGGTAAAGATAGCACATCCACATGTCCCCACTGTCAACAACTGATAAAACTTGAAAAAGAGCCATTGCCTATTTATATCACCTGCTTATTTTGTTGCCTGACATTTTTAGCTAGTCAGTTTTATCTTTATTATATAGGTTCTAATTCTTTCCACGCATTTCTCTTCGGTTTATTGTCGCTTTTCCCTTTCGTAGTTTTATTTATACGTTATCGGTTGCAACGCATTCGATTTATCAAGGGTTAATATCGTAAGACCAATTTCGGTCTATTTACAGAACTTTTTAACTCCAATCAACCGTAAGCATCTAACATTTTTCGATTAGATCTTACTCAGTTGTCTCATCACTCATTGCCACTACTGTCCGCATAACAGGCGATATGACTCACAATTTAGCACAAAAGACGTATTTTATTGAAATAGCGTTTGCAACACCGAGAGCGATTTTAGCTCTGGGAACGAAGGTACATGCAATCGATAAAACTTTAATATCATCTCAACACAACGGTTGCGTTCCTGTCTGGTAAACTTAAAAACATGCATGGAATCGTAATTCATTCGCATGAGAAGGCGAATTTTTGATGCCTCACTCGGCACAATAAAATCCCCATGCGTAGGTTGATTAGGTGTAAAGACGCCATTGCGCAAGTCAAAGAAATCATGACCCGTGTCATCCTCCAAGTTAGGATAAAATCCAATAAATCGGGTCAAATGCAACATAAAAACCAAATGGAAATTGGCAAAACCTGTTGTCGCAGCATCTAACCAATGTACACTTGTTGCTACATATTGATACAACGCCCCACTGGCTTGTTCTCCTTTCACACATTGATACAGAAATTCGGCAATGAAAAGCGAGATGGAAAGCTTCAATGCGTCAAAAGGAATACTTAAATATGGATTAACCATACGCACCTCTTTCAAGCGTGGAAGACGTCCATTGTGAAGTGCATCATATTCGATTTCTAAATGAGTAAGCGGCTGAAAAAACTGTACTCCTATGCGACCGTGCTTCGTTTTCTTGACACGGTGTATAAAAGTGACGCAACCCATTCGTTCTGTAAACAAATCCACGATCAATTGAGCATCGCCATACTTAAGTGCACGCAGTACAATTGCTTCTGTATTTACCAACATAAATTCTGATTTTGAAGAACAAAAATACTAATTTTCATTGATTTATTAAAAAATATCAGATAATATTTGGTACATAAAGAAAATTGTCCTACCTTTGCACCCGCTAATCAAATGGCACGGTCCCTTCGTCTATCGGTTAGGACGTGAGATTTTCATTCTCAAAAGAGCAGTTCGATTCTGCTAGGGACTACTACTGAAATAAAAAGAAAATCAAAGAAGATGGCAAACCACAAATCATCACTTAAAAGAATCCGTCAGGACAAAGTTAAGACTTTGCACAATAAGTATTATGCAAAGACAATGCGTAATGCAGTGCGCAAGTTGCGTGCTATGGACAACAAGGATGAAGCTATCAAGCTATTTCCTGTAGTACAGAAAATGTTAGACAAATTAGCTAAGACTAATACCATCCACAAAAATAAGGCTGCAAACTTGAAATCAAGCTTGTCACAACATATTAACAGCCTCGGATAAGTCTATTTGAACATTGAAAATATTCAAAGGTCACATCTCTTATGAAATGTGGCCTTTTACTATTTTCTCGAAGACTTGGTATGCGCATCGTGGTAATATCCACCACGTTTGGAACCCAACAAAAAAGGTTCTGCAGCCTGATAACGAATCCGAAAAGGTGCACCCGTATAATTTCGTGCAGGACCTATCACAACAATCCAGCCATCAATAAATCCCACTTCTCCCACTATCAAGTCGTTAGCCGAAGCCACCTCCACAGGTAAATCGCCTCGCCATTCCCACATTAATTGTTTAATTCTTTCTTCGGAACAATTAAAAATTTCATTCACCTTTAGGCGATGCCCGTCTTTTTTGCTAAATGTAGCACAATCACAAGTTTTCCAAACCACAGAATCTTGATCTGTAATGACGGATTGAAAGGTCACACAATCTTCATCCTCATAAGCTCTATAAATCTCGATGTGCCGACTCCCTTCAGGATTTGTCTCGAGATAATCTTGATAACTACGCTCTAAACCCTGACAGAAAGCACGCTCATCGCTCGCCAGTTCGCCTTCCACCCCAACCACATCGTTAATCCAATCCCGAATACTCCTTACAGCTTCAGCATCACCTTCTAACGGAAACTCAACAGATACTTGATAACGTTGTCGTTGAAAGCTGACCATTTTTGTCGTAGTAAACACGACACCCGCCATTGAAGAAAGGGCGAATAAACCTAAGACGAATAAAAAAGTAATTTTTTGCACCATGATTTCTACCTGCAAATTTAATAAAAATTCGATGGAAACAGCTCTCGTTTTTAGGCATTTTTAGTTGTAAAACATTTCATCAATTCCCATTAATTTCGTATCTTTGCAACAATGTACGAAGTATTTCTGCAGACAAAGAAAACTTGTCTGCTTTAAGTTTTCTTCAATTTGCAAATATAATTTTACAAGATATAAAATGGCAGAAAAACAAAATACCGAAAATAACTATTCAGCCAGTAATATTCAAGTATTGGAAGGGCTGGAAGCGGTTCGCAAACGCCCTGCAATGTACATCGGCGACATCAGTGAGAAAGGTCTTCATCATCTCATCAACGAGACTGTAGACAACTCTATTGATGAGGCGATGGCAGGCTATTGCACGGACATAGAGGTAACCATTAACGAAGATGAGTCCATCACTGTGCAAGATAATGGGCGTGGTATCCCCGTAGACCAACACGAAAAACTACACAAGTCCGCCTTAGAAGTGGTCATGACGGTACTCCATGCCGGCGGAAAGTTCGACAAAGGCTCGTACAAAGTCAGTGGAGGTCTTCACGGAGTTGGTGTGAGTTGTGTCAACGCATTATCATCTCACATGACATCTCAGGTATTCCGAGATGGCAAAATCTATCAGCAAGAATACGAAAGGGGAAAAGCGCTCTACCCTGTAAAGGTCGTTGGAGAAACCGACAAGCGAGGTACACGCCAGCAATTCTGGCCCGATAAGTCCATTTTTACGACTACCCATTTCCAGTGGGACATCATCGCAAGGCGCATGCGTGAGCTGGCTTTCCTCAATGCAGGCATCCGCATCACCCTTACAGACCTGCGTCCTAACGAGGAGGGCAAGACACGAACAGAGGTATTTCATGCCAAGGACGGACTCAAAGAGTTTGTTCGCTACGTAGACAGGCACCGCACACACCTGTTTGATGATGTCATCTATCTCAAAACAGAGAAGCAAGGCATCCCTATTGAGGTAGCCATCATGTACAATACTGACTATTCAGAAAACATCCATTCATACGTCAACAACATCAACACCATTGAGGGAGGAACTCATCTCACTGGCTTCCGTGCCGCATTGACACGTACGCTGAAAACGTATGCAGACAGTGAGCCTACAATCTCCAAACAAATTGAGAAAGCAAAAATAGAGATTGCTGGCGAAGACTTCCGTGAAGGACTCACGGCTGTCATCTCCATTAAGGTGGCAGAACCCCAGTTTGAAGGTCAGACGAAAACTAAATTAGGCAATAGCGAGGTATCTGGTGCTGTTCAACAGGCTGTAGGAGAAGCCCTCAGCAACTATCTTGAAGAACATCCCGCAGAGGCTAAACAGATTTGCGAAAAAGTTGTATTAGCTGCAACCGCACGTATCGCCGCACGCAAAGCGCGCGAAAGTGTACAGCGCAAAAACTTTATGAGTGGCGGAGGATTGCCAGGTAAGTTGGCAGACTGTTCTAACAAAGACCCAAAAGATTGCGAAATATTCCTCGTCGAGGGTGACTCTGCAGGTGGTTCTGCTAAGCAAGGGCGAGATAGATACACACAAGCAATTTTGCCTTTACGTGGTAAAATTTTAAATGTCGAAAAGGTACAATGGCATCGTGTCTTTGAAGCAGAGTCGGTAATGAATATCATTCAAAGCATCGGAGTGCGCTTTGGTGTAGAAGGAGAAGCCGACCGTGAGGCAAATATTGACAAACTACGCTATGACAAGATTATCATCATGACCGACGCCGATGTCGATGGTTCACACATCGACACCCTCATTATGACGCTCTTCTATCGATTCATGCCGAAAGTCATTGAAGAAGGACACCTTTACATTGCTACTCCACCGCTCTACAAATGTTCGTACAAGAACAAAGCCAGCGAGTATTGCTACACCGAACAACAACGACAGGCATTCATTGACAAATACGCCAATGGCGAAGAAGACAGCAAAAGCATTCACACGCAGCGCTACAAAGGTTTGGGAGAGATGAACCCCGAGCAACTTTGGGAGACCACTATGAACCCCAAGACTCGTTTGCTCAAGCAAGTAACTATTGAGAATGCTGCCGATGCAGATGAGATTTTCTCCATGCTCATGGGCGATGACGTAGAGCCACGTCGTGAATTTATTGAAAATAATGCTACCTATGCGAACATTGATGCATAAGTAACTCACTCCTTATTTACACGGAACATGATAAGCGTTATCATGTTCCGTTTTTTATTGAATGACACGATAAGTCATTGCCTTTCAGCGCTTCACCGTGCCGTTGATTGGTGGTAAGCTGCTTGACTCATATACAGCGCAATCGTCTTAAAGCGCACATACTCCTCGCTGAGATACATATAACCTTGATAACGGGAGTTTGTACCCCATGAATTTTTCGCCTTAAAGAACACTCTGCCCCGTCTATCGTGCGCCATCCCCACTAATACCATACAATGGTCATCTGTGGTTTTTAAGGTTTCAAACGCGCGCTGCCGCATTTCTGCGGTCACATGAACGGGCGTATTGTCCAACGTTGCCACACCATTGGCAAATGAGAAGCCAGGCTCACTGATGTCACCTTCCCAGCAAACAGGATGTCCAGCTTGCAACGCTTTTTTGAGATGCGTCATTAAAGTATCCAAAGGAAGATTCTTAAACGCTTGCCTAAACTGATTGTCTGGTATCTCCAACACAAACGAATGCCCATAAGGATGGTGCGTAAAACTGGTCAATGAGAGATATTCTTGAGGCAGACACACACTGTGCGCAAATTCCAAAGGCGTGTATTCGGCGTGTAAAAAGAAGACAAAGCGAGGCAAAGAGCCAAGCTCTTGGTCTAACTTATCCTCCATGAGATGCTGCAATTGACTTAACGAGGACACGCAAGAAGCCAAATGTCGCATTTTTCTACGCAACACATTGTAATTCAAATTTTTAGCTGGATATGAATCTTCATGTAACAAGCCGTAACGCTGTATCAAATCAAGTGTCATGGATGCAACTCCTCGCAACAGAATGGGCTTCTTTCCCCTCATAAAGAAAGCCTCTTGTGTCTGCTCCTCTAACAACTTTCTTGCCAAATAGTCGACCGATAAATCTACCGAGTCGCCCATCATCAAACGCTCAGATTCTATGGTTCCCAACATGGCGTAGAGCCAACACAGCGAACTCGCTCCTTGATTTTTTACGGGAGTTGTCTTGATGAGTACATCGTCGGTAAACCTCTCGTCCACACGTGTTGGAGGAAGAGGCTGGCTGCATCCCATTAAAATGGCGATGACTAACAAACAGGCTGTCCATGTTCTATTCATGCGAAAGCAAAGTTAGCAGTATTCTAATGAATAACAAAGAAAATCAAGTAATTTCATATTGTAAGCGTCGCCATTCTGTATTATCGTATAAAAATCACACACATTCATGAGAAAGAAAACGAACAAATTGTAAATATAATTCAGAAAAATAAAAGTTGATTCTAGCTTCCAACTGGCATCAAAAATAGCATTTTTATCTTCGTCACAACGCATTTTTTCCGCAAAAGTAATGAGTTAATCGCGCTATAATGTCTGTTTTGGCTCACTACTCCATTACCTTTGTGGTGTTATTACATTACTCTAAGCACCTTAACTCAACGCTTCAACACTTGTATCCGGCAAGTAAAAACACGAAGTAATTGATAATAAGACAGTTAAAATACTCGCATATTTGCGACCCAACTAACAGTTGCTCGCAAATATGCGAGTTTTGAACCCCGTAGTAAAAATTTTTCAGAAAAAAAGGGCGACGCTATAGCCCAATTATCCATCCTTTATTGAACTGTCTCATGAACAAAACAAAGCGGTTTTGTTTTGTGATTATTACAAATAACCTTAACTTTGCAACCATGAACTATCAGCTATCAGATTTTGAAATCATGGCTCCTGTTGGCTCTCGTGAAAGTCTTGCAGCAGCCATACAAGCAGGGGCTGGTGCCGTTTATTTTGGCATCGGACAATTAAATATGCGTTCGCACTCAGCCAATCATTTTACGATTGACGACCTGCACGATATTGCCGATACTTGCAAAGCACATGGCATCAAAACCTATCTCACCGTCAACACCGTTATATATGGCGAGGACATTCCCACCATGCACCAAATCATTGATGCCGCAAAAGACGCTAACATTTCGGCAGTGATAGCCAGCGATGTAGCTGTAATGACCTATTGCGTGGAGAGAGGTGTGGAAGTACACCTATCAACCCAACTCAACATTTCGAACATAGAAGCCTTAAAGTTCTACGCACGCTTTGCCGACGTAATGGTTTTGGCACGCGAATTGAACATGAATCAAGTCAAAGAAATCCACCAACAGATAGTGGCGCAACAGATATGTGGGCCGCATGGTGGGCTGGTTCGTATTGAAATGTTCTGCCATGGTGCCTTCTGCATGGCAATAAGTGGAAAATGTTACATGAGTCTTCATGACGCTAATCGCTCCGCCAACCGTGGAGAATGCGTGCAAATATGCCGCCGTTCGTACACCGTCACCGATAACGAAACGGGCAACCAACTGGAGATAGACAACAAATATATCATGAGTCCGAAGGATTTGAAGACCGTTCGTTTCATCGATCGCATGATGGATGCAGGCGTACGCGTGTTCAAAATCGAAGGTAGGGCTCGTGGTCCAGAGTATGTGTACAACGTGGTAACGTGTTACAAGGAAGCCATTCAGTCGGTCATCGACGGCACTTTCACCGAAGAGAAGAAAGACGCATGGGACGAACGTCTGTCTGCCGTTTTCAACAGAGGGTTCTGGGACGGCTACTATCAGGGGCAGAAGTTAGGCGAATGGACAAAGAACTATGGCAACAAAGCCACCGAGAAAAAAATCTTAGTGGGCAAGGTAGTGAAGTATTTCTCTAAGTTGGGCGTAGCTGAGTTGGCAGTTGAAGCCGCTGAAATTGAGGTTGGCGAGCACTTGCTCATTACGGGTCCCACCACTGGCGTGATGTACTTTGACGCCAACGAGATACGCTATGAGCTACAACCCGTGCCGAAAGCCGAAAAAGGTTGGCGCATCTCCATTGCCGTTCCCGACAAGGTGCGCCCTAATGACAAGCTTTTCAAATTGGTAAAAACACAAAGCAAGAGATAAACAAACAAGGAAAAAGGAGAAAGATATGACCATAAACGAACTGCAAGACGAGGTAATAGAAGAGTTTTCAGAGTTCACCGACTGGATGGACAAGTATCAGATGCTCATTGATTTAGGCAACGAATTAGAGCCATTAGATGAGCAATACAAAACAGAATCAAACCTGATAGATGGCTGCCAAAGTAGGGTTTGGCTGCAATGCGACGAGAAAGACGGCAGATTGATATTCACCGCAGACAGCGATGCGCTGATTGTTAAAGGCATTATTGCCTTACTTATTCGCGTGGTGAGCAATCACACACCGAAAGAAATTATTGATGCAGACTTGTATTTCATCGACCGCATCGGACTTCGTGAACATCTCTCGCCCACTCGTGCCAATGGACTGTTGGCGATGACAAAACAAATGAAAATGTATGCTGTGGTGTATCAATCCAAGCTGTTATAATCATTTATCAAAAAAGTGAGAAAGCTCAAGACCATAGAAATGAACCGCTTGTCGGTAGAAGAGTTCAAAGAAGCCGACAAACTACCTCTCATCGTTGTGCTTGACGATGTGCGCTCATTATATAATGTAGGGTCTGTATTTCGGTCGTGCGACGCCTTTCGAGTAGAAGCGGTATATCTGTGTGGCATCACCGCCACGCCCCCACATCCCGAAATACACAAGACTGCTCTCGGTGGAGAGGATAGTGTAGCGTGGCGATACTTTGCATCAGCCACAGAAGCGGTAGAAGAATTGAAAGGAAACGGATATTTCGTATATAGCATTGAGCAGGTAGAAGGTTCTACAAAGCTACAACACCTCACACTCAACCGTCATCAGCGATATGCCGTAGTGTTTGGCAATGAGGTGAAAGGTGTGAACCAAACCACTGTTGATGCGTGCAACGGATGTTTAGAGATACCCCAATTTGGCACTAAACACTCGCTCAATGTCTCGGTAACTGCTGGCATTGTTGTGTGGGAGTTCGCACGTAAGATGTTCTTGTAAACTTACGCTAACAACATTCTCACCCAACTTTCGTCCTCTGCCATTCGCCACTCAGCTGACGAATGGCAGAGGATTTTTAGAGATTTCGTTTGATTAACGCCCAATAGGGAGCAGTGTAAAGCGAAATGCCTTGTCGCCATAAACCACACGATAGGCTTCCAAAGCCTCGGCTTTGGCACTCCACGAATCTACTCCTCCTACACCAGCCATCTCACTGTTGATATAAAGATTGGTGAAAAGAGACTTTGGTACTTGTTGCACATGCCTTTGTTCCTTGGCAACACCATCGTCCAAATCTTCTACCGTATAATGCAATGCCGATGCAGAGAAAGGCTTATCCGAGCGCACTAACAGTCCCATACCTCTTTTGTTGGTTTGCTTCCACCAACGCATGTCGCTCTTGGTACCTGTTTCTTGTGGTCGGATATATGGATAGAACTGTTCGTCTGCTGTCTGTTGGTAGATGCCGAAGCGTTGAGAGAACTTACGGTCAGCGTAATTCTCAATAGGACCTCGCCCAAAAAACTCACTTTGTTCCATGTCGTAAGGCAGCTGCATCACCATGCCAAAGCGCAACATGTTGGGAATGTTCGCTCCTTGTGTTGTTTGTAACTTTTGCTCTATTCGCATTTCACCAGATGGATAGATGGCGTAATCTACTATCAACTGCGCCTTTACCTCGGGCATATCGTAAGTAGAGGTTACTACCTGAATTTTCTTGTCCTTGCTTTTAAGTTGTTTCACCTTCATGCCGATTAACTTCAAAGTGGGATTACGCCACACCTGATACTTGGTACTAAGTCCCGCACCCATGTCATTATCCGTCACTGCTCTCCAGAAACAAGGTTTTAATGTACCTCCTTCACCCAAGTAAGAAACACCATTCACCATGTATTGAGCAAGTAAACCGGTTTGCTTATCAAACGCCACAGTTACTTGACGACTGGCAAATGTCAATTGTGCATCTTTCTTTTTGCTTATTTTCTTCAATTTCCCATACCACACAAGTGGTTCCATCTCGGGAAGTGGCGTAGTACTTTTTTCTACATAATAATCTTTCACAGGAAACTGTTGGTAGGCTACTCGCTGCCCTTTCTTCATGAGAGGTTCCGGCTGCTTCAATACAAAATCAACATTGAACTGCACATCCTCATTTTCAGGCAAGCTGACGATTTGTGCCAAATGACATGGAAGCACCACCTCGACACTTTGCTGTGGTTGCACTTGTAGCTCGTTGACGGTTCCCGATTGCACCGCCTTACCATTGGCAAGCACTGTCCACACTAACGCATAATTGCTCAAGTCTCGGAAGAAATATTCGTTCTTGACCTTTATTTTCCCTTGCATTAAGTCAATCGGTTGTACCCAAATGTTCTGATACTCATAACCCAATTCGTACATATGGGGGTTGGGTACACGGTCTGGACTGATAAGTCCGTTGCAGTTAAAGTTGTTATCGCTGGGGTCGTAATCGTTATAATCGCCACCGTACGCATAGATTCCACGCTTTTTATCACGCAAAGCTTGGTCGACGAAGTCCCACACAAAACCTCCTTGGAATTTAGGATATTTGCGTACCAAGTCCCAATATTCTTTCAAACCTCCGCCCGAATTGCCCATGGCATGATTGTATTCGCATTGGATGAGCGGCTTTTGATCAGCGGGTGCAGTAGACTTTGCATACTCTTCACATGCTTGTTGAGAACGATACATGGGGCAATACACTTCGGTGTTGGCACCCTTTTCTGCACGTTCCCAATGAATGGGACGCAATTTATCCACACTCTTAATCCAGTTGAACGCTGCCGTGAAGTTAGGTCCATCAACGGTTTCGTTCCCCATCGACCACATAATGATGCTCGGATGGTTGTAGTACATCTCCACGTTATGCTGATTACGTTCCAATATCTGCTTTGCAAACATGGGCTGTTTTGCTGGAGAATCGTCTCCATACTGGAAGCCATGACTCTCTTGGTTGGCTTCTGCCACCACATAAAGTCCATACTCATCACACAAATCATACCACTGAGGGTCGTCTGGATAGTGGCAAGTACGCACTGCATTGATATTGAATTGCTTCATGATTTGTATGTCCTGTATCATGCGTTCTCGACTCACAACATACCCACCATCAGGGTCCATCTCATGTCGATTGACTCCTTTTATATAGATGGGCTGTCCATTAACGAGCAACTGACTGTTTTTTATCTCTACTTTCTTGAAGCCTATGCGCTGCGGTATCACCTCAACAACCTTGTTACCTTTCTTTACTGTTGTCAGTAGGGTAAAGAGGTAGGGCGTCTCCGCTGTCCACTTCTTAACGTTTTGAATGTTGAATTGCACATTTCCATGTTGCAATCCTTTGAAGTTTACCGTTTGTTTGGACACCGAAACCCCATTGGCATCGAGCAAATTGAAGTCTACTGTGGGATTTCCTTTAACGTCTAAGTCAACAGATAGCACGCCATCTTTATAACCATTCTGCAGGTCTGTGTTGACTTTCAAGTTACTTACTTGCACGTCTTTATTGCGCGCATACAGGAAACAATCACGCCCCACGCCACTTAATCGCCAAAAATCCTGATCTTCGCAATATGACCCATCACACCAACGAAACACTTGGAAGGCTATTAAGTTACGTCCTTTTTTCAAGAAAGGTGTAATGTCAAACTCGGCAGCCACCTTTGAATCTTCTGCATAGCCAACGTATTTGCCATTGACATACAAATAGATGTTGGAGGTAACACTTCCGAAATGGGCAATTACCTGTCGTCCCATCCAATTGTCGGGAATATTGATAATGCGGCGATAGCTACCCACATGGTTGTCTTTAATAGGAACCAAAGGTGGATTGTTCTTGAAATGTCCACGCCAAGCAAAGCCCACATTTACATATACAGGGTCGCCATATCCGTTCAACTCCCATAAGCCTGGTACGGGCATACTTTTCCATGAGGAGTCATCATGATTACTTAAGTAAAAGTCTTTGAGTCGGTCATCGGGGGTTTCTGCATAATGAAACTTCCAAGTGCCATTGAGTGAAAGGTAGTTCTCCGATGCCTTACGGTCACCAAACAATGCCTTTTCCACCGATTCATACGCAAAACAATTAGTGTGCAACTTGAATCTGTTTACTTCATTATCTTGCAAGTCTCGCCATTCTGTATCGGTGGTTATTCTCTGTTCTTCGATAGGAAAACCTTGACTGCTTGCTGGGAATCCCAAAAACGACAGACATCCAGCCATTAAAAGTATTATTTTCATGTGAGTAGTGGTTAGGTATAAATTCTACAAACTATCCTATGAGGTTAGCATTACTGCCACAAAGATAACGATTTTTTCGCTGATTCAATAGCCTTATTGATTAAAAAAACGGAAGAGACGACGAGGGACACTTGTACAATTCCTCAAAAAAAGCTACATTTGCACATCACTAAACTCTAAATAAATGGACACCATACGCCAAAAACAATATCCTGATTTGATGGTTGGTAAGACCATTATGTATGTGCATGGCTTTATGTCATCCGCTCAATCGGGAACGGTCAGCATTCTCAAAGAATTGCTCCCCGAAGCGAATATCATAGCAGAAGATTTGCCAATACACCCAGCCGAGGCTATTGAATTATTGAAAAAGCTGTGCCAAGAACATCAACCCGACCTCATCATTGGCTCTTCCATGGGTGGCATGTACACAGAGATGCTGAAAGGTTACGACCGTATTGTGGTAAATCCCGCTTTCCAAATGGGCGAAACCATGCATGACCACAACATGATGGGCAAACAAACATTTTTGAATCCACGTAAAGACGGGGTTCAAGAAGTCATCGTTACGAAATCTTTAGTCAATGAGTATAAAGAGATAACCCAACAATGTTTTCAGGCTATCACGGACGAAGAAAGGCAAAGAGTGTATGGCTTATTTGGCGATAAAGACCCACTGGTGCATACTTTTGACCTGTTTTATGAACACTACCCCAACGCGATACGCTTTCACGGAGCGCACCAATTAACCAACAAGGTGGCATTTCATTATCTCATTCCCGTCATTCGATGGATTGACGACAAGCAAGAAAAGCGTGAAAGACCCGTTATTTACATTGATTACGAGACCTTGCATGACAGCTTCGGCAAAGCCACATCGAGCATGCACAAGGCTTATGAGATGCTCATAGAGCAGTACCACGTGTTGATTACTGCACCTGCACCAACGAATGAGCATACGAGTTTGACCGATGTACAAACATGGGTAGAGGAATACCTATCTACACCAGCATACAACAAAGTAATCTTTACCAACCAAAAGCATTTGCTCTTGGGCGATTATCTCATTACGCCAACCTTAGAAAACGATTTCATGGGTACTTGTTTGGTGTATGGTAGCGATGAATTCAAAACGTGGGAAGAACTCATCACCTATTTTAATAGGTTGGGTGGACAATAAGACTTTCTTGCCAAAAGCGTAGAAAGGCTGCCGTATTTTCTTTACTACGGCATTCCTAAAGGGCATCAATATTCGGTTTTGTCCAACTTTTCTGCCCAACTGTCAAAAGCCTTTCGAGCCTCATCGGGTAGTAAAACTTGCATTTGTTTGTGTCGCTCAGCGGGACTCAAGGCTATCTCTTGATAAATAAAGTCGTCATCAAAACCTATACGGGCGGCATCTTTCCGATTGTTGGCGTAAAAGATACGGTCCAAATGTGCCCAGTAAATGGCACCCAAACACATGGGACAAGGTTCACACGATGTGTAAATATCACATCCCGTCAAATCGAATGTCCCCAATTTTTGCGTTGCTTTTCTAATCGCATTCACCTCTGCATGAGCCGTAGGGTCATGGTCTATCGTTACTGTATTCGAGGCTTCTGCGATAATATTGCCTCCTTTTGCAATGACAGCACCAAAGGGTCCCCCACCCGACAACACACTCTCTTCAGACAAGGCTATCGCCCTGCGCATAATATCTTTTTGATTCATCATTGTTATATAGTAAGGATTGCAGCTATCCTGCACACAAATATAACCAAAAATGAAAGAATAATGGCAAGATGAAGTAGATATTTTTGGTTATCTTTGCACTCCATGCGGACGATGAACGCAAACGAAACACTATTTAACTTGCACACCATGGAGGTGAACTTTTGATGTATGAACAAGACAGATACCTATATCACAGCCAAAGAGCTTTATCAACAAGTGGGGACAATCATTGAAACAAATGAACACTCTCCTGCACTTGTCAATAAAATGATGCATGAAACCTTGGTCATGACGTGTGCTGCTGGCTTACGAAACAGTACTTACAGCTTTGGTGACCTTCGTGCAAGGGTAGACCGTCTCTGCTCGCAATGCCAAATATCAGCCCAAGATACCCACGCCATTCATAGGATGCGGCGTCATTCCAACAGCAGTTCACGTTTATTGCCCGAGGATGTTTTGTACGATCTTCGTTCCCTTTGTGTATTTATCTCTTCGGTGTTTCGTGAAGCCATCCCTTCCTTTTTGGTGGAAAAATTACCCGCTCGTGGGCAGGAGTTACAGAAAGGATTGCGACTGGACAAACGCTACATCCGTTGCATTGTGAGACACTGGGACGACCAATATATATGGGTACTGCCAGATGGTGATACGGACGAACAGCTCCTTCAAGTGGAATACGCCAGCAAACAACAGTTTGCAGATATGTCGTATCTCCAAGAAATCCTGCGAACTGGCATGCAACTCAACCTTTTGGATTGCCAGATAGAAGAATATCTCATTACACCTCGTCTGATTGTTGTAGAACCCGATTGCCTCATTGACATTAGTTCTCTTGCTGCTTGCTTTACAGATTATGGTCATCACCCTGCCGTTTACACGCTAAATCGCATGAGGGAGAAACCAAACACGCAACATACCATTTTAGGAAACTTTGCGGGGTGCGCATTAGACAATATGGTTTTTGCACAGCCAGACCGTCCCTTTAGTTTGGCGGAGACCTTGAAAGAGAACTATCAAGAAAAGGCTTTGGAATACTGCACCTGCACCACACTCAACCCAACTTTGTTCAAGACCGATGCTGCCAAGCAAGCGCAGAACATGCAACAGATTGTCACGGAACTCTTCAAGACTTATCAGCGCAACCATGCCATATTGGAACCGTCATTTGTTTGCGAGACCTTAGGCATTCAGGGACGTGTAGACTTGATGACAACAGACTTCCGATTGTTAGTAGAACAGAAGTCGGGAAAGAATATGAACTTGGAGTACAACCGCCGCAACTCACATGGTACACAGCACGTTGAGCCGCATTATGTTCAGGCGTTACTATATGCTGGTGTGCTGAAATACAATTTTCAGCTGTCCAACAGTGCAACCCAGATTTTTTTGTTGTATTCTAAATATCCGCTCCCTGCTGGTTTACTTTCTGTTACCAGATTGGACATGCTGCTCCAAGAGACCATCAAGCTCCGCAATCTTATCGTGGCTACCGACATGAGCAGTGCTGTCGGCGGCTTTGGCGACATGCTGAACCTGTTGAATGCACAGACGCTGAACACTGCAAAAAACGACACTTTCTTCTACAATCGCTATCTGTTGCCTCAGATAAAAGCTATTACGCAACCACTACAGGAGATGTCTTTGCTTGAAAAAGCGTATTTCTGTAGAATGATGACATTTGTTTTGAAAGAACAACTCATTTCAAAAGCAGGGTCTGCCGATGGCAATGGGCGCAGCAATGCCGACTTGTGGAGTATGCCTCTGAGTGAAAAAAGGGAAATGGGGAACATCTACACTGGGCTATACATCACCAAGAAAACACGGACAGGACAACGGGGTTTTGATGAAATCACGCTCTCCGTACCCGACCAAGGTGCAGAATTCCTGCCCAACTTTAGACGTGGAGACATGGTATATCTCTATGGTTATCATCCCGATGCCGTACCCGATGTACGTCGAAGCATCTTATTTAAGGGATTTATGAAAGACATCAAAACCCATGAAATCGTGATCCACCTTGCCGATGCACAACAAAATGAAGATATCCTCTTTGTTCATCGTGATGAAGAAACACATCCTCGTCGTACACCTTTGGTGTATGCTGTGGAACATAGTGCCTCCGATGCCAGTGGTAGTTCTGCTTTTCATGCCTTGCACACGCTGATGACAACACAAAAAGATAGGCGTGATTTGTTGCTTGGTCAACGCAAACCACAGATTGACAAAACAAGAACGCTGACGAAAAGTTATCACCCTGATTATGACGATGTGTTGCTTCAGGCGAAACAGGCATGCGACTATTTCTTATTAGTTGGACCTCCCGGTACGGGTAAGACATCCATGGCACTGCGCTATATGGTGGAAGAAGAGTTAGCTAATTCAGGCACTAACTTGCTCCTAATGGCATACACGAATCGAGCTGTTGATGAAATTTGCAGTATGTTGACAAGTGCTGACCTTGATTATTTGCGTTTAGGCAATGAATTTAGCTGCGAGCCACGCTTCACATCTCATCTTTTGGGACAAGCCATTAAACACCATACAAAGCTCACCGACCTGCAAAGACGACTTGAAAAAACACGCATCATTGTCAGCACCACCTCAATGATGATGCACAAACCCTTCATCTTTGCATTGAAGCATTTTAGCTTAGCCATCGTTGACGAAGCCAGTCAGATACTCGAACCCAACCTCATCGGTATCTTGGCGCATCATTGTTCTACTGCAAATGCCACGACATCGAACGAAGGAAACAAGCCCAGCATCGACAAATTTATTCTCATTGGCGATTATAAACAATTACCTGCCGTTGTTCAACAAAGTGAAGAGGAATCAAAGGTGGACGTCCCAGAACTACTTTCCATCGGACTTTCCAACTGTCGCAACTCGCTTTTTGAACGTCTCATACATTGGGAAGAGCAACAAGGGCGAACCGACTTTACGGGCATACTGCACAAACAAGGAAGAATGCATCCTGAACTTTCGGCTTTTCCCAATCGCATGTTTTACTTCAAAGAGCAGCTACAACCCGTACCACTCCCTCACCAATTGTCAGTTGATATTGGTTACTTAGGCGAGCCTAAGGACGAGACAGACCAACAACTGGTACAGCATCGACTGCTATACTATGCCTCTAAGAAGAACGAAGCCATGGGGAAATCGGACAAAGTGAATATCGACGAAGCGCAGAAAGTGGCAGATTTGTTGAACCGTATCTATACATTGACACAAAAAAACTTTGATCCTTTACGCACTGTTGGCGTTATTGTGCCGTATCGTAACCAGATTGCAATGATACGACAGGAGGTAGAGAAGACTGGCAACACGGCGCTGAAAGACGTGTGCATCGACACCGTAGAGCGGTATCAAGGCAGCCAACGAGACATCATCATCTATTCGTTCACTGTCCAGCACCGATATCAATTGGATTTCCTGACGTCCAATAGTTTTTATGAGGACAACAAACTGATTGACAGGAAGTTGAATGTAGCGATAACACGCGCACGCAAACAGCTTATCATATTAGGCAACAAGTCCATTTTATCTGCCAATCCTTTATTCAAAGCACTGATAGAGCAGATTCCTCATCATTTGCGTTAATAAATTTGTAATAATATTTTTTTACCATAAAAAACAAGGGCTAATGATTGCTTATCGCATATTTAGGTCTATATTTGCCAGCGAACATTTACAAAGGAAATGTAAATTATTATTCTAATATAATTAGGTAAAGTTTTTAATTGTAAAAAAGATTGAAGATGAAAAAAATGATTTTAATGGCAGTAGTACTGCTATCGTCTGTAGGTGCATTTGCACAACATGAAGTAGGTTCACTTTCTTTGAAGCCTCAAGTAGGTGTAACGGGTGCTACTATGACCGAGTTTGACAACACCAAGATGAAGGTTGGATTTGTTGCAGGTGCTGAATTAGAGTATCAAATCACTGACATTGTAAGCCTTTCTGCAGGTGCCATGTATGCACAGGAAGGTGTAAAGTTCGATGACGGCTTTAAATTAGACTTCCTTGGCAAAGAATTTAAGAAGAAAGATACTAAGCTGGATTTAGGCTACATCAATGTTCCTGTAATGGCTAACGTATATGTTGTACCGGGATTGGCTGTAAAATTAGGTATTCAACCTGCATTCTTAGTGGGCAAGAACGACTTTAACAACAAGACGTTTGACTTCTCTATGCCTGTAGGTGTTTCATACGAGTTTGCAAATGTCTTCATCGACGGACGTTACAACTGGGGTATTACCAAAGCATGGGAGAACGGAAAAGCAAAAAACAGTGTATTCCAAGTAACATTGGGTTACAAGTTCGGTTTGTAAGTCGAACTCCTTTCAGCAAAAGGAAAACTTATCAAGCAACCAGAAATGGTTGCTTTTTTTGTGGTCTCTCCTTCCTCAACAGTACTCGAGGTG
Source organism: Hoylesella timonensis 4401737 = DSM 22865 = JCM 15640 (assembly GCF_000455445.1). GTDB lineage: Bacteria > Bacteroidota > Bacteroidia > Bacteroidales > Bacteroidaceae > Prevotella > Prevotella timonensis. The sequence continues at coordinate 175,487 of NZ_HG417094.1, read as the reverse complement.
TTTTGCCAGCATATAGAAGAGAGCGATGTACAGAAAAAAGTCACAGCAACGGCAAATGGTAAAACTGTGAATTATCTTGACAAATCGCGTTTTTTATTTTTTTGATTTTAGAAAGAAAACCAGCTCGAAAGTGCATCTTTCCAACCAATTTTTGTCATGTTTTTGAGTTAAAACAACTCTTTAACGCACCTAAAAGCACTCTTTTGGGTGGTTATCTACATGGAGTTGTTGCCTTGAAGTAATGACTTAACCACCTTATCTCAATGCTTTAAGCAACGTAAAGAGCACATGT
>NZ_HG417094.1:115506-174004 GCF_000455445.1 Hoylesella timonensis 4401737 = DSM 22865 = JCM 15640 | reverse complement strand
CATGAATTTAACAAACACCTGTGTATCAATACTTTATATTTTTAGCGTATTTGAGACCAACTAACTGTTTGATTCTAAATATTCAAATTATGGAGCCTTAAAATACGAAATATTTTAACAAACAAGAGAAATTTAATTACGTTGCCAACGATAGTACACAAATGGGCTTTCTATCAGTATCGTCAATAACGTATGGGCATAAAAAAAGGACTCCGCTGAGTCCCAATCTTTGTTAACCTTAAATCTAATACTATGAAAAACACGATGCAAAGATAAAGGATTGCTATAATATTATCAACTGTTTACGCAAACAAATATCAAAAAGTGTTGTTTTCTTGATATAAATCAATCATTATGACTTTTTTATTGCATTTCAAAGCTGTTTCGATGTATAATAATTAATGTGAAAATACTTGTTAATTGAAAAAGAATCGCTATCTTTGCAAAAAGAAATAAATATAAGAAATCTGAGGAAAGAGAATTCCGACACATAAGTTGATTGTCGGAATTCTTTGTTTTATATTCCTCAAGAAAAACAATTAATAACAAAAATACTTATAACGTTATGGCTTACATGTCACAAGAAGGCTACGACAATCTTGTAGCCGAGCTTAATAGGCTCGAGTCTATCGAGCGCCCAAAGGCATCAGCTGCCATTGCAGAGGCGCGTGATAAGGGAGACTTAAGTGAGAATTCTGAATACGATGCTGCTAAAGAAGCGCAGGCTCACCTTGAAGATAAGATTAACAAAATGAAGCTGACCATTGCAGAAGCAAAGATAGTAGACGTCTCTCGGCTGAGTGCTAACATGGTTCAGATTTTGTCAAAGGTAGAGATGACCAATCTAAAAACCAAATCTAAAATGACTTACACCATTGTAAGTGAAAGCGAAGCGGATTTGAAAGCAGGGAAAATCTCTATCAAGACTCCTATTGCACAGGGATTATTAAACAAGAAGGTGGGTGATGAAGTTGAGATTAAGATTCCAGCTGGCACCATTCATCTACGTATTGACAACATTTCTATTGAATAAATTTGATGACTTATGGATATATTTTCAAAAATTGCTGCTGGTGAAATTCCAAGCTATAAATGTGCAGAAGATGCTCAATTTTATGCATTTTTAGACATCAATCCCTTGAAAGAAGGGCATACATTAGTCATTCCACGTCGTGAAGTTGATTATATTTTTGACATGGAAGATGAGGAGTTAGCTGCTTTCCAAATGTTTGCGAAAAAGGTGGCAAAAGCTATTAAGAGCGCTTATCCATGCAAGAAAGTGGCTCAAGTCGTTTTAGGATTAGAAGTGCCGCATGCGCATATCCACCTCATTCCTATGGATAATGAGGGCGATGTTGATTTCCATAAAAAGGGAATCATCTTTTCTGAAGAAGAATTCACTGCTATTGCGGAACGTATCCACAACGAATTTATGAAATTGTAAAAACATCAAGAGACCATAAGGAAATTCCTTTCAGCATCTTATCTACAACAAAAGACAATATGAAGATAGCAGTTTTCTGTTCCGCCAACGACCACATTGACCCTGTTTACTTTGAAAGAACGCAAGAGTTAGGCAACTGGATGGCTGAAGAGCACCACGACTTGGTGTTTGGCGGATGCAACTTAGGACTCATGGATTGTATTGCCAAGGCAGTACACCAAAGAGGTGGCAGAACAATTGGGGTCATTCCGTCCATCATTGAAAAGAATGGAAAGGTATCAGATGCCGTAGACATAGAAATTCCCTGCGACAACTTGAGTGACAGAAAAGAGCTGATGCTTGCGCAAAGTGACATTTCAATTGCACTTCCTGGCGGTGTTGGCACCCTTGACGAGATATTTTCTATCGTTTCAGCACATTCTATTGGCTACCACCATCACGTTGTTATCTTATACAATATCAATGGATTTTGGGATTCGCTCATTGCCCTACTGGATGATTTGACACAAAAGGGAATGATTAGAGGCGATTATCACCAACAAATAAAGATAGCACACTCCCTTGATGAAATAGCACATTTCATCAACGAGAACGCGTAAAGAAACACATATCCACAAAGATTTTCTTTCTTTTTCCTTTCATCGGCAGACAGAACCAACATCTTCTATCTGCCGATGAAAGATTTATTCAAACGACTTCAATGAGTCTATCATCTGATTGATAGCACTACTAAACGCAATCGGATTCTTGATGTATTCAAAGTAGTTGGTGGCTTCTCCCGTGGTTACTATCACCGTTCCATAGTCAAAGATGCGTCCCAAGACACTCTGCCTTATCTGTACACCTTCACATTTGCGCAACAAGAGTTCAAGTGAGTCACGCTGCACCAACCCCTTTTTGGCAATAATTCTACGGTTAGTGAGTACATATTGACGACCTCCGTACATCTTTATGCACTTCAAAACACTGATCAGAATTAGGATAAGACTTGCTGACAGCTGAATTTTGAAGAGTGTTCCATCAGTAGGAAACACCATGATAATGATTCCGAAAACAGCCCAAGACAATGCTCCCCAATAAAGAGAAGAGTGCAACTGCGGAATGTAAACAACCTGTTCACCTTCCATTAAATGTTTATCTATATACTTCATGTTATCTCACTGAAACTACTGCCGCTTCATTATCATGAGCTGACTGTCGGTGTGGTAAACATTCACCTACTCGAAAGTTATTTTCATCCCCCATTGTTGACGGCAAGTAGCCCTACTTCTATTGATGAACAACTATTTTACAATCGTGAAGTCGAGTTGCCGCTTCTCAAGGTTAGCCTGTGCAACCTTAATGCGAATGGCATCTCCCAACTGATATTTATGATGATGTCTACGTCCTACTAATAGATAATTCTTTTCATCAAAATCATAATAGTCATCATCTAAGTCGCGTATAGGCACTAATCCTTCGCAGTGATTTTCATCAATTTCACAATAGATACCATAATTCTGAATGCCACTGATGTGTGCATCAAACACTTCACCAAGATGCTCTCCCATAAATTCTACCATTTTATATTTGATAGAATCACGCTCTGCATTGGCAGCAATTTGTTCCATCTCCGAACTATGCTCACACAGTTCTTCGTAATATTCCTTGTTGGCACTCCGTCCACCTTGCGCATATCGGGTTAACAACCGATGCACCATCATGTCTGGATAGCGACGAATAGGAGATGTAAAATGGGTGTAATAAGGGAATGCCAACCCAAAGTGTCCTATGTTATGAATGGTGTATTTTGCTTTCATCATCGCCCTTAATGCCACCGTCTGTACCAATTTCTGCTCGTCTTTTCCCTCTACAGCGTCCATGAGTTTGTTGAGACTGCGTGCCATCTCGCCCTTTGTACCTTCTGTTTTCACCTTATAGCCGAATTTAACAACAAAGTCTTTTAGGTTTTCAAGCTTCTGTGGGTCTGGCACATCATGCACACGATAAGGCAACGTCTTTGATTTCTTGCCTTTCTTTACTTTTCCCACGCTCTCTGCCACCGTGCGATTTGCTAACAACATAAACTCCTCAATCAGCTTGTTGGCATCCTTCGAGCGCTTAAAATAACATCTGATAGGTTTTCCTGTCTCGTCTATATCGAAGTGAAGTTCTTCACTATCAAACTTCACTGCATCATTCTTAAATCTTACCTCACGCAACTTCTTTGCCAATTTATCGAGCATAATAAGCTCTTCGGCATTTTCTCCTACATATTTACCATTGCGTGGTTGGGGAGCAGGCTGCCCTGTTCCATCTTTAACTCCATTCTCTTCAAGAAGTTGTTGCACCTCTTCGTAGGCATAGCGACGATTGCTTTTTATGACGGTATGCACTATCCGAGTGTTTGCTACCACACCTTGCTCATCCATATTCACGATGACACTATAACAAAGTTTCTCCTCATTGGGGCGAAGCGAACAGATATAGTTACACAATCGTTCTGGGAGCATTGGAATAGTACGGTCGACTAAATAGACCGAAGTGGCACGCTTTTGTGCTTCCTTGTCGATGATAGAGCCTTCTTTCACATAGTGTGTGACGTCTGCGATATGGATGCCGACCTCCCACATGCCTCTATTCAACTTCCGAATAGACAGTGCGTCATCAAAATCCTTGGCATCTTTGGGGTCTATGGTACAGGTAAAGACGTCTCGGAAGTCCTCCCGAGTCTGCAATTCTGCTTGAGATATATCGCCTGAAATCTTATCAGCAGCCTGCTCTACAGCTTTAGGATACTTATAAGGCAAGCCATATTGGGCTAAAATAGTATTCATCTCAGCATCGTTGTCGCCTGTATCACCCAAGATATCCACGACTTGTCCCATAATGTTCTTATGCTCTGGATCGGGCCATTTGGTTACTTTGACCACCACTTTCTCATTATTTTTTCCTCCTTTGAGCCTGCTTTTTGGTATCAAAATGTCGTGTACAAACAAATTTTCTTGTGTGACAAGATAAGCAATATCTTTCTCTACACGCAATTTCCCAACGAATTGATCGCGTGCTCGCGATAATATTTCAATGACTTGTGCTTCTCTGATGTGCTTTTCCCGACGTGCTAAAAGCGAGACTTTCACACGATCACCGTTCAAAGCAGACATAGAATTACGTTCTGGAACAAAGATGGGCTTATCACTTTCGTCTGGGATAAACGAATTCTTACCATTCCCTTTACGGCAAAATACACCTTCCAAAATCTGCCCCATCTCGTTGAGACGATAAGAGTTGTCAGACACTTTGGTCAAAAAGTCATCCCACGCCATCTCTTCCATGATGTCAATAGCCAACATTTTCAAAGGATGTGTGTCTAATCTCAACGAGCGAAAGATGTCCTTCAAACCAAAGGTTTGCCCTGGTTGTGTAGAGAAGAAGCCTTCCAGTTTTTCACTTAATTGTTTCTTTGACATTCGTTTCCCACCTTTTTTTCCTTTTCCCATAACGTTTTGTGTTTTATAATGATAATTGCAAATTAACAAAAAAGAATTGATAACGCACCGTTTTGTATCGAATATTTTGCATTAAATTTGGGTTTCGAAGATATTTCTGTAACTTTGCACCTTAATTATATTTATTGATGAATATTCTTATTACGGGTGCAAGTGGTTTTGTTGGCAGTTTTATTGTCAGCGAAGCCTTACAACGAGGTATGGAGGTATGGGCGGCTGTGAGGCCTTCTTCTTCACGTGAATACCTCCAAGACAAGCGTATCCATTTTCTTACACTCGACCTTTCATCTACCGAAACATTGGTCAAACAACTCAAAGATTATGCGTTTGACTATGTGGTACATGCCGCAGGAATAACGAAGAGCGTGCATGCGGAAGACTTTTTCAAGGTAAACACCGAAGGGACAAAACACCTTGTTGATGCCCTACTCCAACTTCGCATGCCCATGAAACGCTTCATCTACATCAGTTCATTAGGCGTATTTGGTGCCATCAAGGACACAATGCCCTATCATGAAATCAACGAAGACGATGTTCCAAAGCCTAATACCCATTACGGCAAAAGCAAATTAGCAGCCGAACAGTATCTCGATCGCATTGGCAACGATTTCCCATACGTCATTCTACGTCCTACAGGCATTTATGGTCCACGCGAAAAAGATTATTATCTGGTCGCCAAAAGCATCAAAAACCAAGTAGATTTTTCAGTAGGCTTTCAACGTCAAGACCTCACTTTCGTTTACGTTCTCGATGTAGTTCAAGCCGTTTTTTTAGCTTTGGACAGAGGTATGAATGGTCGTAAATACTTCATTACAGATGGGAAAGTGTACCAATCTAATGCATTCAACGACCTTATCAGAAAGGAATTGGGCAACCCATGGTGCCTACATCTACATGCACCGATATGGTTATTGCGCCTCATTGCCAATCTGTGTGAATACTTGGGAAAATATACAGGCAAGGCAACGACGCTGAACAAAGACAAATATAACATCATACGCCAACGCAACTGGCGCTGTAACATAGAACCAACCATGGACGAATTGGGGTATCACCCACATTATACACTGTCCGATGGCGTGCCTCAAACGATTAAATGGTATCGGGAAAATCATTGGTTATAGCCCCCTTTTCCTGCTTATCTTAAAGAACTGAATCAAAATGAACTATTTCATTTCTGACTTTTTCACACGAGAAAAGAAACCCGTACGTGGACTGTTACCCATAGAGTGGGCTATGTTTCTTTACATGGGATTCACGTTTCTCATGATTTTGTTGACTTATACCAAGTTGGTGAACCCACAGTCAATGCTTATAGGGCGTGTCCAAATTGCCATTATTACCATGGCTTTATGGGGAGTCTACCGCTTGTTGCCCTGTCGATTCATCAAGGTGATACGCTCCTTCGTACAAATGGGGTTGTTAGTGTGGTGGTATCCCGACACCTACGAGCTTAACAGAGTACTTCCAAACCTTGATCATCTCTTCGCCACTTGGGAACAACAACTCTTCGGGATGCAACCTGCACTGGCTTTTGCACATCACTTCTCCTCGCCCATCATCAGCGAATTGATGGATATGGGTTATGCTTCGTACTACCCCATGGTAGCAGCTGTGCCTCTATTCTACTTGTTTTTTCACCGAAAAGAGTTCCAACGAAGTGCCTTTGTTCTCACTGCCTCGTTCTTTCTCTTTTATGCCATTTATGTATTACTGCCCGTTGTGGGTCCCACCTTTTATTTCAAAGCCATCGGACTCGAACAAGCAGCAAAAGGAGTCTTCCCTCCTATGTACGATTATTTCAACTTTCACCAAGACTGTTTGCCCAGTCCGGGATACCACGAAGGCTTCTTTTATCATCTTGTAGAGGATGCCAAAGCCGCTGGCGAGCGTCCCACAGCCGCCTTTCCCAGCTCGCACGTAGGCATTTCTACCATCTGTCTCCTGCTCATAGGTCATACCAAAAATAGGATGTTGCTCTACATCATGCTTCCTTTTTACCTCTTTTTGTGTATGGCGACCGTGTACATTCAGGCACATTATGCCATTGATGCCTTTGCTGGTCTCATCACAGGAGTGATTTTTTACTATTTTTTAATGTATATCAGTAGGAACATGAAGGGGTAGCTCTACATATACTTTTGTCCTAAAAAATGACTGAAATTTAACACTTCTAAACTCCTCATTCTACACAAAAAAATGGGTTATTTGATGTAAAATAAGGAGTCATTTTTCCTGTTTTTATGAACAAAATCTACTAAAACATGCACTTAATGGCGCTATCTCGTGTTTATAACACTACTGAAAGCACCATCTAACGGTGTTATCTCCATGAGTTAATGAGCTTAAAGCATTGCTTTAGGTGGTACGAAAAACCAACAAAACAACTAACTTACTGATTATCAAGAAAGAAGAAACTTCTCCAATACTCGCATATTCAGCGCCACTTCCCCACTTGCTGACAAATACGCGAATTATGGAGAGGCACTTGTAAAGATAATTCAGCATGAATTTGCTTAGAAATCACAGCAAAGAAGTACCAAATACTGAATACAACCATATCAAAATTATTTTGTACCTTTGTACCCTAATGACAAAGACAATGAAAAAACTTTTTATAGAGACGTATGGATGCCAAATGAATGTGGCTGACAGTGAGGTAGTAGCATCGGTCATGCAAATGGCTGGCTACGAACTTTGCGAACAAGAGGAAGAGGCTGACGCTATCTTTTTAAATACATGTAGTGTCCGCGAGAACGCTGAGAACAAAATATACAACCGCTTAGATGCCTTGCATGCAGAACGCAAGAAAGGTAGAAATCTCATTTTAGGTGTGTTAGGCTGTATGGCAGAGCGTGTGAAGGACGACTTGCTGAACAATCATCATACCAACTTGGTGTGCGGTCCTGACTCGTATCTGAACTTGCCCGACATGATGGCACAAGCCGAGACGGGCAACAAGGCTATTGATATTGAGCTTTCAAAAACAGAGACCTACAAGGATGTAGTGCCTCAACGCCTGATGATAGGCAAAGTGAGTGGCTTTGTGAGCATTATGCGTGGTTGCAATAACTTTTGCCATTATTGCATCGTTCCTTACACGCGCGGCAGAGAACGGTCGAGAGATGTCGAGAGCATCCTGCGTGAGGTGCGTGATTTGCGCGACAAGCATTACAAGGAAATCACACTCTTAGGACAAAACGTGAACTCATATTGCTTCACTGTTCCCGAACGACAGCTGGATAATGGAGAGACTATTGCTGCCCACACCATTGACTTTCCGCAACTGTTGCGCCGTGTCGCCCATGAAGTACCCGATATTCGTATCCGTTTTACCTCATCGCATCCCAAAGATATGAGCGACGATACCTTGCGCGTCATCGCCGAAGAGCCCAATGTATGCAAGCATATCCACCTACCAGTTCAAAGTGGCAGCGACAAAATTCTAAAGCTGATGAACCGCAAATACACAGTGGAATGGTATATGGATCGCATTCGTGCCATACAACGTATCATTCCCGATTGCGGTATTTCTACCGATATATTTGTAGGTTATCATGGTGAGACAGAAGAAGACCACCAACTATCGCTCCAATTGATGCGCACCGTGGGCTATGACTCTGCCTTCATGTTCAAGTATTCTGAACGACCAGGCACCTACGCCTCGAAACATTTGCCCGACAATGTACCCGAGGAGGAGAAGATTCGACGCCTCAACGAGATGATACATCTACAAACCGAACTGAGTGCTATCTCTAATAAAAAGGATGAAGGCAAAGATTTTGAGGTGTTAGTAGAAGGATTTAGCAAGCGTAGCAGAGAGCAACTCTGTGGCAGAACAGAGCAAAACAAGATGGTGGTGTTTGACAAAGGCAAGCATCACATTGGTGAGACGGTACGTGTGCGCATCATGAGAAGTACCTCGGCAACCCTGTTTGGAGAAGAAGTTACGAAGTAGTGGGCGACGCATTGAGCGGTGAGTGAGCAAGTCACCAAATGCTATCGGCACAGTAAGTAAGACCTTGAACGGTATTCTATCTTACTCGCTGTGCCGATAAACTATACAAGAAATACGAGGTTATCTATTTAATTTCCACGTTACACCATCCTTCGTATCTTTCACTTCGAAACCATTAGCAGCCAAGGCATCACGTATTTGGTCGCTGGTAGCCCAATCTTTAGCCTGCTTAGCCTTTGCCCTTAACTCAAGCACCATGTCTACCACCTTTCCGTATGCTGCTTCACGAGCATCGTTGTCGTTGCCTTGCTCATTTTTAAGTCCTAACAAGTCGAAAGCAAACAAGTGCATCACTTCTTTCAATTCGTCTAAATCTTTTTGATCAATGCTACCTGTGTGGTCGAGCAAAGTGTTGATGATGTGGCACGCCTCGAACAACTTACTAATGACAACTGGTGTTTGCAAATCATCATTCATGGCATCATAGCACTGTTGGCGCAATTCGGCAACAAACTTATGTGTAGCCTCATCCGAGGTTGCCGCTGCTTGCAAACGTTCCAAATCGTGTACACCATTCATCAAACGCTCTAAACCTTTTTGACTTGCTTGTAATGCCTCGTTGGAAAAATCTACCGTTCCACGGTAGTGAGCCGACAGGATGAAGAACCGAATTGTCATGGGTGAATAGGGCTGTTCCAAACTGTCATGTTCGCCTGTAAAGAATTGTTCGAGCGTGATGAAATTGCCCAAGCTCTTTCCCATCTTCTTCCCATTGATAGTAATCATGTTATTGTGCATCCAATAGCGCACCATCTGGTCGCCCTGACTGGCTACAGCTTGCGCTATTTCACATTCGTGATGTGGGAAGACAAGGTCCATTCCCCCGCCATGAATATCGAAATGATTGCCCAAATATTTACGCCCCATGGCGGTACACTCACAGTGCCAGCCAGGGAAACCATCGCTCCAAGGACTGGGCCAACGCATGATATGTTCGGGCATGGCACGCTTCCAAAGGGCAAAGTCTACTTGGTTGCGCTTCTCGCCTACACCGTCCAACTCACGACTGTTATTAATGACATCGTCCAAGTTTCGCCCAGAGAGTATGCCATAGTGATGATCTTTGTTATATTTCTCAATATCAAAATAAACCGAACCGTTGCTCTCGTAAGCATAACCATTGGCAAGAATTTGTTTTACCAGTTCCTCTTGCTCTATGATGTGACCTGTGGCATGCGGCTCGATGCTTGGAGGCAGCACGTTTAGGGCTTCCATAGCAGCATGGTAACGATTGGTATAATGCTGCGCTATCTCCATGGGTTCCAACTGTTCCAAGCGAGCTTTCTTCTCAATCTTGTCGTCACCTTCGTCGGCATCGTGTTCCAAATGCCCCACATCGGTAATATTACGGACGTAGCGCACCTTGTACCCAAGATGCTTGAGATAACGGAAAAGGATGTCAAAAGTAATCGACGGACGGGCATGTCCTAAGTGCGGATCGCCATAAACAGTAGGGCCACACACATACATACCAACGTTGGGGGCATGCAAAGGCTCGAAGAGTTCCTTCTTACGTGTCAGGGTATTATAAACAAAAAGTTTCTGTTCCATAAGTCTATCAACATAATTAGCTGTTGCAAAGATACAGCTTTTAGACAAAAGAACGATAGGATTTGAACATAAGAGTGAAAAGAATCCTATTTTTCTGTCAAAGAAAAACCATTAGAGAAAATGAAGAAGTACTGCTACAGCGTGTCTTTGGCAATAATACCGTAATGGATGAGTGCCTCTCGAACTCCATGCTCGTCTACAGAAGTAGTGATATAATCGGCAACCTGCTTTAATTCAGGTACGGCATTTCCCATAGCCACCCCTATTCCTGCCTGCTGAATGATAGTGATGTCGTTGCCTCCATCGCCAAAAGCCATCGTCTCATTGAGCGAAAGTCCCAAATAGTTGGCCATCGCTTGCAAGCCCTGCCCCTTATCAGCAGAAAGGGAGGTGATGTCCGTAAAAGCGGGATGCCAACGTCCAGACTGACAAGTGGGAAGCTTACTCATCAGTTCTGTTTCTTGCTGTTGCGTAATAAAAGGACTCAATTGTAAAATAGGCTCTTGTAAAACCACATTCTGTGATACCGCTTTATCTATGCCCTGAACCTTAAGAAGCTCTAAGAAAACTTGGTTGAACGTTTCATCTTGCTGAAAAACACATAAATGTTTGGTGCCCACCAAGACACAGCAAAACTGCTGTTCTATAGCTTGCGAAATGACAAAGTCAACGCTCTCTCGAGGGATGGCGTGCTGGCAAACATCGTGATTTCCAACAAAACAGTAAGCTCCATTGGTGGTGATGTAGCCGTCTATTAAATGTTGAATGGAACCGAGAACCGTGATTAACGACAACGGTCTGCCTGTTGAAATATACACTTGTACGCCGTTAGCCTTTGCCTCCTCTAATGCCTGTACCGTGGAGTCAGGTATTTGGTGGGTTTGAAAACTAACCAGTGTGCCATCAATATCAAAAAATAACGCTTTTATTTTATAATTCATACGCAGATTTCTTTTCCGTGTTCAAAGTGAATGTTGCTCTTTTACCCAGAACAGTGATGCCTATTATTGTCTTTCTACAAAGGTACGACTATTAAAAGGGGGAATAAAAAATATTTCGTTAAGATTCAATAATCAATCCCATAAGGTGATAATTGTCAAGAAAATATGTATCTTTGCGTTTGCTACAATGCCGAAAACCGATGAATAGACATTTCCTAAGAATATGAAACAAATTATCAGTCATCTTACAGACAACGACGCCTATACTTTTAGTTGCCAATATTATATTTTACAAAAATATCCTCGTGCAGAGGTAGAATACAACTTCTTTGACCGCAACGACACCATTTATCCAGAAGGATTTGCAGGGTTAGTGGAAGAACAATTAGGCTATATGCCGCAAGTCATGATAACGCAGGAGGAGATTTCGTTCATGAAACGTAGGATGTACTACCTTCCCGAATGGTATTTTACGTTTCTTCGTGGTTATCGATTCAATCCTCACGAAGTAACGGTAACGCAAGATGAAGCAGGACATTTGCAAATTACAGTGCGCGGCAAGTGGTATTCAGCCATTATGTGGGAAATGCCTATCTTGGCTACCATATCCGAGTTAATGCACTATCTTCGTGGTGATTTTGAGAGATACAACTTGGAAGTGGAACGAAAAAGAGCCATAGAAAAGACAAGAGAGATATTGAAAAATGGTATTGTCTTAGGGGATATGGGTACTCGGCGCAGGTTCTCGTTCGATCATCACGACACGGTAGTGAAGGTAATGAAAGAGACTTACGAACAAGGTGGCTATCAAGACGAGGCCGGATATCACAAATGGACAGGGAAGCTGACAGGAACAAGCAATGTGTATTTGGCAATGAAGCACGATTTGACGCCTATCGGAACCATGAGTCATCAACTGATACAATTTGAAGAAAACATCAGTGGTGTCTTTGAATGCAACTTTAATGTCATGAAAAAATTTAGTGATGTCTACGATGGCGATAATGGTATTTATCTATACGACTGCTTTGGCGATAAAGTTTTCTTCAATAATCTATCCAAACGCATGGCTATGATGTTTACAGGACTGCGTGTAGATAGTGGTGACGAGCAAGAACAGACAGAGAAGATTATTGAGAAATACAAGAGCTTGGGTATCAATCCTAAAACCAAGCAAGTGGTGTATAGCAATGGACTCGACATCAAGAAGGCAATCAAAATACACGAATATGTCAATGGACGCATACAAGACAGCTATGGAATGGGGACTTTCTTAACCTGTGATGTGGAGAATGCGGAACCAATGAATATTGTTGTGAAACTAACAAAGAGCCGAATTACAGAAAAACGCGAATGGCACGACTGCGTGAAACTGTCGTGCGATAAAGGTAAAACGGTAGGGAATCCCGAGAAGTGTGCCTATCTCCTCAAGCAATTAGCGTAGCCAAGAGGTCAAAATAAATGGAAATCATGCGGACGGTGCTGTATCAGAAGTTCTGAGCAGCACCGTCTTATCAATGAAACGATGTGTATTATCCCTGCTTCTTGAGTTGGCTGCGATACATACCATCTACAATGCTGTCTGCCAAACTGATATTAGGAACATATATGGCATCGCATTTTAAGCCGCTGGCTACCATTAGAAAGATTTCTGCTGCTGGTATGATAACATCGACACGGTCGTCTTTCAAACCATATTTTTCTTTCCTTTCTTCCTCGTTGAGTTGAGCAAGTTCTTCGTATATCTCCTTTAGTTCACTCACTTTTATGACCTTCTCGTCATTTTTATTGTGCGTCAACTTAAAGAGTTTATTGATGTTTCCACCCGAACCAATGATTTGCGCACCAGGAAACTCTTCTGCATACATGTCCAGCATACCGCGCATTTGATACTTGGTAGCATTGGTTACCTTTCCACTGAGCATGCGCAAGGTACCGATATTGAACGAATGACTCTCCGCTAACACCCCATCATGCAGCAATGAAATTTCGGTACTACCTCCTCCGACATCTACATACGCATAGCTACCACTGTTGCTATTGGTTTGCTCAATCACGTTATTGCACAGCAAACGCGCCTCTTCTTCTCCCCGAATAATTTCCAGTTTGATGCCCGTTTCCTGCATTATTGATTTCATTATCTTTTTGCCATTCTCTGCATCACGCATTGCTGCCGTTGCACAAGCACGATAATCATCCACCTGATTCAATAACATAAAGTGCTTGAAACCCTTCATCATGTGCATCATCATGACTTCGCGCTCTTTTGAAATCTTACCTAATGTAAAGACATCTTTACCCAAACGTAGCGGTACACGGATGAATAGGACGCGTTTAATGCGGTCGAACTCGGGCGCATTGTCATCAAATCGCTTGATTAGTAAGCGAGCACCATTCGACCCTATATCTATGGCAGCGTATGTTTTTGCTTTCATTACTTTTAAGTTTTTAATTATTCTACCTCATTATTTTCCAGCTATTAAGCCTGTTCTTGCTCATTTTGATAAGCTCGAAACAAAGCTTCTTGCGAACGGAAAGGCTGTTGCTGGTCAGGAATAGATTGAATTTCATTGGTTCCAAACCCATCTACGATTCGCCCATTAGCAGTGTCTTGCATTCCGTATTCAATGGTACGTAATAAATCTTGCTGCAAATCATCGTCATAAACGGGAGACATGACCTCTATACGATTAATCAGATTTCGGGGCATCCAATCTGCCGAGCCTAAGAAATAACGTGGCTTACCACCATTGCAAAATATCAAAATGCGGGAATGTTCTAAGTATCTATCAATAATTCCTATAATCTTTATATTTTCACTAACCCCTTTGATTCCAGGTACTAATGAGCAATTACCACGAAGAAGAATATCAATTTGAACACCAGCAGAAGAAGCTTCATACAGTTTTTCAACGATATCAGCGTCTGTGATGTGGTTGATTTTGATTTTAACCCAAGCCTCAAGTCCTGCCTGCGCATTCTTCATCTCGGTATCTAACATCCGAATAATACGCGTCTTCATCGAGTTGGGTGACACCATCAGCTCTCTGAACCGTACTTGTGAAAAAGGTTTGTCTATAAAGCTAAACACCTTTTCAACCTCATTGACTATACGTGGACGGGCGGTCATCATGAGATAATCGGTATAAGTCTTGGCATTACCCTCGTGGAAGTTGCCTGTACCCACACAAGCGAAGTTCCCTGATTTGGTCGTGATATGCAACAATTTGGAGTGAATCTTTAGTCCTTCCACTCCAAAGATAACATTCACGCCCTCCTCTTGCATTCGTTTACTCCACTTGATATTACTCTCTTCATCAAAACGAGCCAACAGTTCGACGACTGCTGTGACCTTTTTACCGTTTTGCGCTGCACAGATTAAGGCCTTGACCACTTTAGAATCTTTTGCCAAACGGTAGAGTGTCGTCTTAATTTCCTGAACCTCTGGGCGCAGAGCCGCCTCTCTAAGTAGTCGAATATATCCATTAAAAGAATGGTAAGGAACATGGATAAATCGATCTTTCGCCTTGATAAGGTCAAAGATACTGTCATCTGACAAGAATTCTGGCTTCAGTATTCCTGACCATTTGGGATAACTAAGTTGATTGTGACTAAATGAAGGAAAATCCATTAAGTCCTTATGATTTTGATATCTGCCCGCAGCTAATTGTGTGTCCAACTCTTTTATATTCAAGCGATGCATCATTTTTTTCTTTAAATCTGAAGGCATGTTCTTATCATAAACCAATCGAATAGCCTCTCCTCGTTTCCTGCTGCTCACTCCTATAGCGATGCGTTCCATGACTCCATAATCAGATTCGTTATCAACCTCCATCTCTGCATCCTTTGTGAACTTGAAGGAATAAGCTTCATACGTACAGCCTTTAATCCCAATAAAGACAAGTGGTAAACAATAACGAATGACATCGTCGAGGTACATAAAGTTGTCATAACCGTCGGAAGATGGTATTTTGATAAAACGCCCATAAATGCGATCGGGCACTTTAATGATGGCATACTTTGGCTTATGATTCCCTTCTGTGGTTCGCTTTACCATTAAATAGATTCGATTGTCTTCCAACACGCTGATGTCGTCTATCTGTGAGAGCCATATAGGATTGGTAGAGCCATTCAACTTATCGTAATAAAACTCGGTCAGGAAAGTTTTTTGCTCCTCGTTGAGTTGTGTATCGTCAAGCAATCGGATATGATGTGTTTTCAAATCGTCAAATACCTGATTGATGACCTGGGTATATTCTCTGTTGTATTCTTCGTTCAAACGGTTAATCGTCTTGATGGTTTTCTTGATTTTCTTTTCGGTTTGAGTCTCAATTCTGCCATTATCTAAAATCTTATTGAGAGAAGCTACACGCACTCGAAAGAACTCATCCAAGTTATTTGAATAGATACCAAGGAATGAAAGACGTTCTAACAGAGGCACATGTTCTTTTTGTGCTTCTTGTAAAATACGATGATTAAAGTACATCCAACTTACATCACGCTCAACATAGCTGTGGTTCTTATTATTTTTCCGTGTTGTCATAAAGCAGTCTTGATTATTATTGACGATGAAAATTGCAAGAGAGAAGCTTATTCTTCCGATACTTCAACATGTTTGTCTCCCTTTTTCACATTCTCGATTACAATGTCTTCCAACTCTAAAGGTACATGGAGCTGTTTAATATAATGCTTGGAAGCTCCCTCTGGAACAATGATTTTCTTGAGCGACTCACAATTAGAAATGGTCGTACGAGCAACATGCTCTACTACTCCAAAGAAGGTAATTTTCTTCAATTTATCGCATTCCGCAAAGGCATGTCCTTCAATGGTACTTACTGATGCAGGTATCACGATTTCTTCGAGACTATCACAGTCAGAAAAAGCATCACTCCCTATAGCCTTTACTGTGTCAGGGATAACAACTTTTTTAAGGTTTCGACGACGGGTGAAAGCAAAATCCGAGATTTGTTCAACAGTCTTCGGAATGATGACCATGGCTGCATCCGTTAAGCATGCAATGAGCGTTTTCTGATCAGCTGAGTACAACAATTTGTTCTCAATCACGAAATGAGGAGATTGACAATCTACTACATGACTATTGAGATCGATGAAAGGATTGTATCCAAGAGTTTTTACAGATGCAGGAATCACCAATTTTTTCAATGACATACATCTGGCAAAAGCCTCATTACCAATTCGAGTAACGGTCTCGGGTATCTTTATCTCCTCCACATAAGCACATCCCCAGAACGCATTATCATCAATTGTTTCAGTTCCTTCAGGGATTTCGTAGACACCTTCTAAGGTCTTCGATGCCATAATGACACGCTTTTGTTTCTTGGAATAGAACACGCCAGCCGCATCCTCCTTGGCTCCTGTCATTTTTTTCAAGGCAAGATTTAATACCAAATTCTCGAATTTATCCTCTCTATTTAAGGTTTTCTTGAGGACATCCTTGATGAGTTTTTTATTCTCTTTCATACAACGATACAATTAGTTTGTTGCAAATTTAAGATATAATATCGAAATATTGTTGTATTGCTTTTTACAATTATATTACATTTTTATGTGACTGTCGTTATAAATAGGATTCTTTCCATCATTTGTTATGCGCAATCGCTTATCTTTTGTCATAAAAATGTAACAAGTTTATCACCTCAATAAAAAAGTAAACATGTAATTTTGTGTCAAAATAAGCATCACTCAACTCAAATAAATCATGAGAGCCCTGAAACTAACAATATGGATGATACCCCTCTGCTTGTCTTGTTTTTCGCAAAACACGAATAACATAGATTACACGCCCCATATTCACGGTACTTTTAGAGGCAAGTATGAGTACCAACCCCAAGACCAAAAAGGCAGATTTCAAGTGCGTACAGCACGGTTTAGTTTATCTGGTAACGTAGCAAACAATGTATCTTACAAAACCGAAATAGACCTCTCTGACAAGGGACAAATTAGGATGTTAGATGCCTATACCAAGATAACACCCTTGGAACGTTTGCAAATAACGATCGGACAGATGCGAGTTCCGTTTACGATAGATGCACACCGATCACCCCATCAACAGTATTTTGCCAACCGATCGTTCATTGCTAAACAGGTAGGCGATGTGCGCGATGTGGGCTTAACAGCGGGATATAATTTTAAGATCCTCGTTCCTATGCGACTTGAGATTGGTATCTTCAATGGTTCGGGACTGACACATCAAGTAGATTTTTGGACGAATGAAATTAATTTCTCCACCAAATTACAAGCGTTTGTCGCAGGAAAATGGAACTTCACACTTAGTGCTCAAAAGATTAGTCCAGCACATTCAACTGTCATGATGTACGATGCAGGCATGTATTATCATGCTCATGGGTGGCATGCTGAACTGGAATATCTCCACAAGACGTATGCACACCAAGCTTTTCATGATGTTAATTCTGTCAATACCTTTATTAATTATGACATTCCACTAAGAAGATGTTTCTTTACAAAGGTGTCTCCTCTTATTCGTTATGATTATATGTCCGATCATAGTGACGGGTTCCGTTATAAGAATGGTGTGAAAGATGAAAACGGAACGCTTATCATCAACGACTATAAACGGTCGCGTCTCACTGGTGGTGTAACATTAAGCATCGACAAACCCTTTATCTCAGATATTCGCCTGAATTATGAAAAGTACTTTTATGAGCAAAATCAGTTCGCAAAAATGTCAGAAAAAGATAAGTTCGTCATTGAAGTGATGACTCGATTCTGATGCTATGATGAACATCACCCTATTATTTCAACGATGGGGAATATGAACAAATTGCATCATATTCCCCATTACTATTATAGGACAGAGCAAAGGAATCACGCTGGAACCCAAACGGAAACATTTCCTGCTGGACATGTAAAGTTACCCCAGCCATTTTCGTCAATTTGAATTTTGTGATCAAATCGACCCAATAAATCATAGAAATACTGTCCTGCGTAAGCCTTTCCAACTTCCATAGGCTTTTCGTATTGATCTTTATTACTCATCACAACGGCACAACCTCGGTTAAATCCGTCACCCTCACGAGTCCACCCTAAGCAATTTGCATCTTCAAAATAATCGCGTTGTAATCCATAAGCATTCTCTTTGCGAGCTTTCATCAATCCTTCAATACCATCCACCTTATCCAAGAATATCTCATATTCTTGACCATCATTTCCTGTGTCTTTGTAATGTGCACCAAACAAATCAGGGTAGAAAACACAAGGATAGCCATCTTGTCGCAACAAGATAAGAGCGTAAGCCAACGGCTTAAACCATGGCTCAACGGGTGCCTCTAAGGCTTGTAAAGGCTGAGTATCATGATTAGCCACCACTGTAACAGCCTTATCTGGACGTGCAGAAACCAAGGTTTCATCAAAGATTCGACGTAAATCATACGAATCTCCGCTCTTTGAAGCAACATGGAAGTTTTGTTGCAGAGATGCATCAAAAAGACTCATACATTCTTCGGTAGCTTTTAGATACTCTAACATTAACGGCAATAAGCCTGGCGTCCAATACTCACCAACAGCAAAAATATTTTTTCCCGTATTCGAACGGAGTAAAGTCAACCATTCTTTATAGAACTTGGGGGATTGATGTTTCACAGCATCCAAGCGCACACCATCAAAGAATACTTGATCATGATACCATTTTCCCCAATCATTAAGTTCCTTTCTTACATAGGGATTACGGTGCTCTATGTCATTATACATCAAGTAATCGTAGTTACCTTTCTCATTCCCTACTACAGATTCCCAGCCGTCTCCATGGTCATTGATGATTTGAAAGATACCTTTATCTTCTCCCACTGCATAATCAACACCAGAGAAACAGGTGAAATCCCATTTGAAATTAGAATATTTATCCCCTCGACCTGGGAAGGTAAACTTCGTATAACTTTCAATTTCATAAGGTGCAGAAATGTTCTTCTGACGATTGTTAGGATCAACTTTTACCACATGAAAATGCTCTGTCTCATCTCCGCCAGCCTTATGATTCAAGACGACATCAACCATTACCGCAATCTTTTTACTCTGCAAGGTTTTGCAGGCATCAATATATTCGTCTTTCGTACCATACTTGGTGGGAATACTTCCTTTTTGGTCAAACTCTCCTAAGTCAAACAAGTCATAAGGGTCATACCCCACAGAGTTAGCACCTCCTGCAGCTTTATAAGCTGGTGGAAACCACACCATGGTAATACCTAATTTCTGAAGCTGATCAGAAATTTTCTTCATGTGCTTATAAAACACTCCGTTTCCTTCTGTATACCAGTGGAAACCTTGCAAAATTGTTTGATTCATATTTTTATTTCTTTGTGTAAAACCAGTACTTCACAAGTATCAAGTCATGAATTATACTGTTTACGATTGAACTATATCCTTGCTATTTTAATGCTACTATCGCTTTCTAATAAGCGTGGCTTTTCATTCAAACTTTATTTGTGATAGGAACATATAAAAAGTGTATCTTTCGTCAGACTGTGGAGTTGTGGTAGCAACGCCATACGTCATTAACGAAAGATACACTTCGTTTCTTCATATTGCTCTAATGTTATCTGCTTTTTAGACAGCAATCGTCTTTTATTTCAACCACATTTAAAAGCAGAAATATCGACAAGTGATAGGGCAAACTATCACCCTGTGTGCCTTGATGATTTACTCTTTCGTATTTTCAGGTGCTTCATCAATCAAGTCCATGAACTGATCAAGCTTCGGTGTGATAATAATTTGAGTACGACGATTACGCTGTCTACCCAACTCTGTATTATTGGATGTCAATGGATTGTACTCCCCACGTCCTCCAGCGGTCATACGTTTAGGATCCACACCATAGTTCTTTTGCAAGTATTGCACCACACTTGATGCACGGAGCGTAGACAAGTCCCAGTTGTTACGAATATTCTTCATCAACGGACTGTTTGGATTCACAGGAACATTATCGGTATTTCCCTCCACCAAAACGTCATACTCTTTATAATCCATGATGATTTTAGCAATCTTACTCAGAGTTTCTGCAGCTCGGTCGTTAATCTCATAAGAAGCGGTTTTATAAAGCATGTTATCAGCCAAGCTGATATAAACCACGCCCTTCAACACCTGAACATCTACCTCTTTCAGCTCTTCACGACTCAAGGAGCGGGTCAAATTGTTGGTTAAAACCATGTTCAGTGAATCAGATTTAGATTTCACCTCTACCAAGTGTCGAATATATTGGTTCGACTCATTAATTTGATCCACCAATTTAGAGATGTTAATATTATTGGATTTTGTGTTTAACAAACTCTTATCCAATGAATTCTGCAAAGCAGCGTAGTCACGTTTTTGTTGCAATAATTGCTCTTCCAAAGAGGTAACACGCGCCTGTGATGCTGCCAACTGCTCTTTCGCTGTCTGATAATTAGAAGTCAACTCACGATTTTCAGACTGACAGTTTTCCAAATCTTTCTTACTTGCACAGCTCGAAACCAATAAAGCAGCAGCAAGCAAAGGGAATATTAATCCATGTTTCTTCATCATAATCAATTCGTTTTTAGTTAAATATTTTTCTTTCATGCGTCAATGCCCTCATTCATCACTTATTCAGTGGGTAGGCCTCTCTACACGATACGATTTGTGTACAAATATATAAATAAGATATCAAAATATGTGAGATATCAAAACAAATTATAAAAATTTAACCGCTTCAATCGCAATTTATTGTGCATTAACACGATAGATGTAAGTTCACTTGCCGTTAGCTAACGCTCTTGTTAGACTTTATATAGAGTGCCATGACACGTTTCTCACCAACCCTTTCTATTCAATCGAACTCATTTTAGCCCTTCCCTTATGCCTCTGATATAAAGGAAAACAGCCTATCCTTATTAGATAGACTGTTAGATTGGTAATAATTCTAATATTTTACTCATCCAAACGTAGAGGATAAGATATCGTTGAGTGAAGGTTCTAAGCCATTTACGAATATCTTAAGATTCGTCCAGGCTTAATTTTATCAGACTTACTTATATGGCTCAATCGACATATCTGTTCTACTGTAACGCCACGTTTACGCGCAATCGAGTTCAAGGTCTCGCCAGCTTGTACCTTGTGATACTGTACCTGTACGGTATTGAAAGCTTCCACATCCTCACGTCTGCTCGCTACACCGCCCCTAACTTGGTCTGGCGTATAACCTCCATTGCCAATTTTACCCCGTAAACGAGTCGCTTCTGCCGATTCACTTTGATAAGAATTGTTCCTAAAGGTGTAATAGTCTCCTGTCACATCCTGTGCACGGAAGTCAAATAACAAGGCGGGATTCAATGCTACACCGCACAATCTTGTCTCAAAATGCAGGTGAGAGCCTGTACTTCTACCGGTATTTCCGCCCAGTCCAATGACATCTCCTGCACGCACTTCTTGATTCTCACTTACCAATTGCTTAGACAAGTGTCCATAAATCGTCTCTAATCCATTGCCATGACGAATGACAATATAATTTCCATAGCCTCGGGCTTCATAGCGTACTATACGCACCTTGCCACTAAACGCAGCACGAATGGTGTCGCCAATATATACCTTTATATCCAAGCCTTTATGCTGGCGTCCCCAACGAGTACCAAAATTACTGGTAATTACACGACTCGGGGTGGGCATGCAGAAATGCCTAAGGTCAATCCTAAAGCTATCGGGAAGTGCTGTCTGTCGATGGGCATAACGATTGTCCCATTCTTCATACAACTGAGCTGCTGGAGATTCCAGATTTTCTTTTTCGATAATATTGTGAAGTAAGAGTGTATCCACTGCTTTCATCTTCCTATCTACGGGTGCTTGTCTTGCCAATAAGTCTTGCGCAATGGTTGGTTGTGCGAATGCTGCAAGCAAAGTAATAAAAGCAAATGTCTTAATCTTATTCAGTAGTCTCATATACAAATTTGGGTTTAGGTCTCCTATGGAGGTTATTAAAAACCTTTTACAGATCTTCAAGGCAAATCAATCAAATCCTCATGATTCTTAAAAATCTGTTGCAAAAATAGTCAATTTATTGCAATCTTGTTACAGTCTTAACAGATTTTATAGACGCTTTAACCAAAGTGTATCAATTACAAATGCCATAAAAATACGTATATACACCTTTGTCTATGCCTCTTTTTGGGATATTCTCCCCTATTACATGGGTTTTATAGTTATAATTAAGCAATATTTATGCAGACGCTCTGCTATTCTTTTCTTTCAGTGTTTTGTGAGTGTTTTTGTTAAAAAGTGTATCTTTATTGTTGCTTTTTTCCACAAATTCACTGCAAATAATGACGCTAAGAAATAGCAGCCCAGTTCACATTGCTTTTTCGTAGCTCGTTTAATCGATTCCACAGCATGCTGTATTGGCTCTTCTCACAGTCAGGATCATCATTGATAATCTTCTGTGCCTCATCACGAGCCAACTGTATCAGCTGTCCATCACGGGCAATGTCAGCAATCTTTAAGTCAAAGGCAATTCCGCTTTGCTGCGTCCCCTCCAAATCTCCGGGTCCCCTAAGTTTTAGGTCTGCTTCGGCTATCTGAAAGCCATCGTTGGTCTGACACATGATGTCAATGCGCTTTCTTGTTTCCTGTGTGAGCTTGTGATTCGTCACCAAGATGCAATAACTCTGATCTGCACCGCGTCCCACACGTCCACGCAACTGATGCAGTTGCGACAAACCAAACCGCTGTGCATCCAGAATAACCATTACAGAAGCATTGGGAACGTCCACTCCCACTTCAATCACAGTGGTGGCGACCAATATTTGGGTCTCTCCCTTACTAAATTTCTGCATCTCAAGGTCTTTCTCTTTCGGCTTCATCTTACCGTGTACCTTGCTCAATTTCATATCAGGAAAGATACTACACAGTGACTCATATCCTGCTTCGAGATTCTTCAGGTCTATTTTTTCGCTTTCTGTAATGAGAGGAAACACGATATAGACCTGCCTACCCTGCCGTATTTGTTGCCTTATACCTTGGTACAGACTGGTAAGTTGGTTGTCATACTTATGAATGGTCTGTATTGGTTTCCGTCCAGGCGGCAATTCGTCGATGACACTCACATCCAAATCGCCATAAATCGTCATCGCCAATGTGCGAGGAATGGGTGTTGCCGTCATCACAAGTATATGGGGAGGCTGTTGACTCTTTCCCCACAATTTGGCACGTTGCGCCACACCGAAGCGATGTTGCTCATCCACCACTGCCAACCCTAAACGTGAAAACTGTACATTGTCCTCAATGACAGCATGCGTACCCACCAATATTTGCACCTCGCCAGTGAGCAAACCGTTTAATATTTCCTCTCGCTTTTTGCCTTTCACTATCCCCGTGAGCAGCTCTATGCGCACGGGCATCTGTCTTAAAAACTTACGAATGGTGGCAAAATGTTGCTCGGCTAAAATCTCCGTGGGAGCCATCATACACGCCTGAAAACCATTCCCAATAGCGATGAGCATAGACATGAGTGCCACCAATGTTTTGCCCGATCCCACGTCTCCTTGCACCAAGCGATTCATTTGCTGTCCCGTAGCCATGTCGTTGCGTATCTCGTGCATCACTCGCTTTTGTGCATTGGTGAGCTCGAAAGGTAAGTTGTTGTGATAGAAAAAATGGAATAACGAACCTACTTGTGTAAAAACATAGCCTCGATATTTGCGGCGTTGGTCGTGGGCATATCGCAATATATTCAGCTGTACATAGAACAACTCTTCAAACTTTAACCTAACTTGGGCTCGTTGCACGTCCTCGAGACTTTTCGGATAATGAATCTTATGCAATGCCTCCGTGCGAGAAATCAAGTGTAAGGGTCCTATTATATAAGGTGGCAATGTTTCTGAAATGGTTTGCTCGGAGAGTTTCTCCACCAAAGTCTTGGTAAGTTTTTCAAGGGAGCGAGAGGTCAGCCCCATCTTTTTCATGCGTTCGGTGGTCATATAATAAGGTTGCATGCCCATTTCTGAAAGCTGTACATCTGCCACCTTATCTATATCGGGATGTGCAAACTGGTAACGACCGCCATAAATGCTTGGTCGTCCGAAGACGATATATTCTTCGTTGACCTTATACGTCTTATAGACATATTGCGCACCACGAAACCAAACCAAGTCTACCACACCAGTCCCGTCGCTGAAATGTGCCACCACTCGCTTACGATGAGCGCCCATAGCAAACTCTTCAAAGCTCAGTATCTTGCCTTTCAATTGCACAAATGGCAAGTCGCCTCGCAATTCACCAATACGATAAATCCTACTTCGGTCTACATACTTGTAAGGATAATACTCTAACAGGTCACCCCACGTAGATATTTGGAGTTCTTTCTCCAAAATTTCCTTACGCTTTGGTCCCACGCCTGTAAGGTATTTGATGTCCTGACTGAGTATGCTGGTCATGTTTGCGGTATCAATAGTTCTGCCAATTTGATATCAAACGGTGTGGTAATCTTGATGTTTTCTCGGTTGCCTTCTACCATTTCAACCGTTTGTCCCATGGCTTCCACCACCGAAGCATCATCGGTAAACGCCTCCTGCTCGGGCTGTGCAAACGCTTTTTTTAGCAATGCAATGTCGAACACCTGTGGCGTTTGCACGATGCGGTAAGCACTGCGAAGCACGTTCTTGCTGTTGCCGTCTGCGCTGATATGGCGTAACGTATCGGTCACAGGAAGTACAGGGATGGCTGCGCCACATTTTTGAGCAGTAAGATAGCATCGGTTAATCACTTCTATTGACACAAAAGGACGAACTCCATCATGGATACCCACCGTGCCACAGACCTCTTCTGGAATGATTGACAAGCCATTTTTCGCCGACTCAAAGCGCGATGCGCCACCATTCACTACGGTATGTCCCACATGAAAGTTATATTCATAGCATAATTGTCTCCAATACGCTTGCTGCGAATGAGGTAGCACCACAATAATTCCCATTTCGGAGTCATACTGATGAAACCGCTCAATGGTATGCATGAGGATAGGTTTCCCTCCCACAATTCTAAACTGCTTGGGGATGTCGCCTCCCATCCGAAGTCCTTTGCCACCTGCTACAATGATGATAAATCGCATCTTGTTGGTGGACGAGGTGACGAGGTGACAAGTGGACGAGGTGTCGCATGGATGTGTATTCGAGTACATGAGTGGACGAGTGAATGATAAGAAAAAGGCAAGTTACTTTGTTTCCATCAAGTGAGTAAACCGCATTTGCTTTTGTAAGTCTTTGGTTTCTGCCTCGCCTACAAATCCTTTCAAAATTTCGAAAGCATATGGGAAAGTAGCAGCAGGACCTTCTCCCGTGATGATGTTGCCATCGACGGTGAACAATTCTGCCGTATAATCAGCACCTTCCATATACTTTTCAAAGCCTGGGTAACAGGTTGCCTTACGTCCCTTCAATAGTCCTAAACTTCCTAAGACCATAGGACCAGCGCAGATAGCACCAATCCGCTTGCCTTTGGCATGATGTGCAAGCAAGGCTTCCCGTACACCTGCATGCTCATTTAGGTTGGTTGCGCCAGGCATTCCACCCGGAAGTAAGAGCATATCTACATCATCAAAGTGACGAATGTCTTCAAATTTCAAATCGGCTTGAATGGTAACACCATGCGAAGACGTCACCCATGTGTCGCCTGTAACGCTCACGGTCTTGATTTCTACACCTGCTCTACGCAAAATATCTACTGGGAGTAAGGCTTCTACTTCTTCGAAGCCTGTTGCTAAAAATTCATATACCTTTGCCATAGTTTTTTTGTTTTGTGGGTCTAACGACCCGTTGGTTGATCAAAATATAAATAGGTTCTTTCTGCAAATATACTATTTTTTTACGATAAAATACATCTCTCGGTTATCAATTCAGAATGATTGACGCTGATTAACGTTGTTTACCAGATTCATTCCTCCATGCGAAAAAAGTTGACAAAACTCAGGTTTAAGAGGACTTATTTTTCGTTATTTCTCATGAAAGTCCTGAATTTGCCGAAAATTTAAGCAAAATATAAACTGCTTATTATCAACGATTTACATTTTTATAGAAAACTGCAACAAAACTAACCCAATGGGTTAAGCGGCTTATCTCCATGCTTTAACCCTGTTAAAGACACGTTACAAGGCATCTATGAGTATGGAATAGAACGCATAACTCATTGAGATAAGTTCAACAAAGACAAAAAACAGGGCAAAAATTTGTTAGCAACACGATTTTTGGAGCTAAGAGATAGAAAACTCATCCCTTTTTAAGAGCCTTAAAATTGTCAAATAAAAATGCTGTTTTTCGCTGTTTCCTCGCTCAAAAACAAAACCAGTTCTTTTTATTGCTTTCATGATATTTTCTCCATTTTCATACGCTTTTCATGGGTGGTTTTATTCAATTATCAATAATAATATGTACATTTGCAAGTAATTGACCGATACGTTTCCGCCATTGTTTATCATGGCTTTGGGAACGTCACAAAGAAGACAACTTAACGATAGATGATCCATATATGCCTGAACCAAAACTAAGATTTGCCCTTTTTGGCAACGAATACCAGCCTGAGAAAACAGCTTTCTTCCTGCGAATTATCGAGGAGTTGCAGGCACACGGTGCTCACGTGAGCATCGATAGCACGTTTTACGACTTTTTAAGTCAAGATGTTCATTTCAAATCGGAGACCGTACAGCGGTTTGAAGGACAAAACTTCGATGCCGATTTTGTGATTTCCGTAGGTGGAGACGGTACCTTTCTCAAAGCTGCCCGACGTGTGGGCATCAAACAAATTCCGCTGATAGGGGTGAATACCGGCAGACTCGGTTTTCTTGCCAACATCCTTCCGAGCGAGTTAAAGGAAGCCGTTGCTGATATTTACGCCCACCATTACGAGTTAGAGAGGCATTCGGTCATTCAATTAGAGACCAACGGAGAACCCTTAGACATCAACCCTTACGCCCTCAACGACATTGCAATCCTGAAGCGTGACAATGCGGCGATGATTACGATTCGTGCTTGCGTGAACGATGACTACTTGGTAACCTACCAAGCCGACGGTTTGGTAATTGCGACACCTACGGGTAGTACGGCATACAACTTGTCAAATGGCGGTCCTATCATGGTGCCATCAACCAGCAATTTGTGTCTCACACCTGTGGCTCCACACAGTCTGAACATCCGTCCTATCGTGATTAACGACAACAATGTCATTACCCTTACGGTAGAATCACGCTCGCACAACTTCCTCGCTGCCATTGACGGTCGCTCTACAAAGTTAGGTGAGCATACGCAACTGACTATTCGCAAAGCTCCTTTTGCAACCCTATTTGTCAAACGATTTGGTCAACGTTACTTCTCAACCCTGCGTGAAAAGATGATGTGGGGGGCAGACACAAGGGGATAACACATAGACACAGCAGCTTATGAACATCCGACAATGGTTTAAGATTCCTACCCCCAAATATTCCGCCAGGGTCATTTTCAAATGGCTTTGGCGTGCTTGGCGTGGCAATCAGTTGCAAGCTATCCTCAATGCCACCATTGGTTTGCTCTCTGTAGTGGTGAGTTTAGCGCAAGTGTGGGCAGTACAACATGCCATTGATGTGGCGTCTGGACACGCTGAAGGGTCTATCTACTGGTCTGTAGGGGTAATGGCAATGCTCATTCTTTGCGGCTTCGCCCTGCGCATCTGTTCCATTTGGGTGCGCAACATCTTGGGCATCAAGGCGCAAAACCGTATGCAGCAACGCATGCTCGACCGTATTTTGCGGTCGGAATGGACGGGAAAAGAGTCGCATCACTCAGGCGATGTACTCAATAGGTTGGAGCAGGATGTAGGCACGGTGGTAAGTTTTCTAACCGAAACTATTCCTAATACCATTTCGGTAGTGGCAATGTTTGTGGGCGCATTCTTGTATCTTTTCTCTATGGACAAAGTACTTGCCTTTGTCATCGTAGGCATTATTCCAGTGTTTGTGCTGTTAAGTAAGCTGTATATTGGACAGATGCGAAGGCTCACCCGACAGGTACGCGACTCGGATAGCAAGGTGCAAAGTGTGCTGCAAGAGACCATTCAGCACCGTATGCTCATCAAGACTTTGGAGAGCGACAGCATCATGGTGGATCGATTGGAAAGCACACAGAGCGAACTTCGACATAGGGTGGTAAAGCGAACGGCATTTAGTGTGGTATCAAACTTTATCCTGAACGCAGGATTCTCTGTGGGTTATCTCATCGCTTTCCTATGGGCAGCGTTGCGAATGGCTGACCAAACGCTGACTTTCGGAGGCATGACGGCGTTCTTGCAATTAGTAAATCGTATTCAAGGACCAGCGCGCGACCTCACTCGCTTAGCACCTGTGTTTGTCGGAGTCTTTACGGCAGCCGAGCGATTGATGGAACTCGAGGAGAATCCTTTGGAGGAACAAGGCGATCCTATCCCCCTGACAGCACCGTGTGGAGTGCGCTTGGAGCACATTACCTACGCATACGACGATGGCGACAGTAATGTAATTGAACAGTTAGATTTTGATTTTTACCCTGGTTCGTGCACGGCTGTCTTGGGTGAAACGGGCGCAGGAAAGACCACATTGATACGACTCATCTTGGCTTTGTTACATCCCAATGAGGGGAAAGTCATCCTATACAATCAACAAGAGCAAAAGGAATTGTCGCCCTTGATGCGCTGCAATTTTGTGTATGTGCCACAGGGAAACACGCTGATGAGTGGTACCATTCGCGACAACTTGCGATTGGGTAAGCTCAACGCTACGGAAGAGGAAATAAAAGCGGCGTTGGAAATGAGTTGCGCCTCGTTTGTCATGGAGCTTTCTGACGGCTTAGACACCGTTTGTACGGAAGCAGGAGGCGGACTGAGCGAGGGACAGGCACAGCGTATCAGCATTGCCCGAGCCTTGTTGCGCAACCGCCCAATCATGCTATTCGATGAGGCTACCAGTGCTTTAGACCCCGAGACGGAGCGACAGCTCTTGCATAACATTCTCTCTAATCACGACAAAACCGTGATATTCATTACTCACAGACCTGCCGTAGTTGACTACTGCGACCAAACGTTACATCTACAAAAACAATAATTAATCATGAAAAGAATTGTATTTCTCACATTTTGCTTGTTTTGCACAGTTGCAACATTGTTGGCACAAGATGATGATGCCAAGTATGCGACACATCTTTTAGAGGTTGGAACGACAGCACCAGCCCTTACACTGCCCACCATCAACGGTGAGACCTTATCACTAAACGACTTCCGAGGGAAGTATGTGGTGTTGGAGTTTTGGGCATCTTGGTGTCCCGATTGCCGCAAAATCACACCGAAGGTGGATGAGTTGGGGGCAAAATATGCCGACCATGGCGTGGCTTTCATACATGTTTCGTTTGATACCAACAAAGAGGCATGGACCCAGTACGTACAGCAAAACTGCAAAAACAAGCAAGCATACCATGTTTGCAACTTTGAGAAGATGAAAGAATCGAAAGTGGCAAAGGATTTTCAAATCAAGTGGATTCCCTCCTTCTATCTTATCAATCCAGAAGGAAAGATTGTCATGAGGACGGTGATGGTGGAAAAAATCGAGAAAAAATTAGCCGAGCTGATGCAACTTTCAAAGTCCTGCTGTCGTCTAAAAGCCAAATGATACATCTCAAAGACATCAACAAGACCTATTTTGGCGCACAGCCCCTGCACGTTCTCAAGGGCATCACGCTTGACATAGAGGAAGGCGAATTTGTCTCTATCATGGGCGCATCGGGTTCGGGGAAGTCTACCTTATTAAATATATTAGGCATCCTCGACAATTATGACAGTGGTGAATATGTGCTTTCGGGTACGCTCATCAAGGACCTGAGCGAAAGGCGTGCTGCCGAATACCGCAACAAGATGATTGGTTTCATCTTCCAGTCGTTCAATCTCATCGGCTTCAAGACAGCGGTAGAAAACGTGGAATTGCCCTTGTTCTACCAAGGAGTAAGTCGCAAAACACGCCGTCAACAAGCCCTTGAATATCTCGACAGATTGGGATTGGCGCAGTGGGCAGACCACTATCCTAACGAGATGTCGGGCGGACAGAAGCAACGTGTCGCCATTGCTCGTGCGCTGATTACCAAACCACAGATTATCTTAGCCGACGAACCGACGGGAGCTTTGGACTCGAAAACCAGCGTGGAGGTGATGCAACTGCTCAAGTCGCTCAACCAAGACGAACACATGACCATTGTCGTGGTAACGCACGAGAGCGGTGTCGCCAACGAGACCAACAAGATTATCCATATCAAGGACGGACTAATAGGTCGCATTGAGGAGAATCTCGACCATAACTCAAGCCCGTTCGGGACAGGAGGTATCATGAAATAATGCTTAAAATAAGTCGGACATGAGAGACATCTTAACAGAAATATGGGCCACCGCACGACGCAATAAACTGCGCACTACCCTCACTGGGTTTGCCGTTGCGTGGGGCATCTTCATGCTCATATTCCTGTTGGGAGCAGGCAACGGACTGATCAATGCCACACAACAGAACTCGCATAGATACCTCAATACCTCCATGGTGATATTTGGCGGACAAACGTCAAAGGCACATAAAGGACTAAAAGAAGGGCGCAAGATAGAGTTGAACGACCGTGACATGGAAATCACCCAAGAGCGATTCAGCGACAATGTGGAAGAGGTGGGTGCCGAACTCGACCATGGCAACACTACTATGAGCCATGGAAAAGAGTACACTGCCGCCAACATCAGTGGTGTATATCCCAACGATTACATCATCAACAAGCGTGATATGATCTACGGGAGGTTCATCAATAAGATAGATATCAGAGATCGCAGGAAGTCGATTGTTATCAGTGATGACATGGCGAAGGAACTTTCACCCACGGGAAATGTGGAAGATATGCTGGGGCAAATCGTGAGAATGGAAGACTTGGCGTTTCATATTGTGGGTATTTATCAAGTAGACAAGAGCATGATGGGTACCGATGCGTTCATCCCTTTTACCACCTATCGCACCATATATAATGTGGGCGACAAGACTGGCAACATCGTTTTCTCGTTCAAAGGCTTGGAGACAGAACAGCAAAACGAAGCTTTCGAGCAGCGATACCGTGCTAATCTCAACGGTAATCACGGTGCTGCGCCCGATGATGAGGAGGCGGTTTGGATATGGAACCGATTTACTCAAGCCATGCAGATGAACACTGGAATGGGCATGTTGCGCACGGCGTTGTGGATAGTGGGCATCTTTACCCTGCTCAGTGGCATCGTCGGAGTTTCCAACATCATGCTCATCACGGTGAAAGAACGCACCCACGAGTTCGGTATCCGCAAGGCTATCGGCGCCACACCATGGTCTATCCTGCGACTCATCATCATTGAGAGCATCATTATCACCACCTTTTTCGGATACATCGGCATGGTGTTAGGCATTGCAGCCAATGAATACATGAATGCCACCATTGGCAACATGAAGGTTGATTCAGGCATGTTTACCACCACCATATTTGTTAATCCCACCGTTGGACTTGACGTTTGTATCAACGCCACGCTACTGATGGTGGTGGCAGGCACTATCGCTGGACTCATACCTGCACGCAAAGCGGCACACGTAAGACCCATTGAAGCACTAAGAGCAGAATAAGCCATGAAGTTTGATATCGACACATACAAAGAGATTATCGAGACACTCTCTCGCAACAAGAGCCGCTCTTTCCTCACTGGCTTTGGTGTTTTCTGGGGCATCTTCATGCTCATGGGACTCATCGGAGGTGGACAAGGGTTCAGAGAGTTGCTCAATCGAGTGTTCGAAGGCTTTGCTACCAACTCCTCAGTCATCTTCGCTCAACCCACTACCAAGCCATACGACGGCTATCGGAAGGGACGACAATGGACGTTGGAATATAAAGACGTGGAGCGTATCAAGGCGAACGTTCGCGACTTAGACATCGTTACACCGGGACTGTCGCAATGGGGTGGAAACGCTGTGTTTGGCGACAAGAAGAGCAACTGCAACATCAAAGGACTGATGGCGGATTACGCCAAGGTGGAAACACCACACATGTACTACGGTAGATACCTCAACGAAATGGACATGCAGCAACGCAGGAAGGTGTGTATATTAGGCAAGAAAGTGTACAAGAACTTGTTTCCAGGCGGTGGAGACCCCTGCGGTCAGCTCATTAGGATAGACTCTATCTACTACAGTGTCGTAGGAGTAGACTATAGTGCAGGTAACATGCAAATCAATGGGTCGGCAGAAGAGAGCGTCGTCATACCGCTTCCACTGATGCAACAAGCCTACAATTTGGGGCAAACCGTACACGTTATTTGTGTTACTGGGCGTCCTGGGGTCAAGATGAGCAAGGTGGCACAACCCATGAGAGATGTCATCGCCCGTGCGCACCACATTGATCCGACCGATGAGAAGGGCATCACGGTGTTCAACACCGAAGTGATGTATGGCATGGTTGACAGTCTCTTTGCCGGTGTCAACTTCTTGGTATGGCTCGTAGGCATCGGTACTTTGCTGGCTGGAGCTATCGGTGTGTCCAACATCATGATGGTAACGGTGCGTGAACGAACTACAGAAATAGGCATCAGGCGTGCCATTGGCGCCACGCCACGCACCATCTTGGGGCAGATTATCGCAGAGAGCATCATCTTGATAGCGGTAGCTGGCATGAGTGGAATACTCTTTGCCGTCATCATTCTACAGTTGGCAGAGATGAGTACCACCACCGATGGCTTTACTGCTGCACACTTCCAAGTAAACTTTTGGACTGCCGTGGGCGCTGTCATCATGCTGTCTTTACTCGGTGTCTTGGCAGGGTTGGCTCCTGCACTGAGAGCCATGTCTATCAAACCTGTGGATGCCATGCGAGACGAATAATCCAAATAAGAAAACTAATCATAGAACCTATTCATGATACACACTGCCGACCGCAGAACGAGTTGCGCATTGTGAACCATACATTACACCATTATGAAAAAGAATATCAAATTTATCGTTGCAGGCGTTATCGCCCTCATCTTCATCGGAACATTTGTTTTCCTATGGTTCAAGTCACGCCCTCAACCCGAGGTTTACGACGAGTTTACCCCCAAGATGTCGAACCTGAAGAAGGTAACTGTCATCACTGGCAAGATAGAACCTCGCAACGAGGTGAACGTGAAACCGCAGATTTCGGGTATCATCACCGAGATTATGAAAGAAGCGGGCGAGATGGTGCAGGCTGGAGAGATTATCGCAAAGGTAAAAGTGGTGCCGGATATGAACCAATTGTCGAACGCCCAGTCACGCGTTCGCTTGGCGCAAATCAACGTGAAGCAAGCGAAAGTGAACTACGACCGTGAGAAGAAGCTCTACGACAAAGGATTAGTAGCAGGCGATGAGTACGACAAGATACGGCAAGCCTACCAACAATCGCAAGAGGAAGTGAAGGCTGCACAGGACAACTTAGAGGTGGTTCGAGACGGTGTGTCAAAGAAT
The DNA here is from genome assembly GCF_000455445.1 of Hoylesella timonensis 4401737 = DSM 22865 = JCM 15640. Classification (GTDB taxonomy): domain Bacteria; phylum Bacteroidota; class Bacteroidia; order Bacteroidales; family Bacteroidaceae; genus Prevotella; species Prevotella timonensis. Next base: position 140,082 of record NZ_HG417094.1, on the reverse strand, counting down.
AATGCCAACACCAGCAGCACACTTATTCGCTCCACCATTAGCGGTTTGATTCTTGATGTACCTGTAAAAGTGGGCAACACGGTCATCTTGAGCAACACCTTCAACGACGGAACCACCATTGCCACGGTAGCCAACATGGGCGACCTCATCTTCCGAGGCAACATCGACGAAACGGAAGTGGGACAACTGTCTGTGGGCATGCCGATGAAGATTACTATCGGAGCCTTGCAGGACAACACCTTGCAGGCGTCTCTCGAATATGTTTCGCCCAAAGCTGTTGAGCAAAACGGCGCCAACCAATTTGAGATTAAAGCCGCCATTCGTAACATCCAGGGCAAGAAGATACGCAGTGGATACAGTGCCAATGCCGAGATTGTACTGGCAAGTGCGCAAAACGTGTTGACTGTTCCCGAGAGTGCCATCGAGTTTAGTGGAAAACAAACCTATGTATATGTCGTCAAGGGCGATAAAGACAACAAGACTTACGAGCGTCGAAAGGTAGAAACAGGCATGAGCGATGGTCTGAACATCGAGATAAAAAGCGGCTTGAACAAGAACGAAAAGGTGCGCGGACCTAAGAAAGTGAAGGAAGACTAATCCGCTATGTATTGCTAACGGCTGGTTCTATAAATTACCACCGTATATAATAATTAAATTTTAAGAAATACGTTTTGTCATCTTTTGCGCTTCTTTTTGGTTCAAAATGCAAGTTCGTTCAGTCGTGTAGCTCGCTACACTCCTTCACTCTCTTACATTTTTGACCTCAAAAATAAGCACAAAAACTAACAAAGCTAATTTATAGAACCAGCCTAACGCCCACATCCTTCACGTCTCTATACCCTCCTTTTTGCTTTCACGAAAGGCGTGAACGCTTTTTATTCACATCCCTATAAAAAGCAGATAGATACAGTAGCGCAATAATAATCAGAGCTTCTATGATGATACTTCTTTTATAAAATAAACTGTTTTATCTTGCAAAATAGGCTGTTTTACCCACCAAAACAGCCTATTTTGCTTCCTTATAAAAATCCTATAAGGCAAATATCAATCATTTTATTTTGTGCTGTCCACAGTTTGCAGTATCTTTGCAGAGAAGATAGGCTTCGCTTCAACAAAGAGATAAATCATGCCCATCTACAAACTATTCTTGGGTGTAGATATTATCTTTTTCTTAAAAGACAAACATTCACCTTTATACTAATTTTACAGATATGATTCTTTTCTTTGAAACACCCCAAAAGAATATCATTGCAACGGAGATAAACCACCAACCTTGTCAAGAAGACATCGACAAACTGTGTTGGCTCTTTGGGCAAGCTACTTGCTTGGATGCAGAGCAGCTTGAGGGCTTCTTCGTAGGACCACGGCGCGAAATGATTACTCCATGGAGTACCAATGCCGTTGAGATTACTGAAAATATGAATCTAAGCGGCATTTTGCGTATTGAGGAGTTCTTCCCTGTTCGCTCAAAAGAGGCGGAACATGACACGATGTTGCAAAGAATGTACGACGGATTGGGACAAGACATTTTTGAGGTGAATCACCAACCAGAGCTTATCAAGCTGGTTGAAAATCTGGAACAGTATAACGAGCAAGAGGGATTGGCACTCTCGCCAGAAGAGATGGCGTACCTGCACACCATAGAAAAGCAGAACGGAAGGCCCCTCACCGACAGCGAAATATTCGGGTTTGCACAAATCAATTCTGAACACTGTCGGCATAAGATATTCGGTGGCACATTTATCATTGACGGTGAAGAAAAAGAATCCTCGCTCTTTGCCATGATTAAGCGTACCACCAAAGAGAATCCGGGCAAGATACTGTCTGCCTATAAGGACAATGTGGCTTTCGCACAAGGTCCCATGATAGAACAGTTTGCACCCGAAAATCAGGCAACCAGTGATTATTTCAAAGTAAAAGACATCGAGAGTGTCATCTCTTTGAAAGCCGAAACACACAACTTCCCCACCACCGTAGAACCCTTTAACGGTGCTGCAACAGGAACAGGTGGAGAGATTCGCGACCGCATGGGTGGTGGCGTAGGCTCTTGGCCATTAGCAGGCACAGCCGTTTACATGACAGCCTATCCTCGATTGCAAGGCGAAGCACGGTCATGGGAGAACATCCTGCCCGTGCGTAAATGGCTCTATCAATCGCCCGAACAAATACTCATCAAGGCTTCGAATGGTGCCAGTGACTTCGGAAACAAGTTCGGACAACCTTTAATCTGCGGTTCGGTACTCACTTTTGAACACCAAGAAGACGACCAAAAATTGGGTTACGACAAGGTAATTATGTTGGCTGGCGGTGTTGGCTACGGTAAGAAACGCGACTGCTTGAAGAAAGAACCACAAAAAGGCAATAAAGTGGTAGTAGTTGGTGGCGACAACTACCGCATTGGTTTGGGTGGCGGAAGCGTGTCATCTGTTGATACAGGACGCTATACCAGTGGTGTAGAACTGAACGCTATACAGCGTGCTAACCCCGAAATGCAAAAGCGTGCCTACAACTTGGTAAGGGCTTTGGTAGAAGAAGACAGCAACCCAGTGGTGTCTATCCATGACCATGGTAGTGCTGGACACCTGAACTGCTTGTCTGAATTGGTAGAAGACTGCGGTGGAGAGATTGACATGACCAAGTTGCCGATTGGTGATAAGACGCTCAGTGCCAAGGAAATCATTGCCAACGAGAGTCAGGAGCGCATGGGACTGCTCATTGACGAGCAACATCTTGACCACGTGAAGGCGATTGCCGAACGTGAGCGTGCACCGCTCTACGTGGTAGGTGAGACCACTGGCGACGCTCACTTCTCATTCGTACAAGGGGATGGAAAGAAACCGTTTGACTTAGATGTGGCACAAATGTTTGGACATTCGCCCAAGACCATCATGAAAGATGAGACGGTAGAACGCCATTACGAAAACGTCACCTATAGCCAAGACCAAATAGACAGCTATCTTGACAACGTGCTACAATTGGAAGCTGTAGCCTGTAAAGACTGGCTCACCAACAAGGTGGACCGCTCTGTAACAGGAAGGATAGCACGCCAACAATGTCAAGGCAAGATACAGTTGCCCCTCTCCGACTGTGGTGTCGTGGCATTAGACTATCGTGGCAAGAAAGGGATTGCAACAGCGATAGGACATGCGCCACAAGCAGGATTGGCTTCGCCACAAGCAGGAAGTGTGCTCAGTGTGGCAGAGGCACTCACCAATATTGTGTGGGCTCCGCTCACAGATGGGCTGGAAGGCATCTCGCTATCAGCCAACTGGATGTGGCCTTGCCGCTCACAAAAGGGCGAAGATGCACGCCTGTATGCTGCTGTTGAGGCATTGAGCGACTTCTGTTGCTCGCTCCACATCAACGTACCCACAGGAAAAGACTCGCTTTCACTTACCCAGAAATATCCTAATGGCGAGAAAATCATCTCTCCGGGAACCGTCATTGTCAGCGCAGGAGGCGAAGTGGAAGATGTGAAAAAAGTGGTTTCATCTGTTTTAGTGAATGATAAGAACTCATCACTCTACTACATTGATTTCTCTTTCGACGACCAGCGGTTGGGCGGAAGTGCCTTTGCGCAAACCTTAGGAAAAGTAGGGAGTGACGTTCCGACGGTGAAAAACCCAGAGTATTTCGCCGATTGTTTTGAAGCAGTTCAAGCCTTAATCAAGAAAGGTTGGGTGATGGCAGGCCATGACATTAGTGCTGGTGGCTTGATTACTACCCTTTTGGAAATGACATTTGCCAATCCTGATGGGGGCATCCACGTAAATCTTTACGATTTTGCAGAAGAGGATGTGGTGAAAGCCCTATTTGCCGAAAATCCGGGTGTCATCATTCAGGTATCCGACACGCACAAACAAACATTGCGCGAATACTTAGAAGCCGAAGGTATTGGATATGCCAAGATTGGCTACCCTACCCCCAAAGTACGCCAGCTCGTGATAAAGAAAGGTGAATGGGAACACGAATTTGAGATTGATGCATTGCGTGACACATGGTATCAGACATCTTATCTGCTGGATCAACGACAGAGCATGAATGGAAAAGCAGACGAACGCCGACAGAACTATTGGCAACAACCCGTTGAGTGGCACTTCAAAGATGGATTTACGGGCAAGCTCTCTCAATACCAGTTGGATGCCAATCGTCGCTCCGCATCAGGAATTAAAGCCGCCATTATCCGAGAGAAAGGAACCAATGGCGAACGCGAAATGGCTTATGCCTTATACTTAGCAGGCTTTGACGTGAAAGATGTGATGATGACCGACTTGATTTCTGGTCGAGAAACACTGGAAGATATCCATATGATTGTATTCTGTGGCGGTTTTTCAAACAGTGATGTGTTGGGTTCTGCAAAAGGTTGGGCAGGCGCATTCTTATACAATCCCAAAGCGAAAGAAGCGCTCGATAAGTTCTATGCTCGTAAGGATACGCTCTCATTAGGAATCTGTAACGGTTGCCAATTGATGGTAGAGCTGAACTTGATTAACCCTGAACTTCAACGACACACACGCATGTTGCACAACGACTCACAGAAGTTTGAGAGTGCATTCTTAAGTCTTTCTATTCCTGAGAATAACAGTGTGATGCTTGGCAGCCTCGCTCATAGCAAATTGGGCATTTGGGTAGCGCATGGAGAAGGGAAGTTTAGCTTGCCAGAGACAGAAGACAAGTATCATATTGTTGCAAAATACAACTACAGTGAATATCCAGGAAATCCAAATGGCAGCGACTATAGTGTGGCTGGCATCTGTTCTGCGGATGGACGTCATTTGGCAATGATGCCCCACTTAGAACGCGCTATCTTCCCTTGGCAAACTGCTTATTATCCCCACAAGCATCGCTGCGATGAAGTGACTCCATGGATAGAGGCATTTGTAAATGCGAGAAAGTGGATAGAAGGAAAAGTATAGTTGACGAGTTCACAAGTTGACGAGTTCACAAGTTGACGAGTTGATAAGTTGGCAAAAAGGTATTCATTAGTAAGGAGACTATCACCATTTATAACGCATGGGCAATCATATCAAAATACCCAACACGGCAGAGACATCGCAGGACAACTACCGCTGGACGACGCTCTTTAAGACATTCTTCAAGATAGGAGCGTTTACCCTCGGTGGTGGCTATGCCATGATTCCCATTATCGAAACAGAGGTAGTGGAGAAGCATCATTGGATAGAGAAAGATGAGTTCCTCGACCTCATTGCCGTTGCACAGAGCTGTCCCGGTGTGTTTGCTATCAACATCAGCACCTTTGTTGGCTATAAGTTACGAGGCACACCCGGAGCCATTTGTACGGCTACAGGGACGGCATTGCCGTCTTTTCTCATCATTTTGCTGATTGCGATGTTCTTTCATCGTTTTATGGACGTGCCTTGGATAGCAGCCATGTTCAATGGCATTCGACCAGCGGTTGTCGCCTTGATAGCCGTACCCACCTTCAACTTAGCAAAGAGTGCGAAGATATCGTTAGTCAACTGTTGGATACCCGTTATTTCTGCGCTGCTGATATGGGCGGTTGGAGTCAACCCTATTTTTATTATCATAGCTGCAGCGGCAGGTGGCTATATTTACGGACAGTTTATCAAGCCTACTGAGTAATATGATTTACCTCTATCTCTTCTTTACCTTTTTCCAAATAGGTTTGTTTGGTTTTGGTGGTGGTTACGGCATGCTGTCGCTCATACAAACAGAGACAGTGATACAACACCACTGGTTGACAAGTGCGGAGTTTACCAACATTGTGGCTATCAGTCAGATGACACCTGGTCCCATAGGCATCAACTCTGCCACCTATTGTGGCTATGCTGCCATTCACAATGCAGGATATGGCATGTGGATGTCGGTTTTAGGCTCGGTTGTTGCCACTACAGCCTTGGTGCTACCTTCCCTTGTCCTCATGATACTCATTAGCAAGATGTTTATGAAATATATGAATACAGAACCAGTGCAAAATATCTTTAGCGGCCTAAGACCTGCTGTTGTTGGTCTTTTGGCTGCTGCCACCCTACTGCTGATGAATGAGGAAAACTTTGGCTCAATGGTGAGAAATCCATGGCAGTTTTGGATTAGTATTGCGTTATTCATCGCAACATTTATAGGAACGAAATATATCAAAATTAATCCTATCCGAATGATTTGCTATGCGGCATTCGCAGGGTTGATGTTACTGTATTGAGAGTATATAAGTTTGTAAGTTTGTAAGTTTCTGAGTTGATGAGTTTGCAAGTTTGCTGTAATGGAGATCAACTCATCAACTTATGAACTCATCAACCTATGAACTCGTGAACTAAAACAACTTATCAACTCATTAACTCATTAACTAAAAACCAATGAACAAAATACATGGTTTTGTAGGAGCCATTACATCTGCAACAGCCTTTGGGCTTATACCACTCTTTAGTCTTCCAGTATTAGCAACGGGCATGCCCTCCACCGCAGTATTAGTGTATCGCTTTGCTTTTGCTTGTCTCATTATGCTTGTTGTGCTGATGTACCAACGGCAAAGTCTACATCTTCGCTTTGGCGAATCGCTCCGCCTCATGCTGCTATCCACTATGTATACCGGGTCGGCAGTTTTCCTTATTGAGGGCTATCGTTACCTGTCCAGCGGCATCGCAACCGTTATTATGTTTTCATATCCTGTGTGGACTGCTCTGTTAATGATGATTTTTAGGGGTGAAAAGGCATCGGGTACTACCTTTTTGGCCATTGGACTGGCTGTGGCAGGGGTATGTTTCTTATCAGGAATTGAGAATGGTGTTGGCAACATCTCTGTTTTGGGCATCTGCTTAGAGCTTCTGTCAGGACTGTCGTACGCTATTTATATGGTTGCCTACCCAACAATGAACATACGCACCATACCCACCATAAAAGTAAACTTTTATATTTTCTTCTTCACGATGCTGCTGCTCATGTTATACGCCATATTCACCTCAGGTAGGTTGCCAGCCATTCATACGGGTACGGTCCTGCTCAACCTCTTCTTATTGGGCTTGCTTCCAACAGTAGTAAGCAACATCACCCTCATCTTGTCGCTGAAGAGTATTGGCAGCACCTTGGTGGCAATACTCGGTGCCTTTGAACCACTAACGGCGATGTGTATCGGCATTATGGTCTTTGGCGAACCGTTTACGGTACACATAGCCATCGGATTTGTGTTGATATTGATTGCCGTAGCAGTGTTAATTCTTAAAAATGCACACCATAAGACAAAAGCAGAAAAAGATATTGTCTCTTCAATTTGAAAAAACACCATAAAATAAGACGTAAACAAGAGCGCATGTCAAATATTATATCTATATTTGCGAAAGGAAATAAAGATGTGCAAACCATCTTGCAAAACCGTCATATTAACAACTATTTATATCATCTGAAAAAGAAGATTATAAAAAAGGAAAGGCGATATTTCAAAAATATCAATTGATGAAAAACATCCTGATTATCATTCTGTCATCACGACAAATTTAGAATCTATCTCAATATCGTATAAAGAGAAAAAATATCACCATATAAAATGTTAACGAAAAAAAATACACAATGGAAAAAGACCAAGATTACAGAGTAGAAAGTGATTTGTTAGGAGAATTACAAGTTCCTACAAATGCGTATTATGGCGTGCAAACTCAGCGCGCTATCAACAATTACAAGATATCGACAGGAAAGATGAGCGACTATCCCGACTTTGTTATCTCGATAGCCTATGTCAAGAAGGCTGCTGCTAAAGCCAATGCAGAGGCAGACTTCTTAGATACACACATTGCAGAAGCCATTTGCAAAGCCTGCGATGACATTATTGAAGGAAAGTTGCAAGATCAATTCCCTGTAGATATGGTTCAGGGTGGTGCTGGTACTTCGGTGAACATGAATGCCAATGAAGTAATTGCCAACCGTGCATTGGAAATCATGGGGTATAAAAAAGGGGATTATGCGCATTGCTACCCTAACGACCATGTGAACTGCGGACAGTCTACCAATGATGCTTATCCCACTGCACTACGTTACGCTGTGTATCGAATGAACAAGACGTTGGTGGAGAGTCTTCGCCATCTTGTAGACACATTCAACAGCAAAGCTGATGAATACAAAGATGCTGTGAAAATGGGACGCACACAGTTACAAGACGCAGTGCCTATGACTTCAGGGCAAGAGTTTAAGGCTTTTGCACACAGCTTAGAGCAAGAAATAGACTTCCTAAACGAAAACGCCAAGCGCCTCTTGACCATCAACATGGGAGCAACTGCCATTGGTACAGGTATTAACGCAGCACCAGGGTACGACAAGTTAGTGACCAAGTATTTGGCAGAATACACAAAAGAGGATTTTAAGGAAGCAGACGATATGATTGCTGCTACACCCGACACAGCCGATTATGTGAGCTATTCAGGTGCTATGAAGCGATTGGCTGTCAAATTATCAAAGATTTGTAACGACTTACGATTGATGGCATCTGGTCCTCGTTGTGGTCTACACGAAATCAACTTGCCTCCTATGGCTCCAGGCTCTTCCATTATGCCAGGCAAGGTAAATCCTGTCATTCCAGAAGTAACCAATCAAGTTTGCTTCAAGGTTATTGGTAACGATACAACCATCACCATAGCAGCAGAGGCTGGACAGTTACAACTCAATGTAATGGAGCCTATTATTGTGCAATGTCTGTTTGAAAGCTCACAATGGCTGAACAATGCCATGAATACATTGGCTGATAAATGTGTGAAAGGTATTACCATTAACACCCAACACAATCTTGATGTGGTGAATCATTCCATTGGAATTGTTACCGCATTGAATCCTTACATTGGTTACAAGAACAGTACCAAAGTGGCTAAGGAAGCGTTAAAAACAGGCAAGAGCTTGCACGAAATTGTAGTGGAAAAAGGATTCTTGTCCAAAGAAGAGGTAGACAAAATTCTCGATCCCAAAGGTATGCTCAACGTACACAAGAAGATAGAAGTATAACAGGGTAATCCGATACTTTTTTAGACTCAATGAAAAGGACGTGGGCAATGTTGTCCACGTCCTTTTTATTGATTGTTATTTGCTACAACAAGACCGCACAATGCTTCATGTTTATGGCACAACAATCTTTTGATGATTGATGAGATATACTCCCTTAGGCAACTGCTGCAATGCACGCTGAACATTATTCGTTGTCCCTACCTCACAGCCTTGGAGGGTATATATCTTGACAGAAGTCGTTTTCGATGTTTGAGCAACACATTTCTTAATATCCGTTACCACACCCAAGTTTACACCTGTGGGATTATAGTATGCGCCATTTTGAAACTTCAAATCGTTGGTTTGTTTGGGACCTGGAGCATTGAAAATAATATATGTTGGCACTTGTCCTTCTGCTGAGCCTTTCGTGAAACTGCCGTTCCATGTCCACTTCCACACCTCGTTACCACTGTCAGTCACACCAACCTTGGTGCATGCCACGCCGGGCCACGTGCCACCAGTAAAGTTTCCGGTATCGTTCCATGCCCAACACTTAATGTCGGAACTCCAGTCTTTTGGCTTTTCAAAGAAAGCACAGGTCTCACCATCGTTCACCACACAAAACGAAGGTGCGTGGAAAGTAGACTTCTCTTCCTTGATGCTTTTTACCTTATCAATGTTGACGGCATTGCTGACATACATTTTATAGTTGTCACCCGAGGTAGCCAGCTTCATGCCTTGCGTGTTGGCATCTGTCGTTGTCCCCAGTATCAGCAACAAATCACCTTGGCTACCTTTTACTTTCAGCACGAAGCCATCGTGTTTGGCATCGGCTTGCAAAATGTCGCTGGTATTGCTGATGCCCACGGCACGGCGTGTGGCAATCATTCGCTTGATGGCGGTTTTGTATTGAAGCCAATGTGGCAGGAACACGCAAGGCGTGCCTGGCATGGCGAGGATGTAAGCATTGGCTGCCTCGATGTTGGCAAACAGCGGATTGCTGCCTTGCCCATCGGTGCGACCTGTATCATGATTGTCGACAAACGTTACAGCATATTGCTTGTAATATGAATCCTTAACCAGACAGTCGCCATTAAGTTTTGACCAATCGCCATTAGAACTAAAAGCCTCAAAAATACGATACTTCAAGTCGAAATCGAAAGCGGCAGAGGTAGGAACCCCCTCTACCTTGGTGCCGTCAATCCAATTCTTGATGTTGCCTGTTTTATCCCAATACTCGCCAACCGAATACATAGGCTTGGCAGAGGTGTTGTACATGCCAATGTAGTTGGGTGCGAATCCTTTGACCATATCGTAACGGAAGCCAGTGTAACCCAAATCATTCAACAAGAAATCAAGATATGCCTTGATGTTCTTTTGGGCATTTGGGGAGGTGTTATCAATGTCGCGTGCACCATCGAAGTCGTCGCCCGTGTCGCTGTTGCCTTTTAAGGTATATCCGTTTCGCTTGGTGTTTCCGCCATCATCGTTTTGGCAGATGTCGGCCAGCGACCAGTGCATGGTTTGCCCTTTCCATGTCTCCTCGGGAAAGTCGCACCAATTGGTGTTGCCGTTGCGGTGGTTGATGACCACGTCTTCGATGATGCCTGTGCCTTTGTCTTTGAAGGTCTTAATCATCTTGCGCAGTTCAGTTTCGCTGCCAAATGCGCTATCGTGCCTAAACCACCAGATAGGTGCATAGCCCATTTGGTTTTGCAGCGTGTTGCAATACCCCGACTGTGGCACCCAAATGAGTGAGAAATATTTGGACAGCTCGTCTGCCTGGTTTTCCAAATGGCTCCATTGCGTGTCTTGGTAACTGTCCCAATAAAAGCCTTGCAGCATCACGCCCTTGTAATCCTTGGGCCACCCTTGCGCATGAATGTTGCCAGCGAGTGCCAACATCATTAATAATAAGGTGTATATATGTTTCATTGCCATTACTTGTTAGTAGTGATAAATATGTAATTTGGTAAAAAAAGGCACACTATCCACATGTGAGAGTGCGCCTTTTATATTCAATATTCTACTCTCGTAACGAATTATTGCTCTGTTACGGTAGCAGTTTTGGCTTCGGGGTCAAGCTCGATGAGGTAGGTACCTGCACCAATCTTGATGTTGTCGCCACCTTCGGTAAGACCTGTCAAGACACCACCGAAGTTCTTTTCCCATGAGGCATCCCAACGGAACTTGTACTCACCATCTTTCATCTTTATGGTGATAGACCACTTCTTGGTCTCGGGGTTGTAGGTCATCAGCTGTCCCTTGTCCCATCCATCCGGGGTAGCAGATCCGATAATCTCCCATCCTGTCTTGGCAACGGAGGCAACCATCTTCTTGGTGTTAGCGGTAATGCGATACCAGCCACCTTCGGTGAACTTGATGTTGGCGCCATCGCCAAGAGCAAACTCAGCTTTAGTCTTGTCCTCGTTCCACTTTACTTCGCCTACGCTACCCAGCCATTTGCCGTCGTCATAGAGTTTGAATTCGGTGTTGGCAGGATAATAATAGATGCCCATGTATTGGAAGTCGCGACTCTCCGACTTGAGTCGGTAAGCGTTTTCAGCTTCAGGTTTCCAACCTTGATAAGAGCCAGGCACAGAAAGCTCGGCACTCGAGAGTTCGATGTCGGTCTCCTCCATGGTGTAGGTGTACTTGCCAGCAGTGGTCAAGTTGAGCTTCACAATGTATGCGTGTGTTTTCGCCACCTTGAGGTTTTCGCCACCTTGCGCCAAAACACTTGGATTGTTTTTGTCACTACCATAGTTGATATCCCATCCTTCATTGGCACGGAACTTGAATTCCTTATCGGTCAACGGTGTTACCGCGGTCCACATACGGGTGTCCTTGTCGTACTCCATCTTGGTGTCTTTGGACCATCCACCAGACGTAGCATCTCCAATCATGCCCCACTCGCAGGGTTGTCCTATGGTCACATTGCCGTCAGGTGTGAGTGTCACCTCGACAAATCCCTTCTGAGCAGCATCAACCTTCTGGTCTTTAGCGAGAACCTTGGTGATGTCTTTGCCATCCACGACAGCAAATGTACATTCTTCGTCAAACTGTATCCAACCTTGGTAAGTGCCATCACCATCAGGGTCGCCAAGGAGATAAGCCTTTGAATAATCCCACTCGGGATAACCCACTGCCACATAAGCATAGTTCCAGTCAATGCCCACAGTGTTGGGGTCGTAAGGTGTAGCCTTGAAGTTGACTGTGTTCTGCGCATCATCGGTCAACGTTTCGAATGCAGAAGACTTGAGCGACACGGTGAAATCATAGGTGTGACCAGGATAGGCACCTATCTTTGCCAACAGCGAGTTCATCGCCTCATTGGTGAAAGAGAGTTTGGCATCCTCTGTATCACCTGCTACAATACTCTTTTTGTTCTCATTGTTGGTAATAGTTACGGTGTACTTTACCACCGCACCCTTGCCATAGTTGGCTTTTTCCCAGCTAATGTCGGGAAACGCTTTGTCACTATTTTCCTGCGTAAAGGTTATCTCAGCTGGATTGACAGCATTGAGTTTCGCAGCCTGCTGCAACTTGAGTACTGGCGTGGTGATATCGTCAGAGCACGATGTCATTGCCAAGAAACCAGCAGCGAGGAATAATATATTTTTTAGTTTCATGATCTATCTTGTTTTAATCCATTAATAACCATCATTTTGTTTCAAGTTTTGGTTCGATCCAATGTCGTCAGAAGGCAATGGGAATATCTTGTATTTGTCATTCACCCCTTTACCTTCAGCCACGCCACCTTTCCATGGCCATACGTAATCGGCGGAAGTGTACTTGCCAAAGCGCACGAGGTCGGTGCGGCGTTGTGCCTCGAAGAAGAGTTCGCGTCCACGCTCGTCGAGCAAGAATTTCAGTGTGAAATTGTTGTCATCAATTGGCGCCACGGTCTTATCCTTATAGGCGCGTTTGCGCAATTCGTTCAGATAGTTCATGGCTTCGTTCTTGGTAGCCCCTGTTCCACCACGGAGAACAGCCTCTGCCAAGTTCAAGTAAATTTCGCCCAAACGGAACAATGGGAAATCTACATAAGCCTCAGAAGATGCAGGCTTACTGCCATCCTTATTAAGATTACAGAATTTGGTTACAGGAATACCATTGTCCTTAAAGTCTGCCTCATTGACAATTTCCACGTTCTTGGTTCCATCCAAACGTAGCATAGCAAAGCGTGTGTCTTCTTCATGCTTTTTTTCGTTGGTAAACAACTTGAGCAATGACGACTTGGCACGTACGCCCTGCCAAGCTCCCTTGGCATTCGTCTCTTCTTGGAATTGTGCAGATCCCCAACACAACAGAGCGGTCATACCTCCCCAAGTCATGGTTTCAGCACCTTCGTAGCGAAGTGGGAAAATCATTTCCTTCGAATGATCATTGTCCGCCTTGAACATGTCAGCATAGTTGGATTCCAATTCGTAGCCAGCATTGATAATCTTCTTACAATAAGTAATACACTCGGTGTACTTCTTTTGCCCCACGTAGGTCTCTGCATTGAGGTACAAACGCGACAGAGCAGCCCATGCGGCAGCCTTGTTGGCGTTGCCATAATTCTTGTTCCAGCCTACAACAGGAGCAGCAAGGTCCTTCTCGCATTCCAGTAATTCTTTCTCCACATATTTATAAAGGTCGTCCTTCATAATTTGTTGTGGACGCTCGCTACCTATTGTACTATTCTCATCAAAGAAAGGATAGTTGCGATACAGGTCAAGGGCGTACATGTAGGTGAGCGCTCGCAGGAATCGAGCCTCAGCTCTATACTCCTTGATAATATTTTTCACCTCATTGCTACAACCACGGCTACTCAGTTTGTCATCGGTGGTCTCACGTAGAAAAGCGTTGGCCAAGTTGATTTGGTAAGCCAATCGATAATACGAACCCTTGATCCATGGGCTTGACGAATCCCAAGAAAGGTGGTTGAACCCAGGAATTCCAGGGTCGTTCCATGCACAGTGAGCCATGTCGGATGCCAGTTCCTGCATGTTCCACAACACACGTATGAAAGAAGCCTGCGAGCCTCCATCGATTCCTTTGACGTCTTGCTCGGCGTCTCCACCTTTGTTTCCACCTATCACCATGCCCGCATAAATCTTGGCGAGGCTCTGGGTGTAGGCGTTGATGTCGTTTTTGAATACTACATTAGACACTAATTCATCCTTGTCCAACGGTTCGGTATCCAAGTCTCCTACACAGGAGGTCATTCCTAACAATGTTCCTGACAAGAGCAAAAACAATGACTTTTTAATATGATATTTTTTCATTTTGAGTTGCTATTTAGAATTTGAAATTGAAACCAAACATAAACGAAATAGGTCTCGGATAAATCTTGTTGTCTATACCCTCGCCGCTGATTTCAGGGTCAATGCCGCTGTAGTTGGTAATGACAAACGGATTTTGCACGGTGAGATACAGGCGCGCGGACTGTTTGTCATTGAACAGCTTGTTGAAAGTGTAGCCAAGTGTGAAGTTGTCCATGCGAACAAAATCAGCTTTCTGCACATAGTAGCTGCTGCGGTACTGTCCAGTGTGGAAGTTCTTGTTGGCAGCAGAGTTGAGACGATTCTTCAAGAAGCCTGTCTGGTCGTACATCTGCGAACCGTCCCATGCCTCACGGTTAGACTGTGTGTTGTTGTACACATAGTTGCCAATGCTTGAGCGAAGAGCAAACGATAAATCCCAGTTCTTGTAATTCATCTGCGATGTCAAGCCCATGTACACATCAGGAGCCGATTTCTTGTAAGGAATAAGGTCACTTTCGTCTATCTTATTGTCGTTGTTCTGGTCCACATAAGCTCCCTCAATAGGAGTTCCGTTCTCATCATACATCTGCTCAAACACATAGAACGAGTTGTATGGCTTGTTAACAGCATTAATTTGAATGTTGTAGCCTGTGGCACCGTCAATACCACCATGTATCACGCCCTTGTATGTGGGGTCGTCGTTAAATGTTAGCTTGGTGATGGTGTTCTTATTGTACGACACGTTGTAACCCAATGTCCATTGGAAATCCTTGGTTGTAATGGGGTGTGCAGTCAACGAGAGCTCTACACCTTTATTTTCTAATGTGCCGACATTGGTAAGCAACTCATTGCTGAAGTTGGTACCAGCTGGTGCCGTAACAGTGTTCAACAAGTTGTTAGTCTGACGATAATAGAAATCCAACGTTCCCGAAAGCATGCCTTTGAAGAAACCAAAGTCGAGGCCAGCGTTATAGGTTGTAGTTTCCTCCCACTTCAAGTTTTCATCGTAAGCCAATGGTGCAATGAGTTGTATGCGTCTGTCACCAAAGTAGTAATTGGCACCTGGTTGTGAATAAGCGTAGCGTGCCATATAGGGATAATCACCGTTACCAAGATTCTGCTGACCCGTCACACCGTAACCCAAACGCAGTTTCAAGTCATCAAGCCAGCGTGTATCTTTCAAGAAAGCCTCCTCGTTGATACGCCAAGCCAATGCTGCCGATGGGAATACGCCCCAGCGATTGTCCTTGTTGAAGCGTGAAGAACCATCATTACGCAATGTGAAAGTCAAGAGATAACGATCTAATAAGGTGTAGTTCACACGCCCGAAGAACGACACAAGGTAGTTCTCGGTAATGAAATCGTCTTCGCCTTTGTAGAACTCTGTGCCATATTCCTTTGCCTTAGCCTCTGAATAGGGATACTTCGTCCATTCCGAACGATAGAAATGTTGCCACGAATAACCTGCCATGGCATCAATGAAGTGTGCGCCAAAGGTCTTGGTGTAGTTCATATAAAATTCCAACAGCGTATTCCGTTTGAGCTGCCAGAAGCTGCTGTTCTCACCAAATCCTTTCTTGAAATTGCCCCACGTCCACGACATAGGAGAGTTATCTACGGTTATTACGTCGCCCGTTCCCTTGGAAACATCATATCCCAAGTTGAGGTTCGCACGCAAGTCGGGTAAGAAATGGAACTTATAGTCAAACTGTGCGTTGCCGATGCTGCGGTACACCTTTGTCTTGTCGCTCTTATCCGTGAGGATGGATACAGGGTTGGCCAAGCCAATGTCAACAGGTTTTCCCTTATCATTGAGATACATGAAATAACCGTTACCATATTCAGACCCCTTCATATAGATGGGCTGTGTGGGGTCGTACTGTGTTGCCATGCCCAAAGAGGCAAGGTCTGCAAAGCGGTTGGTGTTATAGATACCTTTGAGATTCAACTGTATGCTTAGGTGTTTGTCAAAGAGTTGCGGACTCACGTTGATAGCACCTGTGAAGCGTTCCATGTTAGATGTCTTCACAATACCATTCTCATTGGTGTAACCCAACGATACACGGTAAGGCAAATTAGCCACTGCACCCGACACGTTGATGTTGTGGTCGGTACTAACCGATGTGCGTAGCACTTCCTTCTGCCAGTTGGTATCGCTCGTACCAAGAGCCTTGGCTTGCATGCTTTGCTCGCCAAACTTGGAGATAACAAAACGTTTGAAGTCGTCTGCCGACATTACGTCCACCTCTTTGGCGTGGGTGCTTACCTTCACAGAACCGCTATATCCAACTTGGATACCACCAGCCTTGCCTTTCTTGGTCGTGATAAGAATCACACCATTCGATGCACGCGAACCATAGATAGCTGTTGCCGACGCATCTTTCAAGATAGTCATGGTGGCA
Organism: Hoylesella timonensis 4401737 = DSM 22865 = JCM 15640; assembly: GCF_000455445.1. Classification (GTDB taxonomy): domain Bacteria; phylum Bacteroidota; class Bacteroidia; order Bacteroidales; family Bacteroidaceae; genus Prevotella; species Prevotella timonensis. The sequence continues at coordinate 123,488 of NZ_HG417094.1, read as the reverse complement.
ATATCGTCAGGGTGAACGGTACTCAAGGGATTTGCCATACCGTTGATGTCTCCATCATCTACGGGCACACCGTCAATCACTACCAACGGATTGTTTGACGCTGACATAGACGAACCGCCACGAATACGTATCGTTGCACCAGCACCTGGTGCACCACCGTCAGTGATAACACTCACACCAGCAGCCTTACCTACCAACATATCGGTGGCAGAGGTAACAGCTCCTTTTACCATTTTTTCTGCATTCAAGGCAGTAACGCTACCCGTTAGGTCGTTTTTCTTCACCCGTCCATAGCCAATCACCACCACTTCGTTGATAGATTCACCTTTGGCTTCTTTCAGAGTAACAACCATCTTGGCAGCTGCTGGCGCCTCAAAGACATCGTAACCAATGTAACTAACAGAGATCATGTCGCCCGTGTTGGCATTGATGGTGAAGTTTCCGTCAAAGTCTGTCACCGTACCTCCCGTTTGTCCCGCTACTCTAATAGTGGCACCAATAATGGGTTCGCCGGTTTCATCCTTCACATGTCCTTTCACGGCAATCTGCTGCGCAAAGGCACTTGCTGAAATGAACAACACACAGATGAGTGTGAGCATTCTCAGCGGTAATGAAAATTTTACCTGCTTCATTTTTTTAGTTTTAAGTTAATATAATAATAAATTTAGAGTTTCTTAGGTCAATATCCCCAACAGCTATTAGCTATCAAAAGGCTTGATGGGTGTCTTCATTCAGCATGTCAGGAATTCCTTTTGAGGATGGTTAGTAGGTCGTTATGACTCATGGTTAGTTTCTCCTCATGCTGCAAAGTTAGTTTTCTTTAACTGTCATTGTTCTTTTTAAGTGCAAAATTCACTATATTTGCAATGCAAACGTTTGCATGGTCGTCATCTTTATAAAATGATAAAGACGCTTTGAGCATTCTTTTGTTTTACATACATTTGCAAAACTAATAACAACCTAAATGGAAACATCGTTGCCCATCACAATGAAAGACATTGCGCAAGCATTGGGAGTCTCTGTGGCTACGGTTTCACGTGCACTCAAAGATAATCCTCGTATCAGTAAAGAACAACGCGAGAATATACAAGCCTACGCGCGCGAACATCATTTCTATCCCAACGTGATTGCCGAGTCGCTACGAAACAGTCGTGTCAAGCCCCTAAAAGTGATTGGAGTTATTGTGCCTCAACTCTCTCATTTCTACTTTTCGAGTATTCTCTCGGGTATTGAGGAAGAGGCGACCACACACGGCTATCGCATCATGGTAGCACAAAGCAATGAGCGCTATGAACGAGAAGTAAGAATTTGTCAAGACTTCTATAAGAATCGGGTGTGCGGGGTGATCGTATCTCAAGCCAAAGATACAGTCAAGTATGAGCATTTCAAAAAACTTATCGATCATCACATGCCACTGGTTTTCTATGACCGCATCTGTACGGGCATTAACTGTTCCCGCGTCGTAGTGGATGACTATATGGGCGCTTACAATGCAGTGACCCACCTTATCAATACGGGATGTCGACGAATTGCTTGTTATAGTTCGCCCATGACTTTGGAGATTTCCAAAAACAGATACAACGGCTACCGTGATGCCCTCCTCAAGAATGGGCTCAAAGTAAACGAGAACTTTCTTCGAATCTGTGACAATAGAGAGGATGCCGAAGTGCTGACCCCCGAACTGTTGCAACAGGAAGAAATCCCTGATGCTTTCTTTGCAGTAAATGATGATACGGCTGTCGGCATACTCTATGCGGCTAAGCGCATGGGTTACCACATTCCTGAAGATATTTCCATTTGTGGTTTTACCAATGGCGACCGTTCCAAAGCTTGTGACCCCATGCTCACTACCGTAGAGCAACGTGGTGTCCGAGTAGGTGAAGAAGCTGCTAATATTCTCATCTCGAAAGTAGAAGGTTTGCTGCCTCCCGACAAAGTTGAAAAGAGAATTGTAAGGACAAAACTCATTATTAGAGGAACTACGAGATAATTCATAATTCATAATTAAAAATTCATAATTGAGAATTCACAATTCAATTTGCTGACAGTATATTTGTTATGCAATATGAAGAAATCAAGTTGAAATGAATATCTTTGTAATAGGTATCTGAACAAAACATAAATTCTCACTTGAACCTAAACTCTATCTATCAATGAAAGATATAGACAACAATGTAATCGTCCAAAAGAGTTTTGCTTTTGCCATTCGCTGTGTAAATCTCTGTAAATATCTGAGAGAAGAGAAAAAAGAATACGAAATGAGCAAACAGCTTATACGGAGCGGAACGAGTATTGGTGCAAACGTAAAAGAAGCGCTTAGAGCTCAATCAAAAGCAGACTTTAAATCAAAACTCAACATATCACTAAAAGAAGCGAGTGAAACAGAATACTGGATAGAACTTTTATGGCGCACTCAATACATTAATGAAACGGCAGCAAAAAGCATCTTAGCAGACTGCGTTGAATTGATTAAGCTGTTAACATCTATCATCATACACATTACAAAGGAGCAACAAAAAAGTAAGTCTACATAAAAGAACTACAATTGACCACTTTTGAATGAGACATCATGAATCAAAAAACTCATCGCACATCCTAACACAAGTATGAATTATGAGCTATGAATTATAATTGACCGTTTTTGCATGAAACATCATGAATCACAAAAAACCTCATTGCATATTCTAAAGTATGTATTATGAATTATGAATTAAAAAAAACTCATCGTATATTCTAACAAAAGTATGAATTAAAAATTATGAATTATGAATTAAAGAGAAAGCCCGACATGAGCTTTTGGAATCTTTGGAATTTAAGTTTCGGATTTTTCGGTGTACAGATTGCGTATGCGCTGCAGAGTGCAAACATCTCACGCATCTTTGCCACATTAGGTGCCGACCCACACAATCTTAGTTATTTTTGGATATTACCTCCCCTCATGGGAATTGTAGTGCAACCCATCATCGGCACGCTTTCAGATAGAACATGGACACGCTATGGGCGCCGCATCCCCTACTTATTCATCGGAGCTGCGGCTGCGGTACTGGTGATGTGCCTGCTCCCACAGTCTGGCTCATTCGGCATGACGGCATCGGTAGCAATGATTTTCGGACTTGTCATGCTCATGTTCCTCGACACCTCTATTAATATGGCGATGCAACCTTTTAAGATGCTCGTGGGTGATATGGTGAACGAACGACAGAAAGCCAAGGCGTATTCCATCCAAAGTCTGCTGTGCAATGCAGGTTCTCTTGTGGGTTACCTGTTTCCATTCTTTTTCGCACTGTTGGGCATCGCTAATACAGCCCCCAAGGGTGTGGTCCCCGACTCGGTCATCTACAGTTTTATTGTTGGTGCAGGCATCCTGATTCTCTGTGTTGGCTACACTGTTTCCAAGGTAAGGGAGTGGTCTCCAAAGGAATATGAACAATACAATGGTAGCTTGAAAGTTGATGTAGAACAGAAAGAAAACTGGATCACCCTACTCAAACACGCTCCTTCTACCTTTTGGAAGGTTGGTGTCGTGCAGTTCTTCAGCTGGATAGCCTTTATGTACATGTGGACCTATACGCATGGTACCGTAGCAGCCAACGTGTGGGGCACCACCGACATGGCGAGTGAGGGAGCTCAAGAAGCTGGCAACTGGGTAGGCGTATTGTTTGCCGTACAAGCCATTGGCTCTGTGTTATGGGCACCGCTATTGCCCAAACTCGGTAGTCGAAAGACTGCCTACGCCCTCAGTTTAGTATTGGGAGCCATAGGTTTTGCCGCTTGTACCGTGATACACGACCAGTATTTATTGTTCATTCCCTTCCTCCTCATTGGCTGTGCGTGGGCAGCTATGTTAGCCATGCCCTTTACCTTTGTCACCAATGCCTTACAAGGTTATGGACACATGGGCGCATATCTCGGCTTGTTCAATGGCACCATCTGTATCCCGCAAATCATTGCTGCAGTCATAGGAGGCACACTCCTCAGTATGGTGGGGTCGGTGCAAAGCCACATGATGGTTGTTGCGGGCATCTCGCTATTGTTCGGTGCAGCTGCTGTATCGCTAATCAAAGATGTCAAAGATTGATGAATTTGCAAAGCTAATAACGCTTTCTAATTTCTCTCGCCTCTCCCTTCAGTCTGTGTTAGAAACAAAGACTTGATTGATAGGTGATGATAAAAAAATTAAAGGCTGGACTCCTCGCATGGAATCCAGCCTTGTGCATATCTTGCCTCAAACCAACAAACCGTTGTAGTCTTGAGCCAAATGCACCTTATATAATAAGTAGTTGTTTTATATTCATCGATGTCTGACACCTCTTCGCGATTGCGAACGCTGTATCATTAATACATGTTATTTCTGAGCATGGGTCTGTCACCCAATTTTCCCCAAAAGCCTAAAGATGTAACCTTGGTCTCATATTCAAGTCTCCAGGCACATGTGCTAAAGATCTCCATCGGTCCCCAGTACGAGTACGTGTACGGGTCATAATTATATCTTATTCGTCTCTCTGGCTTATAGAGATGAGTAGCTTCGCCACCAAGACCTTGCTCGCCCATATAGATATAACAATAAGGTATACGATAATAGGTACGGTTGCAGAACTGGAAGTTGTAAATTCTGCCACAAGCGTCACGTCCAAAGTTGTCTACAATGTCGTTTGGCTTTGACAACGAGATATCAGTACCGTTAAAAGTCAAGAAATAAGCGTTGCAGAAATAGCAGTTAGACTCTCGTCCCCGGCGGTCACGATTCCCTCGTGGTACAAACTGTTGCAGCAGGTTTTCATCTTCTCCGAGGAGTGCTATTTGATAAATTTCGTCTTCGCAGTAATCGAAAGCACCTTCAGCAACTCTTCTATTAAAGCCAGTAATCAGGAGCGAGGCGCCACTTGGCAGTACTTTCTTTTGGCGATGATTATACAAGAACTGTGCATTGTTTTCTTCCAATTTACCCAAGTCTATCACGCCAGAAGGCGTTTCAGCGCTACCAAATACAGAGCGAACGAGGTAATAACCCTCCAAACTGATTTCATGATCGCTGATATTGGTAATCTGAAGAACGTTGCGATTGCAATATCTGTTCTTTTGTGTTGACCAGAATTGTGTAATCACTAAGCCTTTGTCACAAACTTTTTCGGTAATGTCAACATTGTAAACCTTGTTATTCTTAAATTGTTCGTTTTTGCCAATGACCTCTTTTGAATAGTGGCGCGCATTGCTTGAGTAAGTGGTCTTTTTCTGGAGACTCACCGTTGTGGGTTGTTGTGATTCCTTGTTTAGAATAGGCATGAACCAAACCGTTAATGGCTTGCTCTCTTCTTTTGCCTTCACATTAAAGTTTTTCACATCAAACCTAATGTTCTGCTGCGTCGTAATTTCTGGTTGCCATGCAGGCATTCCACTCTCAGAAGAGAACAGGTCGAGTGTGCCATTGGTAGACACCACATCAGAGCTTACATTCATGAAATCGGGGTCGATATCTTTCTGCACGTTCAACCTCACGACAATCCAACTACCGAGAGCTTTGAAATGAAGATTGATGTCTCCATGGGTGTTGACTTTAGTCAATGGGGCATAAAAAGGTAGGTTAAACTGGTCTGATGCTGCATCTGCCGTGTGTGAAGCCTCTATCTTGAACTTGCCGTCAGCCGTCATGCCGCTTGCCCAGGCACCGTTGTTCACGCCTGGAACCTTACCCATGACAGCTCCCATGTAGAGATCACCCCTTCTCCGGTCGAAGCCAGCAGGTATATTTATAGCGAATTTTATGTTGTTTCCATTCACTACGAACACTTCGTCTTCTACCACTTTCTGCTCATTGCCTTGCTTGTAGCACATAAACACAGGTATCCTTTCATGTTCTTTCCATCTAAAGCTCAGCTTCTTTTGGCTATTGTAATGGAATGTTGTTCTTGTCTCTGGAGTCGCGTTGAACATAGCATCCACCTCATCGGTGTCAAAGGATCCCGTTCCAGAAATGACACTCGAAGTTTGGTCGGCTGCTGCTCCTTGCACGTCGTTCAGCACATCATTCTCAGAGCAACCAGTCAGGAAGCCCAGCAAACTGATGGCTATCAAAGTAAAAATACCTTTTATTGTTTTAGTCTTCATAATCGTTTGTTTTTAATCGTTTGTTATAAGTTATTTCCATCTATTTTCATCATTCCAAAAAGGTTCATCAGAAAAATCACTCTGATCAAAATCATAGGCTTTAGCGCCAGGTCCTTCTATATCTCCTCCACCATTAGTTCCTTTCAGCAGCGCATCTTCTACATTCGTGTAAATAATATCCACCCTTGGACTTACATATTCTTTCTTCATACATAAATACTCCTCGTTTTAGTTGATTAGTTGATTCTTATTATTTTATGATTCGTTATATTATCTCTTGTTTTTTTCGGTATAATTCCTCTATATTACTTGTGCTTGTAAAGTTAGGCATCTTTATAATAAGGTCGCATAACAAATTATTTCAAAAAATTATCGTTTTGTTTCAATCTTCATTTTGCTCAATATTGATAGTACTAAAATGAAATTGATAAAAAAGAGCGAAAATAGAGGCACGCAATATAATAGGTGGAGCGAACCGCATAAATGAACATTTATATGGAAAAAGTTCTTAATTTGTTTTAAAACAATTCTTTAATTTATAACTTTTCTTAATATTTGCAACATATGTCGCACATTTTTTATAAATTCACAACAAAATTATAAAATATACAAATTGCCTATGCACGTTTACTACTTGAATAAGCACCTGATGTGCGAACATTATAGGAATAACAGCCCTACAGGATTTAGGGTTTTGAAGGAGCAGAAAGGAGTCACCACGCATACAGATCCTTCGCGTACAGCCATGATTTTTTTGTTAGAAGGTTGCATGCACGTAGAGGGCAAACAGTTTCCAAGTTTCACTGTACAAACCAATCAAATGTTTCCGATGCCTGCGGGCATCAACAACTCTATAAGCTTTCTCGAAGACAGTACTCTTTTAGTTCTTTACTTCATTGACAGCAAATTTAGATTTTGCCGAAGCATTCTTAGCGACGAAAAGATTAGCAACGCACCGAAACGCGACGACTGGTTATTTGCGCTTGACATGATAAAACCTGTCCAAGTGCTGGCTCGCCAAACAGCCGACTATGTCGTAGACAAACTGCTGTGCTGCGATATTCAACTCATTAAGCAACGCGAATTTACAGCGGTAATGCAAGCCTATTATCCTACCGACACCCTGGCATCGTTTTTGGCTCCACTGTTTCGTGTGAATTTATCGTTCCAAGAAACCATCATGGGTATGTCAGGCACCTATCCCTCCGTTGACGAAATGGCAGAAAAGGTGTGTATGAGTAGACCTACCTTCATTCGCCACTTCAAGACGTGTTTTGGCGAACCACCCAAAACTTGGGTGAACAAAGTTAAAGGCGAGGCACTATTCAAAGCCCTACGCAACACCAATGACACGTTAGAGGAAATAGCCAACCAGTTTAAATTCTCGTCGGTGCAACGTATGTCCACATTCTGCAAGGAGACACTCGAAGGCACTCCAAACGAAATAAGAAGCGGGAAAGTAACCCCAAAGCACGCCTTATAATTACCGTGGTGTACCGTTGGATGAGGTGAGATATGACTATTTCTGACAATGGCACTATCCGCTGCAAGGAAAGGACAACCATGGAACAGCCCAACATTCCCGTCTGTCGGTTACTTTTCCCTGCTTAGAAGAGTATTGTATCATCCCTGTATGGTGGAGAAGGGATGAGGTGTGCAATAAGAAAAAATTTTACATCGGGCATCAATACTCGGATATTTGCCAACAACTGTCCCTTTGGTCACAAATAAGCAATTTTTGTATTTATCCGTATATCAGCGTCTTAACCCAAAATTTGCATAGTGAAGTGGAGCTAACTCAATGCTTCAATGAGACTAAAGCATTGACTTAACATGGCTATCTGCACCACTTTGTGCCCTTATTCACACAAGATAGT
>NZ_HG417094.1:84591-114129 GCF_000455445.1 Hoylesella timonensis 4401737 = DSM 22865 = JCM 15640 | reverse complement strand
TAGCGCGACTAAAGTAATGGGTTAACCACCGAGAGGAGTAAAAACAAGACGAAAAGGGTACCTCTGTAACCGTTCCAAAATCTATTTCTCAACTTTCTAAAAAGGAAAAATCAGGACAAAATCACAGGTACTCGCCTACCCTGTGCATTCATAATAAAGAGAGGAAGCGCAAACGTTTGCGCAATATTTCTAACAGTTTTATCTCTACAAGGCAGCGACCCCCTACCTATTCTTTATAAATTTGCAGATAAGCGACTTATTAACAGTCGAACAACTACTAACCCTTAGTCTATGAATCTATTATTTAACATTGAATACAAAACGGTTTTTGGGGAAGACCTCATCTTGAATGTAGTGAATGAAGGTCAGCCTGCAGATGGGCTTTATACCCCTTATAGAATGTACACCACCGACGGTCTGCACTGGAAGTGCGACCTCAAACTGTCTGCCACTGAAGCGCAAAATTCCCTTTGCTACTACTACTCGGTAGAATGCGACGGAAAGATAACGCGCAAGGAATGGACCACTCTTACCCACCGTCTCGACCTCACGGCAGCCAAAGCGAAGCAATACCATGTGTACGACCATTGGATGCAGATACCAGAAGACTCGTACCTGTACTCTTCGGCGTTCACCGACTGCCTTCATCGCAGCACATTGCAAGCTCTGCAGCCCACGGCTTACGACAAGACGGTGCGTATCATCGTACGTTCTCCGCAACTCAAACCCGACCAACATTTAGTGCTGTCGGGCGACACCGAGGCCTTGGGCGAGTGGAACATCAGCAAAGCACTGCCCATGACCCAGCACCAGCACAACGAATGGGTGGTGGACGTGGACGCTGAAACACTGAGCGAGCAGCACATAGAACTGAAGTTTGCTGCCCTGTCGTACTCCCTTCCCACGAACGACCCCATGTGGGAACCGTGTTTCAACCGCACCATCGACGTACCCAAGCTCAACCGTGGCAACATAGTGGTGTACCACTTGGATCAGGCTTTCATGCCCATGCCCAACACAAAGGTGGCTGGAACGTTGGTTCCTGTATTCTCACTACGCAGCAAAGGCAGCTTTGGCGTGGGCGACTTTGGCGACCTCAAGGCAATGATCGACTTTGTGGAAGCCACCGGACAGCACGTCCTTCAGTTGCTGCCCATCAATGATACCACAGCCACCTATACCTACACCGACTCTTACCCCTACAGCTGCATCAGCGTGTTTGCGTTGCATCCGCTCTATTGCGACTTACGCCAACTGCACAAACTCAACGACAAGGCGCAGCAAGCGCAATTTGACGCACTGCAAGAAGAGCTGAACTGTCTGCCACAGATAGACTATGTACGCGTGATGAAAGGCAAGATGGATTTCTTACAGTTACTCTTCAAGCAAGAGGGCAAACGCACCATGGGAACCAAGGCATACAAGGCGTTCTTCGAAAAGAGCGCCCGCTGGTTGGTACCCTACGCACAATTCTGCTACCTGCGCGACCAATACGGCACGGCAGATGCTACACAATGGTGCGACCACCACACATGGAACGAGGCAGATCGCAAGGCGTTGAGCACCCCAAGCAACAAGGCATATCAACAAGTAGCGTTCTACTACTTCGTGCAGTTTGTGCTATACACCCAAATGAAGGAGGCGCACGCCTATGCGCAAAGCAAGCGTATCGTACTCAAAGGCGACGTGCCGATTGGGGTCAGTCGTCACGGTTGTGACGTTTGGGTAGAACCCAAATACTTCAACATGGACGGACAGGCAGGTGCGCCACCCGATGATTTCTCCGTAAACGGACAGAATTGGGGGTTCCCCACCTACAACTGGGATGAGATGTTGAAAGACGGATGCGCATGGTGGGAACGCCGTTTCAAGAACATGGCGGAGTTCTTCGACGCTTATCGCATCGACCACGTATTGGGCTTCTTCCGCATTTGGGAAATACCTATTAGCTGTGTCAACGGCTTGTGCGGACAGTTTTCGCCATCGTTAGGTATGTCGCGCGAGGAGATAGCATCCTACGGACTCAACTTCCAAGAAGATTTATTTACGAAGCCTTACGTCCGCAACTGGGTTATCGACAGGGTGTTTGGCGAACATCAGGAAGAAGTCATCGCCAAATACCTCAACCATATTCACGACGACGTGTTTGAGTTGAACGAGCATTTCAACACCGAGCGCAAGATTGAAGCAGCCTTCGAGGGGCAAGAAATGGATGAGAAGAACACATGGATACGCGACGGACTGTATGCACTTGCCAACGATGTGTTGTTTGTTCGTGACAAGAAAAATCCTCACCTGTTCCACCCACGCATCACGGCACAATTCAACTTCATCTACGAAAGTCTGTGGGATGTGGACAAACAGGCGTTCAACCGTTTGTACAACGAGTACTACTATCGCCGCAACAACCAGTTCTGGTATCACGAGGCGATGAAGAAATTACCTAAATTGGTACAGGCTACCCGCATGTTGGTGTGTGCCGAAGACTTGGGAATGGTACCCGATTGCGTGGCATGGGTGATGAACGAGCTGCGCATCCTCAGTCTCGAGGTGCAGTCGATGCCCAAAGACCCAAAGGTAACCTTTGGCTATTTGCCCAACAACCCTTACAGAAGCGTGGCTACCATATCCTCACACGACATGCCAACGCTGCGCCAATGGTGGGATGAAGACTACCCACGCACACAGCATTATTACAACACCATGCTGGGAAAAGAAGGACCTGCCCCCCATCCACTGCCGGGTTGGTTGGCTCGCGACATCATTTGGCAACACTTGGCATCGCCCTCCATGCTCTGCATCCTGTCCATACAAGACTGGTTGTCCATGGACGAACGGCTCCGACTGGACGATGCCAACGCCGAACGCATCAACATTCCTGCCAATCCGAAGCACTATTGGCGTTATCGGATGCACCTGAACATTGAAGACATGCTGACCGACAATAGCTTGGTGAGCAATCTATGTGAACTGAACTCACAGTCGGGAAGGGGCTGACACCCTACCCCTCACACCTATAGCCACAAGGGTTTGCGCCCTTGTGGCATACCTTTGAACCACAACATCATGAAGAAAATCAACCTTATCCTTTTGTTTTTTATGCTGCCAATGGCACTGTTGGCACAAGTAGTCAAATCGCCCAATGGCAATGTAAGCGTCAACTTTAGTCTGCAAGGCAATGGCGTACCCACCTATTCCATGACCTACAAAGGCAAAGCTGTGGTGAAACCGTCACGCTTGGGCTTGGAACTCATGAAGGACAAGCACGCCTCCAAGGGGCTTCGGGAAACCGATTTGATGAATGGGTTTACGGTTAAAGACACGCAGACATCCACCTTTGACGAAACATGGAAACCCGTTTGGGGCGAGACCGCAACCATCAGAAACCATTATAATGAACTGGCGGTGACGTTGCATCAAGCCGCTTCTGAGCGCAATATCATTGTTAGGTTCCGTGTTTACAACGAGGGAATGGGATTGCGCTATGAATTTCCTCAGCAAGACAGCTTGACCTATTTCCTCATTAAGGAAGAACATACGCAGTTTGCCATGGCTGGCGACCATACGGCATGGTGGATTCCGGGCGACTATGACACGCAAGAGCAAAAGACACAACAAAGCAAACTCTCCGAAATAAGGGGGCGTTTCCATGATGCAGTGAACTGGGGAAACTCGTCGGTAGCAGTGTTCTCACCTACAGGCGTACAGACCTCGCTGCAAATGAAAAGCCAAGATGGGCTGTACATCAACATCCACGAGGCAGCTTGTGTGGACTATTCTACCATGCACCTCAACTTAGATGACAAGACCATGACGTTTGAAAGCTGGCTCACCCCAGACGCATACGGTGCCAAAGGGTGCATGCAAACGCCTTGTAAGAGTCCGTGGCGAACGGTAATGGTGAGCGATGACGCACGCGATATGTTGTCGAGCAACCTCATCCTGAACCTCAACGAGCCGTGCAAGATAGAAGACACGAGTTGGATTCATCCCACAAAATACTGCGGTGTGTGGTGGGAAATGATTGTTGGCAAAAGCGCATGGAACTACACCGATGAGTTCCCATCTATCAAACTCGACCAAATAGACTGGAGTAAAGCGAAGCCAAACGGACGCCATGCGGCTAACACAGACAAGGTGAAGCGATACATCGACTTCGCTGCCAAGAACGGATTGGATCAAGTTTTGGTGGAGGGATGGAACATAGGTTGGGAAGATTGGGCGAACCACTGGAAGCAAGACGTGTTCGACTTCGTTACGCCTTACCCCGACTTCGACCTGAAAGGACTCAACGAGTATGCTCATTCCAAGGGTGTAAAACTCTTGATGCACCACGAGACATCATCCAGCGCCGTGAATTATGAACGACATTTGAAAAAAGCTTTCAACCTCATGAACCAATATGGATATGATGCCGTGAAGACAGGATATGTAGGTGACATCATTCCTCGTGGCGACCACCACTTCTCTCAATCCATGAACGACCATTATATGTATGTGGTGAAGCAAGCCGCCAAGCACCATATCATGGTGAATGCACACGAAGCGACACGCCCAACGGGCTTATGCCGCACATGGCCTAACATGGTTGGCAACGAAAGTGCGAGAGGTGGAGAGTACGAAGCCTTTGGAGGAAACAATCCAGACCATACCACTATCCTGCCCTTTACTCGCTTACAGGGCGGACCGATGGACTACACACCGGGTATTTTTGTGACGAAACTATCAGAATGGAGCGACAATACCAGCTTTGTACACTCTACCTTGGCAGGACAGTTGGCACTCTATGTCACCATGTACAGCCCACTGCAAATGGCTGCCGACTTGCCCGAACACTACGAGAAGTTCGATGATGCGTTTCAATTCATACGAGATGTGGCTGTTGACTGGGACGACAGCAAGTATTTAGAGGCTGAACCTGGCGACTATATCACCGTGGCTCGCAAGGCAAAAGGTACGGACAACTGGTTTATCGGAGGCAAATGCGACGAGAACGGACACAAGAGTGTCATCAAACTCGACTTCCTCGACAAGGGGAAGAAGTACAGATGCACGATTTATGCCGATGCTAAAAATGCCCATTACGACCACAATCCACAAGCTTATGTCATCACGCACAAAACCGTGAAGCGTGGAGACGTGTTGAAAATCAATCAAGCCAGCGGTGGCGGATTTGCCGTTTCGCTCATGGCGCAATAATCAATAACACCCTTACTTATGAGATATTATCAGCATTATATTTTCCTGTTGTTGGCTTTTCTGATGCCAACAAGTAAATTATCTTTATCTGCCAAAGTGTTCAACGAAATGATTTATTCGCCTCAAAAGACTGCCTTCAAGCTCAATGCGCCAAGCTCTGCCAAGCATGTCGTGCTGCGTTTGTTCAAAGAAGGCGAAGGTGGAAAGCCCACAAAGACTGTAAAAATGAAGTCAATGGGCAACGACGTGTGGGCAAAAGAGATCAAGGACGACCTGAAAGGCATGTACTATACCTTTGAAGTGTTGGGTTACCAACAGCACAAAGGAGGCGAGACTCCGGGCGTGTTTGCCAAGGCGGTGGGCATCAATGGCAACAGAGGAGCTATCATAGACCTCCAAGCAACCAATCCCGAAGGGTGGGAAAACGATAAAAGACCTGCGCTCGCATCGCCCTCTGACTTGGTGTTATACGAGATGCACGTACGCGATTACACCGATTCACCTACCTCTCCTGCCGTTCATAAGGGCAAGTTTATGGGATTGGCTGAACCAAAAGCCATTGCCCACCTCAAAGAGTTAGGAGTGAATGCGGTACACTTGTTGCCTTCGTTCAACTTTGCCTCGGTGGATGAACACCAAACATCTAACGCCAACTACAACTGGGGATACGACCCAAAGAACTACAATGTGCCAGAAGGAGCATACAGTACCAACGCCAAAGACCCCAAAGTGCGCATCAAGGAGTTCAAACAAATGGTGCAAGCCCTGCACAAGGCGGGCATTCGTGTCATCCTCGACGTAGTGTACAACCACACGTTCGACATCGAAAACAGTAACTTTCAGCGCACTTACCCCGATTACTATTATCGCAAAGACGCTGAAGGCAAGTATTCAAATGGGTCGGGATGTGGAAACGAGACAGCCTCGGAAAAACCTTTGATGCGGCAATTCATGTTAGAATCGGTAAAATATTGGATTAACGAATATCACATCGACGGCTTTCGTTTCGACCTCATGGGCATTCACGACATAGCGACCATGAACGCCATCCGACAGGAAGTGGACAAGATAGACCCATCTATTTATATCTATGGTGAGGGATGGAGTGCAGGCAGTTGTGCTTATCCTGCGGACAAACTCGCCATGAAAGCCAACATCCAACAACTACCAGGCATCGCAGCCTTTAGCGATGAACTGCGCGATGCTTTGCGTGGACCCTTCAGTGACAACAGGAAAGGAGCGTTCCTTGCTGGCATTGTTGGTGAAGAAGAGAGCATTAAGTTTGGTATCGCCGGTGCCATAGCACATCCACAAGTAGACATGAGTAAAGTGAACTACAGCAAAGTGGCATGGGCAACCGAACCCACACAAATGATTAGTTATGTGAGTTGCCACGACGACATGTGCTTGGTGGACCGATTGAAGGCGTCGATACCCAACATTTCTACCGAAGAAATCATCCGATTGGACTTGCTTGCACAAACGGCAGTGTTCACTTCACAAGGTGTTCCGTTTATGTTGAGTGGCGAAGAGATGCTCCGTGACAAACAAGGGGTGCATAATTCGTACAAATCTCCCATAGAAATCAATCGGTTGGATTGGGACAATTTGCAGCATTACCCACAGGTGTTCAGCTATTACAAGGGGCTCATTGCACTGCGAAAGCAATACCACGCATTCCGTTTGGGCAATGCCGAGGCTGTGCGTCAGCATCTCACTTTCCTCCCAACAGAGCCCTGCTTGGTGGGTTATCGCTTGTTTGATGTCCCCACCAACAGCTACATCTACGTGCTGCTCAATGCCAACAAGACCGAGAAACAGGTATCCTTACCAGCTGGAGTTTACAACGTACTATGTTATGATGGTGTCATTGACGTCAATGGAATAGAGAAATTGATGCTCGATGAACATGCCGACAAGGCCATTGTTCCCGCACAATCAGCCATGATTCTAAGAAAACAGCAGTAAAAAGAAAATAAGATGAAGAAGTTATTATTTGTCATTTGCCTTTTGACACAGACTTTTACGACGTATGCCCAGATACAAATAAACCGCATTGACCCAACCAATTGGTTTGTTGGGATGAAGGATGCGAGTTTGCAACTCATGGTGTACGGCAACGACTTGCACGGCACTCAAGTAACCACCCGTGACGCTGGCGTGCAAATAGACAGTGTGGTACAGATGCCCAATGCACATTATTTGCTGGCTTACCTCAACCTGAAGGATGCCAAGCCTGGCACCATCACGCTGTCGTTAACCAAGGGAAAGAAAACAAAAAAGGTGAAATACGAACTAAAACAGCGTGAGAGGAGTGGCGACAAGCGCATGGGATTCACCAATGCTGACGTGCTGTACATGCTCATGCCCGATAGATTTGCCAACGGAGACACCAAAAACGACCAGATAAAAGGCATGAACAACTATGTTTGCGACCGCACGAAACCCAGTCTGAGACATGGGGGCGACTTGGAGGGCATTCGCAAACACCTTGATTATTTCACGAATTTAGGGGTGACCGCCCTATGGTTCACGCCCGTATTGGAAAACAATTCGCCCGACACCAACGGCTTTAGTACCTACCACGGATATGCCACGACAGATTATTATAAGGTAGACCCGCGCTTTGGCACCAACGAGGAATATCGCCAGCTCATTGACGAAGCCCACCAAAAAGGACTCAAAGTGGTGATGGACATGATTTTCAACCACTGCGGATTTGAACATCCATGGCTCAAAGAACTGCCCTCTGACGATTGGTTGAATGTGCCTGAATGGCTCGAGGAAGGCAAGAAAACTGGGCGAGACGAGAAGACAGGCATGTCAAATGGAACAAAAACCGGCTCCAAGTATTTGCAGACCAGTTATAAACTCACGCCGGTGCTCGACCCATACGCTTCGAAAATAGACCTAAAAGAAACCGTTGACGGATGGTTTGTACCCTCCATGCCCGACTTGAATCAGCGCAATCCGCACGTCATCAAGTACCTCATCCAAAACAGTATATGGTGGATAGAGACCGCAGGCATCGATGGCATCCGCATGGACACCTATCCTTATGCTGACCGCAAAGCCATGGCACTGTGGATGAAGACGCTCAACGAGGAGTATCCTAACTTCAATGTGGTTGGCGAGACATGGAATACAGAACCCGCTTATACCGCAGCTTGGCAAAAAGACAGTAAGCTGTCAGACATCAACAGCAACCTGAAAAGTGTCATGGATTTTAGTTTCTTTGAGAAAATCAACAAGGCGAAGAATGAAGAGACCGATGGCTGGTGGGATGGACTGAATAGGATTTACAACTCACTGGTGTACGATTATCTTTACGAAAATCCAAAAGATGTGATGGCTTTCATCGAGAATCACGACACCGATCGATTCTTAGGTAATGGACAAGATGTCGCTGCACTCAAACAAGCCTTAGCTCTTTTGCTCACCATGAACCGCACTCCGCAGCTGTATTACGGCACCGAAGTGCTGATGAATGGCACCAAAGAGGTGACAGATGGTAATGTACGGCAGGATTTCCCCGGTGGTTTCCCGGGCGATGTACACACGGCATTCACGGCAGAAGGCAGGTCAACGGCTCAAAATGAAATGTTCAACTGGCTCAGCAAGCTGCTGCATTGGCGACAGGGTAATGAAGTGATAGTCCAAGGCAAGCAGATTCAGTTCATTCCTCACCAAGGGGTGTACGTCTTAGCACGCCAACATCAAGGTAAAACCGTGCTGACCGTACTCAACGGAACGTCGAAAGAAGCCCGATTGGACGTGAAGCGATATGCCGAAGTAATCGGGCAACACAAAGCAGGTGTGGAGGTTCAGACAGGAAAAACCATCGATTTGACCGCTGACATACTGTTAAAACCACGCCAAACCATGATTATTGAATTATAAACTTCTATCATCTATTTGGAGGAATGATGTATCTCATATTACATCAATCCTCCAAACATTTTGCTCAAACACACATACACTTACTTTTTCAACACACTCCTTACCGCAAACCATGCATGCATGAAGAGGGTTGGGAGATAACCATAATGCGACTCCATGACACGAAAACGCTCTTTCAAAGATGCCTTATGATTTTTTTCTGTCATGCCTCCGTCCAAATAGTTCGCCACTACAGCCTGAACATTGCACAAAGGCAGTCCTTGTTTCTGTGCCATTTTCATCACCCTGATACACCAGTCAACATCTGCAGAATAACGATATTTTAATTGATAGGGAACTTTCTTTGCCAAATCCGTGCGTGCATAAAAAGCTTGATGACACACCACCATTCCCTGCATAAACGACTTCCAACTCAACTTCTTAGGCGGAGAAAGGCGACGGTGGCGCACAAATCTCCCCTCATTGTCTACAATATCTGTATCGCCATATAACACACCAGGCAAGCCACTCGCCCCTTCCGCACATGCTGCCACCTGTGCTAAAGTGCTTTCAGAAGGAAAGGTATCTCCAGCATTCAGAAACAACACGTAGTCTCCCGTAGCATGCCGAAGTCCTTTGTTCATCGCATCATACAATCCCTTATCAGGCTCTGAAGTCACCATTACCTGATGTCCGTTGTTTTGCGCTTGCGACTCAGTGCTATAAGTTTGCGCCAACTGCAGCGTTGCATCCGTAGAAGCACCGTCCACAATCAAGTGCTCAACATCCTTATATGTTTGTTCCAATACACTTCTTAGTGTCCTTTTCAGCTCTTTCTCCGCTTGATAGGTACAAGTGATAATTGTAAATTTAATCATCTATTCTTCTTTTTTATTTCTCCATACGGACTGATACACAGCCAAATATCGTTCAGCCACATGCTGTTGTGCATACTCCGTCCTTACTTTATGGATACAGTTTTTGCTCAATGTCTCGTAGTCAGTTCCTTTATCCAATATCCATGCCATGCCAGCTGCCAAGGATTGCGCATCTTTATAATGCGCCACATAACCATTCTCACGATGATCAATCATCTCAGGAATACCCCCTACCTCAAAACCTACACATGGTACTCCGCACGCCATCGCTTCCATAATGGTATTGGGCAAATTCTCAGAAAGCGAAGGCAGGACAAACAAGTCTACTGCATTGTACACATCCACGATTTTCTTCGTATCATTCACATAACCAAGTGGATAAGTAGGTAAATCAAACCGAGCCGTTATCTCCTCTGCATGACCGCCCAACACCACCAATCCTACGCTATTTTTCAGCTCAGGTCGTTGCTTAACGAGCAGTTGGCACGCATCTATAAGATACTGAATACCCTTATTAACGTTCGTGATGCGCTGTGAGGCAAACAAAATCAGCTGTTTGTCTGTTGGCAATCCTAACCTTTGGGCAGCCTCGTGCTTACTTGCTGGTGCAAACACATGGGTATCAATAGGATTAGGAATGATAGAGAGGGCTTGCTTTGATAGTAATCCACTTGCCTTTGCCTGCTGTCCCAACCACTCGCTACACGTCACAAAATGAATCTTACGCTGTTGGTAAATGGCGTTTTTGCGTTGCCAAATGCGGTGCGACAAATCCGTTTTAGAACCTCCACCTGGTAGATAAAAGCAGTTTCCGCATTCTTTCTTAAAATGCGTACATGAAAGACTAAGGTGGCAAATGCCTGTTGCAGGCCAAATATCATGCAGTGTCCACACCACGGGCTTACCGCTTTCCACTATCTTTTGGATATTTCGAAGGGACAACATCCCTTGGTTGATCCACTCCAAATGAATGATGTCTGCCTCCTGAAATTCACGCAGTTGGGTGATGTCTGTTCCGACATTGGCAATATCGATAGCGAACAAATACCGCTTATTAAAATGCAAATGGCAAAAGATGCACCATCGTTCCCACAGGAAATGCCACCGCTTAAGCCACTGACAAGGCAATGCTACTACAGAAAGTTGGTTGGTCTCTTTATCCTTGACCAACATTTTTGCTTTGCATCCTGCCTTGTTCAAAGCCTCCATTAAACGATTAGAAGCCAGTGCTGCCCCACCCGTTTTCTCACTTGTGTTCACTATCAATATTCGCATATCACTGCTTTATTATAGGGGTAAAGATACATCAATTTACAAAATCCAACAAGAAATTAGTGCTTTTTAAGCCATTCGTTCAGCAATATGACCGCATATAGAGACATCACCACTACCCTATTGGTGAAGAAAAACAACATTGTGTACGAACACAATTTGTTGATATAAGTCAAGAAAGCACCATTTTTGCAAGGAAACAGGCAGACATATTTGGAACGAACCGCAAAAGTATATACCTTTGCAACACCAAAAGGTTAATAGATTGTTTAGGTTAGTAGTAATAGATTTAGGTTTTTAGTTATTAGGTTTAAGGTAAATTAAACAGATTGTTTAACAGGTAACAATGGAGGCCGTGAGGTTTTCATTTACTAAGAAAAGTTTTTTAGTTAAACATACTTATACGCTGTAGCTCGAGAAGAGTTACAGCGTATTTTTTTTAACATCGCTATCACCTAAAAAAGAGACACATTTTTAGAATAAAAAAGGAGCGTTGAAGCGAGATATTTTGCTTAAATGCTTATCTTTGCGACACGATGCAAACGATAGAACTCATTGATTTAATAATTGGATACGATAACCACACTGTGGTGTCTCCTATCACAGCCTCACTGTATAGTGGACAGCTCACCTGTCTATTAGGGGCAAACGGCTCGGGAAAGTCGACCCTCTTGCGCACACTTGCGGGTTTTCAACCACCGTTAAAGGGTACGATAAAGATGGCAGGCAAACCACTGCATCAATGGAATCATCAAGAGTTGGCACAAAAAATAAGTGTGGTACTGACCGAAAAACTCGATCTTAAAAACATAACTGCCTACGAATTAGTGGGCTTAGCTCGCTCACCGTACACTGGATTTTGGGGAGGATTGAATAAGACGGACGACGAAATTATACAATCCTCCATATCACTTGTTGGCATCACCCCTCTCTCTCATAGGAAGATACAAACGCTAAGTGACGGAGAGAAGCAAAAAGTTTTTATAGCAAAAGCATTGGCACAACAGACGTCCGTCATCATCTTGGACGAGCCAACAGCTTTCTTAGATTTTCAAAGCAAAGCCGAAACGCTACAATTACTTGCTCGACTGGCGCACAAAGAGAATAAATGTATCTTCTTATCTATCCACGATATTGAGTTAGCTATCCAAGTTGCAGATAAGATATGGCTCATTGACGATGCCCATCAGCTACAGGTTGGCACCCCCAAAGAACTAATAGATAATGGCATATTCCCCCGTTTCATCGAGAACAGCACGGTACAATTTGATAGTTACCACCAAAAGATTAGAATAAAGAAATAGCCATTTTATCGTTGAGAGGAATCCTTTCACGTCCGATAAAATGGCTGTTTTTTGAGATTGTCAATGATAAAGCCTCTCTTCATGATAAGATAAGACTGTATCTTATCATTGAGACGCTTTATTTTATCTTTTTATTTCACCGAGGTCTGCTTATCTTTAACCCGTTTGATTTGTCGTAACAAGTCTTTGTAGTGCATGGCATTCACGCCACTGCTTTGCGCCTGTTGTGCTTGACAATACGTCTCTACTTTATCCAAAAGCATTTGTACATACAGCAACGCATCACTTGTCAGCGAAGAAGAATTGCCACCTGAACCTGTCGCAAGCATTTGAGAAAGATTAGAAGCTCGCTGTGGTTTTTCACTTGGGTTAAGCAGTTGGTCGACACATTGCACAAAACTACGCTCCAAAGTGCGACGAGTGGTGTTCTTTATATTCTGTTCTGCCGTCAATGGCTTCCACACTGCACGATAAACATCGTCAAGATAATCGGGCAATTGGTACGCTGAAGAGCGATCGAAAGAATCGTTATAAATCTTAGTCAATACGTCTAACGAGAGCAAAGAATTCAGCACACGATTTTGATCACTCGAAATACGAGCAACCGCATTGTCACCTGTGATGCTTGTAATATTGTCAGGATACAACCATAATGGTGCATCAAACAACTGACGAGCCAAGAAATCTACTGCCTCTTTCTGACGCTCTGCAGGTGCCACTTCATAAGGTTTAGAACCCGGCAGATTGTTAAGATAGCGTCCACCTACATTCTTTAGCACATGATTGGTGTACCTACGGAACTGATCACGTACGCTTTCATGCATCTCTGTGAGATTATCAAATTGACTATCTGGCTGTTTGGTCCACTTTGGCAGGTTCGCCATGACACGCTGTAAGTTAAGGATACCATAATCAGACGCCTTCACATTATTATCACCCAAGTCCTCTGTTTGTGAGCGAGGGTCTTCATCACGCCCCTCCCCACTGAACCAAAGGCGAGGATTGTTTTTCAACACTTTGGTTGTTTCTGCACGTAAGGCTTTGCGTTCTGCAAATTCATCCTTAAATTCTGGGCGATATTGATAGCCCCATTTAATCGCCCACTTGTCATAATCATTGATGCGTGGGAAAAGACCTTTTGACGAAATGCCGTCTTGAGGCTGTGCCACATAGTTGAATCGAGCATAGTCCATAATAGAAACGGTGTGTCCATGCTTCTCTACCCAGGCTTTGTCTCGCAACTTTTCTACAGGTGTGGCATGGCTGGCTCCCATGTTATGGCGCAAACCGAGCGTGTGTCCTACCTCGTGAGATGATACAAAACGGATTAGCTCGCCCATCAGTTTATCGTCAAAGGGCATTTTCTGAGCTCGCTTATCAAGCGGGCCACACTGTGTCATGTACCACTTGGTGAGCAAATTCATCACATTATGATACCAGCAGATATGGCTCTCAATGGTTTCACCACTTCGAGGATCGACGACATGAGGGCCATACGCATTTTCTATTTCCGCAGGCAAATAACGAATTACATTATAGCGCGCATCATCCACACTCATGTCTGGTCTGTCTTTGGGCCACTCCTTACCGATAATTGCCTTCTTAAATCCAGCCGCCTCAAAAGCTACTTGCCAGTCGTTCACACCTTTAATGAGATAAGGAACCCATTTCTTAGGTGTGGCAGGGTCTATATAGAAGATGATGGGCTTAACGGGTTCCACCAACTCTCCCCGACGATATCGCTGCACGTCTTTTGGCACCAAACGAAATCTTCCTATGAATTGCTCACGGTCGGTCTTATGCTGATTATCATTAAAATAAGTCACACGGTCTGTAAAGTACCCCACACGCTCGTCCCAAAGGCGTTTGCGCATGGGCGTCTTAGGCAACATGACAAAACTGGTATTGAGTCCTAAGGTCACCGCACCCGTTTGTGCGGCAGCCATGTTCTGCCCCGACGAACTGTAAGTCCGAGTCGTTGCAATCTCGACGTTGATAGGATAAACTTTTAATGTGTCGATAAATGTTCGATCACTCTGCAATCCTCCCAACTTCAACCGCTTGCTAAAAAACTCGGCAAACGACATAACTTTGTTTCCAGACTTAAAGAGTTTGGTAACTTCTATCAAGCTACGCTTTGAATCTTTGTTGGGTCCTATAATCTTAAACGATGCAACGATAGGATCTACTGTTGAAGCCTTGAGTGTTCGAGAGATGTTGTCCTTCTCATCAGCCAACTGTGATAAAACATATACACGCAGCAACATGGTTTTCTCATCTCGTTTTTCAAAATAAACCGTTGCCTCATTCATCATTTCTCCTGCATACTTTCCAAAGTTTTGGGGAGTAGCTGTAAGGCGTGTTACCGCCAAGAAATATCGACCTAAAAGACTATCTGGAACTTCAAAATACCATTTATCTTCGATATGGCGAACTGTGAAAAGTCCTTTGAGTTCTGTTCCTCCTTTCTTAAGTAGGTCAGCATACTCATTCTTTTTCTTGACCTTTTTCTTTACATCCACCGTATCTTTTACCGTGCTGGTAGTATCACGAGGTGCCTTCTTTTCTGTCTTAGTGGTATCTACCTTTAGTGATGGATAGAGCCATGGGTGAGCCTGAAGAGACAAACCCATGAACAAAAAGAAGAAACTCAATAAGTGTTTGTTGCTTAAAATCATGATTTTTTGTATCAATAGCTATTTTACATCACCTGACTACCAGGCTTTACAGGATGCTCAATGGTGGTTACGCTCAAAGAACCACCGAAGTCTTCGGCAGAAAGTATCATGCCTTGGCTCTCAATGCCCATTAGCTTGCGGGGTGCTAAATTAGCTATAAAGCACACATCTTTGCCAATGAGTGCCTCGGGGTCATAGAATTTTGCAATACCACTAACAATGGTCCGATCGGTACCTGTACCGTCATCAATGGTAAACTTCAATAATTTGTTTGCCTTCTTCACCCGTTCGCAATGCTTGATGTGTCCAACTCGGATATCAAGTTTCTCGAAATCAGAAAAGTCAATGGTTGGCTTGATGGGCTTTGCCACATAGTTAGCAGCCTCGTTAGCTTTCTTCGTTTCTTCTAACTTTTTGAGTTGAATCTCAATAGTCTCGTCTTCAATCTTTTCAAACAGCAACTCTGGTTCTGCCAAATGATGGTTAGCTTTCAACAAGTCGGTACTTCCCAACTGACTCCAATCGAAGGTGTCCATGTTGATGAGTTGCCGAAGTTTCTTAGAAGAGAAGGGCAAGAAGGGTTCAAAGGCAATGGCAAGATTGGCAACCAATTGCAATGAGACGTATAAAATGGTCTTTACCCGCTCTGGATTGGTTTTCCAAACCTTCCAAGGCTCACATTCAGTGATATATTTGTTTCCTATGCGTGCCAGATTCATGGCTTCCTTCTGCGCATCTCTGAACCTGAACGCATCCAAAAGTGCTTCTACTTTTTGCTTTACATCTTTGAATTCTTCGAGAGTTTGCTTGTCAATATCCAACAATTCACCACACGCTGGAACCACTCCCTCAAAATATTTTTTGGTGAGTTGCAACGCTCTGTTCACAAAATTGCCATAAATGCCTACCAATTCAGAGTTGTTATGCTCTTGGAAATCTTTCCACGTAAAGTTATTGTCCTTAGTCTCTGGTGCATTGGCTGTCAACACATAGCGCAACACGTCCTGCTTCCCGGGCAGGTCTACCAAGTACTCGTGCAACCATACTGCCCAGTTGCGTGAGGTAGAAATCTTGTCGTTTTCCAGATTAAGGAACTCGTTGGCTGGCACGTTGTCGGGCAAGATATAGCCTCCGTGTGCTTTCAACATGGTGGGGAAGATGAGACAATGGAACACGATGTTATCTTTTCCGATGAAATGTACCAAACGAGTATCTTCATCTTTCCACCATTTTTCCCAAGAACCCCAACGCTCTGGTGCCTGTTCACACAGTTCCTTGGTATTGGAAATATAGCCAATTGGGGCATCGAACCATACATATAGCACTTTTCCCTCTGCACCTTCAACTGGCACAGGAATACCCCAATCAAGATCGCGAGTCATGGCGCGAGGCTGCAAGTCAAGGTCTAACCAGCTTTTGCACTGTCCGTAAACATTGGAGCGCCACTCTTTATGTCCTTGTAGTATCCACTCTTTGAGCCACTGCTGATAATCGTTCAAGGGCAAATACCAGTTTTTAGTTTTCTTAATGACAGGTTTTGAACCACTGAGGGTTGATGTGGGATTGATCAATTCTAATGGAGACAAGGCAGTACCGCAATGCTCACACTGGTCGCCATATGCTCCATCGTAGTGACAGTGAGGGCACTCGCCTTTGATGTAACGGTCTGCCAAGAACTGGTGAGCCTCTTCATCATAATACTGTTCAGACTCTTGTTCCTGCAATTTGCCTTCTTTCAGCAGTTTCTTAAAAAAGTCGGAAGCCAACTGCTCGTGCGTCTTCGAGGTGGTACGGGAATAAACATCAAAGCTAATTCCGAACTCCTCGAAGCTCTTTTTAATCATAGAGTGATAGCGGTCTACCACATCTTGTGGTGTAATCCCCTCTTTCTTGGCTCTGATGGTGATGGGTACGCCATGCTCGTCGCTACCACCAATAAAGATAACTTCTTGGTTTTTCAGTCGCAAATAGCGAGCATAAATATCAGCAGGTACATACACTCCTGCCAAGTGTCCTATGTGAACGCCACCATTGGCATACGGCAAGGCGGCCGTCACGGTTGTGCGTTTGAACTTTTTCTCTTCCATGAGTTTAATGGGTTTAGTATTTAAGTGCAAAATTACTACAAATCAAAGAGATAACAAAATAATTGAGAAACTGATTGAAACAAAGAAATACTAAACAATGTTGCGTCGTCCCTGTGCGTACTTGCTATGCTTTAATGCACACTCGAAACCAATTAGCGCACCAAGTCAAGTTGAGTTTTGTTAAAATAAATGACAAAAAACGAGGGCTTAGAAAAAGACAAAATAGAAAAAAATGATAGGCACGCTCACTACATAAAAGTACGAAAATGACAAAAATGAAGCCCAAATAATGTTAGAGCATTGAGTTAAGAGGACTGTAAACAGCACTTAAAGACTCTATTCACATGAGATAAAAGGGTTAGAACAAAGAGTTAAGGGCACTAAAGCAATCATTTTGGATAGGAAGAGAGGCAAGTTAAGTGCTTAATAGCATGCAAAAGAATTACAACACGTTGATAAACAGTCGCTTATAAAAGTCTTGAAATACTGCGATATTTGCGAGGCATGACAGGTTTGTTTCAAAATACGGCAGCTATGAAGGGGCTGTTGTCAAGAAAAAAGACAAATATTTCCACTCATTTTGTCTCGAATTGGAGGTATTGAGAAGCTGGGGTGAAGTCTTCTTCGCTACAAGTGCTATTGATTTTCTGACGAACGGCACTTCCAATGATAAGTGGAAAAAATAGCCATTTCATCGTTATACAACGGCATACATCAATTGGCAATGTTCATTTTGACAGTATTTTACAAATATTATGGTAATAAAGGGGAAAACTTACACGAAAAACTTGCTTATGTCACATAAAATGGCTATATTTGGAACACGATACTTATTTAATTTATAAGACTATGAAAAGAAAATTTTTTAATGCGAAATTTTATCGCAACAGTACAGCAACGGAAATGATTGTGGAGAATGGCAAGATTGCTCAAATTGGCAATAATCTGCCTAAATGTGACGAGGAGATTGACCTGAAGGGTAAGTTTGTGCTTCCTCCTTACGTAGATCCACACTTGCACTTAGACTATGTTTACACGCTGGCCGAGATGGAAGGTATTGGTGCTGCATCAGGTACGCTTTACGAGGCTATTGAGAACTGGCCCAAATATAAGGCAACAATGACCATAGAGGGTGTGAAGAAGTTGGCACGCAAGGGTATTGAGGACGAAGTATCACAGGGTGTACAGTTTATCCGCGCACAGACCGACGTCACCGATCCAAAGTTTATCGGCTTCAAGGCTCTCATGGAGCTGAAAGAAGAGATGAAGGATATTGTAGACATCCAGGTAGTAGCATTCCCACAAAACGGTATGTACACCTATAAGGGTGGAAAAGAATTGGTGGAAGAGGCTCTGAAAATGGGAGCTGACGTGGTTGGTGGTATTCCACACTACGAGCCCGCAAGAGAGTTTGGTGAGAAATCTATCCACGATATTGTTGAGATGGCGATGAAATACAACGTGCTGATTGACGTTCACTGCGACGAGACCGACGACACCATGGCAAGATTCGTAGAGATTTTGAACGCACTGGTATATCTCGAGGATTATGGTACAAAGACCACCGCCAGTCACACTTGTTCGTTCGGTTCGGCTGACAACTCGTACGCATACAGAATGTTCGACATGTTTAAGAGAAGTAAGATGAACTTCATCTCCTGCCCCACAGAGAACGCATACCTGCAAGGTCGTCAGGATACTTATCCAAAACGTCGCGGTTTGACACGTATCAAAGAGTTCATGCACATGGGTATCAATGTTGCACTGGCTCAGGACTCTATTAACGATCCATGGTATCCATTAGGAAGCGGTAATATGATGAATATTCTGGATAATGCCATTCACCTATCACAATATGCAAGCCCAGAGGAAGTAGAAAATGCTTTCGATATGATTACTTACAACGGTGCTAAGTGTTTGAACATCCATAACGCATACGGACTGGAAGAAGGCAAGGATGCTAACTTTATCGTTCTGGACGGCGACAGCTCATGGGATTGCATCCGCAGACGTGTTGGTGTGCTGGCTTCTGTAAGAAAGGGTGAATTCTTGTTTAAGAAGAAACCGACAGAATATGAGATTCCTTTCAAGATGTAAGGACAAAAATAACGAGCGAACAAGTTGAGAAATTGACTGTTCAAACTCTAAAGTTATAATCACAAAAAAGGCTACTATCGAAAGAAGTAGCCTTTTTTGTGATGTATATTTTATTTGTTAATTATCCTATTCGACGCAATGTGTGTCTTGCAAAGATAGAAATAATCATTCCTGGAACCGCCATTACTACCGCATACCACAACAGGCTGAACGCTCCAAAGCGTATCAACAGCAGTCCTGCAATCCAAGTTGTGACCATAATAGAGAGGTTAAACATGCACGACTGCACCGACATTGCCACATCTTTGGCTTTCTCTACTTGGTTGCCCACAGCTGCCTGGAACAACGTAACGAGTGGTCCAAATGACAATCCCCACAAGAAGAAACCGAAATGAGAAATGCCGCTGGCACCCTTAAAGAAGTAGAACAACAACATAGCAACACCAAGGAGAGCAAACATCAACACGGTAAGCTCACGCAGATACATGTCAATATACTTCGTAGCAATAATAATGGAAATCAAAGAACCGATGCCGAAAACAAGCAACGCCATCTCGACGCCACCTTCAATGCCTATCTCTCCTACCAATTGGGTAATGTAGGTATAGACTCCATAATGTCCACAAACGCCCAACAAGGTGAGCAAAATAATGAGTAGGATGGACTTATTCTTGAGCATGGCGAATGGTGAAGTGCTCGATGTGAGCTTCTCGCCCGGTGTTGACGGCAACATGAAGAGTGACAACAAAGCAATCAGAACCACCAAGAGACCTAATACAATGAACTCAATGCGCCAACCAAACTGATCACCAACAGAGGTCATCAAAGGCATTCCAAGACTAATACCTAACGTGTTGCCTGCCATAATAACGGCTACAGCTCTACCTTGATGACTTGGTTCAACGAGTCGCATACCATAGGCTGCAATCATGGGCCACATCACTCCTGCACTGATACCACCAATGAAACGCAGTGCCAATATCAGATAGTAGTTATGCACCAAACCCGACAAGATGTTACAAATCGCAAAGCCGATTAGCAACAGTAACAGTAGGTTTTTGCGGTTGAGGTGCATTGTGGCAGAAATGAGAGGAATACCAAAGATTGCCGAGGCAAGGGCATATAAGCCGACCATGCGACCGGCTTCAACTTCATTGATTTCTAAGTCTCCCATAATCTGTTGTAACACGCCTGAAGGCAGTAATTCCGACAAAATTCCGACAAAAGTGACCGATGACATCAAAATCATCAGCACCCAAGGAAATAATCCTGTTGTTTTGTTTTCATGTACCATACGTCTAATTGTTTAAGTAAGTTTTTCCAAAGATAAACAATTAAAAGGTACATTACAAATTTTCGATGATAAATTTACATATCATTTGCTTTATCCAATTTTTCCGAACAATTGGATGTAAATACGAACTAAAATGCAGCGGTTCATCAAGCGAATTAGGAATGCGTTCAATTATTGAAGAACAAAAAAATGTATAGGAATAGGGAACTTTTCGTACGTTTATACAAAAAGGAAAGAAAGGATTAACCTAAAAGGAACAACAATTTATCTTTCCGCCCAATCGCCACGATCTAAATTGCGATAACTAATCGCCTCAGCCAAGTGTTCGGTCAACACTTCTGGAGACGCGGATAAGTCTGCAATGGTACGAGCGACTTTCAAAATACGACTATAGGCACGAGCTGACAGGCTCATCCGCTCCATAGCAACTCGCAACATCTCTACCCCATCCTGATTGGGTTCGGCATATTGATGTATCATGCGCTCGGTCATTTGGGCATTACAATAGATACCCTTGTGGTTTTGAAATCTCTCTGTCTGTATGGCACGTGCTTTCAGCACCCTTTGCCGAATATCTGCACTCGGCTCTCCAGGTTTTGTTCGAGAGATGTCCTTAAAAGGTACGGGGGTAATTTCGCATTGAATATCGATGCGATCCAGCAAAGGTCCACTGATTTTGTTCATGTATCGCTGTATTTGCCCCGGCGTGCAGACGCAAGTATGTGTGGGGTCGCCATAATAACCACAAGGACACGGGTTCATGGAAGCAATAAACATGAAATTACAAGGATACTCAATGGTGTATTTGGCGCGCGATATTGTAATCTTTCTATCCTCTAAGGGTTGGCGCAACACCTCTAAAGTTGTTTTCGAAAATTCTGGTAATTCGTCACAAAATAAAACACCATTGTGCGCCAAGGTGATTTCACCTGGTTGCGGTGTGCTTCCCCCTCCCACCAGTGCCACTTCGCTAATGGTGTGGTGAGGAGATCGAAATGGACGCTGGGCAATTAAAGATGTTCCTGTTCCCAATTTGCCTGCTACGCTGTGTATCTGTGTGGTTTCCAAACTCTCAGAGAGCGTGAGTGGTGGGAGTATCGTGGGTAATCGTTTTGCCATCATTGACTTTCCACTGCCAGGAGGACCAATCATAATCAAATTATGACCTCCAGCAGCAGCCACTTCCAATGCACGCTTCACGTTCTCCTGCCCACGTACATCGCTAAAGTCAAGATCAAACTTATACTGATGCTCATAAAACTCTGCCCGAGTATCGATGACTGTCGGTTGGAACGTCTTGGTGCCTGTTAAAAACTGAATGACGTCAGCCATAGAATCCATACCATACACATCAAGTTGATTTACCACTGCTGCTTCTCGAACATTAGCAGTAGGAACGATAAGTCCCTTGAACTTCTCTTTTCTGGCACGAATGGCGATGGGCAATGCCCCTTTCACTGGTTGCAAAGTACCGTCCAAGCTCAATTCGCCCACCATCATATATTGCCCCAAGATTTCGGACGTAATGCTCCCATTGGCTGCTAAGATGGCAATGGCTAAAGGCAGGTCGAAACTACTACCCTCTTTTCTAAGGTCAGCAGGAGCCATATTTACCGTAATGTCAGCATGGGGAAATTTATAGCCGTTGTATTGCATGGCAGAGGCGATACGGCTTCTTCCTTCTTTTACGGCTTCGTCGCCAAGACCTGTAAAATGATACATCACCCCATTGGTGAGGCTAACTTCAATGGTGACAGTTGTCACATCTAATCCATTGACTGCCGCACAATACGTTTTAATGAGCATAATAATTGGTTTATAGAAGCGTCTTTATCTTTGTGACAAGAGCCTCTGTGTCAAGTCCACGCGCTACAACACGTCCGTTTTTCAATAGTATGTTATCTGGAATAGACGAAAGTCCTAATTGATGAGCCAATTTACTTTCAAACATTTGTTCATCGCAGACATTAGACCACTGGATAGAATCTCTCTGCAAAATATCCCGACAATCTTTCTTGCTGGCATCTAAGGAAATGCCGACCACCTTCAGTTTGGCGCCATTCTTCCTTTGCAAATCGTGTATTTGGCGCAACATGTCTAAGCTTGGATAATTCCAAGAAGCCCAGATATGAATGACCACAAGTGGACTCTGACTAAGAGCAGAAGAGGTAATGGTATTCCCTTTTAAATCAATGGTTGTGAAAGAAGGCAATGTACCACCTTGTACAACATGACCAGCAGACAACTGTTTTTGTAATTTTATCAGCGAAACATTGTTGGTTTGGTGTTTCACCATAACATCTACCAACTGCTTTGCCTTGGCGTAATCGGGTTTTGGAGTTTTCAAAAAATACTTTACTACCAAATATTGAGCACCAATAAGTTGAGGATTATCGTGTACATATTCCTCCACGTATTTAAGAATTTCGGGTGGCGATGCATTGGAGATTTTCTTGCGAAACTTTGACATTGTCTCATTTTCTTTCGTTCCGTCTACTTGCAACTCTTTTAGTCGTGAGGCATCTCCCTTCACGTCAACCGACTTACCGGGCTGTGCAAAAACTGGTTGCTCTGAAAAATTAGGAAATACAATCGAAAGGATTCCTTCTTTTTCACAAGGAATCTCGTAGGTAAATCGACCGCCTTGAACCTTAATGGTGTCCAAGCCATCGATGATGCCATCGGGACTATAAACGTAAAACTCACCCTGGTTCATGTGTAAAAGCTGTCCATCAAGCTTAAAATGGTGGCTATCTGTTCCACACGACACACAAACCAGCGTGAGCAAAATAAGGTATGCAATATGCTTCATTGCAAAAATAAGTCTTATCTCAAGATAGACAATTCAAGATCTTGATCAGCGTATGTTTTCAATGCAGGATTTTTCTTTAGCGCTTCTTTCAAATAAGAGTCGGCAGCAAACTTATTGCCTCGACGAGCTGCTACAATGGCATGCAAATAATCGGTCATGGCATTGGGATTCTTCACATTGTCCAATGTTGCGGCAGCTGCGGCATAGTTCTTATTCATCAACTGTGCCAAAGCAGCACTATTGCTGATAATGCCTTCGAAATCTTTTTCTGCTTGAGCGTAATTACCCTTCGCCAAATTGAGACTACCGATAGCTACATTGATGTTCTGATCGCCTAATGCCTTCGCAATATCCGTTTCTGCCTCTTTCAGGTTGCCATTCTGCAACTCCAAAATACCCAAGTTTGCCAAAGCCTCTGACGCTTGTGGGTTGATACGCAATGCCTGCTCGAGATAGCGTGTTGCACCCATTTCATCGCCTTTCATAAAAGCCATCGTAGCCAAGTTATTGAAAGCACGATAATCTTTGTCATAGTAAGAAGCTGTCCGCTTATAGATTTCTTCTTTTTCTGCTTGATTGTCTACCAACGAAGCATAATATAACATTTCATCAGCACTCAACTTCGTTGCATCTGTCGCATATTGCTCTTTAATTTGATCGTCACTTCTACCAATTGTTTCATAATTGATGATTAAGCGCGAACGACGCAATTCAGGAAGAATACCATCTGCCAATTCGCGGAAAGCCTGACTCATATTGCGAATTTGCTGTTCTCTCTGCTCGGGATCTTTATACATTGACAGCACACGCAAGATAACATCCTTGTCTTGAATATTGCTGGCTTGTACCAACTTCTGGAAGCCATCCCAGTCTTGAGCCGTATAATGCGCGTCAATACCTGTAGCAACTCCTGTTTGTTTGAGTTGTGACTTCACGTAAGACTCTGAAGTGTTTTGGCGTTTGTTGGCAAGTTTGTCGTTAAAGCTATACCCACCTTCTGGAGACGCATAAGCCTGAACTTCCACATTACGAATGTTCAGTTTCTCACGATCTGCATTGATGCGTTTGAGCATAGCCACAAACTCTTGCACAGAGTTGTTTTTCAATTCACTTCTTCGCAGATTGGCTTGATTGACCAAGAACTTAATATTAGCCTCTTGTTTCTTGGCATTCACCCGTTGAAAACTATCAGGTGCCAAGCATCCACCATCACTCAACAAAAGTTGTTTGTACAGTTCAGACGTCGCAATGACACCAGTAGCCACCTTCACAGCAGGGATATTCACTGTCTTATTTCCTCTTTTTGCCATGAAAGTTAAGTACATCTCACTTTGTTGCATGGCTGGAACAAAATCGAAAGCTGTCTTCATAGTGTAACGACCCCCTAAGCGATAGGAAATCATCTGGTCATTTCCCAATACTTTTTCTCCCTGGAACGTGGTAGCAGCACCTTTTGCAACCTGTCCATTTCCATATCTTAGCTCAGGAACAACCGTTACTACTGCATTTTTCTTCATATATTTTTCAGGGAACGCTCCATTAATGGTAGCTGGTACCTGACCGCCTTTTGTTTCTAAAGGGTTGGGAGTAACGGTAAAATTGTTAGCCGACAGCGGACCCATTTTTGAACATGAACTGAATGCGAAAGCTGCACATACAGATAAAGTAAAGATGAGATTTTTGCACATAGTAATAAATAGTAATAATATTTTTCTTGAAAGTGTGCCGCGAGCGGGACTCGAACCCGCACAGCCATTACTGGCCAAGGGATTTTAAGTCCCTCGTGTCTACCAATTCCACCATTGCGGCAAATCATTCATATGGTCATCTTCTATTGTTTGTCAACGAAAGAAGTCACTTTCTTAGTTATGACTAACAAAAATGATGACTTTCTAAAAGTGTAAAAAAAAAGAGCGGCAAACGAGACTCGAACTCGCGACCCCAACCTTGGCAAGGTTGTGCTCTACCAACTGAGCTATTGCCGCATTTTTTACAGTTTGCAAAGGTAGCATATAATCTTGTAAGTCACAAAGATTTTCACACATTTTTAATATTTTATTTCTTCAATTTCAAAATGAGTACACTAACCTTCTATTTTTTTACAATTATACATTTGTCTATTTCGCTATAATTATATATTTTTGCACCAATGTCTTTTTAGATACGAAAGACTGGACTCAAAATACTTGAAAAATGTGTTATCATGGTTGTACAAAGAAGCGAAGCATGAACACAAAGCGTTACGCTACATCAATAATAAATGACTATCCTAAAAAAAATAAAAACGAAAATAAAATGAAGAAGAGATTAACACTGGCAATGCTGTTGTTCATTGCTTTGTTTGCCAATGCGCAGATGGTAGACCCCATACAGTCATCGGCTCAGCTTAAAACGAATAATTCTGCAGAGGGCGAAATTATATTTAGCCTCAAGATTGACAAAGGATGGCACGTCTATTCTACCAACTTAGGCGCAAGTGGTCCTATAGAAGCCACTATTCACGTAAACAAGATGGATGGCGTAGAGAAGGTGGGAAAACTAATGGCACGAGGCAATGAAATCTCCAAGATGGATAACCTCTTTAACATGAAGCTACGTTATTTTGAAAATAATGCGCAGTTTGTACAGAAAGTGAAATTCACCAAACCCAAATACAACTTGGATGTTTATTTGGAATTCGGAGCCTGCAATGATGCCACTTGCATGCCTCCACAAGAAGTATCTTTTAAGAAGTCGGGGACAGCACCTAAATTTGACGCAAAAGCTGCAACCCCTCAAGAAGAACAAAAAGTAGCTACAGAAGAGCAAGAGACATCTCTCCCTGCTACGGATACCACACAAGTCCTGCCTCAGGACTCTGTCAAAGAGGCTGCCGTTGACTCTTCTGCGACTGCCGTTGGCACTGATTTATGGCAACCTGTTATTCAAGAACTGCAAGCACAAGATGGTCGTTCAGAAAAGAATAGTTCTATTTGGTATCTCTTCATCATGGGATTTGCGGGTGGACTGCTGGCTCTTTTCACTCCTTGCGTATGGCCTATCATTCCCATGACCGTTAGCTTCTTCCTCAAGCGCAACAAAGATAGAGCAAAAGGTATGCGCGATGCCATTACTTATGGATTAGCCATTATTGTGATTTTCCTATCTTTAGGAGTGATAGTCACCGCACTTTCCGACCCACATAAGCTAAACGAATTAGCCACCAGTGCTGTTTTCAATATTTTCTTCTTCCTCCTTTTAGTGGTGTTTGCATTGTCTTTCTTTGGATGGTTCGAACTGCGATTGCCTGAATCTTGGGGAAACAAGATGGATAGCAAGGCTTCCTCGACAACTGGTCTGCTGTCTATTTTCCTCATGGCGTTTACCCTTGTATTGGTATCTTTCTCCTGTACAGCTCCTATCGTAGGCTTCTTATTGGTACAAACGGCAACCTCAGGCAATTGGATTGGACCAGCCATTGGCATGTTTGGCTTTGCCTTGGCACTCGCTCTCCCCTTTACATTGTTCGCACTGTTCCCCTCTTGGCTCAAACAAGCGCCTAAGTCGGGTTCTTGGATGAATATCATCAAGGTAACACTGGGATTCATTGAATTGGCTTTTGCGCTCAAATTCCTCTCCGTTGCCGATTTGGCATACGGCTGGCACATTCTTGATCGTGAGGTATTCCTCTCGTTATGGATTGTCATCTTTGGTATGATGGGACTCTATCTCATTGGTAAACTCAAGTTCCAAAGCGACATGATTGGCGGTCAAGACAAGCCTATGCCAGTAGCATGTATCATGCTTGGCATGATTTCCTTGGCATTTACAGTTTATATGGTGCCAGGACTTTGGGGCGCACCTGTCAAGGCAGTCAGTGCTTTTGCACCACCTATCAACACACAGGATTTCAATCTAAATCAAAAAGAGGTGCATCCTGCCTATACCAACTACGAAGAAGGCATGGCAGCTGCCAAAGCACAAGGGAAACCTGCTTTCGTAGATTTCACTGGATTTGGCTGTGTCAACTGCCGTAAGATGGAAGCTGCAGTGTGGACTGACCCATCGGTAGCAGAAATTCTTACCAAAGATTATGTGCTCATCTCTTTGTTCGTGGACGACAAAACGCCACTCAAAGAGCAAATAGAGGTTATGGACAACGGAAAGAAACGCACTTTGCGCACCATTGGAGACAAGTGGAGCTACCTGCAAAGCAATAAGTTTGGGGCTAATACCCAACCTTTCTACGTTCCTCTTGACAACAACGGGAAACCTTTAGCTGGCTCTTATAGTTATAAGGAAGACGTTTCTGCTTATCTTGACTTCTTGCATAAGGGGTTAGAGCAGTATCAGAAGCAAGACTAAGATTTCTACCTTTATAGGACAGGATAGACTGTTTTTCAATGCTACATTGACGGGCATTCAAAACGCAGTCTATCCTCCTCCTAACCAAACCGATACACACGCATTACCTACAAAACACATATCTTTTTTTAGAACCTATAAAGAAATGCTCGAAGAAAACACCAGAAAACAAATTATCCAACTCATTCAGCAAGAAGTAGTCCCTGCCGTTGGATGCACAGAACCTATGGCTGTGGCACTTTGCACGGCGAAGGCAACAGAATTATTAGGTTGCCAACCCGAAAAGATTACGGCTCTGCTAAGTCCAAACATTTTGAAAAATGCCATGGGAGTAGGCATTCCTGGCACAGGCATGATAGGACTTCCCATCGCAATTGCTTTGGGTGCCATTGTTGGTAAGTCGGAGTACCAATTGGAAGTGATTAAAGACCTAACTACTGAAACGCTGGACGAGGGGAAAAAATATGTCAAAGAGAATAGAATCTCCATACAACTGAAACAGGACATTACCGAGAAGCTTTACATTGAAGTTATCTGCGAGGCTGGCGAAAACCATGCCACAGCTGTCATTGCAGGAAGTCACACCCAATTCATTTACTTAGAGCAAAACAACCGCCCCTTACTTCAACAAGCGCATTCCTCAAGTTCTGAAGCACAAGAAGATGATATACAACTGGACTTTAGAATGGTCTACGAGTTTGCAACCACTACTCCATTACAAGAAATCGCCTTTCTATTGAAAACCAAAGAATACAATATGGATGCAGCGGAACAATCCTTAAAGGGGAATTATGGTCACTGTTTGGGCAAGACTATGGAACGACCACTAAGCCGTGGCATCTTCGGGAATAGCATTTACTCACACATCATTTCCAAGACTGCCTCGGCATGTGATGCACGAATGGGTGGTGCGATGATACCAGTGATGAGCAATAGTGGCTCTGGCAACCAAGGAATCTGTGCCACAAATCCCGTAGTGGTGTACGCAAGTGAAAACGAAAATACTGAAGAAGAACTGATACGCGCACTCACATTAAGTCATCTTACCGTTATCTATATCAAGCAAAGTCTCGGCAAGTTGTCAGCCCTTTGTGGTTGCGTGGTTGCAAGCATCGGATCGAGTTGTGGTATCACCTATTTAATGGGGGGCGACTATGCACATATCTGTTACTCCATTAAGAACATGATTGCCAACCTAACTGGTATCATTTGCGATGGAGCGAAACCCAGTTGCTCATTAAAAATCAGCTCTGGCGTCAGCACAGCAGTACTCTCGGCATTGCTATCCATGGAGAACAAGCACGTCACCTCAGCCGAAGGCATCATTGACGAGGATGTGGATCGCTCCATCCGTAACCTCACCAGCATTGGTAAGGACGCCATGAACATCACCGATGAAATGGTATTAAAAATCATGACATCCAAACAACACTGTTAAAGTTGAGTCTATCAACCAAGTAAAGAACGCAAGTTCAGACAAGTCAAGCTTAACGCATTTATTCGATTTGTCGAATACTTGCGTTCTTTTGTTGCTTGAATATGCGAACCGTGCTGCTTATTATATTTGTTATTTGTCTTCCCCCCTATGAGTCATGAATCGTTTTTCCACAGAGGATAAGGATACAAAGGATTGACGAACAGCACGAACAGCGAAAGAAAAGTACAAAAATATTTGTAATATTAAAATGGCTCAG
>NZ_HG417094.1:78002-83175 GCF_000455445.1 Hoylesella timonensis 4401737 = DSM 22865 = JCM 15640 | reverse complement strand
AAAATAGACTCCCTTCCTGAGTTTGTCTGATAATGCACATACTAAGAACCAAAAGAGCTGAAGAAACGTTCTTTTTTGTTTCTTCAGCTCTACGTGTAGTAGTCTATAAATTCATTCCAATTATCTGCATATCATGACTTTTCTTGAAGAAGCAACCTTTTATCTATATGCAGGAAAAGACGAAGATTAGATTACATACTTTCCAAAATATTTAACTTACAGCTTAATCGGTGATGACCAGCTTTCTACCCGTCTTGTCGATACTATCTTTCTTAACGACGATGTAAACTCCTGGTGCCAATCCTAACTTGCGGAATGTTCTTTCATTTGACAGACTGACATCTTTCACAAAAGCTCCTGCGAGGTTATAGATAAGGAAATCTCCTGTCAATGTTTCGCTATGAAGGTCAATGCCTGTCTTGATGTCTTCAAACATGGTTGCAGAAGTATTCATCAACACAAATCTGTTCTGGTTCATACTCTTGACATCTGTCGCGAACGAATAAGAGAGCGTGTCGGCATCAAAAGGAGTGATAATCCTTGATTGATAGTCTACCAATTTAAGATTTTCATATTGTTCAAGACCCTTTTTGGTTGCCTTGATGCAATATGTGCCTGGCTCGGAAACTCTCACCGTGATGTTTGCCTTAGTAATATCGTTAGTCGTATTGACTTGCCAGATACCATCTTTCGTTGTAGAATAAATAGCTGTCGGCATCATTTCGCCACCGAGCTTGCTACCATCCCAACCATTGTCAAATCCTTCTGTTGCATTTTCTGATTCACAAAGCCACATTTGGTCGCCAGTTTTCTCACCCAGAAGAACAAGCTTGACAAATCCAGTAGGTTGATTATTTTCCATCTCGTATGCCTTAGCTCTTTGCGGAAGTGATGCTGTCGTCATGACATTATTGTTATAACTCAATTTCACCTCTGTAGGAGTGGTGCTGTAAACGGTTTTGTCTTTCGTATATTTGAGGAGGAAGCCCTGCATAGAAGGAATTTCATTCATGTCAAGTATTGCTGCTATATCGATTGGAACAGCCGTGTAGGTGCCAGCACCTTTTGCATCTTTATTGCTTAGCGTAGCAGTCCAGTCTTTTCCACTTCCTGTATTATAGAGATAAACCGTTTTTTCTAAGTCGTCTGGCATTGTAATCGAACTGATCTTGATTGGCGCAGTAAATGAATTGCCAAACAAATTCTGTCCTAATCCCCATCTAACGAACGACTCTTCGCCAGATGCACCTTCCACCTTGGCAGCCTCGCGGGTGAGTTTCAATGTAACATCGTTATAATTGAGGTAGCCTCGCAGTGGCATTGTTCGCGGTTCGTCACGACGAATGGAATATGCCTTGAATGCATGCATCGTTTCACCTTTTGCCACGTTTCTAAACTTACGGTAAAACATCTTTTTTGCATTGTGCGCCTCATCATAAACATAGAGCCTTGACTTCGGGAATTGTGCTGCCGACATTTCCGCAAACGGTATTCCGAAGAACTGATCCGTCGAATTAATATAAAGCGTTTTTCCGAACGTCGGTGAACCCGTGAGATTATCTTTCCAAGTCTCATTTACTGCCTTGGTAAGTACGTTCATCTGAACTTCCGCATAAATCTTGTCTTTCTCTACTCCTTGATAGCGTGCGACAAATGTTCCGTTTGCCTTGCCATTAGAACCTGCTTCTATTTTTAGACGCACAGGGGCATATTTTCCGTTATTATCTTTCTGATGTTCAAATCCCACAGTTGAGGTTTTTACATATAAAGCGGAGCCCTGAGGAATAACCATGGCCTTTTGGCTTTCATTAACGAGATTTGTTGCAGTGAAATTCAACGGCAGTCTTTCTGTGCCGGTCAGTCGGCAATCGTTCACCGCTGCGTGGCCGTTGTTGTTTTCCTCGGTTGCAAAAACAATGTCTTCCCCTTCTGCAGGAACTTTGTTAGCTGTCCAGTTTGATGCAACGCTGAAGTTGTCACCATTGTTCTCATCGGTGCTTCCCATCCAGTAGTTCTTTTGCTCATTGCGAGTAACAACAAATTTTACCAGTCTTGTTCCTCCCGAAGAACCCGAACATGAGGTGTTGTCGGTAAACTGAGTCCGGATTTCATAAATATATGTTCCTGGCTCCGTGAAAGTAACGTAAATATTATTACCTTTTTGCTTCAATTCGTCCTTTCCGTTCGTGATATCATACCAAGCAACATCGTAAACGTGGTTTGAAACGGGGAGAGAAACTTGCAATGGCTTCATACCATCAGTAATGTCTATATAGACATTATCTTTCACCTCATAACCTGTAGGAGTTTTCACAATGACTTGAGGAAGGTCAGCCGTTGTCAGGTCAACAACCTTTTTCATGTTGCAACTGCCTTCAGATCCATAAACAATTTTAACAGCGTAGATGCCTTTTACAAGATCTTTCCATACCACATTTGCCTGTTCAGTAGAATTCACTGTGTAAGTTTGGATGGCAGATCCTTGTGGGTTTCCGTTTGCATCTGCTTTATAAAGTTCATACGTAGCCGGCATGGTAACTGTCTTTCCACTTTGTAAGGAGACAGATATATTACCTTTCTTCGCATTAACATCACAAGAAGCTCCAGTCACATCAAAAGCATTCACCTCGCTTGGCTTAAAGACAAACTTGTATGACTTTGCCCAATAAGGGTCAGGCTGATCCACAGGCTTCCAAGAAGCGGTGCCATCATTCTTATGGATGTTCATGACCTCATTAATAGCATATGTGCGTTTTTCTTTTGCAATTGCCGAATAAACCTCTTCGTCTCCAGGAGACCATATATCGGCACCGCTAGAAATATAGGGATAATAACTGATGCCGAAATAGACGTCGTCTTTCAAATCACTCGGTTTGTCAGTACTGTAAGTCCAATCGTCGGAAGTAGAGCTTTTAACTTTTTGGGTAACATATCCATACTGCAAAGTTGATCTGGAATACAAAACCTTGTCCTCAGTAGTCCCAAAGTCAAAATTCACCTTGTTGCTTTGGTTATCACAACTGTATTCAACCAAGACTCCCTCGCCAAACCCATGGTCTCTTCTCGGCTTATAAGTCATCAAGTTGTCGTCTTCAATTGTGATCCGGGTGTCGCTTGTTCTTCCGCATTGGTCCTTTAACGTAAACACATAATCACCTGCCGGCAAATCTCCGATATTGTAGTGGCCGTTTGGCTTGGTGAAGTCTATCGTCTGCGGGAAGTTGATTGTTTTTTGATATTCGTGGTCGTCACCAAAATCAGTGATCATAAAGTTCTTCTTGCCATCAGGCCTGTTTACAATCACTTGGAAAGGACCTTCCAAGTTGATAGTAGAGAAAACGATGCCGGCTGTGTTGCCGTGGATACCCAAACTCTTTCTTTGAAATGTCCTGTAGCGCGGTTTTGACGCATAATAAGCCATATCCGGCTTGGGATCACTAAAAATAAATTCGTGTTCAAAATCTGTTAGCGGGTTACCTGTGGAATAAACCATCTTGTACACA
Source organism: Hoylesella timonensis 4401737 = DSM 22865 = JCM 15640 (assembly GCF_000455445.1). Lineage (GTDB taxonomy): Bacteria > Bacteroidota > Bacteroidia > Bacteroidales > Bacteroidaceae > Prevotella > Prevotella timonensis. The sequence continues at coordinate 79,672 of NZ_HG417094.1, read as the reverse complement.
CCAGGCCCAGGTAAATGGAATGTGAATCTTTTTTCGATATCAAATTGTTCTGTCCACATGGGGACCTCCATCAAGGGCTCGGAAGGATAGGTGTGGTCGGCGTTTCGCTTATAGATTTTTGCATTGCGATGCTCCTCGTCCATAAAATAATAAACACGCTGACCACCCAAAGACTTTCTTCCTTCAAAACTATAACACAATTCATAAGATGTGTCTTTCCATCCACAATCATCTGTCGGTGTTCCATACGTCCATGCTCCGCGCCACAACATATCTCTCACAGTAGTGTCCCAAATACGGAACCACTCTGTTTTTTCTCCCCCACAAAGCCACGTAAATTTAATTTCATAATTCCGATTCTTTTCGAATTTTAAGTTTCCTTTGCCAAAGGGGATTTTAAAGAAATAACGACAATATCCGCTCCAAAATTTAGTGGTATAAGCGGGGGCATATTCCAATGGATACCAATTTCCATCAGCACCTTTAATTTTAACAGTTTCGACCAACTTATCCAATGCTTCCTTCAAGCCTTTCTCGTCATCGCATGATATCTTAAAAGACTTATAGTAGTCGAATGTGTCCTTCCCCGTGCGCTTGACAAAATACATGGTTCCGTCTGAATAGAATTCTGGAGAAACAGAACTGATAGAACCGCTGGAAGCAGATACTTTCCTGCTCTTTACATCGGTCACCTCAACAGTCACATTGTCGCCATCTTCTAAATTGTCGATGACCCAACCCCTATCGGAGGTATTTTCTTTAGTTCTGATGTCGCTTCCTCCTCTATGATGTTTAATGGTTGCTTTATAGCTGAAGGGTTTTGCACCTCCTGCCAACTCAACATTTACATATCCAGGAGATCCGCATGTCACATCCTTTTTTGTCAGGGTTAATTTCGGAGCCGGCGGTTCTGGTAATTCCACCACCTGAATGGCATGCAAATAGGTGTGTCCGCTGCCATCTGTTTGTTGGAAATACACCTTATAGTCGCCTGCCTTGACGTTGTTCCATGTGATTTCCCAAACGTTGGGATTTGTTGATTTTTGTATGAGCACATTGTCCAACAACTGTGTGGTTTCACCCATCACCAATTTGTTTTCATCCGTCGCCAAACGCAATTGCGCCTGTCCGTTGGGAGCTTCGTTGTCTTTGAGCGTAACGGTCAGCGTGATGCTGCTGACTTTGTCTCCTCCCACGTCCACTTTCGACACCTTACTGTTCGAAGGAGTCACGTCCACATATTCAAAAGCCGACATGGGCAAGCAGAAGACCAAGAGCATGAAGATTGTAGATGCGGTTATGTGTAAAAACTGCTTCATCTTTGTCATAAAATTAAATCGAAGTAAAAAATCCGATGTGTTTATGTTTTTTATTATGGAGAAATAAATGATTATTTTTAACTGTCTGTACATAGTGGTCTCCTCCGCTACCTACCACAGCATCATAGCTTGAGCCAACAACCTGTTTAGGGATCGGGCCATTTCCAACTTTGGGAATCTTCATCCCAAACCATTCCGTCTTCATAATCATCGCCTTGCACCTCTGCATCGTTCTGCGAACCAATATTCGGACCGGGCATGTACAAAGGAAGCAATACGATAGATGGCGTTAAATACTTCTTATTGTTCATCTCATTTGCTTTTTAGGGGATATGCCAAACAGGCACACCT
>NZ_HG417094.1:12833-77976 GCF_000455445.1 Hoylesella timonensis 4401737 = DSM 22865 = JCM 15640 | reverse complement strand
CACCCCCTCACATTTATATATATCCGTGCAAAAGTAATAAAAAAAAATTGTAATTACAAAAAAAATGTATATTTTATAATAATATATTCTTTTTGAGAATCTTATGGTCGCTTGTCTGTCATGAAGAACTCAAGCGTACCACCAGAGACAATGTCTTTGTAATCAATATACAACTTTTTGTACGGACGTCCGTTCAACTTGATTTGCTGGACATACACGTTTTTAGCACTGTTGTTATGCGCAATGATAGTGAAGGTTTTGCCTTTACCGACATTCACGACTGCTTTGTCAAACAAAGGCGAACCGAACATGTATCGTCCACCTGCAGGCTCTACTTGATAGATACCCAAAGAAGAGAGGATGTACCATGCGGACATCTGTCCCACATCCTCATTTCCACTCAGTCCATCGAAATCATTGTGATACATAGTCTTCAGCACCTCACGTACTTTCTCTGCCGTTTTATCATGCTGCCCCACATAGTTATACATATATAAGATGTGATGGCTTGGCTCATTGCCATGTGCATACTGTCCTATAAGACCCGAAATGTCTGGAGAAGCGTTCTCTCCCAAATCTCCAGAGATAGTGAACAGCGAATCAAGCTTAGTAACAAACGGGCGTTTCCCACCAAAAAGTTTAATCAGTCCTGGCACGTCATGAGGCACAAGCCATGTATATTGCCAGGCATTTCCCTCTGTATAATCGTCATTACGGTGTGAAGAATGGAAGGGATTGAATGGTTCACGGAACTTTCCGTTGTCGACACCTCGCATAAAACCTGTTTTCTTGTCGAAATAATATTTGTACGACTTGCTGCGATTGAAGAAGTATTGATAGTCTTTTTTCTCTCCCAACAACTTGGCAACCTTAGCAACACAGGCATCTGCCAAGGCATATTCCAAACCTTTTGCCACAGTTTCAAAGGTAGAGTCGCGATTCCAAGGAATGTAACCAAACTTTTTGAGGTTGTCTAACGAACGCTCATCAAGCAAAGCAGAGGTTCGCATTGCATGGAAAGCGGCTTTCTTGTCTACATCAAAGCCCTTGAGAACGATGTCGGCAAGCACTGGAATCCCGGGATTACCCACCATACAGTCGGTTTCATTGCCTACAAGATGCCATACTGGAAGTTTTCCTTGCTGCTGGAAGATATGTAATAAAGTCTGTGCAATGTCACGTTGCTTTTCTGGATGAATAATCGTCATCAAAGGATGAGCAGCCCGATAAGTGTCCCAAAGTGAAAGGGTCGTATAATTCACAAAATCACCCTGATAAATCTTCCCATCACTTCCACGATATTGTCCATTCACATCTGAGAAGACAGAAGGGGCTATCATGGTGTGATATAAGCCGGTGTAGAATATCGTCTTGTCATCTAAATTCGGCGTTTCAACCTTAATTTTCCCCAATTCATCGTTCCATGCAGCATCAGCTTCCTGTGCCACTCGGTCAAAATTCCAGTCCTTTATTTCTGCTCTCAGGTTGGCTTTTGCATTATCCACGCTCACCGCAGAGATGCCCACCCTCACCAACAAATGTTTTGTGGCGTCATCAAAGGAAAATACACCCACGCTGTCAGCTTGCATCTCTTGCAACTTCACGGCACGTGAGAACTCTGCCACGAAGTACACACGCTGATCTTTTGCCCAGCCTTCTGATAAGCGATAACCACTTACAGTGGTTGGATTTTCCTGTGTGAGTTGGCACTTAGTCATCTTATCCCAACCTATACCTTGTTTCAAATTCAGCTTTAACAAGGGCTGTTTGCTACTCAATGGATAGGTGTACCGATGCATGCCTGCTCGCTGGGTAGCCGTTAACTCTACCAAGATTTTGCTGTCTGCCAGTCGAACGGTATAATAACCCGGGCGCACATATTCGGCATCGTGCGAGAATCGCTCGGTATAAGTCTTGGCATCGAACGTTGGTAAAAAGGCAATATCGCCCAAATCGCCAATGCCAGTACCACTAAGGTGCATGTGTCCAAAGCCGATAATGAGCGAATCGCTATAATGATAGCCAGAACACCAATCCCACCCACGTGTAATCTGTGTCGGTCCCAACTGCACTGCACCAAACGGCACGTTGGCACCAAGGAACACATGTCCATGCCCACCAGTACCGATGTATGGATTGACAAACTGGGTGAAAGAGTCTTGCGCTGCCGAAACAGACATACTGAAGCCAGCCAACACAAGAGCCAGCAGTTGAGTCTTAAGATAAAATTTTCCGAATTTCATAGGTTGTAATCATGAGTTTTTAGTTTGCAAACATCCTTTTCCATGGGATGCTCACTTTTGAGAGTGCTAAGATACGAAATTTATTCCGATTACCAACCCATCCTCCGCCTCATTTTTGCGCATAACAACAACGCACTTCACCCAAGACTGATAAACGAAAGGGGCAAAGATTTGTCAGTCTCAATATTTTTTACGAATATTGCACCGTCAAATAAAAGAAGTATGAGCATTATTAGATTTATCAAAAACTGGACGTTACCCATCTCGATGGCAATTGGTATGACGACTTACAGTGTGTTTGCCTTCATTCCTCCGTTAGACGGAGCAGCCACTTTCTTTGCTCCTATCATGGACGCTATCCTCCCTCTCTTCATGTTCCTCATTCTATTTGTTACCTTCTGCAAGGTAGATTTTAGACGCCTCATACCGGTGAAATGGCACTTTTGGGTGGGTGTTTTCCAAGTAGTCTTTGTTTTGCTCATCATGGTTGTTATCTTAGGATGCAAGCTAACAGGCAACGCTCTTATCCTCATGGAAGCCTTGCTCACCTGTATTATTGGTCCCTGTGCGGCGGCTGCGGCAGTGGTGACACAGAAGTTAGGGGGAAATTTAGAAGAGATGACGACTTATACCTTTCTCTCTAACTTCATCACAGCATTACTCATACCCATTTGCTTCCCACTGATAGAGCATTCCGAACATATTACCTTTCTTAGTGCCTTCCTAAAAATATTAAACGAGGTGTGTATCGTATTGGTGGTTCCGATGTTCATGGCTTACATCGTAAAGCACCATTTTCATCGATTTCATCGGTGGGTCATCGGTATAAAAGACCTGTCTTACTACCTTTGGGGATGCTCGCTAATGATTGTTACAGGCACAACACTGAAAAACATTGTACACGCCGAGACCACCACTTCTTTCCTTGTCCTTATTGGCTTGCTTGGGCTTGTACTATGTGTCACACAGTTTGCAGCAGGTAGAATGATTGGACACCGCTTTGATGCGACGGTCAATGCAGGTCAAGCCCTTGGACAAAAGAACACCGCATTTGCCATTTGGATTGCCTACACCTATCTCAACCCCATTGCATCGGTTGGTCCGGGTTGTTACATCCTTTGGCAAAACATCATCAATAGTGTTGAAATTTGGCTTTATAGACGAAAAGGGTTGGAACGCTCTGCGTAATACTGAAAGCTAAAACCACCGATGCTCCACGCTTTTTATCGCTAACAAACCACACTCTCTGAGTTATTCAGAAAAGCACCGTGACACCTTATCTTTAACAACGAAAGACACAAAATAACCAGCCTTTAATGAAAGAGTCGTGGTGCAAAGACAAGGTTAAGAAGTCAAGTCGTCTGTTCTTCATCTATCCATAAGTTCTTGTAGGCATCGTTTTTTTGTAGAATGACGCGTGCAAACGAACAAACGGGAAGAATCTTATAATGCTGTTCCCGTGCATAGGCAATCGCTGCCGACATCAACATTTTCCCGATGCCTCGCCCTTCTTGATAAGCATAGGTGTGCGTAATCGTGAGGATGGTTTCATGTATTTCAAATTCAAGCAGTCCCACTTCATCCCCATCTTCTATGGCTTGAATTTTACAGGATTGTGTGTGAATGTGAGTTTCTATCATCGGCAGTTGATTCTGAACAGATGCTTAATTGACGCTTAGTACTCCATGAGGACCCGTGGTTGTTGCTCGGTATCGAGTTAATTTATACCCCGGTTCTCCCTGAACAATATTTCCACCAGTATTAAGATTATAAGTTCGGTGACATGCCTTACAAGAAGCAATGCCCGTAGACGAACAACTTAAAGGATAATCTTTCCGTGGTATCTGACGCCAATCAAAGCAGTTTGGGCATTGATAATCGTACGCATAAAAGAGAGCGGGCTGGTCGAGATTGCCATAGCCCACAATCACACCGTTGTTGTAACCGATGATAAAGTGCATACGTTGCTCCTTTGCATGGAAAATGGACAAGCTCTGGTTGCCCTGATTGTTCTTAAAAAAGAAATGAGGTGCACCAGCTTTCATCGTTTGTTGAATTAAACAGAACACGCCCGGTGATGCAGGATTCATGGCACTTGCAAGTGTCGCATCTTGATGTTCTTGATTATTCACCAACAGGTGACATCTTACAGAACTGAATTCCTCTTTACTGTCGCCACAAGAAACCCATAAAAGTATGATACAAAAAAAGACAACGACTTTATTCATAGTGAATCATTTGTAACACGTCTGCCACTTTCTCAATCCCCTCTTGCAAAGGTTTCTTTATCATCCCCTTCATGAACATATTGACTTCTGCCTGAATTGTTAATTTCATCTTACTTGATTGTGCTGTCACAGGCACTATTTGTATCCACAACGTGAGTGGAATGGGACTTTGCTGTGTTTGGAACTTAATACATTTAGGTGCATCACGTTCAACAATATTCAATTGCACAGCACCCAAGGGGGAATTGATGGACACCGAGTCGGCATCGAATTTCAAATCCTTGAGCTTATCTTCAGGAATCTTATCTCGAACTTTCTCCAAGTTGCTAAGATCGCTCAACATTTGGTACACTGCCAGTTGAGGATAAGGAATTTCTCGAATAGAACTTTCAAATTTCGCAGACATGCTTATATGGTTTTTGATAAGGCTGGTTCTATAAATTAGCTTTGTTAGATTTTGAGCTTATTTTTGAGGTCAAAATGCAAGAGAGTGAAGGAGTGTAGCGAGCTACACGACTGAACGAACTTACATTTTTAACCAAAAAGAAGCCAAAAGATAACAAAACGTATTTCATAAAATTTTAATGACTATGTGCGGTGGTAATTTATAGAACCAGCCTTTAATGAATAAAAAAGTTGGTAAGTTGTTGACAAGCCTTCGGTGGCTACTTTCTCCAATTGGCAGGGTCTTCACGCCACTGGTGCAACAAGTCTAAGTCGCGCTCTTGAATATAACCAATAGACAGGGCTTCTTCAACCATGTTTTCATAATCCGTCAAAGTAACTAATTGAAGGTTCGCCTCTTCAAAAGCTTTTGCTGCAACGGGGAAACCGTATGTAAACGATGCCACCATGCCCACAACATCAGCACCTGCTTTGCGCAAAGCCTCTACTGCTTTCAGCGAACTACCACCTGTAGACACCAAGTCTTCTATCACCACGACCTTTGCATTGGGCTTTAGTTCACCTTCTATCAAGTTTTCAAGTCCGTGGTCTTTGGGTTTGCTACGAACGTAAACCAGCGGTAAATTCAACGTATCTGCAATGAGGGCAGCTTGCGGAATGCCTGCCGTTGCCACACCTGCGATGACATCCACCTCGGGGAAATGCTCCAAAATGGCATGCACCATACCTATCTTTACAAACGTACGTACCGCAGGAAACGAAAGTGTCTTGCGGTTATCGCAATAAAACGGAGACTTCCAGCCCGAAGCCCAAGTAAACGGTTCGTTAGGCTGAAGCTTTATGGCTTTGATTTGTAACAGTTTTGAAGCAAATTCTCTTTTGAGCGTTGTCTTTTCCATAATTCATTGATATTTTTATTTTGCAAAGTTAAATGAAATACACAAGATAACAAAAAGTAACGCACGAAAATGCGTGGCTCTTTCACGCAAAAACAATATCTTTTGTTGTTGTAAACAGCGTAGAAGAAATCAAAAAACGAAACAAACAGAAAAAACGAAAATGTAAGTACAATATAAAAAAGGACAAAGAACGTGGACGTTCAAACGAAAGGAAAGAAATACGTTGTAGTCTCTCTCCAAACTATCGTCAAAAGAGAATGACTGTAACTATGTTTTTTGTTTTTTTAGGTAGAACGGGACGTTCTTTCGTGAAATGTCTTTGGCGGTAATGTTTTTAGGTTCTTTTGTGTTTTTCGTTGTTAAAGAATGAAATGTCATGATGTTTTACTGTTAGTAGGCGAAATTGGTGATGCGCTATATTAGAGGATCATAAATGCTGAATTTTCTTTACAAACAACCTCTCATAACTCGCGTGAAAACAACCAACGGCAAAGTTGGTCGCAAATACGCGAATTTTGAGCGATGTTTGTAAATTGCTATTATTTAAGGCATTACGTTTATGTCGTCTCTTTTCTTTCCGATTTTTACCACTTATTGGCGATTAAAGCATTAAGATAAGCTTACTATTTGCATGCTTTAAGGCTGCTACTGTATGTGAATAACACCTCTAAAGAGTGTTTCCAAGACCGTTAAGTCAATATTTTAGCTTCAAGTGACGTTTATTTTGTTCAAATCAGCGCATTTTTGTTGGTCGTTTGCCTATTGATTTTTTCTATTTTGAAGATTTTGAATGGTCGTTTTTTGGTAAAATAATAGGACAGAAACAACGAAATAGATTTATCAAAAATGGTAAAAATTCCCAGAATTGGGAATAGAGAATTTTGCTGAATAGGTAATACATGGCTCATTCATTTAAGGGCGGTTTTTTGAACAACAAATGAAACCAATAAAACAAATCAACTAAACAAGACTATGAACGCAAGCGTTCTGCGAATGAAACAAATCAGCCGACAGAAACATGTTATGTGCCTTTGCTAAATTCGTTCCATTCGGTGAACGCCAGCGTTCATTAATTCCAACAATTTAATTCGTTCCATTGGTTTAATTCGTTGTTAAAACAAAAGAACATGATTGTTATTGACAACTACGACCTTATAAATGAAAGAGCCGTGATTGGTAATATTTATTTCCTTGTACACCCCAAAGCCAACACACTTATCTTGACCGTTCCGTCCCTTTGCAAAGTTTCGGCACAAGAACAGACGGTAGCACCAGTAGTTACAATGTCATCGATGAGCAGGACATGTTTCCCTACGATGAGGGTGCTATTGATGAGTTCAAAAGCATTTTCTACATTCTCTACACGTTCCAAACGATTCTTATGAGTCTGACTACCATAGAACTGAATGCGACGCACCACATTCTTTAAGATAGGGATGCCAGTTACTTCGCTGACCCCTCGTGCTATCTCCTCACTCTGATTGTACCCTCGCTTTCGTCTTCTGGAGCGAGTTAAGGGAATTGGCACGATGAAATCGATGTTTTCGAAGTATCCTACCGCTCCAAACTCCACAGCAGTCATACGTCCTAACGCTTCCCCTATCTCGGGACGATAGTCATATTTCAGTGCGTAAATCACATGGCTCATCTCCGACTGTGCATAATAATAAAACAAGGCAGCAGCACGCTCAATGGGAATACGGCCCCAAAACAATTTTGCCATTTCGTTCTCGTAGGGGTTGAGTTCAAAATGTGTGCGTGGCAAATGCCGATTGCAGGAGGCACACATCACTTGCTCCGAAATAGCTAACCTTCTTCCACAGACATCACACGAGCGCGGGGCTAAGATATCTAACAGTCGACTAAAAAAGCTAATCATCCGTCGGTATCTCCATGTCATCAATGCACTTGCGTATCACAGGCAGCTCGAACCCCCTACCCAAAGCGTACTTCATGAGTTTCATGGCGCACTCATAATCATTGCGCCCTGTAATGGTTTTCCATTTTTTCGAGAGCAACGGCTTCAACACCTCGATATATCGCTCATCCGAAATCTCATCCAAGACTTTGCCATAAATATCTTTTGAGACTCCCTTTTGAAACAAACCTTGTTCTATCTTCCGCCTTCCCCACTTGTCGTAAGTTAGTTTGTCGTGTGCGTAAGCATGTGCAAAACGTTCATCGTCAATATATTTACCAGAGACCAAACGTTCAAGTATTCTTTCTTGCGCATCTTCGGCAATGTCCCATCTCATCATTTTCTGCCGCATCTCACCACTTGAATGCTCCGCTTTGGCACACCAGTTGGACAGTTTCTGCCAAGCCTCTTGTTCTGTCACCTGCTTCTTTTCTTTCAACATATCTATTCCTTGTAATCCATTTGCTATCTGTCTGGCATTGTTGCACAAACCATTCTTTCTTTCCCGAAGGCGTCTTTTCGTATCATGACACCGATGAATCCTTTGTTTTTAAGCATTCCCACTACAGATTTTCGATAGAGAGGATTGATCTCAAAATACAATTTCCCATGTGGTTTCAAAGCCGTCTTGGCATAATGAGCAATGGCATCATAGAAAAGTAAAGGCTTGTTTTCTGGCACAAAGAGGGCTTCTTTCGGTTCATACGAAAGCACATTCGGCTCCATATCTTCCGCCTCATTAGGACATATATAAGGAGGGTTCGAGACTATTATATCCCATTTCATCGAATCTTTTGGGGCATTCAGAGCATCTTGGCATACGATTGAAACCGTAGCTCCTAAGTCTCTTGCATTCTGACTTGCCACCTGAATAGCAGTCGTGGAAATATCCCAGGCTGCAACCTTCGCATGCTGAAGCTCCAAACTCAGCGTAATGGCAATGCACCCCGAACCTGTTCCTATGTCTAAGATGGTAGGATTTTTCAGTTTCGAGTCTTGTATGGTATCGACAATCCACCTGCACAATTCCGCTGTTTCATCGCGCGGAATCAACACTCCGGGAGAGACATAGAAGGTGCGACCACCAAATTCTTTCACCCCGAGAATATATTGCACAGGCTCGAAGCGTTGCAGACGCAAGATGATTTCTTGCAGCGATTGGTGTTCGTCTGTTGATAATTCACTAACTTTGCCACAAATAATATCGGTCAGCGACATGCCATAACGCACCTCAAGTACTGTTCTTATCAAAGCTTTTGCTTCGGTTTCATCGTAAAAGGGCGTGAGTTGCGACCACAACTGCTGATAATTTTTCATGACAACAAAAATAGTAAAAATATGAATATCAACCAAGATGCCATTGACAAAATGTACATGCGCCGCTGCCTTCAGTTGGCGAAACAGGGACGAGCATTGGCAAAGCCCAACCCTATGGTGGGGGCTGTTCTCGTATGTGGCAACAGAATCATTGGCGAGGGCTATCATATCAAATATGGTGAAGCACATGCCGAAGTCAATGCCTTTGCTGCTGTTCGGCAACAAGACGAGCACCTGTTGCCCGAAAGTACGTTATATGTGAGCTTGGAGCCTTGCTGTCATTATGGGAAAACACCTCCCTGCGCTGACCTCATCGTAGAGAAACGGGTAAAGAGAGTGGTCTGCGGGTGTATAGACGTATTTGCAAAAGTGCAAGGAAGAGGTATCGACAAACTACAAAAGGCGGGTATTGAGGTAACGGTTGGTGTGTTAGAAGAAGAGTGCAAGCTGCTAAATCGTCAATTCAATGTGTTCAATACCCTGCACCGACCCTATATCTTGTTGAAATGGGCACAAACTGCCAACGGCTTTATCGATGACAATGGGCGTGCCATTGCGCTGTCATCGCCATTCACAAAGATGCTCGTACACAAGTTACGCAGCGAATACGATGCTATTTTAGTGGGGCGTGTAACCGATGAACGCGAACATCCACAGCTCAATGTGCGTGAATGGAGCGGTCCATCTCCCTTGCGCCTTGTTTTACATCACGGCATCTCCTTACCCGAGTTGTTAGACGATTTATATCAACGCAACTTACAATCATTGATGGTAGAAGGTGGTGCCACCACATTGCAGAGCTTCATCAACGCAAATCTTTGGGACGAAATTCGCATCGAGACAGCACCTGTCACCGTAGCACAAGGCACCCCAGCTCCTCGTGTACCACAAGATTCAACCCTTATTCATCAGTGCGTCTATGGTGAAAATATCATAGATACTTTCTATCGAATGACTGAAAACGAATGAACTTGATGATAAAAAGGCTGAGCGAAAACCGCCCAGCCTTTTTATCATAGATGTTTGAAGCAAACCAATTATCGCTTAATCGCTTTAATTGATTTGTACAATTGATTATTTTTCATCACCTGAATGAAATACACACCCTTTGCGCCATTGATGCGGATATTAGCAACTTGTCCTGCTCCAGCATCGAAAACATTTTGTTGTAGCAACATACCTCCTGCATTGAGGATGTTAACCTTATAAGTTCCACCTTGTGCAAATCGGAGATTAACACTTTCAGCAAACGGATTTGGATAAACAGCCAACTCCACCTCCGTGTTGACGTTGTCGATACCTGTCGACTCAGCAATCTCAATAGTCTTGGCAGAGGTTGCAGTTGTCTCGCCCCAACGGTTCATGAGTTTGATCACAGCGCTGTAACTACCTGCATTCGCATAAGTAACAGTTGCTGTTTTACCTTCCTCGCCTACCACAGTAGCTTGATCGAGAGTCCACGCTGGGGTGGTTTTTACATCCAAGCTCCCTACGATACCAGGATAGCCCAACGCATCGTTCATGGCTGATTGCTTCTTATAGGAAGCATTGCTGGTGTTCTCGCCACCGCTACCATCCATTACAACCACTTGTCCATCCTTGCCTGTAGCTTTGCCCCAGTTTGGGAATACGCTGTCTTCTGTTCTTTCTTCAAAGGTATAATAGCCTTGTAAATGGTCAGGTACAGCATCCTTTTGATAGCCATTCATTGCTTGAGCGATTTCATCTTCTGTCAAAACCTTGTCCCAAACCTGTACATCGTCAATCCAGCCGTTGAAGCCTGACTTATACACACCACCGCCACCGATAAAGATATTGGCTGTTACCGAGGTGTTGATACGGCTGTCGTTACGTGTTTCACGACGCAGACATGGAGAGAAATCTGTCTCTGCAACTTTCTTTCCGTTGAAATACATCACCTGATGTCCGCTCTCATTTTGCGTCACGGCAATGTGATTCCAAATACGCGGTGTGATGCTGTAGCCTGTAGACATCATCTGTTCATTAGGATTGTCGTGAGCCTCCCAACCCATGACGTTGAATGACACCTCATTGGCAGGATGCTTAGTGTTGCCTTTCCATTCAGGACGGATTTGTACCCAAAGGTCACCCCAGTTATTGTGCGGCCACTTGTCGGCTACCGTGTTCTTGTTAATCAAGTTTGTACCCTGCTTGTCGTGAGCAAACTTGTCTACCTTGAACCACAAGGCATAGGTATAAGTCTTGCCTTGTTGTATCTCACCGGGAATCATGAACATCTGTGGATCTCTTATCTCAATAGCGCGCGACACTTTACCCTCACCGTCTTTTGATGTATATGTCCACTTCACTTGTTCGTTGGTCTTTGCATTCTCCTTATCGGCAGTAACCGCTGTAACCTGTGGAACAGCACCTGTCTCCTCGGGAGTTATTTGCACAAAGCCACGAGTTACTTTTTCTTGTCCCTTGCCGTCTTTCACATGCAAATCGTAAAGTCCAATGGTAGGAACTGTTGTTTGAATCATCGTTGCGTTGGTGACGGACGCCATGGTCTTTCCTGTTCTCGGGTCAACAATCTTGATTTCTGCCAATGGATCAGCCAACTCGTCCAAAAGTTTGATAGTAAACTGTTCATTCGGTTTAACAACAGGCTTGTCAATAACCATGGTAGAGAGAGGATTATTATAAGGAACATCCAACCATTCGCTCCATGAGATGTCCGATTTCATCCTTCCATCAGGTGCCACTGCACGAACACCCAATCGCGCCTTGCGATTCTTTTCACGACTCACCAAAGGAGCATCGATTACATAACCTGCCCATGAGGTGGTTGCCGTCAGCACCATTTGCGACTGTCCCTCTTCTTGGAAGAGAATTTCATAATACCAAGTATCTACATCATCGTTATAGTATTTGGTATCACCCGTTTCTTCCTTGCTGGCATACCGCACCTTGAAATCTAATGCATTATAGCGACCACGTAACAATTGTGTCTCCTTGATTTTTGGCTTCAGTGTATTGAACGTTTGTGCAGGATTGCGCACAGCCATTTCACCCACGTACATATTGTAGTCATCAGGAGTATTTTCAACAGCGATACCCAACATGGCAATCTCCGATTCGGCAGGAATCTGAAGTTCTTCCATGGTTGCAGTGAATGTGTTCCATTCGCCAGCCTTAGTGGCTGCTGGTATGTCTATTTCCTTGTACTCATTGGTTTTACCCTTGAGCGCCACAAACAGTTTCGCATGTGTATTCTTCTTGTCCTCACCTGTCAACTTATAAGTAATAGAAAATTCGTAAGTGGGTTGTACCTTTAGGAGTGTCTTGAACAACTTCACGCGCGAGAAGTTAGTATTGCCATGAAGAGATAGACACGAACCACCGAAATAAGCCTCATCAAAGGTTAAGTCGGCTTTTATCAATCCTGAAAGGTTGGCGTTTGTTGCCTGATCGTTACGGTCAGTAATCCACCAACGCCATGTTGGCATCAAGTCTTGTGTATTGAGATTATACCATTTGTGGTCAAATGTCACCTCGCCCTCATTGCGGAACTTCAAACCGTTGCCGAGGTTAAACCGCGAAACGAACGGAACTGTCTGAATGGTAGATTTGGCAGATACCAATTCTGCGATTCCATGGAAGTTCTTGAGACTTGCATTAGACAGGTTACAACCGTTGTTGATACTTGGACGAACCACAGGATTGCGGTTACCACCACTAAATATCAACTCTTGCTTTTGCAGGTATGCATTCTGAATAGCAATGTCCGAGGTACCATTATCGGTGGCACTCTGATGAATGAGGCTTTGTGCATGTGCACCCCAGAAGCCCACAGAGATTTTCTTATTCTTTAAGATTTCCCAACTTTGACTATAACCTCGTGTGGTAAGTCCGCGCCCTTGAATATCGAAGCCAGCATACAAGTCATAACTGCTACGTCCCATCTGTTTGGCTTTGTATTCCGAGTCGGTCAGGTCTTGGGAGTCCCAGTTATAATTAAAGAAGAGCATGTCCGTGGTAACATTCTGACTATCGCCAAACATACGCTGGTTGTGTGATCCTAGCCCATTATCAAACGTAATCTGTCCATTGTCATTAGTACCGTCGTACCAATATACTTGAAAGTCCCAGCCTAATTCTTTTCCTTTTTGATGACACGCTCTAAAGAAGTCCTGTATTTGAACCATGGACTGTTGGTCTGAATAAAACTCTGAGTTGACGCCAATGCCATTGATGCCATAGTATTTGAGCAACTTCACCAATCGCTCCGCATTCTTAAATGTACCGTCATTATTTTTCTCGGTGACTTTCTGCATCAGTTTAGATTCGTCCCCAAATCCATACCATGGTGTGGTATAAACAGATTGCGACCAACCTATAGACCATAGGCATCCTACCTTGACACCATTCTTAGCAGCCACATCCGAGATGCCTGCCGTAGAGCGAAACCATGGCGATGTCCAGTTGCCATGAATGTCAACATACGACCACAAACTAAAGTTATCGCCCTCGAAACAATATCTTGGCAACGACTTCCAAGTTACCGTAGGGTCGTCCAACGGAACCCATAAACACATTTTTCGATTGGAGTCTACACCGTCTACTGCCAAATAATCACCGTCCTTGATTCGCTCTTTCGGCTTGACACGAGAGATAAAAAACTCATCGTCCATGCGAGAAACGCCGTCTGGCTGTTGTCCTGCATTCCACCGATCCAAGTAGTTAATCAGGTTTTCAAACTTTGCATCTTTAATGTCCAAAGGATGTTCAGGCGTCCGTTGGGCATAAAGGGCTGTGCTTGCCACAGATATTGCAGCAGCTAATAAAATTTTCTTCATTTTGGTTTTGATATTTAGATTAACAAAAAACCGTTAGGTAATTGGAACTCTCAACATTGTTGTTGCTCATCGCATTCAAGTTCTACCAACTACCTAACGGTTATTTTTCATGTGGTCAAAGTTTTATGTGAATTATTTAATCACTAACTTTTCCGTTCTAATGACATTCTTGTTTTGCATCTTTACAAGGTAAACACCATCTTGAAGCTCGTTTCGGCTAAGTGATGTTGGGTTTGTAAGATATTGTACCATCTTTCCGTCAACGGTGTAAATCCAAGCCTTCTCCACATTGGTAAAGAGAATGTCATTGCCATTTACTGTCACATTAGAAACACCACCAGCAAACACGGTATTGTCTACGCCATCAGTTCCTGATAAACCCTCGGGCTGGTCAGCAATACCTTGATCATGTTGTGTATCCACATATTGACGCTGTCCGT
This sequence comes from Hoylesella timonensis 4401737 = DSM 22865 = JCM 15640, assembly GCF_000455445.1. GTDB lineage: Bacteria > Bacteroidota > Bacteroidia > Bacteroidales > Bacteroidaceae > Prevotella > Prevotella timonensis. Next base: position 63,706 of record NZ_HG417094.1, on the reverse strand, counting down.
TCTTCTCACCTTGTATCTCCACATCAAAGTCGATAGTAAATCCTTTTGCAGTCAAGCCAGTTGGCAAGAAAGTTCCGCCAAACCAAGCATCTGCAAACACAATACGCAAACGACTTGTACCTACGTGAGCATCTTGAGGTACTGTAAACTTAAATGTATAGCCGTTCGGATCTTGTATCTCAGGAGTTGCCGCACGTATCTTTCCGGCAAAGAAAATCTGCTCACCCATAGGGTCGTCTTTTGGAGCCTTAGGATAGTTAAATGTACCACTTCCGTCTAAGTCTAACCAACCACCTGCAAAGCACCACTTCAAACCGTCTTTTTCATTGGGAGCCTTAAAGGTCATCGTAATCTGTTGTCCTTGCTTGACAACCAACTTGTGGTCGCGAGCATTTGCATACTGTGAGCTATCGCGTGGCGATTCCGTAGCTGTATAATTCAAGTCTTTTACAGCACCTGTAGTTGTAACGCTTGTCAAAAATCTTTGTTCTACAGCTGTCTTGAATCCATCGGCATTCGGATTAATCTTACTAATTCCATAAGTATCTGTTCCACCAACCGTTTCTTCTGGCAATTGAGAAGCGTCGGCACGCGTAATCTCTACCCATTCGATAGGAGAATAAGTCTTCAAGTCTGTTGATACAGAGCGTACACCGATAAATGGTTTTTCATTAGCATCGGCAAATACGATGTTTGGAACGTAGGTACCCCACTGAGTGGTACGACCTACCTCTGAAATGCGACCGTCTTTACCATTCTTATACATAATCTCGAAGTGGTCGATGTTAGCCTCGCAGTTGTAAATCATGCCATAGTCTGCACGTACACCTGTAGAATGGTCTACATCCCAATACAGTTTTGCAGAAAGGCTCTTCTGTGATTCTTCTTTCACTTCTACCATGAGATTCTTTACATTAGCAGGTGTAGCCTTCACGTCGTCATTGAGTTCGAGCTTACCTACCAACACATTATACTTGTCTGTTACGTTCTTGGCACGCAAACCAATGTGAGTAATTCGGTCGCCCATGTTAACAGGCAGGCTCACCTTTTTCTCTTGCCATGTCTTGTCGTCAGTAGCACCTACTGCTACCTCTTTCCATTGATTGTTTACCTTTACAATCAAATACAAGTTAGATTCGCCAGCTTGTTTTGTCTTCAAAGCAACTTTGGCAATAGGATTAGCCGCACTCACGTTAAGGTCGGTTCTAAACAGAACTACATCAACACCCTGTGCTGCGGACTGTCCTTTCAACAGTAAGCATGAGCCACCGTTATACGAGTCGATATGTGTAAATTCTGGCTGCAAAGCATTTGAAACAGTTTCTGTTCCTTCGCCATAAACCAACCAGCGATAAGTAGGCACTACATCTTGGTTCGCCATGTTGTACCATGTACCAGCCGTTTTCTTACCTTTATAGTTGTAACGCTCTCCATTACCCAAGTTAAAGTGTGTCAAGAAAGGAAGATTTCCCTGTATCGCTGAACGCTCTGGAATGAACGAAGCTAAACCATGGAAATTCTTTAATGCGTTCTCGCCTTCCCATTCATGTCCTGTATTTTTAATAGCAGGACGATTCAATGGACTTCTGTTGCCGCCAGAGAAGCCACGCTCCAACAAGCGTTGATAGTTGTACTGTGCATTCAGCGCATCCGAACCAGAGTTGTAACTCCAGAAACGGCTGTCGCCATGCTCTCCCCAAAGGCAGACGCCAATTCGCTTCACAGTTTCGTTAGGTTGGAAAGTATAGCTGTCCGTTTCCCAATCGTAATCTGTCGTTCCTACCAATCCTTGCCAGTTGCGATTCATATTAACAATCCAGACACCTCCATAAAGGCCTTCTGCGGTTCCCATCGCCTGCTCTGCAACCTTAACAGAGCTTTCATAACCACCAGCAGCGAAATCACCACCAGAGTAGTTGAGGAACAAGTCGAAGGTCTTGCCAGTGGCTTTTGTACCATATAAATAGTCAACTGCCGCACTCGACAGGCTGGAGCCTTGCGTATAAAGTGCTGCGTGGAAGTTATTGAAGCCCATCTTCTCTGCTTCCTTGTACAAAGCCTTGTGGAAAGCTGTTACATCAGAATTAGAGTAAGAGTTATCCTCCCAGTTGTAGTTGATACCATCGAACCCGAAGAACAGCAGACAGTTGAGCATGGGTTTAACATACTTGTAGGTGCCATCCGAGTTTTTGGTTGATAAGAAGCGTACATATTCTGTATCATGCGATCCAGCTGTCCAGCTTTCAAAAAACTTGATACCACTCATAATGTCGGTACCATTCTTGTGTGCTGCATCGGTCCATGCTCCCGGAGCCTGGAATAAGCCATGGTTCCAAGAACCAAAGAGGTTGGTGTAGTTCCACATAGAGAACACATCATTGGCAAAGTTGGACGATGGATAGCCACCGATGCCCTTACCCGAACCGCTCGGAATATTCATAAATAGGTTACGCTTCTCGTAGGTGTCTTTCACCAAACGGTCTTTGCGATCCAAGATGGCACGCTGCTTAACATGCGAACGTACAAAAGCAATGTCAGAAGCTTGAATACCTGCAGCCTCAAATTCTGCCTTGGTAGGATAGTTGCGACCGTTCTGCAAAGCCTTATCGAAAAGGTTCAGCAGAGTAACCTCATTAAATCCAGCGAAATCATAAATCGTGGATGTTGCCGTTGGCGACATGCCAGACTGCGCATTTGCAGGTCCAGCCAAACAAGCCAAAAGCATCAGGGGTAAAAATCTTTTCTTCATAGATTTGGTTGTTTTATTGATTAAGTTATAAATATAAAATTATTGATGAGGGAACCGCCTGATCCTTTTCAGCGAACAGACGGTAGTTCCCTATCACCATATTAGTAATAAGTTAAAAGTTTCCTTTACCTTTCACATCCCACCACACACGCGTAGCTTGCTGGTCGGGACCGCCCAAGGCTTTCAGTCCAGTAGCCTGAATGTCTTTCAACGAAGCATCATCGCTATTGGGGAAGAGAATGCGCCGAACCAAATCGCCAGGTTTCAAACTGCCGTCTCCTTCCTCAACGTTAAGAACAGGGAACATCTTCGGATAACCAGTGCGTCGCATTTCGCCCCATGCTTCCATGCTGTTAGGGAAGAGTGCAATGTATTTCTGCGTAATAATTTTCTCTAACTTCGTTTCCTTGTCATCGGCTTCATTCCATTTGACGCCAATCTTCGTCACGCTTTCCATATCTGGTGATGAGCCGGTAGGATCTTTATACATATAAGGCGTGGGCTTCTCAACATTTATATATTTCTTCAAGATCACAGACTTTAAGCCGTTGTAAAACTTAGTGCCTGGCTCTAAGAACGGAGAGTTTTCAATAGCGCGGTTATAGAACAATTCGGCTTTACCCCCCATGTCCCATCCTCGCAAGGCACCTTCTGCACGCAAGAAGTCAATTTCTGCCCACTTAAAGAGGTACAAAGGTGCTTTCTCTATCAGCTTAGGATTGATTCGACTGAACCCAACAAACTGGTTAGAACCGTAGGACTGCCCTTTCCCTGTGTGAATACCAGAGCGGATACCTACTTGGTCTGATTCGGCAGGCAAAGAAACACCTTGGTCATTACGCAAATCTCCACTGTTTTTCATGCAAAGAGAGAAACGGTAAGGGTGTGTCAAACTCTTCAGCAAACTAACGAACGAAGCACTAAAACGCATATCACCCCAGCTTTCGGAAATTTCTACCAAAGGATGTACACCTCCATAAATGGATGGGAACATACCCACTTCATATTTTAAATCATCAATCACTCCACTCTTCACAGCTTCCTCTGCCCACTTTTGTGCCAACTGAGGTTCTGCCTTGACCATGTGCATCGCCATGCGCAACTTCAGAGAATTGGCAAAGCGAACCCATGTCTCCATGTTTTTAACACCGTTTGTTTTGTCTTGCGTTACCTCGCTAAAATTGTTGACAATATCCTTCACCTTGGCTTGATACCACGCAGGTTTGCTGTCAAAATAGCGTAGACAATTAACAATGGTATCAATATTGGCTTCGGCACCTGTGTAGATGGTCTTCATGTCATCGTACTTGAAAGGTGGGTCTACCTTGTTTGCCTTGAAGTCATTGTAAGGAATGGTTCCATACATGTCTACATTCTCAATCGCTGCATAGTTGTACAACAACAAGGCTATCGCCTTCACTTCAGGAATGGAATCGGAAGATTTATGATTCAGCAGCGGCGTCAAACTGGTACGTGCTCCCATAAACTGACCGTTAGGTCCAGAAATCCAATCCTGACTGGCATGATAGGAAGATATCAACTCACCAGCATGAGCAAAATCGGAATGTGGAACAACACCATATTGTGCATACACATCGGGCAACGTATAATAACGCTGGTAAGCATGTGAACCTGGATATTGCCCTTCCTTTCCACCCCGCATACAGTACTGAGCTACCTTCAACATGCCAAAATATTTATCCAAACTCTTGGCTGCTGCATCTACTTGCTCCTCTGTGTACAACGCCTTATAGTTGATGAGATTTACAGCGTTAGCGTCACCCACGATGTCTCCCTCATCAATAGTAATGTCATTTGGTCGAAAATCATCGGTCGGCTCATCAAAATCCAAGCACGACTGCAGGGTCATGAACCCTGTAGTAAGTGCTGCTATTGCAATATATTGTATTCTTTTCATTGTTTGAACGATTGTTTAGAATGTTAGTTTCATTGATAATCCATACGAGCGCGAAGAAGGCATGTTGAACATCTCGAACGCACCTAATCCGTTGCCAGTTGACAAAGATACATCAGGATCAACGGGTGAATTCTTGTACAAGAAGAATAAGTTGCGTGCAATGAACGACACATTGAGGCTGGCATTGCTCTTAAAGAGATTTTGGAACGTATAGCCCATAGACAACTCGCGCAAGCGGAAGTTAGTGGCATCATAAATATACTCCAATGGACTCTTCTTCACACCACCGATACTTGTGTAATAACTCTCAATGGGAACCAGTCGACCACTACCATCTGGCAGGGGCATTGCCAGTTGTCCATTGACTGTCAAGTTGTGTTGCTCGGCATACAAGCGTGCATCTGCGGTACGCTGTGACAATCCTAAGTTGTCAAGGTACGACTCGGTGAGCGAAATCACCTTACCGCCAATGCGACCATTGATGAGGAAGAACAACTGGAAGTTCTTATAGCTAAGGGTGTTGCTCCAACCCATTTGCCACTTAGAGTTCATGTTGCCAGCATATACCGTGTATTTTTTAGAAGCCTCAGACTCAAAGCTCAGTCTTCCGTCTTTCGTCGTAACGAGTGTTCCGTCGGCATTGCGTTTGTAATCGGTTACATACATGTCACCAATCGAGCCACCTTTCTTATATCTTACGCGCACCTCAGCCACATCTTGGAACACCAACTTCTCGGTGCCATCAGGGTTGTAGGTGGTCTCCATAATTTCGTTATCGTTGTACGACAGGTTGTAAGAAGTCTTCCATCGCCAGTCTTTTCCAAAACGGAAGTTATAACCAAGGGTCGTCTCCACACCCATGTTTCTAATCTTTCCAGAGTTCATCGGCTCAATTTTTCCAGAAGCATTGGCTCCCTCCATATATTGATCGGTAGAGAGTGCGTGATAGAACGTGAAGTCGAAGTCGAGACGACTGCCGAACCATGACGACTCAATACCAGTCTCGAATGAGCGAGTTTTCTCGGGTTTAGGATTCTTGAATGACGAGTATGGTGACGGTGGAACGGCTCCAGTGAACGTGTCACGTGATGATCTTGCTAACACTTTGTTAGGAATAGAGTTACCTACCTCTGAATAAGAAGCACGATATTTCAAGTAAGAAATCACCTCGGGCAGTTTTACCATAGAGCTAACGATGGCATTGGCACCAAAGCCAAAGTAACCATAGCTCGCAGATGTGCCGCGATCTTTGAACTGTCTGAAGGCACGATACCAGTCCTGACGATAGGAAGCATCAAAGTACACCATGTCTTTCCAACCGAGTTGAGCGGTGAACAGGGCAGCCTTGTCCCAATTGGTGCTTACCGAAGCACGTGTTTCGCCTGCTGTGGCAGCATCGGTCTCAAAATAGTTCACGAGTTTAGAGAATCTTATTTTGTTGCCATCCTTCGGAGTTGCAGTGGTATAAGTATTTTGGTACTTTGTTCTGATTAAGTGAGCCACCCATCCTGCTGTTGCCGATACACTCCATGTATCTTCAAATGTCTTGTTGTAAGACAGCAAGTAGTCGGTATAAATTTCCGAAGTACGGTCCAAAGTCTTTGAATAGATACCATAAGGCTCAATACCTCCGGGGGTGAAGGTGGTAGCATATCGTTTTCCGTCGTTGTCGTACTTGGTGTGGTCAATGCTAAGACGTGCTTGGAAATCCAACCCGTCATAAATGTCAATCTTACCACTCACCGTTCCAAACACACGGTCGGTGCGCTGCTTGGTACTATTCATGCGGGTAAGCCAGTAAGGGTTGTTTTGGCTCTTCTCCAAGTATGCCCAGTCTTGCATCGGACCATTGAATGTCAAATCAGTAGTGGTAAGCTCGTAAATACTACCATTTTGCTGTACGTATGCAGGAACGTTCTTCGCCATCCACGTACCATTTTCACGATAGTAATGGTTGCGATAGTAGTCCATGTCCAAGTTGCGTGGTGCTGTGTACATGTGGTACACTGGGTTCATCACGGTACCACCACCAGGACGGTTGTTGGTAATGGTCTGGATATAGTTGATAGCGGTATTGATGTGTAGTCGTTTGAGGAAGTTGTACGACTGTCGGAAATTCACCGTATTACGGTTGTATGAGTTGCTAACCAGCATACCGTTGGCGTGCGAGTTAGAGAAAGAGAAGTAACTCTGTATCTTCTCTGTACCTCCAGAAAACGACACCGAGTTGTTGATCGTGGTACCCGTGCGATAGAAGTCGTCCAAGTCGTTCTTGGCTGCATTACGCAGATGAACGGTATTCACGAAACCAGGAGCAAAAGGTGCCGACGAGTCAAAGGACGATTGCAAGGTTAACTGGTCTGCAGGGCGGTTAGCCACCTTGTCTCCCCAGCTGCCAATATCAAGTCCACCAGCTGCTTTGATGCGTGCACCATAGACGTTTTGTATCTCTGGTGTGAGCAGCGGCGTATCGAAAGTAATGTTAGAAGTAACACTTACAGATAGCTTTCCTTGCTTTCCTTTCTTTGTCGTAATCATCACCACACCGTTAGCGGCAGCCGAACCGTAGAGAGCGGCAGCATTGGCACCCTTCAGTACGTTCATCGACTCAATATCGTCAGGGTTAATCATCGACAAGGGGTCAGCACCTTCAGAAACACCTGCGTACTCGATGTTCGAACCATTGATTTGCCCACGTGTACCGTTGCTCATCGGAACTCCGTCCAATACAATGAGTGGAGAGCTGTTTCCCAACACCGACTTGTTACCACGGAGGATAATCTTTGACGCACCACCGGCACCACCGGCACTTGGCGTGATAACGACGCCCGACACTTTACCTTCCAAAGAGTTCACTGCGTTGGGGTCTTGTACACGCATCAAGTCTTCTGCCTTTACCTGTTGTGTGGCATAAGTCAGCGATTTCTCCTTACGTTGAATACCCATGGCGGTCACCACCACCTCGTTGAGCATGCTGCTTTCTTCTTTCAGCTTTACATTAATATTGTTGCTATTTGCGACAATACTTTGAGGTGTATAACCGATGTAAGAAAATTCCAACGTTGGAGCTGTCTCCTTAGTCACCAATGAATACTTGCCATCGATGTCTGTCACGACACCTGTCTGTGCGTTCTTTATACGAACCGTCACCCCAATGAGAGGTTCTCCATGGGAATCAACAACAGTACCTTGAATTGTGCGCGACTGCCCGATTCTATTTTGTGGTGTAGTTTTTGCTTTCTCTTGTGCTTTATTTCGATGAAAAATGGTAATCATCTTATTCTCAATAGAGTAATCTAAAGATGTATCGAGCACTCTGTCTAACACTTTTGCCACAGGTTCGTTGTTAAATGTAGCGGTAATCTTTTTCTGACCATTTACCTCACTTACATTGTAAATGATAGACATCTTTGTTTGCCGTTCAACTTCCTTGAGGACAGTCTTCAGCGGCGTTTTGTTGAAAACCTTTGTGACGGTTTGAGCAGAGATGCCCAATGGACACAGAAGGAGTGCAACGAGAATTGAATAATACAAGTATTTCTCTCTCATGGTTTCTTACTGTTTTTTTTTATTCTTTTAGTTAGAGTTAATTTATTTGGTTATTAATTTGATTAGGCAACGATGTAATGAAGATTAGAGGCTCTGAATGACAACATCTCTCCCCTTTTGAACCACCTTAATGGGGATGGTTTTTTCTAATCCTTGTAGAATACCATCCAAGTTTTCACCATTGTTTAATACAATGGCAAACTTTTCGTTTTTCAGTTGAGGGCTTTGTATCCTGATATTTACATTAAATCTCCGTGACAGTATTTTAGCCAAATCTGCCAACGTAATACTTTCAAATTCTGTGTTTCCCTGTACCCATGCATTCGACCTTACAGACGTTTTTGTCTTTTGCAACACTCCTGAAGATTTATCAAAGACGACTTTATCTCCGGGTATCATCATGAGGTTATGTTTAGAGTTGCTTATCTCAACGCTTCCTTCTAACAATGTGGTCGTCACATCTGGATCATCTGCGTAAGCTGTCACATTAAACTTGGTTCCATGCACTTTTACATCATACCACTTCGTGTTCACGGTGAACATGGCATGTTTGCAATGAGCAACCTCAAAATAGCCCTCGCCTGTGAGTTGTACTTCACGATTATTGGTATCAAAAGAAGCTGGATAACGCAATTGCGAACCTGCATTCAGCCAGACATGCGAGCCGTCTGGCAACACCACTTCGGCTTTTCCACCGAGCGGGGCAATACAAGTATAATAGGCATTGCTATTTTTATTGAGCCCCATTAATAAATAGGTACACAATGAAGCAACCAACACCAAAAGGACAGCAGCTGCAGCAAGTTTGTATCGCAGTGAGATGATAGCTCTCTTTGGCTTTAGAGTTTTGCACTTCTCTATTCCGTTCCAAAACTGATGCCACTGCATATCTGTTTCTAAAGAAGGGGTATGTTTGTCATTCCACTTTTGCTCCAATTCGTAAAACGCCTGTTGCTGTGCAGCATTTCCATCAAGAAGAGCGAATAATTCCCTCTCTTCTTCGTTGGTGAGCGTACCTTCGAAAAAGCGAAAAGCCAAATTTGACAATTGATTGTTTATATTTTCCATATTTAATTCAAGGACTCTGTATATATAACACGCAAGAACAGTTTTACCCTAACAAAAATATGAATAAAGTTAAAATTCATTCATTGAAGACTGCTATTTTGACAACAAAAAGCACGAAAGGAACAAAATTGTTGCGATGAAACTTTATCTGAAAGAACGTAAACACGCTGAAGAAATAAGCAAAGAACCCCCTCACGAAGGTCAAGTTGGTGGAGATCTTTTGATCTTTCAGCCCTTAGCATGGAAGGAAAATAAATGCTGAATTTTCTTTACAAAGAGCCTCTCATAACTCGCGTATTTACAACCAACAGCAAAGTTGGTTGCAAATACGCTGAAAATGAGCGAGGTTTGTAATTCATTGTTATTGAACATATTACGTTTAGTCCGCATCTTTTCATTCCATTTTTCACCCTTTCTTGGCGACTAACCCATTGAGATAAGCTCACTATTTGCATGCTTTAATGCTGCTACTGTATGTGAATAACACCGCTAAAGCGTGTTTCCAAGCGTGTTAAGTCGATGTTCTAACTTAAAAAGACGTTTATTTTGCTCAAATCAGCGTATTTTTGCATACCGCTTGCCTATTCATTTTTTCTATTTTGAAGATTTTGAATGGTCGATTTTTGGTAAAATAATAGGACAAAAGCAACGAGTACATTCGCCAAATAATCATTAAAAACATGGCTCTTTTATATCAATAGATTGTTTGTTGACAAAATCAACCATTAGCTTTTGTTTCAACAACCCATTGAAAGTAAATGAAACACTTAGTTGGTGGTTTCTGTTTCATAAAAGAGGCGTGCGATGAAGTGGAATTATTAAAGCATTCTCTTGTAAATTAGGACGATAATACCTATCTTTGCCGAATACATCAGCGTATTATGAAAACCTACTCAAAGGATTCCGCCCAATTATTTGAGGATATTAAGTCAGGAAAGGCAGAAGCGTATGAATATGTCTTTAAGACTTACTATCCCATGCTTAAGGCGTACGCTACACGATACATCCCTACCGAGGAAGACTTAAATGACATTTTGCAAGACTGCTTCACCAAACTTTGGTTAAACAGAGAGCAATTGAAACCTATTTCTATCTCCTCACTTCTTTACACCATGGTACGCAATGCGTGCTTAAACTTTATTCGACAGCAACTGATTAGAAACCAACGGTCTATAGATGACTTACCTACCCAACAAGAATCAGAATCTCTTTATAGTTTGTTCTTTCATCATAATCCTGAAGAGGAGTTGGTTTATCAGGAACTACTTGATGAAATTGATCAAATATTAAACTCCTTACCGCATCAGTCGAAACAAATTTTTTATTTGAGTCGCCAAGAAGGACTGAAGAACCGAGAGATTGCCGAAAGACTTAACATATCGATTAAGACGGTGGAATATCACATTTCCAAAGCCTTAACCATGCTCAAAGCATTTGCCAAAAAGCACCAAGATATCTCGTTGATGCTATTCTTCGTGGCGTTGCAATTTGGAATTCAATAGAATAAAAACGTTTTCATTCAATGCAATCATCTAACCCCTTTGATATTACAAACAATCGCCATTTCTTATTATCTCTTTCTATTGGTGATGAAAAGGCGTTTGATGAACTATTTGTGAAATATTATCCCAAGGTTCTGCAGTTTGTTATGCATTTCAACCATGACAAGAGTGTTGCAGAAGACATCGTACAAGACCTTTTCATGCAATTATGGATTAATCGTACGCACTTTCTTGGAATTAAGAACATTGACAACTACCTTTTTGTATCCGCACGCAATGCTGCCCTTCGCTGTCTGAAAGATTCGTTTACATATAATGAAACAGCAAGAATAATTCCAGAAAGCAATGACATGGAGAATCCTGAAGTACGGTTGTGTTACGAGGAGCTTTACAAACTCCTGATGCAAGAAGTCCAGAAGATGCCTGAACAACGAAGAAAAGTCTTTCTTATGAGCCGTGTGGAAGGAATGAGCAACGCAGAGATAGCCGAAAAATTAGGAGTTAGTAAGCGAACCGTTGAGAAACACATATCGTTGGGAATTGCATATTTGCGAGAAATATTCTATCTATTTATATTATTAACGTATCTTAACTAAATCTGATTGCGTGCGTTGAGGAAATTCTGACTCTTTATATCAAAACCATTCGTGGAGATTCGATGATATGAGAGTTCTATATCTATTGCTCGGTTTGTTGATAAACCTACCTGTTTTTGGCACAAACCCTAAAGACAGATTACTTGTGCCTGTACCCCATCAAGCGCAATTGGTTTGGCAGAATGCTGAGCTTGCCGCTATCTTTCACTATGACTTGCATGTTTTTGATAGTGTGGCATACAACCAGACCTTGAATAGAATCACGCCAATCCAAGATGTCAATATTTTTAATCCAAACCAGTTAGACACCGACCAATGGATACGATCGGTCAAAGCTATGGGGGCTAAAATAGCTATTATTACAGCAACACACGAGACGGGTTTCGCCATATATCAGTCGGATGCGAATCCTTACTGTATGAAAGTTTTGAAATGGTGCAATGGTAAAGGTGACATAGTGCGCGACTTCGTTCGCTCGTGTCGCAAGTATGGTGTCCTACCTGGTGTTTATATCGGCATACGTTGGAATTCCTTTTTGGGTGTTCATGACTTTATGATGCCAAAGGACGGCAGCCAGTTTCAGGCGAACCGTCAAGTTTTTTATAACCACATGTGCGAAGGTATGACAAAAGAATTGATGTCGCGCTATGGTGACTTAGCCATTGTTTGGTATGACGGAGGTGGACATGGACCCGAGTTGGGAGGTCCAGATATCTTACCTATTGTTGAGAAATATCAAAAGAACATTATCTTCTATCATAATAGTCAGCGTGCCGATATTCGTTGGGGAGGCTCTGAGACGGGTATGGTTCCTTATCCGTGCTGGGGTACTTACCCTTTCCCCTATTCACATTCAAAAAATCAGGCAATAGTGTTCAAATGCGATAACCGGCTGCTCAAGTACGGTGATGCCAATGGGACATATTATATGCCTGCCATGTCTGACAGTCCTTTGCGAGGTTACAAAGGGAGACATGAATGGTTTTGGGAACCCCATGACGAAGAACACATCTACCCTTTAGACAATTTGATGAAGATGTATGAGAACTCTGTTGGGCATAACTCAACCTTAATCATAGGAGTAGCACCCGACAATCGTGGTCTTGTTCCTGATGAAGATGTAAAGCGGTTGAAAGAGTTTGGCGATGAAATCAAACGGCGATACGGTATTCCTTTAGCATCAGTTTCAGGTGTTGGAAACGTGTTTAGTTTGAATTTCAAGCCTGCGGTCACGGTCAATGCGGCCGTCATCTCGGAGGACATAACAAAAGGAGAGCGAGTGCGAAGCTACCAAGTACAAGGAAAAGTAAACGGAAAATGGCGAATTCTATCTTCTGGTACATGTATAGGTCACAAGAAGATAGATACATGGGAGCCTCAGAATGTATCGGCATTGCGGCTATATATAAAGATGTCGGAAGGCAAACCATACATATCAGCCTTTTCTGCTCATAGATATTAAAGTTTATTAAAGGCATAAAAATAAAGGGAATACAAGAAAATAAGTACGATATGAAGATTGACAAATATTTACAGACATTATGGGAAGAAGATGTAAATAAAATGCCAGAAGGAGAATTGCATCAAGCACTCGATATTTTTCGGCAAAACCGAACCATTTACAGCCAGTCGGTAAGACGTAGGAGTAGAGTGTCTACCATTTTGAGATATGCTGCTATTTTTATGCTTCCACTGCTGTCTGCTATTTTGGTTTGGCTTTTCTCGGCAAGCTATTATGCGAACGACATGCAATTGGCAGAATACTATGTGCCAAAAGGATGTATAGACAGTCTTGTGTTATCTGATAATACAAAGGTTGTAGTCAATTCGGGGACGACAATTGTCTATCCACACAGTTTCAGTTCGCATGCCAAGGAGCGGAGCGTGTTTGTAAATGGCAGCTGTCATTTTGAAGTTTCCAAGGATGCCAGTCACCCCTTTGTTGTCCATTTGGGAAATGTGAAGGTTCGAGTATTAGGAACACACTTTTCTGTCAACTCATATAGTGATGAAGAGCAGGTTGTGGTAACACTTGAGGAAGGATCTGTCAATGTCTCCGATAGTATCCAAACAATGACGCTTAGTCCTAATGAACAGCTGGTATACAGCAGAACAGCTGGAACAATGCACAAACAAATGGTAGATGCAATGGCATATAACTCGTGGGTAAAAGGCGGATTGAATTTCACACAGGAGCCTCTGGAGAAAATCCTGAAGTCGATAGAACGGCGTTATCGTGTTACTATCAGCATAGCAAAGGATGTCGATTCGAAAAGATGCTATACGATGAATTTCAAGAAAGGCGAAACCATAGAACGTATTATGAATGTGTTGACTTTCGTATCAGGAGATATGACTTATACTAAAGATGGTGACAGCATATTCATCTCCAAGCGATGAATGCTGGTCTGTCCTGAGATACCAAACGCTTCAGACCTGTGTACGTGATACCGAATTTGCAGTTACAATAATTATAATATCTAAATTAACCTAACAAAACAATGAAAATCAGTATGTACAAAAAGACGACAGCAGTATTAGTCTTGTGTCTGTCAATGTCGATAGGTGCATTTGGTCAAAGCCAAATCATCCATCTTCAACAAAACAAGGCTACTGTGTCCAAGCTTGTAAAAGCTATCGAGAAACAAACTAAGATGTCTGTAGATTTCTCGCAAGAGACTTTGGACCTTCATCGGACAATTAAGATTAGTAGTAAAAGCCTGACCTTGTCAGCATTGCTTGAAGAGATGCTTAGGGGACAAAGCCTAACCTATAAGATTATTGATCGGCATATAGCAATAGTAGAAAGTCAAACGGTTCATAACCTGTCTAACAATACACCCCAGCAGACGGTGTACCAAGTTAAAGGAGTGATCGTGGACCAGACTGGAGATCCTATTATTGGAGCTACTGTTGTGGAACAGGGGACTGACAATAAGGCAATAACTGATATTGACGGTCATTTCTCGTTGAACACGTCTTCACTTCGTGTCATGCTCAATGTGTCGTACATAGGCTATGAAACCAGTCAAGTAAAGGCGCAATCTGGTCAGCCTTTAACTGTCAGAATGCACGAAAACGCTCAAGCATTGTCAGAAGTGGTAGTTGTGGGCTTTGGCACACAAAGAAAATCCAACATTACAGATGCCATTACAACCGTAGACACGAAAATGCTTGCCGACCGCCCAGTTACTAATCTTAGTCAGTCGCTTCAGGGTACTGTTCCTGGACTGAATATGTCAGTAGGTGGATTTGGAGGACAGTTAGGGCAAAGTATGGGAATTTCTATTCGCGGAACAGGAACAATCTCTACAGGGTCGAAAGCAGCGACACTTGTCTTGATTGATGGTATAGAGGGAAATATGGATGATGTGAATCCCAGCGATATAGAATCTATATCTGTATTGAAGGATGCTGCAGCAAGTTCCATATATGGTTCCCGGGCAGCCTTTGGAGTAGTGCTGATTACAACTAAATCAGGCAGAGCAGACCGAACAAACGTATCGTATACAAGCAATGTACGGTATTATGGCCCAGGCAATCTTCCTGACCCGATGGACGCATGGGAGTTTGCGAATTATTTTAATGAAGGAAGTGTGAATGGCGGAGGCTCACCTATCTTTAATGATGACACGCTTGACCGCATCCAGAAGTATATGAGAGGTGAGATAAAAACGTCTACTATTCCCAATTCAAATGGAAACTGGCAATTCCATGAGAAAGCCAATGACAATGTGAATTGGTGGGACAAGCAATTTAAGTGGTCTTGGGCGCAAGAACATAATCTGAACATCAATGGCGGAAACAGCAAGAACCGCTATTATCTTTCGGCTAATTATCTTGGCCAGGATGGCAATCTGCGATATGGAAAGGACAAGTTCAAGCGTTTGACAACCAATTTCAAATACAATGCAGCTCCATACGAGTGGTTGGAGGTTCAGGTAAACGCAAGATATATCTATAAACAATTGGATAACCCTCTGTACACAGTATTAAACGGTCTTCTCTACCACGATATTTCCCGTATGTGGCCAATGATGCCGTTCAAGGACCCCAATGGGTATTATATGCGTAATGGCAAGTTGAATCAACTTACGAATGGCAGCCGTTCGGAATCATCAACCAACGACGCTTATTTCCAAGGCCAGCTTGTATTTCATCCGTTGAAGAATTGGAATATAACAGCAAATATAGGACTGAGAACCGTTAATCAGTTTGACAAGCAAAATCTGAACAAAGTTTATGAGCACAACGTGAATGGTGACCCTCTTCCATTAGGATACGGAAGCTCGTATGCCACAGGACAGACAGGTGCCATGCAGTATTGGTTGCGTTCGAGTATGGTCACAGCCAACCTTTACACGGATTATTCATTTGACATCAACAGTCACAAGTTTAAGTTGATGGCGGGATTGAACACCGAGAAGTTCAATAATCGCGATGTGGATTTACAACGAATGGATTTGATAACAGAGTTGGTACCCGAGATAGGGGCTGCTACAGGAGTCGATAAGATACGTGATGCCAGTGCATATTCCTGGGCTACAGCAGGATTCTTTGGGAGATTGAACTATGATTATGAAAATCGTTATTTCTTTACGAGCAATATCCGTTATGACGGCTCTTCACGTTTCTTGAGCAAAGATCGTTGGGGACTGTTTGGCTCCGTATCGGTAGGTTGGAATATAGCAGGCGAGAAATTCTTCAAGGTAGACGACAGAATTATCAGTTTGCTGAAGCCACGCATCTCATGGGGAACGTTAGGAAACCAAAACACAAATTCATATTATCCGTTCTATTTGTTGCAGCAAATTACGGTGAATGGTGGTTCTTGGTTGATGAATGGAAAGAAGCCTACCGTAGCTCTTGCGCCTTCTACGGTAAGCACCTCGCTCACATGGGAAACCGTACGTTCCGTCAATGTTGGATTTGATGTGTCTATGTTGCGTAATCGCCTCAACGTTAATTTTGACTATTATAACCGCAAGACTTCCAACATGGTTGGGCCAGCTGGAGAAATCGCATCCGCCTTCGGTACCAAATTGCCTAACAGCAACAATACTGACCTGCATACGCGTGGCTGGGAAATAGCCATGGCTTGGCAAGATTATATAGGAGAGGTACGTTATAATATAGGATTGAACTTGTCGGATGCCCGTACGTTTATTGATAGATACCCCAATGCCTCAAAATCATTGACCACCTATTATGAAGGTCAGGAGTTGGGAGAGATTTGGGGATATGTAACCCATGGTATTGCAAAAAGCCAAGATGAGATGGACGCCTGGATAAAAGACAACAAGCCATCATGGGGCTCTGGTTGGACAGAAGGTGACATCATGTACGAGGATTTGGATGGAGACCACATTGTTAATCAGGGTGCGAATACGTTGGCAGACTCTGGAGACCGGAGAATCATCGGCAACAGTACGCCACGCTATCATTTTGGTGTGAATATGGGTTTGAGCTGGAAAGGATTCGACTTCAGTATGTTCTGGCAAGGAGTGGCAAAGCGAGACCTTTGGCTCAGTGGCAACATGTTTTGGGGGTTAAATGGAGGCGAATGGCAATCAACAGGCCTGAAAGAACAGCTGGACTACTATCGCCCTGCGAATACAACATCCGTATTCGGGCCTAATACCGATGCCTATTTCCCACGAGTGTATATGAACTCAGACAAGAACCAGTATGTACAAACGCGCTATCTCAGAAATGGGGCGTACGCGCGACTGAAGAATATTCAGCTGGGCTATTCCTTGCCTAAACAGTTGGTGGACAAGGCACACCTACAGAAAGTTTACCTATATGTGAGTGCAGAAAACCTGTTCACCATCAAGAGCCTTCCCAAGGCGTTCGACCCTGAAACGGCATACTCAAACTACACAGACTCAAATACAGGCAAGACCTATCCCTTGCAGAAAACGGTCTCTTTTGGTCTTAATGTGTCATTCTAAAAAACAAGTATAAAATGAAAAAGCAATTAGTATATATAGCACTGTTGGGATTGGCTGCCATTCCTGTTTCTTGTAATGACTTTCTTGACAGTGAGCCTATAACAGAAGTCAGTACCAATGTGTACCTTGAAAGCGAAAACGACTTGGCGGCTTATGCTGCAAAGTTTTATGATGACAAGGATGATGGCGAGCACACAGGCAACATACTTCCTTCACATGGGTCTGGAGCATACCATTTGGGCTTGTTCAGGTTGGACAATGGCACAGACAACCAGACCTCCAATGTGCCCTCCAAACTTTTTGTCAAAGGGCAGTTCCATGTGAATGAAGGAAATTCTAATTTGTGGAACACCTATATGAAGAAAATCCGTGCCACCAATTATTTCTTGAGCAAAGTGGCTCCTCAGGTAGAACAAGGTAAAATATCAGGCAACGCCTCTCGTGTCAGACATTATCTGGGGGAGGTCTATTTCTTCCGGGCTTATATCTACTTTACGGCTTTGCGTGATTTTGGCGACTTCCCTATAGTCAAGAAAGTCGTGGAGGAGAATTATGATAGTGTGCGTGTTGCCTCACAGCGCCGTCCACGCAATGAGGTGGCTCGGTTCATTCTTTCTGATCTCAACCGTGCATACCAACTCATGGCTAACGTTCCACCCATGACAAACCGACTGACACGCGATTGCGCTGCATTGATGAAGAGCAGGGTGGCCTTGTTTGAGGGTACGTGGGAGAAATACCATCGTGGCACAGCCTTCGTGCCCGGAGGCAAACAGTGGCCTGGCGCAAATGTCGAGTACTTAAAGCATTTCACTATTGACATAGACAAGGAGATACAGTATTTTCTTCAGCAGGCGGTTGAGGCTGCTGACATCGTTGCCTCCAGCCATAGCCTCCATCACGATTATGCTGCATTGTTCAACTCTGTAGACCTGAGTGACATGTCAGAGGTTTTGCTGTGGAGACGTTATGGCTTGCAAGCAGGCAACACTTCGCACCATTGGGTAGTGAGCTACCTGCAGCGCAATGGATGTGGGAATGCAGGACTGTCAAAATCGTTTGTTGACTCGTATCTGATGAAGACAGGACTTCCTGTATATGCCGCAGGGTCTCAATATCAGGGTGATGACACATACCAGCATGTGTTTGACCAGAGAGACCCCAGGATGGATAAAACGATACTGAAGACCAATGATTTGCTGTCAACCAGTCCCAACCTGATAGAATACATCAAAAAGTCGGATGGGTATGGTTACTTTTATCGATCGCCTATCTTTGAAGGCGAGGTAGAGAACAGCTGTCCTACGGGCTACTCTTTGCGAAAAGGTTTGAATACAGATGGGAGCATGCAACCTACAAAAGAATCGTTTACAGGTTGCCCTGTATTTAGGGCGGCAGAGGCTTATCTCAACTATATTGAGGCATACTATGAGCTTCATGGAAACTTGGGCGGGAAGTGTGACCAATACTGGAAGGCATTACGCACACGAGCAGGAATGGATGCAGACTATGAGAAGACCATTGCCCATACGGAGATGGAAAAGGAGAAAGAAGATTGGGGGAGTTACTCTCGAGGTGAACAAATCTCACCCGTGCTGTACAATATCCGGCGTGAAAGAAGAGTTGAGCTGGTAGCAGAGGGGTTGCGCCTCATGGACCTTAAGCGTTGGAGGTCGTTGGATCAGGTGAGCAACTATCAGGTGCGAGGTATTAATTTCTGGGACCAGATATACCAGCTGTACACTCATCCCGCAGCTGTCGATGCCTCACTGCCTTTGAAGCCTATAGACATCGTAGAATATGGAAATTCCAACAAGGCTGCCAATATATCAGCAAAGAGTGACAAATATGCCCAAGGTAAATACTTGCTGCCCTACCGCAAGAGCAAATCGAATATTGGTTTTGATGGTCTGACTTGGACAACAGCCAATTATCTTTATCCCATCAGCAATGTAGAATTTAGATTGACAACAGCTGTTCCCGGGTCAAACGATTACACAACTTCGTCTATTTATCAAAACCCATATTGGAGTACCGAGGATGGAACACTGCCTGCCGAATAGGGAGTTTCAATACAAATTCTATGCTATCAATGAATAAACAGTTAATGCTTACAACGGCTGCCGCATCCTTCTTGGGGTGTGGCGGTACTTGTGCGCAGCAGAAGGAGAACCGCCCCAACATCATTGTCTTCATCGTCGATGATATGGGGTGGCAGGATACGTCGGTGCCATTTTGGAACCAAAAGACACGTTACAATGAGATGTATGATACGCCAAACATGGAGCGGCTGGCGCGTCAAGGCATGATGTTTACGCAAGCATACGCCTGTCCAGTCAGTTCTCCCACACGTTGCAGTTTGATGACCGGCATGAATATGGCACGCCATAGAGTAACGAACTGGACGTTACAGCGGGACAAAATGACTGACGGAAAAGACGGGCGAGTGAAGCCTGCCGATTGGAACTATAACGGAATTGCTCAAGTGTCTACGGTTTCGCATACCACCATAGCCAAGTCATTCGTCCAAATACTGAAAGACAACGGCTATCACACCATTCATTGCGGAAAAGCGCATTGGGGTGCTATTGACACTCCAGGGGAGAATCCGTGCCATTTTGGCTTCGAGGTAAACATCACAGGTACTGCGGCTGGAGGATTAGCCACTTATCTTAGCGAGCTGAACTATGGTCACACCAAGGATGGAAAGCCTTATGCGCTCAATGCCATTCCTGGATTGGAGAGCTATTGGGGAACGGGAACATTTGCCACAGAGGCTCTCACTAAAGAAGCTATCAAGGCACTTGACAAAGCCAAGCGTTACCAGCAACCATTCTATCTCTACATGTCGCACTATGCACTTCATATCCCTATTGACAAGGACATGCGTTTCTTTCCAAAGTATGTCCGCAGAGGGCTTTCGAACAAGGATGCTGCCTATGCTTCGTTGATAGAGGGTATGGATAAGAGCTTGGGCGACATCATGGATTGGCTCGAAAAGAACAAAGAGGCAGAGAATACCATCATTATCTTTTTAGGAGATAATGGCGGACTGGCCTCTTCTCAGGAATGGCGCGATACACCATTGTACACTCAAAATGCTCCTTTGAAAAGCGGAAAAGGTTCGCTCTATGAAGGAGGAATACGAGTTCCTTTTATTGTGAAATGGAACGGTGAGGTGAAGCAAGGCGTGCGAAACGATGCCAGCATCATGGTAGAGGATTTGTACCCCACCATCCTTCACATGGCGCAAATCACCCATTATCAGGTACCACAGACCATTGATGGCATGGATTTGGTGCCCTCGTTGCAAGGACGTACAGACAAGAATCTGCAACATAGAGCCATCATATGGAACGTACCGAATATATGGGATAGCACAGGTCCAGGAATCAGTATGAACTGTGCAATACGCCAAGGCAACTGGAAGTTGATTTATGACTATCCCACAGGACATAAGGAGTTGTACAACATCATGCTTGATATAGGAGAGAAGAAAAACGTTGCAGCACAAAAACCTCAAAAGGTAAGAGAGCTTTCAGCACTGTTGGGAAAGAAACTCAGGAATATGCAAGCACAACGTCCGTCTTATAAGGATACTGGCAAGCTTTGTTCATGGCCTGATGAGCAATAAACAGAAAGACAATACAGAAAGTCTGTCTAAAGAATAAAGAGGCGAATGTAGAAGAAACGACATGAGCAAGATGCACTCTCCATGCAACTTGCTCATGTTGATTTAGCTAAGATGTGTTACATCTTTCTTATTTTCGATCTGCCTTCAAGCGGTCAGCCATGGCCTTCCCCAGTTCTTCGCACTGTCGACGTACGTCTTTTGACATGGCTTGTTTCATTTCAACGGGCGTTCCCACAGGCTCAAATTTGAGCTTGGTGTCTACCCATTCGGCAATGGTGGGTACGGCTTTGCTGGCCCATCCATAGCTGCCAAACCATCCGATGTAATGGTTCTTGATGTCGTGGTTGGCTATTTCTGACAGGAGTTCGGACATCTCGTGGTACAATCCGTTGTTGTAAGTTGGCGCTCCCACAATCAATCCGCGGTAACGGAAGATGTCACGGAGGATGTAAGAGTGGTGCGTCTTCGAGATGTTGTACATGCAAATGTTCTTGATGCCGGCCTGACTGGCTGCTCTCGCGATGGTTTCTGCCATGCGTTCGGTGTTGCCATACATGGTTCCATAGCAGATGACGATGCCCTCATCGGTTTCATATTTGGACATTTTGTCATAGAGGTCTATCACTTTCGCTGCATTCTCGTGCCATACAGGACCATGGGTAGTACAAATGTAATCGATTTGTTGATCGGCTAACTTCTTCAAAGCGTTCTGCACGGGCACGCCATATTTCCCTACGATGTTACTATAATAGCGCACCATCTCCAACCAAGCCCAACTGGTGTCTATCTCCTCGTCCAGGATACCACCATTCAATGCGCCGAAACATCCAAAGCCATCGCCCGAGAACAGCATGTGGTCAGTTTCGTCGAGCGTCATCATTGTTTCGGGCCAATGTACCATGGGCGTCATGAAGAACTTCAACTTGTGATGACCAAGGTCTATCACTTCGCCATGTTTCACTTCAATCGTTTGGTCTTTGATGCCGTAGAATCCGGCCATCAAGTCGAACGTTTTCTTGTTACCGATGACTTGAATGTTGGGATAGTACTTCTTCAGCAGTCCCAAAGAGCCGCTGTGGTCGGGTTCCATGTGGTTGATTACGAGGTAATCGATGGGTCGGTCGCCCAGCACCTCATGCAGGTTTTCGATGAATTGCGTGAAGAAATCCACTTGAACAGCGTCGATGAGGCACACTTTTTCGTCGTCTATCAGGAACGAATTGTATGTAACGCCCGCTGGCAGAGGCCACAAACCTTCAAACAAAGACTTGTTGCGATCGTTCACCCCTACATAATAGACTTTATTTTTTAGTTCTATCATAAATTTATTAAATATATTTTGATTTGAATAAATGGTTTGATATCGAATTATGATGTTTGGATTTCGGCTTTCATTTTATTTCCAAAATCGGTTGAGACATAGTTGTTAATGCTCTTGCAGCTTTCTGCTGCAAAGCGTAATGCACAGTCTATGAGTTTATCCCATTGTGTTTCTGACAACCCTTGTTCCAACATACTGCGTGTGATTCCATATTTTATCAGTCCAAAAATAAAACCAGCGTTGAAGTTGTCACCAGCCCCAATTGTACTAACGGGTGTAGAAGCAAGTGCATCGTAGGCTTTCTCAAACCGATTTTCTGCAAAGAGTCGCACCTGTGCGCTACCTTGTGTGCAAATAAAATGCTTGCAATAGAATGAAATCTCTGCTTGATAAATTTTAGCAGCATCATCCATTTTGTATAACGTTTGAAAGTCTTCATGGCTCCCTCGCACAATGTCTGCAAACTCAAGGTTCTCCAACAAGTTGGGAGTAATACGGAGGACATTTCGCTGATGTGCGGGTCTGAAATTGACATCATAGTAGATAATCGCCCCATGACTCTTTGCGTGTTCCAACAAACTAACAACTTGAGGACGTATCACAGGGTTTACAGCATAGTAAGAGCCAAAGATAACAATATCGTTCGGCTGGATATCAGGGAGTGTAAAGTCAAGCTGGTCGTGTGGATGATCCTTATAAAACAAATATTCTGCATCATTATCTTCATTCAAAAATGCCAGAGAGATAGGCGATTTGCTTTCAGGAAATACGTTCACATGGCTTGCATCTACCCCATTATCCTCTAAAAAAGTGGTAATCATTTTACCAACACGGTCGTTACCTGTTTCACTAATAAAGGTAGCATGGACGCCTGAACGCCCCAAAGAAATGAGTCCGTTGAATGTTGAACCACCGGGGAAAGCTCCTATGGGCTGATTGTCTTTGAAAATGATGTCGAGAACCGTTTCACCAATTCCTATTACCTTACGCATAAACACATTTTTTTTACCTTTCGTGCAAATATACTGCAAATCAGTAGCACGACAAAATAAAATGCCTATAATAATTTCATTATAGACAGAATGCGTACCTTTGTACAAGGAATGAAATAGCTCATCTAAGAGAATTATTTAGTGCAATTCAAAAAAATATAAAGCAATCATCATGACGAATTATCATACCAGTGTACTAACCAATGGTTTGCGTATCATTCACCATCCTTCCCCTTCGCCTGTGATTTATTGTGGTTATCAGATTAAGGCAGGCTCTCGAAATGAAAATGCAGACGAGGAAGGACTGGCACACTTCTGTGAACACATGACATTCAAGGGTACGAAGCATCGAAAGGCATGGCACATCTTGAACCTTTTGGAGAGAGTGGGCGGCGACCTCAACGCTTTTACCAACAAAGAAGAAACGGTTTTCTACGCAGCTCTCTTGAAAGAAGATGTCGCACGTGCCGTAGATTTACTCACTGATATTGTCTTTCATAGCACTTATCCTGACGCCGAAATTCACAAAGAGAAAGAGGTTATTTGCGATGAAATCGAGAGTTATAACGACTCTCCCGCTGATTTAATTTACGATGAATTTGAAAATACGGTATTCAATAATCATGCCTTAGGACATAATATCTTGGGAACCACACAGCAAGTACGTGCATTTACCAGCGAAGACGCACTACGATTTACAAATCAGTATTATCGTCCAGAGAATGCGGTCTTTTTTATTGATGGGGATATAGACTTTCAACGCCTCGTACACCTACTTAAGAAGGCAACGGCAGACCAACCTGCCTCAACACCAATTAAGTCCGAGTCTTTGAATCGCTATCAAGGCTCTTTACAAGTTCCTCCACCCATCATCAAAGACAAGGGAACTCATCAGGCGCATGTCATGATAGGTAGTAGGGCTTATGATATACACCACCCCAATCGTATTGCTTTATACCTCTTAAACAATCTGTTGGGCGGTCCGGGGATGAATGCTCGACTCAATGTTTCTTTACGAGAACATCATGGCTTAGTCTATACGGTAGAAAGTTCAATGGCAAGTTATGGAGACACAGGAATATGGGGCATTTATTTCGGTTGTGACATTCATGATGTTTCTCAATGTATCAAGTTAGTGAAAAAAGAACTTCATCGTGTCATCAATGAACCAATGACATCTTACCAGTTGCACGCTGCTCAAAAACAGTTAAAAGGACAAATTGGCATTGCTTGTGATAATCGAGAGAGCTTTGCTTTAGATTTTGGAAAGTGCTTCCTGCATTACGGTTGGGAAAAGGATATCACTTCTTTATATACACAAATCGATGCCATATCAGCAAGACAAATACAGCAAGTAGCACAAGAAATCATGGCGGACGACCGCCTTCTAACGCTCATTTATCAATAACTTCGTTGGCGATCAAAGAATAGTCCATAAAATTGAGCTACATAGCACAAAATATTGATGACATTTTGCGCTATGTAGCTCGTACTGTATCTTTTAGAATGTTATCTTTTCTTTATCTCATCGCCCAATAAGTACCGCCATTTACTGCCATTCTTACTTGGTAAAGACCAGCCTCGTTCATCGCAACATTCATTTGTTTTCCTTCAGGAAGTGTTACACGTACGGTTCCATCTTCATTGATGCGAAACATCTCCGTCTGCTTTCCTGCAACCACTTGCGACCAAGCATTCAAGGATTTGTCATAAATAAATTTCGTCGTTTGACCTTCAGGACTTGTAATTTCATAGCCATCTTGAAGGGTCTTCACTGCGTAATATTTTCCATCTTGCCCCATTACCTGTTTCGTCTTACCAACATTTGCCATAGGATTGTCGCCAGTCCAGAACTCAATGGTATTCAATACCAATGCATCGGCTGCACTACAAATGCCATAAGCAGGAGAAATAATTAAGAAAATAAGTTCATTGAGAAACTTGCTGTCTGTCGCAGTTCTGTTCCAACTTGCCAGCTTATTGAACAAGCTAAAACTTCCTACACATGAGGTAGAAACCAATGCGCCTGCTAATAAAAAGGTGGCAACCTTCATCTTTTTTGTCTTCATCATTCAATTTATTAGTGAGTAATATTTGGAATTCAAAGATACGAGAAAAATTGAAACATCACTTGATTATTATTATTTTTAACAATAGATTTACTGTCAGTCCTCCGTTTGACCTGTAATTACTAAGCTGCTATCGAATAAAATTGAATGTACTCGTACACCCTATTTGATGCAAAGGTTTGCTAAAGCAACAAAATCGCTTCGTTGCCTAAGTTCATCAGCAAGTCAATAATACTTAAATTAGGAAGGAATCCATGTTTCTCCGCATATACTTGGTAGTAGGGCTGTGGTTGGAACGAACAATCAGGCTGTGGGCGTTTGGGATGAATAGCCTCACGAAAGTCTACCACTTCTGACGCATCACCGTGTCCCTCCCCTATCTTCAGATATTCTGTTGTCGCTCGAACGTTCGGTTCAATATCCAAGAGTTCACACATTTTCTGCATGATTTCAAAATTAAAATCATATAAGAAAGTCCATTTCTTGGTAAAAAAAGGACGAATATCGTCTTCATAAAATTCAAAAAAAGGACTCTCACCGTAAGCGGATACTAAAGCATTCCAATGCACATGCCGCCAATTCGCATGGTCGCTAATGCGTACGTCGCACATCAAGCATTTAGGAGCGTCGAATTTTTCTACGGGGATGCTCAACGTTTGTACACCTTGGGTTGTCGCTATTTGGCAACGGTTGCGATAAGTTTGCTTGATGAAATGGTCGTACTTCTCTATGTAACAGCATTCATGGCGATAGAGTTTCTGATACCACTGAATAGGACCGAAATAGGTGGATGACAAAAGAACAGATGCCATTTGGTTGTGTATTATCTTAACTTATCATTACTTAACTGCCATTACTCTGCCTGTGGGCTGGCACGTTGTATTCGTGTTTTTTCTGTCGATGTTTCCATCTCCATAACGAATACGTCTTGCCAATAATATCTCCTTGTCTCACCAATGCTTGTTGTTGCCCATTGCTGACGAGTACGAATTGGCATTCACCACAAGTACAACTACCATGGCAGTAGTTTGGTATTTTATATTGTTCTCCCTTTACTACGATGGTATCGCCAGGTATTGCTATGATGCGCCCCAAAGCCTCTTGTTTGAAACGGAACAACACCACGTCTCCCTTTGAAAAATGAGTGTGCGAAAGTCTGTTCACCAATACTCTGTCTCCCTTCTGAAGTGCTGGTCGCAACTCCTCATTGGGTACAATAAAGATGGTAAACAGATATGCACGTATAGCTAACATCACTACCGTACACACTACGATGGACAGCATCCATTGTAAAATGTTTCGCAAGGTATGGTTTTCTATCTATTTAATATTGTCAACCAGTCGAAATAGTCGATTCCATCGAATGCCTTTGAAGCCTTTTCGATCAGGGTCAGACGACCACCAAATGAAAATAGGCTTGCCCACAATGTGGTCTTCTGGAACAAATCCCCAATAGCGACTATCTGCCGAATTGTGTCGATTGTCACCCATCATCCAGTAGTAGTCCAACTTAAAAGTATAACGATGAGCCAGCCTACCGTTGATATATATCTGATTGTTTTTAACTTCCAATTGATTGCCCTCATACACTCTGATAGGTCGTTCGTAGATGGCAATGTTGTTCATATCTATCTGTAAACTTTTTCCCTTAGCGGGAATCCATATCGGTCCATAGTTATCACGTGTCCAACCCGTCACGGCATTCTGTGGATATAGGTCACCAACGGTGGCATCGGTATTTATCCGAATGCTCTCTACAATATCTTTGCGAGCTGCCAATGTGCGAACTGCCTTCTTTGTAAGCGGCATAAAACCATTGCGCTGCAAGCTGGCAAGGTCTTCCATCGAAATGCCCAACTCTTCTATGAGCGACTCTGGAATTTCGTTTTTCAGTTTCACATAATAAGTGTACTGCACATTTTCGGGTTCTTTGTTAGGTTTCCCGTCCAGATATACGATACGGTTTTTTATCTGTAATGTTTGTCCTGGCAAGCCAACACAGCGTTTCACATAGTTTTCACGCCTATCGGTAGGCCGACTGTCAATATCGCCAAACTCTACTGGATTGCTGGCAATGTACTGTCTTCCTAAGGCATAAACCTGCTGAAAATAATCGTGTTGCTGCTGTCTGTTCAACGTATTGAGATTTACTTCACCGCCATTATTTTGTGCGTAGATTTGTTGTCCAAAGCCATACACCATATTATAGTATTCTGTTTGATAAGGAAGTTCTGTACAGATAGTATCGCCTGCGGGATAATTGAACACCACAATGTCGTTAAGCTTCACTGCCCCCAGCCCTTTCACTCGCCGATAGTCCCAATGAGGAAATTCCAAATAGCTCTTCGTGTTGATGACAGGAAGAGTGTGCTGAGTTAGGGGCATTGTAAGTGGTGTCTGTGGAATACGCGGTCCATAACTCACCTTGCTCACGAAAAGATAATCTCCAGTGAGCAATGATTTCTCTAAAGAGGACGATGGAATGACGTAATTTTGAAATACGAAGAGGTTGATGAAGTACACCGCCACCAAGGCAAATACCAAGGCATCTACCCAACTCATCACAAACCTTACAGGAGGTTCGGCATCTTTCCACCACTGCCAACGTATCTTCTTGGTGATATATACGTCAAAGATGAATGGTACAACCAAAAGTCCCCACCAACTTTCTACCCAGTAAAGAAATAAAAGATATAAAATAAGTACGACAACGAACTTGGCCCATTGTGCCTTCATATTCAGTTTTGCTTTCTCTTTATCAATCATGATGTATCTAAAAATCTATATATACAAACGAAGTGGATGGTTACTTAAAATTTGAAAAGGTCGCTTGTTGTAAGCAGTCCTGTATGCTGAGCCGTATATTCAGCAGCCAAAACAGCACCTAAGGCAAACCCCTTTCGATTATGCGCACTGTGCGAAATGGTAATTTGGTCGGCTTCACTGTCATAAGTTACGGTATGGATGCCAGGCACCTCTCCCTTTCTGACACTGTCAATGGATATTTGATCCGCAACCATAGAGTTGTTACCACTCACACTGCCATCAGCTGCATGCAGCACTCCCTTCTTCCAACCGTGAATTCTGTCCATTTCATCGACAATTTCTTCAGCTAAGGTGATGGCTGTTCCCGAGGGTGCATCCAGTTTATGAACATGGTGAGTTTCTTCCATTCTCACTTCATATTGTGGATATTGGTTCATAATTTTAGCCAAATAACGATTGACTGCCGAGAAGATTGCCACCCCAATACTGAAGTTTGATGCCCAAAACAAGGTTTGTCCCTCCTCGCTACACATGCGCTTCACGTCTTCGCCGTGTTCTTTCATCCAACCTGTAGATCCACTCACCACCTTTACATGATGTGCAAAGGCTCGCAAATAGTTACCATAGGCTGCCGTAGGTGTGGTAAACTCTATTGCCACATCAGCCGATATAAATTCCTGACTATCAAAATCTTCTTGGTTATTGAGGTCGATAACGCACACAATTTCATGCCCTCTATCTTTGGCAATTTGTTCTATCATCTTGCCCATCTTGCCATATCCTATCAGTGCTATCTTCATATCACATACTTTTAAATGATGACAAAGATAGTGTAAAACGGTTGAAAATCAAAATATTGCATTTGTTTTTAAATTTTATTGACGCCATTTCGGCTTTTTCTTCACAGGAATTTATTTTTTTGAAAAATTTTGCGTAACGTCCAAAATACGCGCATATTTGCAACCAACCCATTCCTCGGTCGCAAATACGCGAATTTTGCAATATGCTAACAATCAATACATTAAGCAAATCTTCCCTATTCTTCATGTCATTCAAGCATTGCTTTTGGAGGCTTAACTCATGCAGTTAGCACTTCAAGGTTAATGTAATAACGGGCTTGATTGCACGTTTTAGCAGCCTTATCTCAATGCTTCAACCAAGAAAGGGCAAAAAAATCGCACTTTTGCCTCCTATTTTTACCTTAAAAATTTCTATTTCGCGATTTGAAAAATGTCAATTATTTTAACAAAAAGGACTTATTTCCACTCATTTTTAGACGATTTTCGTAAACGGTTGCAAACCGAAAATAGCACACCGAAAAAAATAATGATGAATTGATGTCACAAAATGCGATTTCATTCGTTTACGATATAGATGATAGACATTCAAACCTTTGGCAAGAAAGTCGTGGCACTACAAAGTGTGTTGCTCAAGCAGGCAAGTGCCATGAAACCAGGCAATGTAGACGCACAAGACTTGGTGCAAGAGACGTTGCTCAAGCTGTGGGGCATGCGCGAAACGTTAGAAACACATCCTAACCTTGAGGCATTGGCTATCAAAACGCTCAAAGGAATAGCAATAGACCATTATCGGCATCGCCAATTAGAGTGTGAACAACGACTACAACAACCAGAGCAGGCTATAGAGTTCACGCACGAGTGTGAACTCAACGACGAATTGCGAATGGTGCGGTGCGTAGTACAACAGCTGCCACCGTTGCAACAACAAATATTTATGCTCAAGGAGATAGAAGGATATGAGGCACATGAAATACAAACCCTATGCGGATGCAGTCCTGAAGCCTTACGACAAAACTTGTCACGAGCACGCCGATTCGTCAGAAAAGAGTTGTTGCGTATCACCGATGAAATGGGGAGAAAATAGGTCTATTGAAAGAAAGGGAAACAAGATGAACGAACAGAAAATTAACCAACTGATAGAGAAATATCTTAACGGTGACACGTCGTGTCGGGAAGAAGATGAGTTGCGCATGTACTTCGCTACTGTTAAAGGCGATATACCTGAGGCGTGGCAACCCCTTCGACAACTCTTTGTTTGGGAACTACACCAGCGACAACAGCACAAAGAGTCCTATCCGCATCGCAGGAGGCTACATTGGTCATGGCTTGCCACTGCCGTCTCTGTGGCAGCAGTCTTCATATTCCTCTTTATGCTCACCTTTCAATTTCAATCTTCATCGGCTAATTACGTCATCATCAATGGCGAGAAGACAACGAACCAAGAAACGGTGATACGGGAGGCGGAAAATGCACTCGGCAACGTATCCTCTACCCAGCAAGAAGATTTTAATGCACTTTTTCAAATAGGAGAAACCAATCATGAGAACTAACCTACTCGCTGACAAATGGCAAAGACTGATTTTGTGCGTGTTGCTTTTCGGCGCTACACTATCAATGTCGGCACAACAAAAACTACAAATAGAACAAGTTTTTGACCGTTTTGCACGTGCCAAAAACTGTAAGATGGTGCTTCTACGCCACACCTCCTTACGTGGTTTCCAACTTGATGTCTACAAGTCGCTTACCTACAAAAATCTTGCACCCGTGATAGAACCTTATTTGAAAGCGGACAGAAAGCAGGCAAAAAAGATAAAAGAGGTGATAGAAGATGGGCGGGTGATCAGTGGATATTACATGATGACGCCCCTAAAAGAAGGTATTAACCGTTACATTCTTTTTGGGAAAGGCACGAAAAATAGCGGAACCGTGATTTATATCGAAGGAGCCTTAACCCCCGATGAAATCATGAAAATGTGCTATTCTCAACGATGATACATCACAAGCAATTGACAACATAAAAATTTATACAATATGAAAAAACTATTTTTTGCATTCATGCTTTGCACAGCAACATTATCGTATGCAGCCGAAGGAACTGATACCACCAGTGTGATGCTTGGTAAGAACAAGGTTGTGATTCACAACGATTCACTTGGAATCTCTGTCAGCATCTTTGATAGTCAGGGACACCAATGGAAAAAGACGCGCGAGGTGAACTTTGTTGACGGACAAGAGGTAGAACAGGTGTTTGTTTTCTCTCCTTTTATCCCTATTCGGAAGAATTCTAAACGAACATTTTACCCACATTTCCCCGATTTCTACTATGGTGCCAATTTGCTAAATGCCAACAGCAATGTAGTAATGCGTGACACCAAATCGAGCGAATGGGGCTTCTCGCCTTGCCAAATAGGTTTGTCGCTCAACAAGCAAAACACGCTTGGCTTGGTTTCTTCCTTGCAGTTTGGCTTTGTTCACAACCACTTCAACACTTCATCTGTCATCAACAGAGTTGAGGAAGAAACACGTATGCTACCGTTGGAAGAAAAAGATGTGACCACCAGCTTCTTGAAATATTATTACGTCAAGTTACCAATCATGGTAGAATGGCAAAAGCGTATTGGGAGAAGGAAAATCTTTGCTGGCGGCGGTCTCGCCTTGGAATATCGTTATAAGGAAGTTTCAAAATACCGCATAGGTAAACAAAAACACACAGTATCACGCGATTTGGGCATCAACGCCTTAGGCATAAACGCAGAGGCATACGTGGGCTATGGCAGTGTAAACCTTTATGCGCACTACGCCCTGACACCGTTATTCAAAAAAGGTATCCATGCGATGCCCTTTGGCGTAGGTATCGGCATTAACATGTAAGGACATTTTTTCTGTTGCACACACCTCTTTGTCCAACAATATGTGGAGAGACTAAAGATTCATAACAAAAGAAAAGAGCTGTTGATACCATAAATAGAAAATATTTTGTAGCTTTGCAGAAGACTTTATCCCACTAAAGATGACAGAGCAACTGCTGCACTATTGTTGGAAACATCGACTGTTTCCCTTGACACAACTGGCCACTACGGATGGTCAGTTGGTTGAGGTGATAGATACAGGATTGCACAATAGCGATGCAGGTCCTGACTTTATCAACGCAAAGATTAAGTTGGCGGACACTGTTTGGGTGGGAAATATTGAGATTCACAACAAATCGAGCGATTGGTATGCACATCATCATGATCAAGATACCAACTATAATAATGTTGTCTTACATGTATCTGGGGACGTAGATACGCCTGTTCGCACAACAACGGGCAGGGAAATTCCACAATTGGAACTTCAAGTACCCCAGCAGGTGGAACAGCAATACGAACAACTGCTCATGGCTGACGCTTATCCTCCTTGCCATGAAGTGGTTTCGGAAATGCCTCGAATCACTGTTCATGCGTGGTTGTCTGCCTTGCAAACAGAACGATTGGAGCAAAAAACATTGCAAATAAAACAACGCTTGGCTCTTTGCCAAGGCGATTGGGAGACAGTTTTATTTGTTACTTTGGCACGCAATTTTGGCTTTGGCGTCAATGGCGATGCGTTTGAGCAATGGGCGATGCACATTCCTTTGCACAGTGTGGCTCACCATCGTGATGACCTTTTTCAGGTAGAGGCGTTTTTTATGGGGCAAGCAGGGCTTTTGGAACGCTCATTGATACTCGAGAAATACCATGCAACAATGGATACAGAGGGTTATTTTGAGCGGTTGCAAAACGAATATCTGT
Organism: Hoylesella timonensis 4401737 = DSM 22865 = JCM 15640; assembly: GCF_000455445.1. Lineage (GTDB taxonomy): Bacteria > Bacteroidota > Bacteroidia > Bacteroidales > Bacteroidaceae > Prevotella > Prevotella timonensis. Next base: position 31,018 of record NZ_HG417094.1, on the reverse strand, counting down.
ATTTACAACACAAATTTAACTTGCAGCCAATGGAGGGTAAGAGATGGAAATTCTTACGATTACGACCTCAAAATTTCCCCAATATTCGCATTGCTCAATTGGCTACCTTGTATCACTCTCACCGATTCGGCTTAAGAAATTTGGTAGAAAGCGAATCATTAAAGGCCTTAAAAGACACGATGAAATCGGGCGTTTCTGCCTATTGGCAGACCCATTATGTGTTTGGAGCGGTGAGTAAGAAATCGGAAAAAAGAATATCTGAGTCCTCCCTTAATGTATTACTCATCAACACGGTAATCCCCATCCTTTTTGCTTATGGAAAATATCACGATGAGGAGGAGCTATGTGATAAAGCTTTGAATTACTTAGAACAGCTTCAGCCAGAGACAAATCACATTGTCAGGAAATGGCAAGAGAGCGGAATCAAGGTGGAAAATGCTGGAGACACACAAGCTCTCGTCCAGCTACAGAGGCAATATTGTGAACGTAAAGAATGTTTACGTTGCCGCTTTGGCTATGAATACTTGAAAGGTAAACAACACAATAGGTAAGAGAATCAATGGCTATATGCCTTCTATAAATATTATTTTATAACCAAAGAATTTGAAAAAATGGAATATATTTTTGAAACAGAAATGGAAGTTCGCGACTATGAGTGCGACATTCAGGGTATCGTCAACAATGCCAATTATCTTCACTACACAGAACATACCCGTCATTTGTTCTTGAAGTCATTGGGCGTGAGCTTTGCTAAACTCCACGAAGAAGGCGTAGATGCAGTGGTGGCACGTATGAAGTTAGAATATAAAGTGCCACTGAAATGCGATGACCACTTTATATCCAGACTGTCTTTGAAAAAGAAAGGGTTGAGATATGAGTTCTATCATGACCTATATCGAGCAACAGATGAAAAGCTATGTTTCTCTTGTCAAGCAGATTTAGTGTGCTTAATCAATGGGCGATTGGGACACAGCGAAGACTACGATAAAGCCTTTGCCAAATACTTATAACCATGCTGGACACGCAAGAAATCATCAATACCATTGCGCTCACACGCATCAATTATTTTCATCTCACAGGGATGCTACAGCTCTATCGTCGGTTGGGGTCTGCCACAGCAGTGATAGAGCATCGACGTAATATTAGAGACGTCTTGCCCGATGCCTCACCCAAGTTGGTGCAGTCGCTTCAACAACTTGACGAACCGCTGCATCGTGCCGAGATAGAACTTCAATGGGATTTGGAAAATGGAGTGATGCCGCTCTGCATGAATGATGAGAATTACCCTCAACGATTAAGGCAATGTGATGATGCGCCACTGATGCTCTTCTATAAAGGAAACATCAATTTGAACCAACGCCGTGTTATTTGTGTGGTAGGAACTCGACGCAATACGGTTTATGGAGAGGATTTGATACGTCGGTTCATGAGAGAACTAAGACAACTGTGCCCACAACTATTGGTGATAAGCGGACTTGCTTATGGCGTTGACATCATCGCGCATCGACAAGCTTTGCAAAATGGCTACCCTACTGTAGGGGTACTTGCCCATGGAGTGGACTATCTTTATCCTGCTCGACACAAACAAACAGCCGATGAAATGGTGAAAAAAGGAGGATTGCTCACCGAATTTCTGACACAGACCAATGCCGACAAAGTAAATTTTGTACGACGCAATCGGATTGTTGCAGGTATTTCTGATGCCTGTGTGGTCGTAGAAAGTGCCGCACATGGTGGAGGACTCATCACAGCAAGCTTGGCTCGAACTTACAATCGAGAGGTCTTTGCCTTTCCGGGAAACGTAGGAAGCCAGTACAGTGAAGGTTGCAACAACTTGATTCGCGACAATGTAGCAGGACTAATTAGTAATGCCGATGACTTTGTAAAGAGCATGAATTGGGATGATGACGTAAAATTGCAGCGTGCCCAACAAGTAGGAATTGAGCGACAACTGTTTCCTGATCTGTCAACAGAAGAGCGACAAGTGGTCAGTGCGTTGAAAAAGCACAACGACTTACAGATAAACATGCTAAGTGTACAAGCAGACATTCCCATTGCTCACCTCACTGCCATTCTGTTTTCGTTAGAAATGAAAGGTGTTTTGAAAGCTCTTCCTGGTGGGATGTATCATCTGTTAATGATGTAAATGCTCATCTCTTCATTCCGTATTTAGCTTCCCTGCAGGCTTCCCTCCCTCTCCGAAACTTGCATTGTGAACTCGTCAACTTGTGAACTCGTCAACTCTAAAATATGCGAATAGGAAATATTGATTTAGGAAAGTACCCTCTATTTTTAGCACCCATGGAGGATGTTACTGATATAGGATTTAGATTGCTCTGCAAACGCTTTGGAGTATCCATGGTGTACACCGAGTTTGTGAGTGCCGAAGCATTGGTGCGTTCCATCAAATCGACGGTCAGCAAGCTCACTATCTGTGAAGAAGAACGCCCTGTGGGTATTCAGATTTATGGAAGAGATGTGGCATCAATGGTTGAAGCGGCACAGATTGTAGCACAAAGTAAACCCGATGTCATTGATCTTAACTTTGGATGTCCTGTAAAGAAAGTTGCAGGAAAAGGAGCAGGAGCAGGAATGTTGCAGAATATTCCCTTGATGTTGGAAATCACACGTGAAGTAGTAAAGGCTGTACATATTCCCGTAACCGTGAAAACTCGGTTGGGATGGGATGCAAGCCATCTCATTATTACCGAACTGGCAGAGCAATTACAAGACTGTGGCATACAGGCACTGACCATTCATGGACGTACACGAAGTCAGATGTACACAGGAAAAGCAGACTGGACGCTGATAGGTGAAGTGAAAAAGAATCCACGCATCCACATTCCTATCATCGGAAACGGAGACATCACCTCTGCAGAAGAAGCCAAGCACGCCTTCGAGACATACGGTGTAGACGGTGTTATGGTGGGACGCGCCTCGTTTGGATGCCCTTGGATATTCAAAGAGATGCGCAACTACTTAGACGGGAAACCAATTGATGAAAGCTTTGATCTAAACAAGAAGTTGGACATCTTGTTAGAGCAATTGCACATCAACGTGGATCGCATTGACGAATATCGTGGCATTTTGCACACGCGCAGACACTTGGCTGCAAGTCCAATATTCAAGGGAATACCCGACTTTAGGCAGACACGAATTGCCATGTTACGTGCCACAACGGTAAAAGAACTGGAAGATATCCTTGCAAAATGCCGTGAAATAATTGTAAAATAATTACTAATTCAACAAGACAGAAAGAGATAAAAAAAATGAGAACACAACTTAAAACTTTACTACTGCTCTTATTGCTGAGCATCTGCAACAACATTTATTCAGTTACAAACGAAAAACCTTTTACCATTCCAGAAATTAAAACATGGAAAGGAGGAAGTGGTTCTTTTGCCATAAAGTCACAAACGTGTATTACTTATCGAAGTAATGAGACAGGGGTTCAGCAAATAGCCACACAACTATCAAGCGATTACCAACAGATGTTTGGTCAGAGATTAAACGTTCTGAAGGGGAAAAATAAAGTAGGAAATATAGAATTAGTTGTAAAGAAAAACAAGAAAGCGAACCCCGAATCTTATACAATGGTTATTGGCTCCAGCATTAAAATAATTGCGCCGACGGTGCAGGGGCTGTATTGGGGTACTCGTACATTGCTCCAATTGTCTGAACAAAACAAAGGTTCTTTACCATGCGGCACTATCACCGACGCACCAGACTATCCGTTCCGTGGGTTGATGATTGACTGTGGGCGCAAGTTCTTTCCTATAGATATGCTTCGGGAATATGTTAAAATCATGGCTTATTATAAAATGAATGCGCTGCATATTCATTTGAATGACAATGGTTTCAAACAGTTTTTCGATAACGACTGGAATAAAACGCAAGCCGCTTTTAGATTGGAATGTGATACTTATCCAGGACTTACCGCTCGTGATGGTTATTACACAAAAAAAGGATTTATCGAGTTACAGAAACTCGCTGATAGTCTTCATGTCGAGATTATTCCAGAAATTGATGTCCCAGCTCATTCGTTGGCGTTTACACATTACAAACCAGAGATAGCCAGCAAGGAATATGACATGGATCACTTAGACCTTTTTAATCCCGAAACATATACATTCTTAGATGGGTTGTTCAAAGAATATTTAGGAGGTGTTGACCCCGTTTTTCGTGGGAAGCGTGTACACATTGGCACCGATGAATATTCGAATAAAGACCAAGCTGTGGTAGAGAAATTCAGATATTTTACCGATAGATATATAAAATATGTGGAGAGTTTTGGCAAACAAGCTTTGGTATGGGGACAACAAACGCACGCAAAAGGAAAGACTCCTATAAAAGTGAAAGATGTACTCATGTACGCATGGTCCAACGATTATTCGCAACCAAAGGAAATGATTGACCTTGGATACGATTTAGTGAGCATTCCAGACCGTTACTTGTACATTGTACCAAAGGCAGGCTACTATTACGATTATCTTAATACCGAACATCTGTATAAGCAGTGGACACCAGCCAATATCAATGATGTGATATTCCCAGAGCGTCATCCCAAAATAAAAGGAGGAATGTTTGCGGTGTGGAACGATATTGTTGGCAATGGTATTAGTCCACAAGACGTGCATTATAGAGTGATGCCAGCACTGCAAACGTTGTCTACGAAAATGTGGACAGGTGCAAAGCCTTCCTTTGATTACGCCTACTTTACAGACAAAAAGAAACAACTTAGCGAAGCTCCTGGCGTAAACTATGCTGGGCGATACCAACCGGGTGTCGTACTGACTAAAGATGTGGTGACGCCTAACGAGCGCAACGCAATAGAACAGATAGGCTGGAACTACCGAATTTCTTTTCATATTGAAGCAGCCGAGGAAGCTCCGGGAACGGTCTTGTTTAGCTCACCAAATGCCAAATTTTACTTATCTGACCCCATCTCTGGACTGTTAGGATTTAGTAGAGACGGCTATCTGAACACATTTGGTTATCAATTCTTTCCACATGCAAAGGCGCAAGTGATGATAGAAGGAAATCGTGAGCAAACAAGTCTTTTCGTCAATGGCAAATTAGTGAGTGAACTGAATGTTAAGAAAATTAATTTTGGAAAGCGAGGAGACCTTTATTACATTCGTACACTTGTCTTCCCTCTGTTACAGACAGGCAGTTTCAATAGCAAGATAACCCACTTAAAAGTAGAAAGCTTGCAATAAACCAAAAGTTGCAGTGCTCTTTTTGTAAGCCTTGTGACTATTGGCAGCATGATTCATAAAAGATATTTGGCAAACATTGATAAAACAATTGAAATGTCATTATCGAATCAGAAAATATCAATGATGAACAAAAAATAAAGTCAGAAATAAGATAGATACTAATAAAAATCTTAAATTTGCCAGCAAAATACAAATGAAGTCGCAAATATAGAACCATTATATGAAAGCAATATCTGAAAACGCCACGGCTCCAACCTCATAGAATGGTGGCGTTTACAGATATCTTTCAATAATGAGAGTAAAAGATACACACGATTACGAACCTTAATGACAAACAAAGTGAATAATACAGAGGTCAAGAGAGAAACTGTCTCTACACAGGATGAATTGCCCCAACAGCAAACAACAGACAGGAGCAATGATAAGAAAAAGAAAAGAATGCCAAAGGGGATTATATGTCTGCTTATCATCACTGGACTGTTTGGAGGAATAGCAAGCATTATGGGAGTGGCTAACATGCTCAACACCATTATGCACACGGCTCACGACTTGTTGCTCAACACCTGCTTTTATCTCATGGGCATCTGTGTGTTGACAGGTGCCTTAGGGAAGCTATTTGTTGAGTTTGGAGTTGTAGACTTAATAGAACGAGTCTTGCGACCATTGATGAAACCCGTGTTCAGACTGCCAGGAGTGGCTTCACTTGGAGCGGTATTAACGTTTCTCTCCGACAATCCTGCCATTATCACTTTGGCACAAGACAAGCATTTCGGTAGTTATTTCAAAAAGTATCAGTATATTTCGCTCACCAATTTCGGCACAGCGTTTGGCATGGGGCTCATTGTCATCGTCTTCATGTTAGGCAACGGTTATTTCGTGGAACCCCTCATTGGTTTTACAGGCGCCTGCATTGGGTGCGTAGTCTCAACAAGGCTCATGCAACACTTTGTACTCAAAGCTTATCCGCAATATCGTTCCGAAGAAGCTTTGGATGGAGAGAAGTTTCGCCAGCAACCCATTCGTCAGTTACACCGTGAAGAAACATCGGTGTTTCTGCGCATACTCAATTCTCTGTTAGACGGAGGAAAATCGGGCGTCGACGTTGGTGTTTCCATCATCCCCGGTGTGCTTATTATTTCTACGTTAGTAATGATACTCACGTTTGGAGCCAGTGCAGAAGGCAATTTCACAGGCAAAGCTTATGAGGGAATTGCCATTTTACCAGCCATTGCAAACAAATTAGATTGGCTACTAAATCCGCTCTTTGGATTTTCAGACCCACACCAGATTGCCTTCCCTATCACTGCGCTCGGAGCAGTTGGTGCTGCATTGAGCTTAGTGCCCAACTTTATGTCACAAGGGTGGCTGGATGGCAATGCCATAGCTGTATTCACTGGTATTGGAATGTGTTGGAGCGGTTTCCTTAGTACACATACAGCAATGCTTGACACCATTGGCTATCGGGAACTTACCTCTAAGGCCATTGTTTCTCATACTATCGGAGGACTTGCAGCTGCGCTTGCCGCACATTGGGGATATCTGTTATATGCTGCGCTCTTCATATAAGGCTTTTTTCTCTGTATACAAGCTATCCTTTTATAGATAACATGAGTTAATGGTAGTATGGCGATAAGTTGCGCTTATTCATGCATGGTCAAGCGCCCAAAATTGTTAATCTTGTTTAATTCTAAGAACGATATAATCGTATTCTTTGTTTCATTCTTACTTTCCATCTTAGCATCATTTTTGTTAGAAAAGTTGAAAATATACAAATATTTTTATATCTTCTTCCTTAATTTCTTTTCTATTTTGTCTTTAATTCATTATATTTACTTATCTTTGTGAACAAAGTAAACTTTAAGATTTATTGAATACCATAAAAAAGTATTCGTGCTCATTTGATAAATTATCTTAATATATTAACAAATAATCATTGTACCGAAACAATAAAAAAAGAAAAAGTATGGAACATACAACATGTTTTAGGCTTCGGGGTATTAGCTTATTGCTTTTGTGCCTTACGTTCAGCATTTTTTCTCATGCGCAAACATCAGGATTCTTTATTGGAAAGGTGGTCGATCAGCAAGGCATGCCAATAATCGGAGTGTCAGTAAGACCAGTCGATGCGAAACAAGGCGTTGTTACCAATGTAGATGGGGAATTTAGGTTTGAAGCCAAAGGACAAGAGAAACGAGATTTCATTTTTTCGTACTTGGGTATGAAAAGTGTAACCGAAACGTTAAGAGATGGATTACTCAAGATTGTTGTGATGGAGGATGACTCGAAAGCGATTGAAGAAGTGGTGGTGACAGGTTACCAAAACTTGAGTCGTAGAGAATCAGCCGCCGCCATATCAACGGTGAAAATGAAAGATGTGTTTACGCCATCCGCCATGAGCTTAGACCAAATGCTACAAGGCAAGATACCAGGCATGTCTGTGATGTTGCAGTCGGGGGAACCCAGCAGTACACCTGTCATTCGCATCCGTGGTAACTCTACAATTAACGGAAATAAAGCACCTGTTTGGGTGGTAGACGGAGTTATTATGTCAGAAACTGTTCCTTTTTCAGTTTCTGATTTGAACAGTCCCGATGCTTCTTATTTGATTGGTAACAGCATTTCAGGTTTGAGTCCTCAAGACATAGAATCTATCAGTGTGCTTAAAGATGCTTCTGCCACCGCAATTTATGGTGTGAAGGCTGCCAATGGTGTAATTGTTGTAACGACGAAAAAAGGTAGAGTCATGGCTCCGACAATTACCTATGACATGAACTTAAATATGAGTACTCGTCCTACTTATGGTATGTTTGATTTGATGAATTCTCAAGAGCGTGTGCAATTATCTAAAGATATTTATGATGCTCGCTTACAATACCCTCGTGTCCCTACAGATGAAAGCTACGAGGGAGCTTTGCAACGCTATTTGAAACGGAAAATAACGCACAAACAGTTTGCATCAGAAGTTCAGCGATATGAAACAATGAACACCAATTGGTTTAAGCATTTGTTCCGCGAAACATTGAGCCAGAGCCATAATGTGTCACTCAACGGTGGTACAAGTAGGGTACATTATTATGCCTCTTTGAGTTATAACGACGCTCCTGGTATTGCCAAAGGTTCGGAGAGTAATCGCTTTACAGGCCTAAGTAAAGTATTCGTAAAGATTAACCGCATATTTGATGTGGATGTAAAATTTGATTTAAGCAATCAAACCAACGAAGGCTTTTACGGTGTTAATCCTTTCTCGTATGCTTTTAACACTTCACGTTCTCTCCCATTATACAACCATGATGAATTATATTACTATTCCAAAAGTTCTTTTTCGAACGAGATTGATTTTAATATCCTTAACGAATTAGCTACAACAGGAATGGAAACCAATATTCGCAGACTGGGAGGATTAATCAACTTGAATGCCCATTTACTAAATGGCTTAAAGTACACCTCTACTTTCTCCAGCTATTGGGGAAATACACGCAGTAAAAAATTCGCCAACGAACATTCTTACGAAGTGGGAAAAGTCAGAGGTTATAACTATGGTGCATACGATCGAGGAAGTACACAATTTGACAATTCACCCTTACCTGTGGGCGGAATTTTGAATGAAGCCAACACTTCAAAGCATTCTTATTCGTGGCGTAACACCCTGAACTATATTCAAGTATATTCGGATAAGCATGAGATAAATTTGTTTGGAGGTATTGAAATACGTTCGGACAAATACAGTGGTTCCTCTCAACTCTCTTATGGTTGGGACCCAACTTATGGACAATCCGTGTCGCCTGCTTATACCAAACGATATAATGCTTTGATGGTAGGTGGCATGTTCAATCCAAGATTAACAGATAGAGTTACACAAATAGCTTCGTACTTTGGTACTGCAAGCTATACTTTCGATAATCGGTATGTATTCAATGCAAACATTCGTTCCGATGGAGCCAACAAATTTGGTAGCAATCCTAAATACCGTTGGTTACCAACTTGGTCGGTTGCGGGCAAGTGGTTTATCTCTAACGAAGCGTTTATGAAGAACGTTAAGATGATTGATAATCTTTCTATCCGCGCTTCTTACGGATTGCAAGGTAACATACACGATGACTCTTCACCTTATTTAATAGCTCAAATGGGCCGGATTGATGATATCACAGGTTTGCGTTCTGGATACATTCGACACCTGCCAAATCCTGATTTACGCTGGGAGAAGACTCGTTCATATAATATTGGCTTGGATGCTTCTTTCTGGCAACGCAGGCTTACGTTTACGGTGGATTACTATAAGAAGAAAACATCAGATTTGATTACTGATATGCAAGTTTCACCATCAACTGGCAGACTGTTTATGTTTATGAATGCCGGTGAGGCGATTAACGAAGGACTTGAGGGCGTTATCAGTTTGGATGCTATTAGAAATAAAAACGTGGAATGGAACGTTTCATATAACTTCAGTCATAATTCAAATGAGGTACGGTACGCCTACGACGCAGCACTGTCTGAGAAAGAGACCTACGAAGCGATGTTACGTGGCAATGTGGCAACGATAGGTCAACCTTTAGGTACTATTTACTCTTTCCGTTTTGCAGGATTATCACCAGATAATGGATATCCATTATTCTATACCAAAGATGGAAGAAAAGTTCACGAAGGCGATTATCAAGTAATGGAACTCGTAGCATCGGGAAGTATTTATCCACGACTTTCAGGAGGTTTCGACACCCGCTTAACCTTTAAGAAAAATCTGAGCCTTAGTGTTGGATTTTCTTATCAGTTAGGAGGCAAGCGCCGACTACCATCTATATACAAAGATGCAAGCAAGGCTTTCGACCCCACACAAAACGTGTCTACCCTCTTCAATAATCGCTGGCGTAGCAAAGGAGACGAGACTAAAACGGATATTCCCGCCTTGTATGATACTCGTATAGCCGATGATTTCCCTGAAGAATTAAAGGGTTTATATGATATTGGCCGAGATGTAGATGTGCGAATGGTAAGCATGTACGACAATAGTGATATTCGGGTAGCAAGTAGCGACTTTTTACGTTTACGAAATGTAATGCTTAGCTATCGTCTGCCTGAAGCATGGCTCAAATCTATCAATGTGAAAGCGATGACTTTGAGAATGACTGCAAGCAATCTAAAAATTTGGAAGTCTAAGAAATGGGAGGGCATGGATCCTGAAACAGCGTATGCCAATATGCCGTTGATGCCGAGTTTCAACTTTGGAGTGAATATTTTATTTTAAACTTGAGAATCATGAAAAAATATCATCTTTATATTTATATCGTTGCTTTAGGTATGATAGTTGGAGCGACCTCATGTGACGACTATCTAAAAGAAACGTCAGAAGATTTGCTCATTCCTCAGAAAGTAGAGGAGTTTCATTCCTTGTTAGTGGGTGATGGCTATCCTAACTCTTTTACTAACGATGTTATGTGGATGGATTTGTTAACAGACGATGTGGAGGTTTCCGCTTCTGCCAATGCGAATAGCACGCAAGCCGAAGCCGATGACAACGTTTTCCTACCAGTAGGAAAGGGAGCTTTTACTTGGGCACAGGATATAGAATTTTACGATGCAAATTATGCCAAACCTTATCAGAATCGTTACAAAAATATTATGGCATGTAACACCATTATAGAAAATGAAGGTTCAATGATTGGCGACAATGCTTCTATCTATTCGTGCATAGCACAGGCTTATGCGCTTCGCGCCATGAATTATTTTTACTTGGTAAACTGGTACGGTACGCCATATAACAAGACAACTGCCGATAAAGACATGGGTGTGATCCTGCGTTTGAAGAGTGAAATGGTGCGTGATACGCCTAAGAGAGCTTCTGTTGCAGCTGTTTACCAACAAATAAATAGTGACTTGGAACAAGCTCAACAACTCTTTGACAAGGCGAAGAAAACAAATAATCTGTATCTAATGAATCAAAAAGCTGTTTCTCTACTGAGATGTCGCGTTGCCTTATTTATGGAAAATTGGGACGATGTGATAACCTATGGAGCTAAGTTGGCTGATGATGATTTCAACTTGTATGATCTTTCGTCCCTATCTAAAGAAGAATTGGTAAGAAAAAAGTTTAGTTTTATTTCTTCTAAAAATCCAGAAGCAGTATTTTTGTTCGGTGGTAGAATAGTTACAACCAACGATTATATGGACAACTTGAAACTAATCACTGGTGCTGGTTATGCTCCCTCACAAACGAAGAAAGACGACTTAATCAACAGCTATGCCGTTGGTGACAATCGCATTTATGCTTTTTTCTGTCAAAATGATACCGAGTATGATGACAGCAAAAAGAAATATACGGTATATGAGGATTATCGACACTTGCCCTATAAGCATAATTCGTTTGAGAGTTATTCACAAGCTTTTCGCACTTCGGAGGCTTTGTTGAATATGGCTGAGGCTTATGTTCATAAGGGAAATTCGGCAGAAGCGATAAATCTACTGAACCTTTTGCGCAAGAAACGTTTCACGTCAGATGCCTATCAACCGCTTACAGTGGAAGAGTTCTCATCGAAAGAGGGACTACTACAAGCTGTTCGTGTTGAACGACGCCGTGAACTATGCTTTGAAGAGACACATCGTTGGACTGACCTTCGCCGCTATGGAATGCCACAAATAGAACATATCTTCTATGCAGCTAAAAATGCAACCCCTGAGACTTACATTCTTAAGAGTGGTGATAAAAATTATACGTTAGAATTGCCTTATAGCGAGCTCAACTATAATAGCGCAGTTGAGCGAACCAACAGAAGAGTGATTCAAGCACAATAAACTTAAAAACAAAGAGCAATGAAGAAATTAGTATATATTGGATGGATAGTACTTGTTGGCGTATTTGCCGCTTGTTCCGAGGAAGACATCGTTCCAGCTGTTGATACTACTCCCGAATATGCAGCGCAGTTGAAAGCCAATGCAGGTAAATCGCAAGCTGATTCCATGATCAACCAATGGCACAAGAAGTTTGGTATGGCTGTTCTTTACGATTTTTCTGATGCCGATATTACTTGGCTTTGGGCAGGAAAGTTTCGTAACAGTTATTCCAAATTTGATCTCAACAACGCCGAGGATGTTGAAAACCTACATCAATTAGTTTCTTATATAGAAGAAGGCTTTCTAAAACTTTACGATGAGGATTTCTTAAAAGAGAATCTTCCCTATAAAATGTTTTTGGTAAAAGAACTTCATAAGACGTCAAATGCAGAATCAGATTTAATTGCAGCCACCAGCAATGGTCAAGAAGCTTTTATCATCGGTTGTGAAAGAAAAAAAGGAAAGCCTTTTTTTAAATCTCAATACGAAAAGGAATTAGGTAATATTTTTGGTACATATTTCTACGATAATTTACCTGCTAAACCTGAAAAGTTTTTGAGTTCTCGCGTAGAGTGTAAATTTAGATTAGTAACATGGCCCGTTGATAAGTCAATAGCAAATGAAATGAAGAAAAAACCTGACTGGAAGAATGCTCAACACAGTGCGAATGTCTGTGGCTATGTAAAAGGATATGGAAGCACTGGGGTGTTCCAACCTACCGAAGCACAAGATTATACAGATTTTCTTACCTTCATTACCAAAAACAAAGGTAGCTATATTCGTCAGCACACATCGTATTATTGGCGATTGGCAAAGCGTAGCGTTCTGTTTATTAAGTTCTTCAAAGAGGTTCAGAAACGAGACTTGATAGCCGAACAGAATGCTCACTTCCCAGACGATCAAGTGAAGTTGTCTGATTTTGATTATAAAGAGAAATAAAACATGTTGAAACAAAAATTTTTAGTCGTCCTGTCTTGTTTGTTGTTATACAGTTCGTTTTCTGCTGCACAATCAGCTGAAGGCATTGTTTTTCATGACAATCCGACATGGAGCGATATGCTAAAGTTGGCTCAAGAAAAAGAGCAGATTATTTTTATGGATTGTTACACCACTTGGTGTGGTCCATGTAAATTATTAGCACGTGATATATTTCCACTGAAAGAAGTAGGTGATTATTTTAATCAGCATTTTATCAATGTGAAGTACGATATGGAAAAAGGCGAAGGTAAAATGCTTCACGATCGTTACAAGAAGAATATCGTTGGCTACCCTACACTTCTCTTTATCAATAAGAAAGGAGAAGTAGTTCAGCAAATGGCAGGATATAAAGATGCTGCTCAGCTCATTGCAGGAGCCAAACGAGCATTGGAAGGTCGCGACCTTTTCACACTGAGTAAAGAATATCATGCAGGTAATCGTCAGCTTGATTTCTTGTGTGAATACGTAGCGAGTCTGAATAATGCCTTCTTAAAAGATAGTGCCAGAATTATTGCAGAAGAATATTTAGGCAAAAATGACCCTAAAGAGTTGGACAAGGATAAGGTGTGGAATGCTTTTGGAAGGTACATCACCGACGTAAACTCTCCAACATTTGCCTATTTAGTAAGGAATGCTGCACGTTACGGATACGCCTTAAATCGAGATCGCTTTAAGATAAATCAGCAGATATCAAATGCTTGTACTTATGAATTGCGCAGATTGTTTCAATTAAAATATGATGAAGCGCAAAAATCTTATTTGCCATTGAATACTGATACGGTTCAAGCTCAAAAAATGATAGCACTCATGGAGCAAGCCCAACTGGCATGTGTTAACGATTACAAAATACGCTTTTATGTTCATAAACTTTTGTTGAATAAGCAATATAACGAGGCTTGGAAAGTTATCAAGTTAGCGCATCGAATGAAATTAAATTATTATAATCCACTCAATATGGATAAATATATCCGATATTTGGTTACGGTGGTGAATGATAAGAGTATGTTGAAAGAATTTCTACAGACGCTTGACTCTTTTGTAAACAGTTCGTCAAAGCAGAACTACGCATTTACGATGTATGAAACAATGGCGAACATCAATCAGAAGCTTGGAAAGAAATCATTAGCTCGCCAACAGATGGAGAAGTTTAATCAAGAGAATGAAAAGGCTCGTAAATCTGTTGAACAATATTTTAAGAAATAACGAAATGAAACAAATTCTAATGGCGTTATTGTTGCTGGTAAGCTTAACAGCAACATCACAAAATCAATACAACATTCAAGGTACGGCTGTGGGACATGACGGTCTAAAGGTACTTTTGTCTAACGAAAAGAAACAACCTATTGATTCTACTATTGTTTCTAATGGGAAGTTTAACATGTCCAATAAATTAACATTGGTTGGTCCCGCCTACCTTAAAGTAGGAAGAACCAATAAGGTTTTTATGCTCGATGAATTTCCTACCCAAGTGACTTATGTTGAAACGCCCATAGACATCAAAGGCAAAACGATAATGCGCCCTGACATAACCATAAAGGGTTCGAAAGATCAGAAATTGCTCGATAAGATGAATAATGCGCTCTCTATGGAGATGATGTCTATGCTTGCTTTATCCATGGCTGGGAAAGAGATTACTGAACAGCAAAAAGACACGCTGCAACAATTATTTATAACGACTCACAAAGAAAAATTATCGGTTTTTGATAGCATTGCCACGCAGTGCCCTGATAGTTATGTGGCTGGGGTTATTATCAATAAGTATTTGAGTAAAGATAGGACATATTCTGAAGTGCAGAAGTTATATAACCAGTTGAGTAATCGGGTTAAAAACTCTTCGATTGGAACTGACTTACAAGAAACATTAGCGAAGATGAAAGCAGTAGGGGTAGATGTTAAGGCTCCAGACTTTACATTACAAACACCAGAAGGTAAGTCTGTTTCTCTGTCATCAATCAAAGGTAAATGTGTACTTATCGACTTTTGGGCGTCATGGTGTGCACCGTGCATAAGAGAGTTTCCAAATGTAAAAGCGGTTTATGCTGAATACCATTCAAAAGGATTTGAGATTGTATCAGTATCCCTCGATCAAAAAAAAGAAAATTGGACAACAGCCATCAAGAAATATAATTTACCATGGTTGCAACTTTCATCACTACAAGGATGGAAGTGTCCTGTGGCTCAGCTTTATAATGTTTCAGGCGTTCCAGCGATGTTCTTACTGGATGAAAATGGTGTTATCGTTTCCAATGATCTTAGAGGAGAGAAGTTAAAAATTGAAGTATCTAAATTATGCGACAAATGAAATATTTAATAACCATTTGTACTCTGCTTGCTTTATGTACTCAAAATGTAAAAGCACAGGGTATTGTGTTCTTCACAGGGACGTGGAAGCAGTTGGTAGAAAAAGCCAAAATGGAGAATAAGCCCATTTTTATGGATGTGTACACCTCCTGGTGCGGTCCCTGTAAAAAGATGGCAAGAGAGACCTTTACTCAAAAAGAAGTGGGCGATTATTTCAACACTCACTTTATAAATTATCAGATTGATGCAGAAAAAGGAGAAGGTGTAGAAATTGCTAAACGTTATGGAGTAAAAGCTTATCCCACCTGTTTGTTCCTTCTACCAGATGGAAAGCCTGTACACTCTTTTTCGGCTTACCAAAATGTAAAGCAGATACTCAAGCAAGGACAGAAAGCGATAGAAAATGGAACCTTGTTGCCCGACTTAGAAAAAATGGAAGCACAATACCAAAAGGGGGAACGAGGAAAGGATTTTCTGAAACAATATTGCAGTAAACGAATGGCGTTTGGCTACAAGGGCGAACGACCTTTGAACGAATTGATATTATTACTCTCTGATGACGAACTCACCGATGTCAATATTTCTAAACTATTACTTGAGACCAACACTTATGAAAATGAGGTCATGCAGAAGTTGTTGAAAGTCCTCGCATCCAAGAAAGAATCGGCGAATCGAAAAGATTTCCTGCGATTCGACAAGACGGTGATGAGTATTTTAAGCAATTTCTTAAATGAAGCCATTGATAATAATCATAAAAAAGATTTTAATGAATTGTATGAATTTAAGGTGAAACTTGATGAGTTAGAACCTTCTAATCAGAACAATGGCATGCTGGCTTCTTTAGGTGGTGGACTTGGCTACATGAAGAAAGAGATTATTCAGCTAACGTTCTTCAGGAAAAACAATTATCGTGAAGAATTCAAATCCCATTATGCTGCTTTCATTAAAGAGTTGCAGCAACAAGCTCCCTCAGACACCTTGTTGAAACGTTCCACAGAAAAGGCAAAGTCGTATTCAGATTTTATGAATGACCCCAATGTGAGCGAACAAGAGAAAAAGGAACAAACGCAAAATTATGGATTTCTACAACTACTGACAGGTGTTAGTTCTCAATTAGTAGCTGGGTCTCTTTTTAGTTCGTGGGATTATTATTGGGACAACAAAGTTCCCCCTGCCAATCAACGTGAACAAGCTGCGGAATGGCTAAAACTGTTTTATGCTACATATAGAGATGCAGACTTAGCACTACCTATCGCTGATAAATTAGTAGGTATGGGAAAAACGAAAGAGGCAAAAGACATGCTCATAGATTTGCAGAAATATTTAGAGCTAACGGGTGACCAAGACAAGAAATTAGCAAGTGTAAAAGAGAAGTTACAAGGATTGTAGTTGCTCATCTCTCAACTCCTCCTTCGTCCCTTTCTTCGAGGAACTGTCGTTCAATGTAAGAATTGTATTTTGAGAAGAGCATTTCATTCTCACAACGATATATTAAACAAGCACGTATTTGGGAGGCATTGTTCTAAAAAAATAGACGACTATTTATTTAGATGGCTTCCCAAATATTCATAATATTGCTCAACGATTTGCAATATATCTTTTGTTAGGTAGCCAAAAGCCTTTTCTATCAACTCATCAGGTATTTGGTAATACGCTTCGGCTATACTCCCACATATAACCGCTTCGGCAACAGAATCTCCACTTATACTTATAGCTATCCGTAGCGCATCTTCGAAATTCTCACTTTCTAAAAAACATCTAATAGACCAAGGTACAATCTCCTGGCACGCAGCATCATTCTGTCCATGATGAATGGAGGCATATATCTCTCGAAGACTTGGAATTTCATACCCAAAATTATGTTTCACCGCTTTTTCTATTTCCTCTCTTCGTATTCTACAGGTACGTAGCCAATAAATTAAAGTGGCAACGCACTGCGCCCCCTTAATGGCTTCAGGATGAGTATGACTCACCTCGGCACATCTTTTGCTTTCTGATACCACCTGATGATAGTCATTGAACAACCAACCCACAGCACCAATGCGCTTGGCAGCACTATTGTCAAATGAACTGACTGTAGAGGTTGTGGGGTCTTTCAACCATTGTTTAACCATGTCGCTGTATCCGCCTTGTGGATTTGGATAACGATGACACCAGTCTAATAACGCTTCTTGATAAGAGCCATTGTTCATAATTGCATCTGCAATTGCAACTGCACAAATCGTATTATCTGTAAAACTACACTCATTAGTAAACAATTCGACGTTATCTTTTACGTCAGTGGTGTTAAATCTGAATTGAGATCCTACAATATCTCCTATGATTGCGCCTGTCATGTTTTTGAAGGTTACTTTGTGAAACTGAATTGCCAAACAATAACAAAAGATAGTCTAAATAAGGTACGCTCTCGCTCAACAATGACATGATACACTAAGCGTAATATCACGTACATTCAATGATTGTAATGCTCTTGTGTTTTTTCGTTAGTGATTGATACGCAAGCGTTGTCCCCTCATTGGGATACCTCTTGTTTAGTACAAATATAGGATAAATAAAAGAAATAAGAAACGATATCACTGTTAAGCTAATGAAATTTAACATAAATTTGTCAATCGACGACTTGTGTGCATTTCGTTTCTTTTCAACTTAGCTAATTTTGACTGTCTTCTTTTTCTAAAAAACAGTACTCCCACCGAGAATCGAACTCGGATCAAAGGTTTAGGAAACCTACGTTCTATCCATTTAACTATGGGAGCAATTGTGTGGCAGCTTTCTAAGTTGGAAAGCGTTGCAAAGATAAGAATTTTATCAGATAGTGCCAAATATTCATATTCTTTTATGTATCGCATGTCACGGTACACTCAT
>NZ_HG417094.1:0-10975 GCF_000455445.1 Hoylesella timonensis 4401737 = DSM 22865 = JCM 15640 | reverse complement strand
AATCTACAAAAGGGGATTGATGATAAAAAACAATCTTTGTTCTTTTGTTTCAATAACAAATCTAAGCCCTAAGCGAATTGCATTGGTTGCCCCTTTCACTTTCTTTAATTGATTTGTTATCATAACAATTACTCCTCCATAAAAGATTTGCATCTATACGGCAGTATTGTGTAAAATAATTGTTGAGCAGCTATGGAACACCAAATAACATGAAAGAGACAAAAAACTTAGTGAAAGATAAAGCCGAATCTAAACCAACAAAAGCATTCTAAGAATTACATTTTTGTCCTATTAATTTACCGAAAATCGACCATTGAAAATCTTCAAAATAGAAAAGTTTAATAGGCAAACGCCCTGCAAAAATGCGCTGATTTGAGCAAAATAAACGTCTTTTTAAGTTAGAACATCAACTTAACACGCTTGGAAACACGCTTTAGAGGTGTTATTCACATACAGTAGCACAACAAGATAATTCTTAAACTACAACTGATTGAAAATAAATAAGTTACCTTGTTGATAAGACTAAACTGGTAACGATTTAGAAACGAGCGAGCTACCTGGCTTCGCTGTTTTCTGCCTAACAAAGAACGCTTGTTATTCTGTTTGCAAAGATAATACTTTGTTACCGAATAGCAAGCGTTTTTGATGAGATATTCTTTATTATGCACTTTTTGTATGCTATGTTTATATTCCCCTTCCACGTTTCTTCTTTCTGTTAGCTTGGTATCTGAGTTTGCGCTGCCATGCAGCTTCGGTTAAGTCATTGCCTTGTGTACTTGGTGTAATTAAATCGCCTAACCCTTCCACCGCTTCATCGGCTGCGCTAACGATGGTGTCTGCCACTGCACCAATGGGATTCTGCACTTGTGAGGTATCATTGTCTCGTGAGATAGAGGAGCGGCTTGGAGGTACAAGTTGGTAGCCTGTATCAGATTGTTCTTTCTTTTCTGTAGGCTCTTGTACTGTTAGATGTGGTTTCCTTGATTCTTCCTTGTTAGTTGTTTCAAAGTTCTTCTGCAAGGAATGGTAGCCGAACTCCCTGCCGATTTCGGAAGCTTTGAAGCTTTGTCCATTGAAGGAGAACTTCAAGCCATATACCTTGCCCTGCTTATTCTTCATACGCTCTATGGTAATGCCGTTTTTGTTCAATTCATAAAGGAACATGGAATGCCCTGTGATGCCTGTATCTCTGTACTTGTCAAGCATGGAATAACAGATTTGTTGCACCACTTTCTTTGCTTGCTCTCTCGTCTGGCTGACTTTTGCCTTTTGGTATTTCCTTTCCGCCTTAATCTCCTTTGCGATGGTCAAGCCTTTCTCTCTGCTTATTTCCTCCGCCACCCTTGCAGCCCTATTGCTCACAAAGGTGGTATCAAAGACTTCTCCATACAGACTGATGCGGTTGGCGATGATGTGAATGTGTCTGTTGTCGGTGTCCTTGTGCGTTACTGCTACCCATTGGTGGTTGTCAAGTCCTATTCGTTTGGCAAACAAATGTGCTATCCACATATATTCGGACACAGACAGCTTTTTCTCGTCCTGCGGTGCGATGCCAATTTCGATACGGAGAAACTTGTTCCTGCAACGGCTGTTGTAGTTACTGACCACTTTCATTTCCTCATAGATAGTCTTTGGATCTCTGCTGCAAAGATTGTGGAATGCAAGCCGACTACCGAGTTTGCCTTCCCTGAAAATATAGTCCAAAGCTGTGCTTCCGTGCGCTATCGCCTTGCATTTACCTATCATTTCTTGTTAGATTTAAGACCTTATATATTTCATCATCTACCCGAAAATGCGGGTCGTAAAACCGCTTAAATGCCTCTTTGGCACATAGCGAAAGGTTCTTGGTGATTAGTAGCCAATCCTCGTCCTTGAGCTTGATGAGATTGGAAATCTGCCCATAGTACCTTCCTGTATGTTGGAGAATGGCAATGGCTTCCCTCTCATTGTCTGTCATCTTGGGAACGGCTGTTACTTCTCCGTTAAGGAGTATTTCCCGACAATAATCGGAGAATTTCCGTCCCGTGCTTTCCGCCCTTGACTTGATACGCTGTTTTTCCTCTAAGGTACATCTTACTTTGATGAACTCTGTCTTGTTCATCTTCTGTTCTTCCTTATCCTGTTGCTGCCATCGGGCAGCTTTTCCCTTGTATCTGCTCATATAAGTTTCTTTGAAAGTTTATCATTATAGATGATTTGTTGTTGCTTAATTCCTGAATACTGACCGATGAGAACGGAGTGATTACGGTCTTATCTCCCCGATAGATAGACGAGGGGAGCAAGAGCAGTTTGTGGGTACAAACTGACGTCTTGCAATATCAGCTAACGAAACGTTTACGCACAAGGCGTTTTGCTGCCGAAAAGTGAATGCCGTGCATTCTGTGTTTAACTGCGTTCGTGGTGTTCCCATCATTCAGTATGTTTGACAAATGTCTGTTGTTATGTTCTCTAAAAAAGGGTTGAGGGTTTTGAGTGGAATAATAGCCTCTTTTCCCAAAAGTCCTCGCCCCCTTTTCCTGTGCCTCACAGCTTTCTCCACTTCTCTATGTCCTCACCATACTCCTCCAAATGAATGCGCACGATGTTCTCCACGAAACTTGAAAGGTTGCTGCCCCTGTCGCCCAATCTGCGCACGATGAAGTCGGCACGCTCCTGCGTTTCTCGGCTCAGATAGACCGCTTTTCGGTTGCTTAGTTTTGTTGGAACAAGGTAGGCCTGCTTGTAGGATTCGAGCGTTTCCTTTCTCATTTTGGCACTGATGCGCCTTTGAACAGTTGCATTCTCTGTATGCTGTGCAGGTTCAGAGTGCGTAGTGTTCTCTGTGTCCTGTTCGTTAGGCTCTTGAATAAGTCTTGCTTTCCTTGCCCGAAGTTCGGCAATGATATGTTCAGACGAATTTTCTATCTGATTTAGTCCAAAATACTGCTTGTCGGAATGGATTGTATTCTTCATTCCCTCGTTACTGACTTTTTGCTTTTCCATGTTTTTATCTCATTTTATGTTTGACTTGTTTTGATTTCATGTTTTGATTTTGTTCTGTAACCGACATCCGTATCTGTATCTGCCCTTTATGCTTCTGTCGCTCACGGACACGGTAAACATGAAACTCGTTGAGGTCTTTGAAGCCTTTGTAATGTACGGACATATCCTCCACCTTGAAACCTACCTTTACAAATTCTTGCACGGTTCTCCGCCCTGCATCGTCATTGTCAAGGAAGGTACGGATATGCGTTAGGTTGTGGTCACTCAGATATCGAATAGCCCTTGCCACATTGCTTACCGAGTTTAGCACAAGACAGACACTCGTTATTTCATCTTTCATTGAAAGAAAGGAGAGAAAATCCATAAAGCCCTCAAATATGCATACGGACTGTGTCTTGTCTGTTGCGTATTCTGTTTGCTTGTCTGTGAATATGAGAGTAATGTCCTTCGGTGCTATCGTACCCTTGAACGTGCCATTGTCCCGAAGTTCATGCCCTCCTGATTGATTGGCAAAGCCGATGGATTGATAGCGCCTGCCCCTTACCTCATAGCTGATACATTTGAGGAAAGGCTTTGCCTTTTCCAAATCAATGCAGCGTACCTTTGTAAGATACTCCTGCAAATGTGGCAGTAGGGTGTCTGATATACTTATCAGCTTCCTTGTCTCGTTTGCAGCCATCGTTGGTTGGAGATTGTTTTGTGAGAAGTCTTTGTGAGAACTATATGTTATATTATCGGTAGCGTTTTGTCCCAAACGGCAAATGGCTTCCGATAGCGTGCAGCCTTCCAAGCGCATACAGAGGTCAATGATACTTCCGCCCCTACCTTCGGCATAGTCTATCCAGAGGTTCTTCTGTGTGTCCACCTTAAAACTCGGATGCGTTTCCTCTCTGAGTGGTGAGCGGTACAGCGCATAGGAAGGTGTTCTGCGCAAGGGTTTGATACCTTTCCTTTCAAGATACTCTACGATGGAGTATCGCTTGATGAGTGATAAATCTTCTTCTTTCATTGCTTGAATAATTTAAGTGATTGAGTTATAATCGATTGTCTGAATTATATTTGATTACATTTGAATGAATTTCCCTTTTCCTAACTTTTTCCCCTCCAAACTTTTTCATCTTTCTTCTTACTACATACTATTTTGTGATAAGTGATTGATAATCAGTGTTACTTTGTAGTATAAGACAATACTACACATTCTACTACATTTGGCTACTACAAGTTTGAAGGAGCGGGCAGGGCAAGATTTTCCTAATCTTATAGACATAGATGGGGCTACTACCGTTTCTTCGTTTGCTCACCTTTATGTATCCTGCTTTCTTCAAGGCTTCACCCATACGCTTGGCAACAAGTGGCTGGTGAGTATAAATTCCCAAATAAGTGAGTATCTCCGTAGTGGTCATTAACGAATAGTTTTCATCCTCCGTTGGCTTCTCAAAGCAGCGTAGCAGTAGTTCCATTTCTGCGGTCTGCACTTGGAAATCCTCACTCTCTTTGTAAAGCTCTACTATCTCATTATCGTCAAACCAATAGCGGAAACCAGATTTTAACAGGGCTTTTGCTTCGGTATAGACACTATCCATTGAGATTGCCTTTGCTCGTTCTATGTCAATAGACAATACTTCAAAGGGCAGAAACCGCCTACTGCCTGTGGGGTCGGTAAGGAAATCGTTACCATTTACCGATGCAACGAAACTCGCCAAGTGTGGGTGTTCCTCCACATACTTGTCGTAGGGCATACGGTACTTGACCATCGGGCAGGTAATAAGGTTTTTGAGTTCGTTTTCGTCACGCTTGTTGAGGGCTTTGAGCTGGTCGTCAATGTTTACGATGAGGTTTTGCCCTATATAAGTAAGCGTGTCCTTCTCTTGCGGATATATCTTTCCCGTGTAGCTGTAACCATGCAGGGCAGGTGGGCAGAGCAAGTCAAGGAAAGTTGTCTTGAACTTGCCCTGCTCGCCTGTCAGTACAAGACAGGTATGGTTACGGCATTCACGGTCGTCCATGGCGTTGGCGACCACTGCCACGAGCCATTTGGTAAGGTATGGCAGCCACTTGTCAGAGTTGCGCACAACTACGCAACTTGCCAGTTCGGGAATGACTTTCAGTGAAAAGGAAGAAGTATCACAATGGTTATTGTGTTCATTATTACCATTACCACTACTGCCATGAATACAACTATCGCTATTGCCACTATAATTACCTCTGCTATTACCAATATCCACCAAGGGCAATCCATTGAAATATTCCTGTATGGGATTGACACGTGGAGAGAAACTGCTCTCTATAATGGAATAGAGGTTGTCGGAAGATGTGATAATCCCCACATCGTTGTCAAGTTCCCTGCGGAGTGTATTGATTTCATAGCGACCCACTTTTGAGAAGTGAGCATCTTCCTTGCTTCGGTATTCGGTTCGCCCCAACACCGTGTTGTATCTGAACTCATAATAAGAGGAGAGATAAGTTTCTATCTCACCATTTTTGGAGGAAGTCTTCCTTTGCTTGGGCGTATTATTTTCGTCCACTGAATTGCCTTTATCTGCGTTTCGTTTCATTATATGCTTGGTTTGGTTTCCGAGAGTGAAGTTATGAAGAGAACTGGAAAGTTCCAAGCATTCGGAGAGTGCTTGCATAATGTTGCGCAAATTGGCAATGAATTTCTCACGGATTTTTGACAAGAAACTGTTGGAAAGTATGGATTTAAGCCCCAAACAAGAGGACAAGTGTGTAAAGAATGCAAGAAAGGCAGGTGGTAATTTGCTACAATACGCATCGTATTGCGTTGGCTAAAAGGATATGATAAAATGGAGTAAAGAGACAAAGAAAGAGAGCGACAATCCTTTTGCCATTTCCATGTTTTTCCCTCTATTTCCCTGCTGTTCCCTCGTGCTTTGAAGTATGGCAAACACTCTCTACTTTTGCAGGCAGAAATATGCGGTGAAACGCAAAACGGACAAAGGTTTTATTAAACCAACAAGACAGAAATACAAACAAAACAATAATAAAACTATGGGATATTTTATCATTACGGATTCAAATTGGGCAAGACTGAGGGATGAGATACTCAATCTTGCTCAGACCTGCCACAAAGCTTTCGGAGAACAGAGTCAGCACACCGATTGGCTGCACAATGGGGATGTATGTCAGCTACTCAACATCAGCAAGCGCACCTTGCAGCACTACCGTGATACGGGCGTGCTACCGTTTACACAAATCGGGCACAAGTGCTATTACAGGCGTGAGGACGTGGAGCGGTTGTTGCAGACAAAATCGGAGAAATCAAAGAACAACAAATAAAATAAGAGGACAATGGAATCAGTAAGAGATTTGAACATGGATGCGGACGAGATGCAGGTGGTGCTGTCCGCCATAAGAAGTGTGAACAAACGAATAAAGGAAGTAGCACAGACACACAAACCCTTGTTTGGCGGTGAACACTTCCTCACAGGCAAGGAGGTGTGTGAGCGGCTGTACATCAGCCCTCGCACCTTGCAGGACTATCGGGACAGGAAGATTATCCCCTATACGCAGTTTGCTGGGAAGATACTCTATAAGTCTTCGGATTTGGAGAAAATATTATTAAGGAAATAACTATATGGAATATCACGATGACTATATAATATAAATATATGCCAAAACTCCACTTTTAAAAGGATAATCCTCTAATCTTAAATGAGAGTACTCCAAAATATGGGAACAGAGCCGTATCATATTTTTTATAAAGTTTGATACGGCTCTGTTAGATTTAGCATTACTACCTGTAACTATTTATGAGGTGATTTTTATCTTGATATATCCTTCCTCATCTATCAAAGAAGCTATATTTGTCGTAACATAAGAAACTATATGTCTTAATCTTTCGATAATACAGTATAAATATTTTTACAACTTAAAAATCATCATAATCCGTATCTATATGGAAATTATAAACTTTCATCATAAGGTCATATTGCCTGGGAGAATCTTCTTTCCATGTCTTATCATCATATAGATAATAGCCATTTGCAGATCCGTTCCAGCCAAAATTTATATAGTATAGGGTCTGCCCATTCATTATTTTGTACCCATCCAAAAGCATGCAATGTCCAGAACTTGGCATATCAATTCCCAGTTTTTTCCATAACCAGCCATTACTGCGCTTTTTGCCCGATAAGAACGAAAGACCATAGGAATTATTTTTCATATTGTTACTAATATTATTCCAATCAGTATCATAGCTGAACATTCCACCTAAATAATCGCCTAAGAATTTCATAGCTTTTTTAGTGTCAGTCCCCGCAGAGCCATCCTTATCGTATGATGTACCAATATTTTCTGCTATTCTTTTTATAATATTTGAAATGTCGTCTTTTTCACTTTGAGAAGTAAAGTAATAACCATACTCCTTTGTCTTCAGTTTGCTCCAAGAAGTCTTTAATCCATACCCTTTGAATACACCAAAATCATTCTTTAGCACTGTCAGTGCTTGGACAACTGCAATAGGTACACAGCCCGCAGCAGCTCGTCCATTAGAAGCATATTTCCCATTTGATGAAGGTGACTGTAAATTGAAAGGATTACCCTGTCCCCACCTTACATTACATTTTTGGGGCACGGATTCCTCATATCTTTTTGAGCTTCTTGTTTCAGGCTGGTCCCAATGAGAATTTATGGGCGCATCCGGAGTCATTCGGTTGTAAACTGATGTAGCTGCCGTCCCAAGCATAAAAAGAAAAGATTCTGGTAATTTTTCTTGCTCTATCAACTTTCCATGAAGAAACTTTAACTCGATGTTATTAAAATGCGCATAAATAGGTTCGGCTCTCTTGTCACCTGCAATAACGATAGTAGAGCCGTCTGAGATTTTGACAAAATACAATAAGTTCTGTGGATTACTCTCTTTCTGTATTCCTCTTGTCGTATTATCTTGCGCATTAATAGAGTCAATACCAACAATCATACAAGCATTATTTGTAGATCTTGTGTTACCCGCTTGTAAATAGCCATTAACTACTTTTTCTATATCACTTTTCCCGACCTTAAAACTATTTTCTTTAACAATCGGAGTTGTCTGTTTTTGAGGAAGCTCTTCTTGATTGCATGAAACAAGAAGTGCTAAGGATAAAAATAAAAATATTTTTTTCATATCTTTTGCTATTTAAAAGTTATTCCAATAGTGGATATTCCATCAGGAACACTAAATCCAAAGGAAATTGCTACAGGTACTTGCTGGATGCTATTTTTGTTCAATTGGACTTTATATTTTCCTGTCTGTACCTTGCTTATTGTCATAAAGTCAAATTCTATTTTCTGGAGTATGCCATTTTTACAATAAATTGTGGCTTTATTCCCATCAGAAAGTTCTACGACAGTCTGTTCCTTTGATAAAATCTCTTTGGTTATTCTTTTTGATACTTCAGTGTCATTCTTCCCATAATCAATCCTAAACTCATACATCGCATAATCACCTTCCATAAACTGGAAAAAGCCTTCTGGATGTGCAGTGGATAGTTCTATCTTACTTGGGGTAATATTTGGAATTCTATTCCTATCTTCGTCAGAGCAGGAAACCATTATAATAACGGCTATGAATAGCAGAATCCTTTTTATCATCATTGCGGTAAATATTTAGTCGTGTGAATATTAAGAGTTCTTGTCTTATATGGGGCTCCATACCATTCTGTCCAATGTGTATCTTGGAAGCGACCTGCATTTTTCCTGTTAAAATCCAATACATAACCAGATACAATTCCATAATTACCAATGGGACCTACTACATGGATATAATAATCTCCATTGATTTTTTTGTATCCGTCAGCTAAAAAGAAACTAAAATTATAGTAAGAAGTGTGCCTAAAAAAGGTAGGATGTTTTCTATCACGATACCCATATATATATGAAATGCCTGTTTCCAATCTTAAGTTATTAAGCATATTAAACCAGTCTGTATCATAAGACAAACTTGGAATTCCATCTGCACCCGAAAAGAAATTCTTTACAGCTTCAAAAGCCATAAGTCCTGATATTTCAGAGTTCGGCATTAATTTAAATTGTGGAATTCTATTAGACATCTCAACGAAATCTGTATACATATCTCCTTTTAATTGCGTAACATCTAATTTCTTTGCTCGTTTCCATGAAGCCTTTAGTTGGTATTTGTCAAAACTTCTAATTTCTTTTCCATCAGGTATTGCAATACAAAGAGCATGAATAGTCCAAGGTCTTATATCTTGTGAAGAAAAAGTATTGTAGTTCTTGTGGTTCTCGTTGTATTTATATGCATCTGTAAATCTATAGGCTAATTTAGGGAGAACTTCGTCATTGGAATCTCCAGCTCGGGTATTTAATTGTTGCCTATTACTGTAATAGCTGTTTACTTGGTTATTATTTGTTGTTTTATTTTTTACATCAACTATATAATTTTCCATTAGATTACCAATAATTTCAGGGATACTATCACCTACAAATTCTCCCTTTTCATTTATTTTCAAATTGAGATTGTCAAAATGTGCATAAACAGGCTCTGCTCTTTTGTCGCCACCTACTACCACGGTTGATCCGTCTGACATTCTCACAATGTACAACAAGTTATGTGGGCTGTCAATTGTTGCTCTGGTTGCACTGTTAGCATCGTTACTAATAGTGTCAATTTCTGCAATTTCGCAAGAAATTCCTTTTGCCCTTGTCCGTGTCGAATAAAAATAATCAACGACAACCTTCTCAATATCACTTTGTGTGACATTGAAATTTTCTTCGGACAATTTTTGACTCACATTCTCTTTTTCATTGTAGATTTCCTCATTACTGCAAGAGAAGAAAGCAATAACAGATAGTAATAATAAAATTTTTTTCATGTCCTTATGTGTTAAATGTTTATAGGTTATAATTTTTCACCAAAGTTACATAAAAAGAAAGATACACAAAATACTCAATAGTGGGTATTTTATCTAGCTAACCAGCAAAGAAGTCTTTGAAATATTTCCAAAATGAACAATCAGTCCTATTTTACCATAGTTAGTAGTAGATTGGTAGTAAGATAATTCGCAACATAATAACGGTCCCACAACATCTTCTCTTTCACCGTTTTACCCTATTTGTAGTTATGTAGTAGGATAATATCGGTGAAAGAAAAAAGATATAGATAATTTAATGCTGTGTATCTCCAAAAAGAAATACCGGTGTTAAAGTTGTTGTCGGTCGCTGTAGTTCATTGATGATATACTTTCTGAAGAAGTGGGCTCCTGTGCTATCCAATTGGAAAGACAGGGCAATAATGATTGGGAGTGGATAAAGCGATGCATAACCTGCCAACTCCTTATCTCTGACTGTTACCCTCTCAACTGTACTCCTTTCTTCAGGATGCAGGTTGGAGGATTTTATTATCGTTTGCAACCTGTGGTTGAGTTTCCTCCATGTTACCCCGAAGAACTTCACAAGTTCACTCTCTGTCATGGCTATCTCTCCGTTTCCTTTGCGAATGACTTGCATTTTGCTGCCCCAATCAAAATAACTACGCTGATTGGAAGTGTTTGTTCTTATTTTTGGATTGTTGTTTGTCTTCATGCCGTTTTCTCCATTTTACAGATTACAATATCCGAAGGTTCACAAGCCTCTCTCTCCGCTAATAGGCTTCAAAAGGACTTCACAAGGGTTGTCAATTTAGCCTTCAAAAATTAGCTAATCGTTGTAAAATCAAGGTTTTACAACGATTTTTCTTTGTATATACCTCCATAGCCTGACGGCATAACCCTATATTTTGACAGTCATCTTTCGGTCAATTTCTGCTACACTTACTGCTACACAAAAATTGCAGTAGCAAAAAATGTAGCAGTGACGGGATTTTGAATACCATATTGACGGCATCAACTCTTTCTTTTTCAAGGTATTAAGTATTAACTTTGCAGCCGAGTGCTACACAAAAGAATGATGCATTATGAGAACAAATTTCAAGGTGTCCTTCTACCTACGCTCAAACTATGAGAACAAAGAAGGAAAGTCGCCTGTAATGCTCCGA
>NZ_HG417093.1:235355-300903 GCF_000455445.1 Hoylesella timonensis 4401737 = DSM 22865 = JCM 15640 | reverse complement strand
TACCTCACCTCTTCCAACAGACTGTTGGAGAAGATAGTAGTCAACTTCCAGGGTTCCGTACTCAGAAGCTATGCTTTTGCCTACAAGGAAGGTGCTTTCCATAAGGACATTCTCACGGGTGTGAAACACCTTGATGATGCGGGAGCGGAGGTTTCCTATCAGAACTTCGACTACTATGACGACGTACAGTCCGACAAAGGGTATGTACCATTTAAAAATAAACAAGAGGTTTGGAACACGCAGGATGACAATCTTAATGCCAGTTTCATCACACCATTTAATCCATTTGATGTATTCTCAAATCTTACTACAGCCTTAGGCGGAAGCTCCTCTTGGTCTGCAGGAGGAGGTCTGTATGCAGGTGTAGGGCCTGATGATGACAGTCCATTTTCTAGTAACACGATAGGTGGAACATTCGGATATAACTATAATAAGGCCAATGGTCTATCTACGATGGTGGACATTAACGGAGACGGACTGCTTGACAAGGTGTTCCGTAATGGATCGTTTCTATTTTATCGTCCACAGATACGTATAGGCAACAAGACTATTTATGGGAAGCGCATACGCATTGTTGGTGTTTCCGGATTTTCAAAGACGGTTAGCCACACATTCTCTGGTGGCGTATCTGCAAAAGTAGGGTTTAGTCCTGCAGTGGCAACACTCGGGAGAGACTATGAACGTACTACTACGAAGATTACACAATATCTTTCCGATATCAACGGAGACGGCTTGGTAGACCTTGTCTCAGACGGTAAAGTTTATTTTAACCATATCGTATTTGATAAGTCAGGCAATGGCATTCCTATCTTTACCCTCAAAAGTGCAGATACGCCAAGTCCTATTATATACGACCCAAAGAATATCGACACTTCTGTCGGAAAGGTTGATCCCGAAGAGCAGGCAGAACTGCTTAGGAATTCTCCGATGGTGGATATGGTCAGGATGTGGGTTGCTCCAAGAGATGGAAATATTTCTATAAATGGAGCCGTACAGCTTGTTATACCCTCGGGGGATTATGATGAAGAGGAATATTCCAAGTCTGATGGTGTTCGAGTCTCCATACAAAAAGGTGGCACGGAACTGTGGAGCAGAGACATTGCCAAGGGAGATGCTGCCACCCACTCAGCAGAAGTTTCTTCCATCAACATTCATAAGGGAGAGAAGATTTATTTCCGTGTACAGTCTGGTAAGGAGAAAATGAGCAACGGTGCGTTTGACCTTGTAGATTGGTCACCAAAAATCACCTATCAAGGAAAGGATTACACAACACCGGAAGGTTTTTCTTCTGTGACATACCAACCACAGGAGGGTGCTATATACATGGTTTCGTCTCCTGCACAGACAGAGAATGCCCCTTCCCAAATCAATGTAACAGGAAAGCTCGTCAAACCATTGACATCAGATGATCTGACGATAAAAGTCTTTGGCGTAAAAGAGAATGCGAGTGATGCAGGACGTGAACTTTATTCACGGACGATTGCATGGAATCAGGCGTATAATGATAACTTGAATTTCACTGTTCCTAATTCTGCAGGATATAAGACGTTTCGTTTCGAGATGTCCTCAACCTCTAATCTTAAGTGGGCAGACATCCAATGGAAGCCCATCGTCCAATATGCAGATTCCTTGGGAAAGACACAGTCCTTCCAAGCTGGAGCAGGAGTAAAGATGTACGCCAACCACCTTCTTTATGCTGAGCCATACAAAGTTAGTCCAAGTGACAGCGTGCTGATTGTTAAACCAGCACTCGTCTTTCGTCCGTTGACAGGATACACAGGTTCTCTGAGTATGACGGCGAGAACGGAAGGACACCTTTTGAGCAAGCGTTTGGTAAATGTAAATAATAGTGTGGTAGAGGATGCTACTTTGTTGATAGATGTGCGAAATATTAGTGATACGCCTATATGGGTGGAATTTTTCTCGGAGGATATCAACCTGAAGGACAGGTTACTCACTGCATCCGTGAAGGTTTCTTCTTCGGCAACACCAATGACACAACAGACCGTACCAGTCAATGTCTACTCACTTTTGGACAACGAAGGTTTTGGCCCTCTCTATAGAGGTTGGGGAGGATTCACATATAATACGGCTGAAAATGACAGGTATGCCTCTGCGATAGATGAATCTCTATTAACACTACCTCGTGACAAAGATCAGAAGATAGACCCCTTGACGCTTGTATTCACACCGCTTGCCGTGAATACCTCATCACTTGACAGGTGGATAGGACAAAGACAGGAAATATTCCTTACGGATCATAGTATGGGAGCTGCCCGCTTGACGGAACAGGATGTGAAGATGACGAATCCGTTTGACAATATGGCTTCTGTTGAAACTGAGACTTCAGATTGTGCACAGGGTACGGGAGCATTGGCTATCAGCCAAAAAGTTGTAAGTAAGAACACAACGACCCAAACGGGTTTCTCTTTCCTGACTAAGAATGAAAGCATAGGACAGGCTATTACCAAGGCAACGATGATTGACATGAATGGTGACGGATATCCAGACATCGTCCAAAACGAAGCTATCCTGTATACCAATACCCTTGGCGGTATCAGCGGAGAAAAGCTACAAGGGATAGGAAATATCGTTAGTAAAAATGAGGGGTCAGCAGTCGGTGTTGGTAGTGCTCCAATAGTATCCCTGTCCATGACCATAGCCCAAGCCGCAGGCTGGACGAAAACCGCCTCAAACATCAAATCCATAAGCGATGCTCTGGGAGGACTGTCCGTCTCCATGAGCAAGCCCAAGAATCGTGATTGGAGCGAGGAGAGCTTTACAGATGTGAACGGTGACGGACTCCCAGACAAAATCCTTAGTGATAATACTGTAAGATTAAATCTTGGTTATGCCTTTACAGACCCTGTAGACTGGCAGATTGATGCCGTTCAAACTGGAGAGGGCACCTCACACAATTTAGGTGGAGGAGCATCATCCAAAGAGAAGGATATTGCGCAGAAAGCCAAGTTTTTCGACAAGGCTTCCAGCAGTTTTTCTGGTGGCCTTAGTATCGTGACCACGACAAATGGTGAGCAGTATAACTTGATGGACGTCAATGCTGACGGACTGCCCGATAAGGTAAAAAAGAATAATGGCGCACTTTCGGTTTCGTTGAACTTAGGGAATGGCTTTGCCGATCCTATCCTATGGAAAGGAGCTTCATCGCTCTCTGAGACTGCCTCCACCTCGGAATCTGGCAATGTGGCATTTACAGTGAACTTTACACCGAAAATAATTCCAGTTAAGGTTACTCTCAATCCCAACGTGTCACTGGGTCACAGCATCAACCGTACGCACTACTCGCTACAGGATGTAGATGGTGACGGCTATCTCGACATATTGGAATCTGATAAGGAAAGCGAGCTGAAGGTTACTCGCTCTGCCATCGGCAGGACAAACATGCTCAAGAGTGTCACTAACTCCCTCGGAGGAACCTTCACACTCGACTATCAGCACAGCGCGCCAACCTATGGGCTTCCCGGTGGTAAGTGGGTGATGTCTTCCGTGACCGTTGATGATGGCATCCACGACGACGGACCACTCATGAAGACTCTCTTTGCCTACTCTAACGGACAAAAAGACCGTCACGAGCGCGAGTTCCTCGGTTTTGGTAAGGTCATCACGAAGAATATTGACACCGATAAAGGCGACAGTGTCATCTATCGTCAGGCAGTACAGCTCTATGACGTATCCACCTATTATACGCAGGGTCAAGAACTTTCGGCATCAGTGGAGGATGCTACCGGCAAGAAATATACCGAGACGAAGAACGTATACGATGGCTACTACCTCACTGCCAGCGGTGACAAGTACACCTTTACCAAGCAGCAGAAACTCTGCAGCGACCGTGCATCAGCATTTGTCCCACTGCGCTATACAGCCAATAAGCAGTATGAGGGACAGGCAAGCGGCATCACCACCTCTGAAGCTTGGAACGAGTATTACCTCACGGGTTATCATGGTGAACTCAAATCTTATAAGTTCAGCGACAAAGGCACATTGGGTGAAGAAGGTACGGGGGCGTTCGATTACCAGACCGCCATTCAGTATGCTTCCAACGAGGGCAAGCACATCATCGGTTTGCCTACCGACGTCATTGTGACGGGAGGAGACGGCAAGACATACCACCACGTATCGGCGAAGTACGACATGAACTATGCCGACCACCTTACACAGATTAGTCAGCAGTTAGGAAATAGTACTGCCGTTTCAGACTATACCTACGACGGTTACGGTAACATCACCAAGACTACGCTTCCTGCCAATGTCAAGGGGCAACGCATGTGGTACAGCTACCACTACGAACCGGTAATGAACATGTATGTCTCCCGCATTGATGATGCCTTTGGCTACAGCAGCGAGGCTGGCAACTTCGACTACCGCTATGGCATGGCTTTGCGCCGTACAGACCTCAACCGACTCAACTATGAGACCGACCTCGACAACCTTGGACGCATCAAGGCGGTTCGTGGTCCTAACGAATTGGCAACAGGAGTGCCGTACATCATTGCCTTTGATTATCAGCCCAAGGCTACTTTCGGTACCAATGGTATCACTGCACCAGCATACGCAGTGACCAAACATTACGACATTCAGCACCCAAGCGATGATATGGAGACCGTTACTTTTGTGGATGGCTTTGGACGACCCGTTCAGGTGAAGAAAGACGGCGTGGTTACCACCGCAGCCAAAGGCAGCGCACCCAAGGACGAAACCGTAATGATTGTCAGCGGACGCAATGTCTATGACGCTTTCGGGCGTGTGGCTAAGGCTTACTATCCAACAACGGAGGCAGTGGGCAAAAAGACAACTTTCAACAAGGCTTTTGATAACGTATCGCCAACCGTAACGGTTTATGACGTACTTGACCGTGCCATGAAAGTAACACTTCCTGATAATACCGAAACCAAGACCGAATACTCTACCGATGCGGGCAGCAACACCCTCAAGACACTCGTTACCGACGCTCTCGGCGGTAAGCAGGCTACCTATACCGACGGTAGCGGCAAGACCGTGAAGACCGAACAACTCAGCGGACCCGATGGTACGATTACCACTTCTTTCGAATATGACGGTATCGACCGATTGGTCAAGGTAACAGACACTGAGGGCAACGTCACGACATCCGTCTATGACATGGGCGACCGCCGCACAGAGGTAAATCATCCTGCCAGTGGTATTACTACCTTTACTTATGACAATCTCGGCAATGTACTCACCAAGCAGACTGCCAACCTCAAAAAAGAGGGCAAGACTATCAATTACGAGTACGACTACGGACGATTGACGGCTATCAACTATCCCGACCATCCAGAAAACAATGTGAAGTACCACTACGGCAGTGCCACCTCTTCCAATAACCGCGTTGGCAGATTAATGCTTCGTGAGGACGGCAGTGGTGCTATCGAGTATTACTACGGCAAGATGGGTGAGGTCCTGAAGACCGTACGCACGCTGATTGTGCCCAACCAGGCAGTGGCAACCTACGTCACACAATGGAAGTATGATAGCCACAACCGCCTCTTGGAAATGATTTACCCCGATGAGGAGAAAGTTACCTACGGCTACAACCTCGGCGGACAGGTGGATCATGTGCGTGGCTATAAGTCCTACGGTTACGACTATGTCAGCAAGATTGGCTACGATAAGTTCGAGCAGCGCACTTACCTGAAATACTGTAACGGAGCGGAAACGTTCTACAGCTACGACCCTGCACGCAGACGGTTGCAGAACCTTGTAGTGAATGCCAAGGCAGGCACCATCATGGACAATGCCTACAGCTATGATGCCGTGAGTAATGTGTTGGGTGTTCAGAACAATGCCCCACTTCCACAGAGTGGCAAGGCAGGCGGACAAATGAGCCACAGCTACACTTATGACCCACTGTATCGTTTGTCAAGCGCAACAGGTACTTACAAGGGAACGGATAATAAGACGGCATCTTACACACTTGCGATGGGCTATGACAACATGCACCGCATCACGAGCAAGAAGCAGCACCTCACGCAAAGTAACGTACAGTTCAACGGTTCGCTCAACGCAGGCTATGACCTCACCTACACATACAATAGTGATGAGGGCAAGAAGTTCCAACTGGCCAGTGTCCATGATATCAATTACCGCACGGAAGAAACCCCGACGGACAGCACGAACATCAACAACGGACACAAGTACACCTATGATGCCAACGGAAATCTTGTCTATATCAACACATCTCGTGTAAAGCATGATGGTAAGGAAGACGACAAGGCAAGTGAGCAGAAGTACAAGTGGGATGAAGAGAACCGACTCCTTGCAGCCGACGAGAATGGTTTTGTGAGCAACTATTGGTACGATGCCGATGGTGAGCGCACGGTGAAGACCTCAGGTGAGAACGAAGCTATCTTTGTCAACTCCGAGTTCTCGGGCGGCAGCACGGGTACGGCACGCTTCTCGCTCTATGTCAGCCCATACTTGGTGGCAGGGCAAGGTGGCAAGTACACCAAGCACATCTACATCGGCTCACAAAGAATCGTCAGCAAGTTAGGTGACTTGGCTTCTTATGGTGCAGACCCAAGACGAATACCGTATGCAGGCAATGAAGCTGATGGTGTGACTATTAATTACAAGGATAAGTACAATCAGCAGTTGCAATCCATCAAGGACAATTACAAGACATTTGATTTGCCATACAACGGTCAAGACAATACCGACTATGTCAATGGCAAAGGCTTTAGCAGTGATAACGACACGCCGGAGGCAGCACAGGCAAGGGCGATGGTCAAGACGAGAGCTGGGGAAGCTGGTACAAACGAGCGGATGCAGTTCTACTATCACCCCGATCACTTGGGCAGCAGTAGTTACATCACCAACCTTGATGGCGAAGTAGCCCAGCACATTGAGTATGTGCCATTTGGTGAAGTGTTCATAGAAGAACGCAACAATACGTGGAATACCCCTTACCTCTTCAATGCTAAAGAATTTGATGAGGAGACAGGTATGTACTACTATGGGGCGAGGTATTATGAGCCGAGGATTAGTTTATGGATGAGTACGGATCCATTACAGGAAAAATATGAAAATATATCGCCATATATATATTGTGCTAATAGTCCTATAAGATACACTGACCCAAAGGGTATGGAGGTAGAGGCAGACGAACGTTCAATGAAAAACATAAGTAATACATTAACAAAGCAAGAGGCTAAGTATGTAAGATTCGATAAAAACGGAGTGCTTGATAAAAAAAGATTGAACAAATCAAAAAGTACATCTGAAAATATGACTGCATTAAAAGCATTAGCTAATAGTGAAATAGTATATAGTTTTCAAGTCGCCGATAAAGATCACAACAATGTCGACTATTACGATAATTCTGCAACAGGTGGAAACTATTACAGAGGTACAACAGAAATGCCAAATGCAGAAAGTAATCCATCACCCGATGACAAAGTATATATTCTTGTGGGAAGCGCTTTGAATGAGAAACAGCAAGTAAAGACTACAGCTCACGAAGCTTTTGGGCATGCCTATTTTTACGAAAAAACTCGCAATGTCGAACAAGCAAGTCATACTTATAAGTCAGAAGGTCATACAATTTGGGACGAGGAACTTCAAATGAATGTTTTTGAAAGTATAAAAGTTCCTACAAATACTATTTTAGAAAATCAAATAAATAAAGTTGTAAAACAAGCTGAAGAAAATTATGACAAAAGGAATAAAAAATGAAATGTTATTGATGGTATTGTTCTTTTGTTTGACTAATGCTATTTCAGGAAAAGCTCAAACAAAAACGGATACGATATTATGCAATAATAAGAATTTAATTATCAAGTATCCAAGAATAAGTAAAATTAATATAGATAATTATGAAGAGGGGTATTTTAAAACAATAAATTGTGTTTTAGACACAGCTATAATAACAATACATTGTGGTAGCATGGTTAATTTACCTTTGACAGATTTAACAAAAAAAATAATCTGTAGTGAATTTGTATTGGATAAAGAGCTTCGTAGTATAAGAGGATACCAAATGATAAATAAAAGAAAAAAATATTTCAGAGAAGATAATTATTTTAGATATGGTATTACCATTGTCTATGATAATGTCGAAGAAACAAGATTGTCATGTTACGAGCAGTTCTTCAATGACATAAAAATACAATGATTTTTTTCTTATCAGGAAAGTACGTCCAGCTTTTATCTTTCAATGAAAATTGGTAGGTAATGGCGATGTACTAAAATATGGCCAGAAACTAAAACTTTTGAAGATATGGATTCCTTGTATTTCAAGCAAAATAGCAGCTTTGTTCATTTCATAGGAGTCCGATTACATACCACCTCATTCGAGTATGACGGCATCGATCGATTGGTCAAGGTAACAGACACCGAGGGCAATATCACCACGTCCGTCTATGACATGGGCGACCGCTGCACGGAGGTCAATCACCCTGCCAGTGGTATCACCACCTTTACCTACGACAATCTCGGCAACGTACTCACCAAGCAGACTGCCAACCTTAAAAAAGAGGGCAAGACTATCAACTATGAGTACGACTACGGCAGGTTGGTAGCCATCAACTATCCCGACCATCCGGAAAACAACGTGAAGTACCACTATGGTGGCATTCACTCTTCCTACAACCGTATCGGTAGGCTGATGCTCCGTGAGGACGGTAGCGGTGCCATCGAATACTACTACGGCAATTTGGGCGAAGTATTGAAGACCGTGCGCACGCTGATAGTGCCCAACCAGGCAGTGGCAACCTACGTCACACAATGGAAGTATGACAGCCACAACCGCCTCTTGGAAATGATTTACCCCGATGAGGAGAAAGTTACCTACGGCTACAACCTCGGTGGACAGGTGGACCATGTGCGTGGCTACAAGTCTTACGGCTACGATTATGTGAATAAGATAGGCTATGATAAGTTCGAGCAGCGCACCTACTTGAAATACTGCAACGGAGCGGAAACGTTCTACAGTTACGACCCACAACGTCGCAGACTACAAAACCTTGCGGTCAATGCAGGTGGCAAGACCATCATGGACAATGCCTACGGCTATGACGTGGTGAGCAACGTACTTTCTGTTGTCAATAAGGCGGCAATTCCGGAAAAGGGCAAGGTAGGCGGACAGATGAGCCACAGCTACACTTATGACCCACTGTATCGTCTAAGCACAGCCAGTGGAACGTACAAAGGTGCGGACAATAAGACGGCATCTTACACCCTTGCCATGGGCTACGACAACATGCACCGTATCACAAGCAAGAAGCAGCACCTCACGCAAAGTAACGTACAGTTCAACGGCACGCTCAACGCAGGCTACGACCTCACCTACACATATAATAATGATGAGGGCAAGAAGTTCCAACTGGCTAGTGTCCGTGACATCAACTACCGCACGGAAGAAGCGCCGACAGACAGCACGAACATCAACAACGGACACAAGTACGAGTATGACCTCAACGGAAACCTTGTTTACATCAACACCAGCCGTGTAAAGCATGATGGCAGGGAAGATGAAAAGGCAACCGAGCAGAAGTACAAGTGGGACGAAGAAAACCGACTCCTTGCAGCCGATGAGAATGGCTTTGTGAGCAACTATTGGTACGATGCCGACGGTGAGCGCACGGTGAAGACCAGCGGAGAAAACGAAG
This sequence comes from Hoylesella timonensis 4401737 = DSM 22865 = JCM 15640, assembly GCF_000455445.1. GTDB lineage: Bacteria > Bacteroidota > Bacteroidia > Bacteroidales > Bacteroidaceae > Prevotella > Prevotella timonensis. The sequence goes on along the minus strand of NZ_HG417093.1, from coordinate 291,259 downwards.
CTATCTTTGTGAACTCCGAGTTCTCGGGTGGTAACACGGGTACGGCAAGGTTCTCGCTCTATGTCAGCCCATACCTCGTAGTGGGGCAAGGTGGCAAGTACACCAAGCACATTTACATTGGCTCACAAAGAATCGTCAGCAAACTTGGCGACTTGGCTTCTTATGGTGGAGACCCAAGACGAATACCATACGCAGGCAATGAAGCTGACGGTGTGACTGTCAATTACAAGGATAAGTACTATCAGCAGTTGCAATCCATCAAGGACAATTACAAGACATTCGATTTGCCATACAACGGTGTGGACAATACCGACTATGTCAATGGCAAAGGCTTTAGCAGTGATGACGACATGCTAGAGGCAGCACAGGCAAGGGCGATGGTCAAGACAAGAGCTGGGGAAGCTGGTACAAACGAGCGGATGCAGTTCTACTATCACCCCGACCACTTGGGCAGCAGTAGTTACATCACCAACTTGGATGGTGAGGTCATGCAACATATTGAGTATGTGCCGTTCGGTGAAGTGTTCATAGAGGAGCGTAATAACACTTGGAACACCCCTTACCTCTTCAACGCCAAGGAGTTTGATGAGGAGACAGGTATGTACTACTATGGTGCGAGGTATTATGAGCCAAGGCTGAGTTTGTGGATGAGTGTAGATCCTATTTCCAATTATGAGCCAAGAAATAGTGAAAATTATCTTGACGGTGAGCATAATGGTGGAGTCTTTAATAATAGAAATCTTAATTGTTATTTATATTGCTATGGTAATCCTATCAAATTACTTGATCCTAATGGAAAGCAAGTTGTAGCAGTTCACGGAACATGGAGTGATGCAAATACGTGGAAGAGTCAAGAAGCTATTTTTAACTATGCACGTAAAGCATTTAACAACAGTAGGAAGAACTTTCTTTTTAATTGGTCTGGTGACAATAGTAAATCAGCACGTACTGAAGCTGCTAAATCGTTAGTTAATTATATACTTAAACTACGAAAAAATGTTCCAGTTAACGAACCTTTAACATTGGTAGGCCATAGTCATGGTGGGAATGTTGATATTGAGGCTATAAACATGATGGTTGATATGCCCGAATTCAAAAATATAAAAATAAACCTTTTGACTATCAACACTCCTGTCAGAGATGATTACCAATTATCTTCACAAGCTACAAAAAGAGTTAAGCATATAAATGTTTATGATCCTCTTGATCCGGTACAGGTTTCTGGAGGGAAAACGAGAATTCCTTTTACAGGAAAAATAATAGAGGTTGGCAAAGCTGGGCGACAATTCAAAAATGCGAAAAATATTGAAGTTAATAATCCACAAGGATTGATTGATCACTGGGAACAAAATCCTGCTTCAAATCAATCTTATCCTGTTTTGGGTGATTTTCATAACTCTCACAACAGAGTACAAGATTGGAAAAATGAATAAATTATTTAAATGTATGGTAAGTACAAAACTTGCCATACATTTTATTAAATGTTTATCTTATGAAATACATTTGTTGCCTTTTTATGATTATTTTGAATTCATCATGTAGTCTAAACACAAAGAATTTTACAGATGTTTTATATTGCAATATGAATAAAGAAATTCAAGATACATTGTCAATAATAAACATAAAGATTTTAAAAGAAGACTATCATCCATCAGCACTAATTGATTTTACAGGAAGATGTAAACTTGTTGAAAAAGAATTTGGTCCTTGGTTGTATGAGAAACAAATTGAAGATACAATTACGAAAAAAAAGATGAAGCTACCGTCAAATGCCCCTATGCCATATATTGTATATGGAAATTTCATCTATTATCCATATGAATATAATTTATTAGTAATGGGGTTTGACAACAATTCTGTATTTAAGAAGATACAATGGTAATGTGGTAAGGATAAAAAACAAATAGATATGTCATAAACCCAGAATATGAATGATGATATAATCGCATACATCCTTTCTTTAGTATGCATAATACTGCTACTTATAGAATGGAAATGGATTTTTATTAGCGGTAAAAAACTTTAAAAATGCTATTGTGCTCGTTGCTTATTCATTTCCTCTGTACTACTTAATAACCTATAAAGGATTTGGAGGAGCTGCTTTTACATGGTGGTTCTATTTGGTATTATTTACATCTATTCATGCGATAATTTTATTGTTAAAAATGTTACGATTCTTTTTAAAAAGATATTTTGAAAGGTAATAGGGTATTTCCTTGGAATAGCTATTAACAAGATAACTGTCTAATTATCAAAGATTTTTAAAGACTCGACATAGAGGCAGGGATAGAAGCTCCAACTCCTGTCATCTTACAACCAAAAACAATGGAAAAAAAAAGACGGCAAAAAGTTCCAACTGGCCAATGTCTGCGACATCAATTACCGCACGGAAGAGACCCCGACGGACAGCACGAACATCAACAACGGACACAAGTACACCTATGATGCCAACGGAAACCTTGTCTACATCAACACCTCTCGTGTAAAGCATGATGGCAAGGAAGATGAAAAGGCAAACGAGCAGAAGTACAAGTGGGACGAGGAAAACCGCTTGTTGGCAGCTGATGAGAACGGTTTTGTGAGCAACTATTGGTATGATGCCGACGGTGAGCGCACGGTGAAGACCTGCGGTGAGAACGAAGCTATCTTTGTCAACTCCGAGTTCTCGGGTGGTAACACTGGTACGGCTCGCTTCTCGCTCTATGTCAGCCCATACTTGGTGGCAGGGCAAGGCGGCAAGTACACCAAGCACATCTATGTAGGTTCGCAGCGTATTGTCAGCAAATTGGGCAACTTAGCTTCTTATGGCGCAGACCCAAGACGAATACCGTATGCAGGCAATGAAGCTGATGGTGTGACTATCAATTACAAGGATAAGTACAATCAGCAGTTGCAATCCATCAAGGACAATTACAAGACATTCGATTTGCCATACAACGGTGTGGACAATCCCGATTATGTCAATGGCAAAGGCTTTAGTAGTGATGACGACACGCCAGAGGCAGCACAGGCAAGGGCGATGGTCAAGACAAGAGCTGGGGAAGCTGGTACAAACGAGCGGATGCAGTTCTACTATCACCCTGACCACTTGGGCAGCAGTAGCTACATCACCAACTTGGATGGTGAGGTCATGCAGCACATTGAATATGTACCGTATGGCGAGGTGTTCATCGAGGAGCGCAACAACACATGGAACACGCCTTATCTTTTCAATGCCAAGGAGTTTGATGAGGAGACGGGCATGTACTACTATGGTGCGAGGTACTATGAGCCGAGGTTGAGTGTTTGGATGAGTACGGATAGATTTGCAGAGAAATATCCAAACTCGACACCTTATGCATATTGTCTTGGTAATCCTTTAAAATTTACGGATATAAATGGTGATACATTGGATGTTATAAATTCAAGAGGTACTTATTTATTTACATTAGATAATCATCAAGCCAATCGAACTAATATCACAGCGAAAGATTTGTATGCTGAAGGTGTTCAATGGTTTGAATCTTCTGCAGATAATTATATGCCATTACTTTTTGTAAGTACTAACATTAGAGAATCTGATAGTTTTACACATTTTTCATGGGATGATATCATTTCTTTTTCTGAAGTTGATAGATCTATGTTGAGTTATCGTACTGGAGGTAGTGGAGATTGGAAAGCTGAAGGTAATCCTGGAAATGGGTATCTAATGGTTGAAGTAGAAGGGGTTCCATATTGGGCAGATGCCATAGGTCAAATACCATTTACATTGAATGAATATAGAAATGTATTAGGAAGGACCAAAAACTCAGAAAAGGCGGCAGGAGAAACGATTGATATGGGCAAGCGATTCGGGAATGGTAGTTTATTAAATATATTTTTCCCATCCCCAGATAATAGTAATAGTTATGATAATGCTATTATAAAACGCTCTGTAGATTGGGCGAAAAATAGGTATTCACTAAAACCAATTCGTATGCCTAATGGGCAATATGAAATTGGTGTTGGAAAGAATGATTATTCACCTAATAATATGCGAGTATATACAATAAAAAAAGGAAATAGGAAATAAAAGGATATGATTGTAAAAAAAATAATTTCTATTAGTGTAGGATTATTTGCCTACATTGTTATCTCAAACATATTCCATATACTATTTCGAGGCAAGCATGATATAGCTTCAGGCATCCTATATCTTTATAATGATATGTTATATATAGTAGGTTTTATCATGACTTTTTTGTCCTATGGATATGGTAAAGTAAATAAGATTCTGTATATCATATTTAGCATAGTATTTCTATTAGTATATATATATAGTTGGTTAATAGTTGTTGATATGCCTTATGAGAAATTCTTATATATAGGTTTAGGATTACTTGTCTATATATGCGAGATGGGGCTGTTAAAGTATATAATTTGATAACAACTAAACGGATAATACGGTATGCAACTTTGAGAAAACGTCCATAATATGATAAATTCCACCGAAAGAAGTGATATTCTCGTTTTTAATTGCTACCTTTGCCATGTCATTTTTTTTTGCTTACTTGTTATGTTTGCAGCAGCAAGATAGGTGAAATTTCTGACATATCCAAGTGTTTTGAAAACTTTGTTTCTCAGACACTTGAAGTTCTCACAAGAATTTATGCTGCTGAATTAAGGTATTATTTTAAAACAAACACAAATAAAGTATGAATGAGACTTTAGTACCCCAAATTACAATTGTAATTCTTAGCGCAGTAGTAACCTACTTCTTAGCAATTTATAAAAATATTACTTTTAAGAAGAAAGAAGTAACAATAAAATACTTAATTGAAGCATGGAAAATGTTAGAAAGAGCATCTTGTAGAGAAGATAATAGATATAATACAGATGTAGAAATAGCAATTGCTAATATTCAACTCTTTGGGACAACACGACAGATTGAACTAGCACAGAAGTTTATAGAAGAAATAGCAAGAAACCATTCTAGTTCAGCATTAGAATTATTGAATCAGCTTAGGAGGGACTTACGAAAAGAATTAAAGTTAGAAAAATCCTTTGTAGACATGAAATTTCTTCGATTCTCGAATTCTAAACTACCTAATTAATAGTCTAAAACTGCAGGATAGTCACTGAAAAGGTTATTTATATATTTTTTTTCATTGCCCCCATTTCATGGGATTCATAGAAAAGAATGTTTTATTTCTATAAATGAAGGTTTTGCAGAGGTCTCAGAATACCAACGTGCAAACAACCTTTTCTTCGATGAAACCACGAACGGGCAATTGTTGGGTCAGTCGTAAAACCCAGTTGCACCCCTCCTCTCATGCACATAATTTCATAAGCATGTAAAGGAAGAAAGGAATATCCGTTACTCCCCTGAACTGTGCCCTGAAGGCTTTGACTTTTGCGTTGAAGGATTCAGCATTGGCATTTGTGGCTCTGTTGACAAAGAAATTGAGTATGGTATCATAATGGTTCTTAAAGGTGTCAATCACCGTATAGAAGTTGTCCACCCCCAACTTCTCTACCTCGTTAAACCACTTAGCCAGTTTCAGCCTTGCCGCGTCCTTGATGCTTCTTGCATTATAAATATCGGTAAGTTCCATGGCCAGATCATAAGCTTTTTTGAGTTCCGGGTAGTTTTCAAAGATTATTTTCGCCCTTAGCCTTTGCGATTCCGTCCACTTGGACTTGTGTTTAGTCAGTATAAACTTCGCCCTGGCAAGTAGTTGCTTGCGTGTGTCACCGTTGCTATATCTGAATGGCTTGTAGGTTTCATTCTTGGCTTTGGCTTCCTTCATCTCCTCATTTTCTCTGTCCCTTGCCATCCACCGGTAGGCTATGCGCATGTCGTCCAAAGCGTCATAGTAAAGTTTCTGCACATGAAACCTGTCACTGGTGATGAGTGCCTTGGGGAACACCGTGCGCGCAATGATCATCATAGAGGAAGACAAGTCGAGCGTTATCTCCTTGACAGTCTTTCTTTTGGAAAGGTCAATCTTTTCCAGAACACGGATTACATCCTCGGCTTTTGTTCCCCTGACCACAGCTACCAGAGTACCCCTGCCACCTTTGCCAGCCTTGTTGGTCAGAAACGTATAGACCTCACCGCTGCTCAGACAAGTCTCATCGATACTCAGGCTCTCTCCCAGGTTCTCATCAAACAGCAGCCAGTCTCCCGCATGCGACAACTGCTCCCACCGGCGATAATCGCTGAAATGCTCCTTGTATTGGGTGGAAAGCTGCTTACCGTCTACGCCATAATGAGAGCCGATACCTGTAATGCTCTCCGCAGTAGACTCAATTCTATTCTTTTAAAAAAGAAACGAACTCAGGGGATAGTTTGCTGCCCTCAGCCGTCAGGTCATCGTAAGAATAACTGAATATCTCACCCGTGGAACTGTCATGCCATTTTCGACGGCGGACATGAAGGTAAACGGGTTTGCCACGAAGGGGAAAGTCTTGGACAACCCGTTCGGCGGTAAAGCCGTAACTGCTTACCGTGCCGGCCTTGCGGTCTGCTTTTTCCATAAAGTTACGCTCATCCAACCAGAAGTCTATCTGGGAAATGTTCTCTTGGATATCTATCACATCAAAATAATCTGCGAGTATCTCTGGAAAGATACAACGCAACAATTGCTCGGTCTTCATGATGCAAAGATAACAAATACTTATGAAATTATGTGCATGAAGAGAGGAGGGATGCAACTGGGTTTTACGACTGACCCCAATTGTTACGGTTCCGAGAAAAATTGCGAATGAAAAAAGAAAAATATACGGCGTTGGAGCAACAAATCCGTTCAGAAGTAGAAGCCATATCCGTAAAAACATTAAAAGATGGCAATGTTATCTTAACGTGAGTTCGATGAATTATAAGTGTCTATAAATTTGGTGATTAGTGAAATTTGTTGTAACTTTTAGGTATTGATTTACAAACAATTACAAACAAAAATCGCTATGATTACCGAGACAAAGTTACTGAAATATTTTGTATGGCAGATGATTTCTGCAAGTTTTTTGATGCAATGACAGCAAAATATACGCTAAAGCCTACTGGAAAAAGAAAGTATCATCGAGATTCCTCGATGTCAAAGGCAGAAGTCATGCTAATAATGATTCTTTTTCACGACTCTGGTTATCGCTGCTTTAAACATTTCTATCTTGAAAAAGTATGTAAGCATCTGCGTAATTTGTTTCCTAAAGTTGTCTCATACAACCGTATAGTAGAATTGGAAAGGGAGGTTGTCATTCCACTCGCTTTGTTTATCAAGAAAGTCTTGTTAGGAAAATGCACGGGCATAAGTTTTGTTGACAGCACACCACTGCGTGTCTGCAAGAACCAAAGAATACATATTCATAAGGTTTTCAAAGGTATAGCCCAAAGAGGAAAATGCTCCATGGGTTGGTTCTTCGGTTTCAAATTGCATTTGATTTGTAATGAGAAAGGAGAACTTCTCAACTTTATGATAACACCGGGAGATGTTGATGACCGTAAGCCGTTGGAATACAAAGTGTTTGTAGATTTCATATATGGCAAGCTGGTCGGCGACAAGGGGCACATCGGCAAATATCTCTTCCAAAGGCTGTTTGTGGATGGAAGACAACTTATTACCAAATTGAATAGTAACATGAAAGGAGCTTTGATGAGCGTTTCTGACAGACTCTTACTCAGAAAAAGATCCATTATAGAAACTGTGAATGATGAGCTTAAGAATATTGCACAGGTGGAGCACTCCAGACATAGATGCTTTGACAATTTTATCGTCAATTTATTAGGCGCTATTGCAGCCTATTGCCTGTTCCCCCAAAAGCCGTGTATCAATGTACAAAGGACTATTGACACACAGCTTGCTCTGTTCTAAATTCGTCGAACTCACGTTATCTTATAATTTTAATGTGTCCGTTTTCAAGTACACCAAGTTGAGTAAGGATATCTCGTTTTAATTTGCTAAATGGCCGATTAAGATTTTCTGTTGAATCTAATTCTGTGCCAAAAAACATTCTATATATATCACGTTCTGTATAGCCATATTCTTTCAAGGTGTCATTTAGCAAATGTGAAAGATATGAACTTGGATTTTTCTTAAAAAATAACAGTATGTCTTTAACTTCAAGTTCTCCGTGGTATGTATAGAGCTTCTCAATTTCAAAATCATTAAGCATATGTTGTTCCTTTATATCGGTTGTGTTTACACAAATTACCGAATATGTCATATCTTTTTCCAATTTATAATTGAACTGAAAAACTGGTTCTTCAGAGGTTAAATCATGATATGGATGTATGTGGGTATCAAGGCTGAAAATAGTATTCCTTTTTATTGAACTATTACATATTGAACAGCAGGGAATTAAATTATATATATTTAGAGACAACAAAGGATATAATTCTTTGGAAAACCAGTGATCTAATTGTGGACGTGCGATTCGTTCCTTATCATTTTTTCCATTAACAGTGATAACATATTGGCGATTACAATATGTACAAGTGTTACGACCTTGCCCCATGGACAACTTATATGAGCGTGATTTATTTCTGGATAGTTGTCCGTCGTAATCAAATATATCAAGTATTTTTTTTAGTGTTCCAAAATATTTTTGGAATAAAGGTTTTTGAGCCACATCGCGATAGTTCCCTTTGTTTTTTGCTTCAAGATATAATGGAAATTCATTTTCATCGTAATTAGGAATAATTTGTCCCATTAAGTTATTACATAGTTCGTGTGATTCTTGAGGTTTATAAAGCAATAGGTGCTCCAGTATTGATTTGTCATCTGAGCCATCTTCAACTTTAGGTATAAGCACATCTTGTATCTTTTGTTCTAAAACGGGGTCCCCATTATCTCTTTGCTTAATTCGCAAGTATAATCCATTAAGCATGGTATTTTTATACCATGTGATTAATTCAGATGACGGCGCTTTTAAATTCCACATATTAGTTGTTTTTTAATTCATCTATTTGACGTTGCAATTCTTTTATCTTCTGTTCTTTATCTGCTTCAGAAAAAACTCTATGATATTCACCTAAAAGGACATTTCTAATAATGGGCTCATCAATTAGCATAATCTTCTCATGAATCCTTGTATCATCAGCTTTTCTATTTTTCTTTGCATCTTCCATTTCTTGAATAATGCTTTTTATGGTAAGCTCTGCATAAGCGCCAATGGCTCCCTTTGTCAGAAAGAAACTATCTTTAAGTATATCATGAATATTTGCTCCAAATGTACTTAAGTGAGTTTTTTCCATTACATCTGTACTATTAATCTTTAATGCCAAGATATTACGGCTCGGTATATCGGATAGGATAAAGGGTGAATGCGTTACAAAGGAAATATGAATACTTCTAATATTAGGAATCTGGATTTGTTTGATTCCTTCAAGGAGATTTTTAATATAAGTTCGTTGCAATTCGGGATGAAAATATAATTCTATTTCCTCCATCACAACATTAATATGCTTATAAGCAATTCGTTGCTTGTTTGAATCATTCCAAACCGAGTCAAGGTTGGAAAGGTGATACAGAAAAGCACTAATAGAATATGCTTGTTGCCTTTCTCCAGAACTGAGAGTTTCAAATAATACTGGATTTCCACTATCCTTATCTCTAAGTTCTATCTGAATATTGTAAAATGGGGGTGGAACTAATTCCTCAACAGAATAAATAAAAATTTTCCCAATACCAATTTCTTCTTTCTTCTTTTCGCTTTTTATTATGTCTGATGTATTGATAGACGTTTTATTGATGTCAAAGAAACAACAATCACCATTGTAATCATACTTCCCATAAACTATATATGCTAATGTCTGATGTATTTTTCTTGTAATATGAGAATGATCAATGCTCATACGTATGATTAACTTACGAAGAGATTCTTCATCAATCTTATATGCTATATTTTGATGATCTCGGAAGAAACGGTTGTACTGTTTATATTGTTTGGATATTTTTAAAGTTTTATAAACCAAATAACCAATAGCAGTTTCATAATTTTTACGCACATTGGAAAAATTAGATAAATTTTCAGCAATCATCTCTCCCCAATATTTCACTATTAAGTCTTTAAATTTATCAAAACCTCGTTGCTGAAGTCTCATAAATCCAAGATGTCGATTTAAGTACTTTGCGTTATAATCGATCATTCGATTGGACAATTTAAGTCCCGTAACCTCAAGATGACTATTAATAACACGGAATTGAGATTCTGGCATAATTAATAGAGTGATTAACCGTTCTCTTGAGAGTGTATTTTCTGTATTGATATTTATATTGCCTTTGGTTCTAAATGGGGACAATACAATAGGAGTTTGATACCCATCATTTTTATGGAATATACCATTCAACCAATTCCTATATTCCACATCATACGTCTTTTTCTTTTCTCGCCTAATTAATTCTTCTAATCTATCACTATTACTTTCTTGATGATAGTCAGTTGTATTATATGCGTAAATACTATAGTTCGATATATAAGTATAAAAAAAATGACTATATAGCTTGTTTAACAGACTATCATTTTTGGGTTTCGATGCAAATTTGGGAAATCTCCATTCTTGCATCGGTGATTCGCTCATATCGTCTTCTGTGAATGATTTATTCATTTCATTATCAAAAATGTCTGCTGTATTATGTAAGACAAATTCGTGCATTTCATTTAATATTTTCCCTGTTGGGGAATAGCTCTCCAGTATTACATTTCGGCTTACAACTTTTAATCTATACGGAATAGCATCTATCATATAATAATATTCACCTACAATGTTATTTATGTAATGTAAATGTTGAGATCCAGGGTTAGTTTGGTATTCACCTAATGTGGCTGCTGCAAAATTATTCACTAACCGCATATAAAATTCAACTAAAGAACTTTTCCCAGAACCATTTTCACCGACAATCGCAGAAATACATATATCTGGACTATTTACATCCGCAAATAAGTTCTGAAAAATTATATCCTTTTCAAGGCGATAAGAAGAAACATATAAATGTCCTTCATTTGTAATTTTAAAACCATCTAACAAATAATATATTTTATGTGTCTCTAGTTTCCTTTTACCGACACTATCATCTGATAATACTCTAAGTGCTATTGGTGTCAACATATTTATTGTCTTTTGTCTGCAAAGTTAATGATTATTTATGGTTCAAGATGATACTTGCTCACTTATGGTGTGATTATAACTATCATAATATGATTTCAACCCGTTGGCGGAATTAATTTAAGTTGATAAACATGAATAAAAAGTTGCACATATCGTCGATTTTTAGTAACTTATTAGTATTCAAAACGTTAAGTTCAAACCGTCGTGTGTACAACCTTTATACAAAATTCGTCAAAATACTTGAGATATGCAAGCAATTCTCTGAAAATCTCGTCAACGAATCTTCATGCGAAAATAACGAATGGTTTGTTTGCCAGAATCATTGGCAAAATTAGTTCACTCATCATTCTGCAATACGTAAACTTCATTAACAACAGGCCCATTGGCAGAATTAAATATGCACTAAATTAATTCCGCCAACGGGTAAAGAATGTGTTCATGTAGTAATTGCAATAATGTGAAGGCAGAACGTTGATCCATACCTTCACATTTTTTCTTATCAGGTAATCTTGATAGTCTTCATAATTCCCAATTTGGAGCATTGCCAGCCTTCTATGCATCTTATAAGATGCAACCACTACTCTAATACGATTTTTTGCATTCTAGCACCACCGCTGTATATATAAACAATGTTATTAATTAGACAACTGGGGCGTATATAGTTAGGCTCTTCTAGCTTTTTGATTTGCCAAGTTTTGCCTTTATCTAAACTATAAAGCAAATCGTATTCTATAAAAGCACCTTTTATATTACCAATAAATCCTATTGTTGCTTTATCATTAGATTGTAAATTTTCGATAATAGAATAGTTCTTGATTTTTTTTATAACTCTCAAACGGTGTGCATAGGGTTCATAGCTTATTAAAGAAATTTCTTTTGCATCCGATAAACTATTGCCAGCAATTATTACAGTATTATTTTCTTGGCTTACTATACTTTTGGGCATTATAGAAAGTTTTATTTCGTTATTCACTTTTTCTGCACTTCCAAAATACGAGGTTTTACCACTACTAAAAATTGCATATGACTTTTCGTTTATGCCTATTCCTTGCAAGGCATAATTTTCAATATCAATACTATCTATATTTTGATTTTTATCTAATGAATATAACTTTATTGGACCTCTGTTATTTGTATAAAAAACTTTACTATTATTATTCCAAATTTCAGATATCGGTTTTGTTTTTATGATTTTTTCAATATATCCTTTTTTTATACTAAAAACTGCAATGCTAAAATTATAATCTTTTCTCACATCATTTCGTAAAATATAAACATAACCATTTAGTTGAGTACATATATTAAAATAACTGTAATTTAAACTTGAATTTATTTTAATCCAATTTCTTCCTCCATCGGTGGTTTTATAAATATTTGCTTCGTCTATTAATCTTGGAATATTATTTGGATTTTCTAATTCCTTTTCCGATAATTCACCATATTCTGTATATGTCCCAAACAAATATCCTTCGTTATCTGTTTTGAAATACATATAAGAAAACGTTTGATTTACATCGGGTATTCCTTTACATTTAATCATGTTCGATTCGTCTTTACAACCAAGCAAGAGCAACAACAAACTATTTAAAAATATAAGCTTTTTCATAAGTCTACCCGTTGGCGGAATTAATTTAAGTTGATAAACATGAATAAAAAGTTGCACATGTCGTCGATTTTTAGTAACTTAGTAGTATTCAATACGTTAAGTTCAAACCGTCGTGTGTACAACTTTTATACAAAATTCGTCAAAAAACTTGAGATATGCAAGCAATTCTCTGAAAATCTCGTCAACGAATCTTCATGCGAAAATAACCGCAGAGTCAACCAGCAAGTGCAAAATTATAAAACGTATTTGAAGAATTCACACTTTGGAGTAGAAAAGTTTAATTTTTCTCTCGGTCTTTCGTTCAATTTTTTTTGTATCGACATAATTCTCTTTTCTGTATAATGCTCAAACGAATCCTTTTTCGGTATATATTGTCTGATTAGTTTATTTGTATTCTCAATAGCTCCCTTTTGCCAAGAACAATATGGATCAGCGAAGTACACGGGCACGCCTAAGAACTTGGTAATGTCCTTATGTGCTGCAAATTCAGGTCCGTTGTCTGTTGTAATGGTCTTCAGAATATCCTTGTATGGTAGCAGCAGTTTCCTAACTACCTTTGCCAGAGGCTTTGACTGCTTTCCAAATGGCAGTTTCTGCATAAGCAGCATATTGGTGGATTTCTCTACCAGTGTGAGTATGGCATGCTGGTCAGGGTCTACGATCAAGTCCATCTCAAAATCTCCAAATCTCTTCCCGTCAACTTCCTTACTTCTTTCATGGATACTCAACCTGTCTTTAATTGGAAGATGTCTGCCCTTGGGACGATGTCTGTATTTCATCTTATGCCTTGTGTGTTTGGCAAGTTCCCCTGTTGTATCATTATGAATGATATTATAAATGGATTGGTGGGACACCCTTATTCTCTCATTCTTGCGCAGATAACCTGATATTTGTCGTGGAGACCACTGGTCATTGGTGATATATTCCTTAATTCTCCAGACTAATTCGTTAGAGAGCCTGGCGTTCTTTACCGTTCTCTTTCTGCGCTGCATAGCCATATCGTGCGCCTTTGTCCAGATATACTTTCCTGATGGCGTGCTGTTGCGTTTAATTTCACGTGATAGTGTTGACTGACTGATGCCGACGATTGCGGCAATCTCTTTTCTCCCTGTTTTCTTTTGGAGTAAGGCGAAAATTTGCGACCTTTGCTCCGAGGTTAATTGATGATATTTCACAATACAAAGTTAATTAATCTTGGGGAGACAGAGGTCTCCCTTTTTTATTTGTATTGCTGGTTGTTTTTTTCCTCGCCGAGAGATGCAGACAACCTCTCGCTACGCTTCGAGAACGTCTGCATCTCTCGGCGAGGGTTACTCTTTTATTGCACTTCGTTTTGGAACTTGCATAACGAATGGTTTGTTTGCCAGAATCATTGGCAAGATTAGTGCACTCACCATTCTGCTATACGTAAACTTCATTAACAACAGGCCCATTGGCAGAATTAAATATGCACTAAATTAATTCCGCCAACGGGTTGTTATATGAATATGACGATAGACCTCTGTTAACTCCACAGTTTGTTACTGAAGTAACTTGAACTTTTCCGTGAAACTTATAAGTTCACGGAAAAGATTTTGTACGTTCTTATCAGTCATAAGGTGCAAGAGTTTCGCCATCTGATTGTAGTTTCGCCTATTCCGTGAACATTCGTAGTAAGTTCGGACAGTTTGCGGTTATATTCCACGGCAAACTTGTCCACCATGATTACCTTGAAATTCTCCCCGAGGATTCGGGCACGGACAATATCGGACTTGCTTACCGCACCCGATTTGTTGTACAGGTCGATGGCTCATAGCTGATCCTTCACGTCGGGCATACGGGTGTCCCATCTATCCCAGCATGGCACTTCCTCTGTCTCTCTGTGTCCGTAACGATTGTTGTTGGCTACTTCTAATTTTAGCCTAATCTTATGTTTTATTCTGTTATCTAATCACGACTTTGGAGTGATTTAATCCCCTTTTGGGGCAAGGGTCTTTGTGGTACAAATGATAATTTGTGGTACAAAGACACACCTTGCCAGTATAAAGAAAGAGATAGTTTGTTATGTTCCATAAAGCAACCTTTCTGGGGTGCTTTTGATAGACGAGAGTTCAAAGTTCAAAAAGTAAGTCAAGAGATAAGTTTTGACTAATTTCTTGACTTACTGACTTTATGAGCTGACATATTTTTGACTAAAGTTAATTTTGACTTAGGTCGAAACTAATTTTTTGACCAAAGTCATAACTGACCATTTTACTTAAGTCGCGACTGATTTCTTAACTTAACTCATAACTTACCTGTTTGCGGTATTGGATTATAATACTTTTCAAGCATTGTTTGTATGTCGCTCTGTTTGTAAAGTATCTTCCCTCCGATTTTGTAGAATGGAAGTATTCTTGCATTTTTATACTCTTGGAGCGTGCGTGTGCTGAGCCGTAAGTGGCTGCACACTTCCTCGCTCGAAAGGTAAACCTCGCCATCTAACATCGGACGAGCTGTGGCACAATACCGCTCCAACTTCTTCAAAGTACCTTCCATCAGTTGTGAAAATAACTGCATCTGAGGGTCTTCCTGCGTAATGATTTCATTCTCTGCCATAATTCATTCATTTTTTGACTTCATTCAGCATTTCGCTGATGTCGGTCTGTTTGTAATAACACTTGTGCCCAATCATGGAGAAAGGGATTTTTCCCGTATCTCGGTATGATTGCAGGGTACGCTTGCTTATGCCCAAACGCTTGCACACGGCTTCGTTGTCGAGCCATTGCTCGTTCTTAGGAGGATTACCAATGAGTTTTTCCACACGGTGGATAAAGTCTGCAAATTCGGAGCGATGCCGCTCCCACGCTTTGCGGTCGATGATAATGAGTTTCATTGCTTTGATATTGTTTTGATTACTATATTGTTACTCGGCAATGGAGCTGTTATGCTGCCCGTTGCCGTACTTATCGGGTGCAAAAGTAAGTGGTCAAGAGCATCGCTACAAGGGATGAGGAAAAGCAGGGAAATGTCAGGAAGACAAGAGAAAAGACCACGAGAAAATCCCTCAGCGTTATTGCGGTAATGAGATGAGGTGCCGGTTCTTTCCTTTTATTGCATATTTGTTGGTCTATCAACAGTTCGATAGTTCGACAAATCGAGATGTCGAACTATCAATAGTTTGTTTTGACGATAGTTTGTTTTGACGATAGTTTTGTTTTGACGATAGTTTGTTTTGATGATAGTTTGTTATGACGATAGTTTGTCTTGACAATAGATAGTCTTGACAATAAATTGTTATGACAACAAATTGTACAGACAATAAGTTGTATAAAAAATGGCTTGTCATATAATAAGATTGTCAAGACAATCGTTAGTTCTAACTATTGTTTCTATCATTCGCTTTTGCGTCCAAAGAGCCTGAGTATGCCGTATTCTTGTAGTGCCTATAC
Organism: Hoylesella timonensis 4401737 = DSM 22865 = JCM 15640; assembly: GCF_000455445.1. Taxonomy (GTDB): domain Bacteria; phylum Bacteroidota; class Bacteroidia; order Bacteroidales; family Bacteroidaceae; genus Prevotella; species Prevotella timonensis. Next base: position 275,178 of record NZ_HG417093.1, on the reverse strand, counting down.
TCTCTACGGCAGCCCTGCCCTGCAAGGTTGGGAGAGATGAATACGACCGCACGGATATTGAGGATTGTAGTACCGCCTTGAAAAAGAAAAATCCTGCGGTGGAGATTCTACTCTCCATCCGCAGGACTTGACCTTTCAGGGCAGACAGGCTGCCGTTGTACCTTTGCACGATAAGAAACGGCATCAGGAACTTTGCGTGCGCCTTTGCCTACAACGCCTTCGGGCTTGCTTCCTCCGTCTGTTTGACCGTTGGCAGGTTGTTGCTCTCGATGAGCAGTACTATCGTGCCTGTCAGTTCGGTGTAAAGACGGTCGTATTGTTCGCTTGCGGCAAATTCGTCCGTCAGTTCGTACCCAGCGAATGTGGCTTGAACAGCCTTGTTCGCCAACAATAAAAACGAAAGCCTCTCGGGGAGCGGTGCAGGGAGTTTCCTCTCAAACTCGTCCTCCAAGACAGAAACAAGGGTATCGTACTTTGAGAAATGCAGTCCACTGAAAAGCACTTCACTTGCTATTCTTTCTGCTTCTAAATGATTAAAACCTTGCGCCACGGCATCGCAGTAGGCGGTCAGTGCTATGTCGGCTCTTGCCGTGATAAACTCCTTGTCTCCCAATCGCTCGGGGTGATGTTCACTCATATAGCTTTCCAACTTCAATCGAAAATAGGAAAGTTCCTTTTTGCTATTATCTGTTTTCATACATAAATTTTTGCTGATTTCTAAAATATTGTTGCGTTTTGCTTTTCGATAGCTTCCGTATAGTCAGAAAAAGCCTTACTTTTATGTTCTTGCAAACGGTTCATGTCCTCTCTGATTTTCAGGTCGGTAATTTTTCCATAAATCTGTGTCGTTCCAATGTCGCTGTGTCCGAGCATCTTGCAGAGCGTTTCCATTGCTATACCATTGGAAAGGCAGATGGTCGTGGCGAAAGTATGGCGAGCCATGTGAAAGGTCAAGCCCTTCTCAATTTGGCATATCTGACCAATGTTTATACAGGCGAAAGATGCCTTGCTAACGTTCAATGTTGGAAATATCAAATCATCGTGTTGTTTCCCTTTTATATGAATGTCAAGTATCTCCTTTGCGATGGGCAGAAGTGGAATGATGGCTTCCACGTCCGTTTTCTGTCGCTTGATACGTATCTCACAAGTTCCGTCATCATAATGGTGGATATGTTTAGGTGTCAGTCGCAACATATCCACACGAGCCAGTCCCGTAAAGGCACAGAAAATGAAGAGTTGCCTTGCTCGCTCGAACTGCTTGTTTAAGATGGGCGTTTGCAAAATGCGCTTGAGTTCTTCCGTTGTGAGATACCTTCTCGTGCCACGTGGTTTTTCCGCCTTAAAATCCACAAACGGGTCTCGGCGGATGTATTTTTTCTGTTGTCCGATGCTGATGAGCTTTCTCAAGAAAATAACCGTCATTTGAATGGTGGCAGGTGATAATCTGCGCTTGCTTTTAAGATAGAAATCCAATTCTTCGACAAAGCCATAGTCCAACCGTGAATAACCAATATCGGACATTCCGTATTTTTCCAGCAGGAAGGATACTATGAGCTGCTTGTCATAGATGTAGTTGCGGAAAGTGGATTGGGCGATGGAAATTCCCACACAAGGGCGTTTTTCCTCTATAAAACGGTCTGCCTCTTCCATGAGCATTCCATTGCTTTGTGAATCCTCCGTCAGACAATTTTTGAGCAGTTCTGCACTTACATACCCCTTTTGCCAAACCAGCTCATTGTATTTGGTTTGTATCTGTCCTTCCTTTTCTGTCAGTATGCGGTTGATGTTCTTCATTTCGTCAATGTCGCCTTTGCATCTGCCATGCTTTGCGTCCCAATTGTTTGGATTGATATCCAACCCCATACTGTATTGTACTTGTTGTCCGTCTATCGTGATTCGTCCCATTATCGGGCATTTGCCGTTCTTCTTCAGTTTGGAACGGTTGATGTAAAACAATGTCTTGAATGTACTGCGTGCCATAAGCTATAATTTTAAGGTGAAAGTGTGTTCTATCCGTTGTTGAATCTTCTGCATATCCTGTCTTATTCTTTCTGAATTGACCGCTGCATACACTTGTGTCGTTCTCAAATTGGTATGTCCCAACATACCGCTTACGGTTTCTATTGGAACACCAGCCGACAGGGTAATGACCGAAGCAAAAGTATGGCGAGCCATGTGAAAGGTCAGAGGGGTTTTCATACCGATACTTCTCTGTATGTGGTGCATCGCATTGTAAACCACGTCTCTTGGGGGAACGTCAAATACATATCCCGCACGTCTGCCCCTATATCTTTCCATAATGGTCTTGGCTGGGGAGAGAACTACTACGCGAAAAGGGGTCTTCGTCTTGACACGCTTGCTTTTAATACATAGCTTTCCTTCCTCAATGATGATGTTTTCCTCTTTGAGATTGCGTATATCCGAAATGGCAAGACCGCTGAAGCAGGAGAACACGAACAAATCACGGACGACACGATATTTCTCCCATTTGATGGGCAGGTCGATAATCTTTTGCAGGTCGTCCTGCGTGATGTTTCTCGGCGTTCCTTTCGTCTTTTCGTAACTGTAACCAATGAACGGATACATGTCTATCATGCCATTTTTGACAGCCTTGTTCACAACCGCCTTCAATGCAGCCAAGGCACTGCATATACTGCCACGTTTCAGTTTTCGGTCTATTGTCAGAAAGTATTCATAGCCTTCTATAAAGGAAATATCCAGCTCCATGAGCGGAATATCACTTAACTTGTATTTCCTACGCACATACTCCCGAAGAAGAGTTTGCTGATAGGTACGCAGCTCCAGTGTTTTCATTGCCCGGTCTATGCCCACTCTTTCATGAATCTGTGTGAGGTACTCAGCATAGCACTCTAAAAGCATTGCGCTTTGACAAAGCTGTCCCTGATAGGCATTGCGCACATCCGTAGCCGTGAATGACTCTCCACTTTCGCAAAGTTCCCGATAGCGTGCATGAATGAGTGCAGTGCATTCATTCAAATACCGGTTGATAGAATTTGCGATGGCACTCTTGCCGAGAAGACGTTGCTTTCTGCTATCCCAAAGAGATAATGGGACTTTCTTTTTGGCGGAAAAGGCGGAATGCTTCCTGCCCAGTTCTATCCGTCCGATAAGCGGCACCATGCCTTTTTTGTCCGCTCGTTTAGCCTGTGTGAAAAACGAGACTTTCAGTTTGTTTTCTTTCATTTTTCTGTCATTTTTTTCTAATTTCCTTTGCTTGCAAAGGTACATACGAACAAGAGTTCTTGAGCTATGCAGAAAAATGAAAGATGAGGAATAAAAACCTATGCCACAGTTGTTTATATTCAATTCGTAACCCCTTTTTGCTTTGTGCCCTATGGGTTACGAGTTGGTAACGGAACTATTGCCGTTTTTCGCTCAATCTTGCCATATCACAAAATGCAGAAAAGTGCATAAGTTGTTATTGTTCAAGTGTTTCCGTTCGTGTTTGCCCTTTCTTCTTTCATTGTCATTATTCTATGAACTATCCCCGCACAGGCAGCCGATACATCAGTGAGGATGTTTTCGAGGAAGTACCCGCCCTGCTGCACAAGATAGGCATCTCACTATCAAATCCACTTAATCGCCATTCGGTAGACAATGCAAAGATAACTGACCACCACGCCATTATTCCTACTGGGGAAACGCCTTCAGGAATGTCGGCAGATGAAACAACTATCTATCAAATGGTGGTCAATCGTTTCATCGAAGCATTTTCTCCCGATTCAGAGGAAGAGCGTATGCTGGTTCGTTTCACGGACGGCAACAGCACTTTTGCTTGGAAAGCGTGCCGACAAATCTCCTTGGGTTGGAAAGCCGTGCAGAAAGGTAAAGAAGCGGAAGCTGAAAAGAAAGAAGGGGGTGAAGAACAGGTTTTGTCTTCATTGCCAAACCTGATAGAGGGAGAAAACTTGCCTGTACTTGATGCAGAAATCACCGAGGATAAGACCAAGCCAAAACCACTCTATACGGAAGCTACTTTACTTTCAGCAATGGAGAATGCTGGGAAAGAGGTCGAGGATGCAGAAAGCAAAAAAGCTATGGCAGAATGCGGTATAGGAACACCAGCTACCCGTGCCAACATCATCGAAACACTTATCCTGCGTGACTATATCCGAAGGGACAAGAAAGCAATTATACCGACCGAAAAAGGCTTGGCTGTCTATGAGATTGTCAAGGACAAGCGAATCGCCAATGCGGAGATGACAGGGAGCTGGGAACTGACACTTGCCGCCATTGAAGCAGGACAAATGCCGCCCGAAAAGTTCGCGCAAGGCATCAACTCCTACGTTGGTACCATCTGCGAGGAACTCCTCTCGCTGGCTCCCAAACAGAAGTCTTATTCCACCTATCGCTGCCCCAAATGTAGCAATGAGAGCGTGGGCATCTATGCCAAGGTCGCCAAGTGTAGGCATGAGGACTGTGACTTTCATATCTTCCGTGAGGTTTGTGGAACGCTTCTCACCGAGGACTACATCCGGGATTTGCTAACCATAGGACGTACACCCATTCTCAAAGGATTAACCAGCAAGGCAGGCAAGAAGTTCAACGCCCGTCTGGTACTGAATGAAGACTATACCACATCCTTTGAATTTGAAAGCCGGAAAGGAAAATCAAGAGGGAGATAATCCCGACAGAAATAAAGAGGAACGGAATTGGTCGGGAGGTAATATACTTTATATCTTCCGACTTTTTTCCTCCTCCTTAATTAAAAAAGAAACACTATGGCATATAATAAGAAAAACGTCCTTGAAGCCAACACGGAAGCCATCCGTGTTGTGCTTCGCTTGGAAAAAGAACGCCGCGAAGCCACCGAAGCAGAGAAAAGTATCTTACGGAACTATCAGGGCTTCGGTGGCTTGAAATGCGTACTGAACCGATGTGACAGCCCCGACGACCTCCGTTATTGGAGCAAGTCGGAGCAACAGCTCTTCGAGCCTACGCAAAGGCTCAAACAGATGATTTACCGTGATGCCGTCGATGCCAATACCGCCAAGCGGTACTGGGAGAGCATCAAGGCAAGCGTACTGACCTCTTTCTATACCGATACCCGTATCGTTGCCGCCATTTCCGATGCGCTTACTTCTGTAGATGTACCCATACGTCGCTGCTTGGACCCTTCGGCAGGCATGGGAGCCTTTACCGAGACTTTTGCTAAAAGGGCTGGAATGGTCGATGCAATGGAAAAAGATTTGCTCACTGCCCGTATCTCACAATCCATTCATCCTTATGGGCAAGGCAACATCATTGTCCGCCAAGAACCCTTTGAAGCCATCGGAGAGTTGGAAGATAAGGAAAAATACGACCTTATTACAAGTAACATTCCTTTCGGGGATTTTATGGTCTATGACCGTGAGTACAGCAAGGGCAAGGACATTCTTAAACGTGAGTCCACACGTGCCATCCACAATTACTTCTTCGTGAAAGGTCTGGACTGCATCAAGGAAGGTGGCTTACTGGCATTCATCACCTCGCAGGGTGTATTGGACAGTCCCCGCAATGAAGCCATACGTCGTTATCTGATGCAGAACAGCCGCCTTATCTCCGCTCTCCGACTGCCATCAGGTATGTTTTCAGACAATGCAGGAACAGACGTAGGCAGTGACCTCATCGTCCTGCAGAAGCAGACAGGTAAAGAAATCAGCGAGGGGATTGAACAGCAGTTTGTAGAAACTCTTTCCGTTCCCAAAGAAGAAGGCTCTTCTGTCGTCTTCAAGCACAACTCACTTTTCGCAGGAGATTGGAAAGACATTGCTCACCGTATCATCGCCACGGAGCGCACGATGGGTACAGACCCCTACGGCAAGCCTGCATGGGAGTATCGCTTCGATGGCAGCATTGATGATATGGCGAAGAGTATCAGGACACAGCTCTCCTTGGAAGTTGAGCAACGCTTTGATCGAAAACTCTATGAAACAGGCATACCTATGACGGAGGAGGAACGGCAGAAAGAAGCCGAAAAACAACTGAGAAAGTTAGGTATAACGGTAAATTTACCCAAAGAGGATCCCAAAGTGCACAAGGAGGCAGATAACGCCTATAATCTGATGCCCGACAGCATCAGAAAGCGACTACCTAAACTGTACAGCACGGAAAAGGAACTTATTGGTGATAAGGTCGCCTACGCACGCTATTTCTTCCCGATGGGAGCTTACACGGCTTATCTTTTGGAGTACGACCCTAAGAGCCGCATTGGTTTCGGTGCTGTCACGATGGGCTACGGCTGGGAGTTGGGCAATATGTCGCTTGACGAGATGGAGGAAGTGAAGATTCATGGGCTGGGCATCGAGCGCGACCTGTACTTCTCTCCTAAGAAATTGCACGAGATAGCCGAACTGGAAGAAATCGTCAGGGGACAATATACCAAAGAAGAAGTGGTGACAGAGGAAATCAAGGAAAAGGCTGCACCCGAAGTTCAGACTTCGACAATGGAAGATAACCTTTCCACGGAAGAACCCAAAGAGGAAGTTCAAGTTGAAAAAATCAGTGAGCAAGTTGATAAAACGGGCGGTGAGCAGACAGTACAGATACAAGAGGCAGACTCTACTATTGAAGAATCAGCCCCAGAGGGAGTACCTGTGCTTAACCTTCACCGCCAATATGAGCAGGAAGTGAAAGAAATCCGCACCGATGTGGAAGCCCCACGGGAGATGAACGGGCAGACTGTCTATTTCGATGATGACCACCACCCAGTGATGGACGGCTTGGACGAGCGACAGGAAACGGAGCAGCCTTCACTGTTCGCTCCGGAGGAATACAATCTCTGGACGCAGGAAGTAAAGCGCGTGAACGGCGAGATTAAGGAAGTCCCTAAACCACAGATACAGGCTTCCGAAGAACAAAGGCTGACGGGAAATAAAGGAAGAAACGAGAATAAGGAGAAACAGCCAACAACTGCAACGCAGCACAGAACCAAGGGCAGAAGCAGCAAGAAGACTTCCTCTCAGTCATATCGTGAACCGTCTCTCTTTGATTTTATGAATGAAGCCGAGGAGCGCAAGCCGCAGCCGATAGCGGAAGTCAGAAAGGTATTTGACGCTTCCCCACGCCCTTTTCTATCATTGCCGGACTCTCACCTAAGAGATGGTTCCATTGTCGTGCAGAAAGGTCAGGTGGGGTTTCTTTCTGACTTAAAGCGACATCCAACCTTTAATCCGATGGACTTGCCGTATGCCCAGCTTTCCCGACTAAAAAGCTATATCGAGATACGGGAGTGCTATCATCGTCTCTATGACTACGAGGCAGAGAACCATGCAGAAGACAGGGAAGATAGAAACAGGCTCAATCATCTGTATGATGACTATGTTGCACGCTGGGGCTACTTTAACCAGAAGGCGAACACCGACATCATCAAGATGGATGCCACAGGCGTGGAAATGCTCTTCTTGGAACGCTCCGAGAACGGCAGGTACGTCAAGGCGGACATCTTTGACCATCCAACAGCTTTTTCTACCACAGAGCTGACCGTTGCCGCAGACCCGATGGAGGCACTGGGTGCATCGCTCAACAAGTACGGTACGGTGGAACTTGACTATATGAGTTCGCTTTTACCTGATATGGAGGAAAGCGACATCATTTCTTCCTTAGAAGGTCGCATCTATTATAATCCCGAAGAGAATGCTTATGAGGTTGCGGACAAGTTCATTTCGGGCAATGTAATAGAAAAGGCGGAGCGTATTGAGTCATGGCTCTTGGAACATCCCGACCACGAAGAGGCAAAGCAGAGTCTTGCTGCCCTGCGTGCAGCCACGCCGACACTCATTCCATTTGCAGACCTTGACTTCAATCTCGGTGAACGCTGGATACCTGCCAAAGTCTATGGCAGATTCGCTTCAGAGTTCTTCGGAACGGATATTAGTGTATCCTACCACTCCAACATGGATGAGTACAGCATTGTCTGCGACCAAAAGAATGCCAATATCTGGCACAAGTATGCCGTACAAGGTGAGTTCCGCCGCTATGACGGCATCAATCTCCTGAAGCACGCCCTGCACAATACCATTCCCGACATCAACAAGAGCAAGGAGGTGACAGATAAGGTTACGGGAGAGACCAAAACCATTAAAGTAAGGGACGGACATGCCATCCAGATGGCAAATGCCAAGATTGAGGAAATCAGGCAGGGTTTTGTTGATTGGCTCGGACGCACACCCGACACGTTCAAGCAGCAACTCTCCGACAGGTATAATCGTCTGTTCAACTGTTTTGTGCGACCCAACTTTGACGGTACGCACCAGACGTTTCCCGACCTTGACCTCAAACGGCTGGGCATATTCGACCTTTACAAGAGTCAGAAGGATGCCGTGTGGATGCTCAAAACCAACGGTGGCGGCATCTGCGATCACGAGGTGGGAGCGGGCAAGACGCTTATCATGTGTACGGCTGCCTATGAGATGAAGCGATTGGGACTGGCAAACAAGCCGATGATTATCGGACTAAAGGCAAATGTCTTTGACATTGCCGATACCTTCCGCAAGGCTTATCCCAATGCCAAGATACTCTATCCGGGAAAGAACGACTTCAGTAAGCAAAATCGCCAGCGCATCTTCAATGACATCAAGAACAACGATTGGGATTGTATTATCCTCACGCATGAGCAGTTTGGCATGATACCGCAGGCTTTGGAGATACAAGAAGCGATTTTGCAGAAAGAAAAAGATTCTGTGGAGGAAAACCTTGAAGTACTCCGTATGCAGGGAGCGGACATTTCCCGTGCCATGCTCAAAGGCTTAGAAAAACGTAAGCAGACCTTGGAAGCCAAGTTGCAGGGCATTCAAGACAGCATTGCCGAGCGAAAGGACGACGCCGTGGACTTCAAAATGATGGGCATTGACCACCTTTTTGTAGATGAAAGCCATCAATTCAAGAACTTGATGTTCAACACCCGCCATGACAGAGTGTCGGGCTTGGGCAATCCTGACGGCTCACAACGTGCGCTCAATATGCTTTTTGCTATTCGCACTATACAAGAGCGGTCGGGCAAGGACTTGGGGGCAACCTTCCTTTCGGGAACTACTATTTCCAATAGCTTGACTGAACTATATCTTTTGTTCAAGTACTTGCGCCCGCAAGCCTTGGAAAAGCAGGGCATCAACAGTTTTGACGCATGGGCAGCGGTATTTGCCAAGAAGTCCACCGACTATGAGTTTTCCATCACCAATGAGATTATTCAGAAGGAACGCTTCAGAACATTCATCAAAGTGCCTGAGCTGGCTTCGTTCTATGCGGAAGTATAGGAGTTGGAAGCAAGAAAAGGAGAAAAATGCGTATCTGATTGAAACACAAGATATATTGCCTGCTTTCTCATTGGGTTGCATCAAGGTAAATAGGCGAAAAATGGAGTGAAAAAGCAAGAGTTCAGTTACCAAATCGTTCGAGAAACGATGAAAGGAAAAGAACAGCTAAAAGTGGTAACTAAAACGGTGTTTTCTCTTTTATTATCAATGTTTTGCATCGCTCAAAGTTCCTCTGGGAAGTATAATTTTGTAAGCAAAAAAACAATGGAAAAAGAAAAAATCAAGCTGCTTTTCTACCTCAAAAGAGGTACGCAGGACAAAAACGGAAAAAGTCCCATCATGGGACGCATCAGTATCGGTCGCTCAATGGTTCAGTTCAGTTGCAAATGCGCCTGTACGCCAAAAATTTGGGATAGTCGTAAACAGCGACTTGTGGGTAAGAGTTCCGAAGCCGTATCAGTGAACAGGGAACTTGACCGACTGCAAGTAAGTGTCCATCAAATTTATGAATCGCTTTCGGGCAAGTTGAACAACACTGTCACGGCAGGGAAGATAAGGGAACTTGTATTCGGGTTAAACAGCGAGTCGCAGGGGCTGCTTCATCATGCGGACGAGTATATCGACCGCTTCCGTGAACGAGTTGGCATAGATCGCAGCGAAAGAAGACTGAAATGTCTGCTGCTCTTCCGCAAGCATCTGTCTGAATTTCTGAGATGCCGCTACCATGTGGACGATATTCCCGTGCAAAAAGCCGATACAGCCCTTATCAAGGACTTGGAGGAGTATTTTGCCAAAGAAAAGGGTTTTAAACTCAACACTTCGGCTGGTTATCTTACTATGCTGGCATCCCTGCTCAAAGACCTGCACAAACGGCACATCATAGACTCCTATCCTTTTATCGGTCATTCCATCCGCTGGGACGTTGGAACACCCCGATACATTACAAGGGAGGAAGTAAACAAGATTGCGGCATTAACCGATAACGAACTGCAAGGCTACGAGCAGGTGTCAAGGGATACGTTTCTCTTTTCGTGCTATACAGGGCTTTCCTACACGGATGTGTACCACCTCACGGTAGAGCATATCATCCACGAGTCTGATATGGATTGGATACGCAAGCCGAGAGTGAAGACGGGCAATGTATGTCACATTCCATTATTACCCGAAGCATCCGCCATCATTGAGCGGTACAGGGGCATTCATACGAGGGCGTTCCGCCACGAACCCCCAAAAGGGTATCTGCTGCCCATACCGGGCTGTGACACGTTGAACATACACCTCAAAAAGATAGCACGGCTTTGCGGTATTCAGAAAACGCTGACCTATCACATGGCAAGGCATACCTTCGCATCGCAGATGACGCTTTCAGAAGGCGTGTCCATCGAAAGCGTATCGAAAATGCTCGGACACAGCCAGATAAAGACCACACAGGTGTATGCAGAGACTTCTCCAGAGCGTGTCTTTCGGGATGTGGAGAAGATTCTCCCTCTCATCGCACAATATCGTTTAATCAACTAAAAGTCCAAGAACAATGAAAAGTACATTTTCAATTCTATTCTATATAGACAGAAGCAAGACAAGCGAAAGGAATGAATGCATTATCCGCTGCCGTATCACCTGCAATGGTGCGTCTTCTTCATTCTCAACAGGTTTATACACCTCTCCCGATGATTGGCAATCAAAGAAAGGGCGCATAAAAGTGGTGGCAAACAGAGCGAATGCCGTCAATCTGCAACTGAACTCAATAGAAGACCAACTTCACGCACTCTATGAACTCACGTTAAGAGAAGAGAACTACATTACGGCTGAATACCTCAAAGAGCAGTACCAGCACCAAAACAAACCCACCCCGACACTCATAGAGATTTACCAATCCGTCTGTGAAAGCAAGGAGGCATTGCAGGGCAAGACGATAGGAAAGGCTACCGTCAGGGCTTTCAGGGACAGTAGGAAGAATTTTGCACTTTTTCTAAAAACAAGGGGAAATGGGGACTGTCTTCCCAAAGAGGCAGACAAGGACCTCATAGAACATTACCGCCTATTTATGCTGCGGGACTTGGGAAACAAGGAAAGCACTGTTTCCAATCGTCTGCGCCACCTGCATCAAGTCATCCGAAAAGCACTGCAAGAGCGATATATCCGTGAAGACCCTTTTGAGCAGATAGACATTGAAACGCCCACCTACGAGCGCAATGCCCTCACTTCTGACGATTTACACAAACTTCTCTCATATCGCCCACACCGCTCGGTGGACAACCATTGCAGGCTCATCTTCCTCTTGGGCTGTTTCACGGGGCTGGCATTCTCAGACTTGAAGAAACTCCGAATGGACGATGTTTACACATTCGGGGATGGGCGTAGGTACATATCGCTCTGTCGCACAAAGACACAGAACAGGAGCATTATTCCTTTATTGCCCATTGCCGAAGAGATACTCACCATTGTCAGCGACGGACGAAAGGAGGGTTTGCTCTTTCGTGAATTCCCCACGAATAGCCATTTCAACCGCAAGATAAGGGACATTATCATCAAGGCAGGACTCCCACCTCATACCGAAGCCACCTCGCATACGGCACGGCATACCTTTGCCACGACCATCTGTTTGGAGAACGGTTTGCCGATAGAAACCGTCAGTAAGATGCTCGGACACCGTTTCATTTCCACCACCGAACTTTACGCAAAGGTCAGCAAGAGTAAAATTGCCCGTGAGATGCAGCCACTCATGGGCGGCAATACCACAAGGGAACTGCGAAAGGCTTTGCGTGTCTGTCCACCAAGAAAGCCAAGCGGAGGACAAGTAACTTGTCCTTTGACCGCAAAGCAACCATCATTGAACATCAACGCTAAATAAAAATAAAAATGAAAGAGAACAACAAGCTGGAACTTTCTTACTTTCGATTGAAATTAAGAAGTTACATGAGTGAGCATCTCCCTGAGAAGTTGCAAGATACGGAGTTTATCACCACACGAGCAGACATGGCTCTCACTGCTTACTGCGATGCCGTGGCGCAAGGTTTCACTCACCCCGAAGCGGAAAGCATGGCAAGCGAGGTTTTGTATTATGGCTTGCATTTTTCCAAGTATGACACGCTTGTATCTGTATTGGAAAACGAGTTTGAAAGGAAACTGCCTGCATCGCTTCCTGAAAGACTCGCAACCATCTTGTTGTCGAATAAGGCTATTCAAGCCACATTCGACAAATTCGGTTTGACGGACACATTGGCTTCTGACGAGCAATACGGCCGTCTTTACACCGAACTCACAGGCACGGTAGTGCTGCTTACCAAGAGCAATCATTTGCCAATAATCGGTCAGACGGAGGGGTAAGCCCAAAGGCGTTGTAAGCAAAGGCACACGCAAAGTCCCTGATGCCGTTTCTTATCGTGCAAAGGTACAACGGCAGCCAATCTGCCCTGACAAGGTCAAGTCCTGCGGATGGAGAGAAGAATCTCCACCGCAGGATTTTTCTTTTCAAGTTGGTATTGCCATTTTCAATATTCGTGCGGTCGTATTCATCTCTCCCAACCTTGCAGGGCTGGGCTGCCGTAGAGAGTATAGGCACGACAAGAATACGGCATACTCAGGCTCTTTGGACGCAAGGCGTAACAGCCAACAATAGATAGGACTGACTATAATACGGACTATCTGTTGTTTGTACAATTTATTGTCATGACTATCTGTTGTCATGACTATCTGTTGTCAAAACTATATATCGTCAAAATAATCTATCGATAAAACTATCTATTGATAGTTCTACATATCGATTTGTCGAACTATCGAACTGTCGAGAGAATAATTGCTATGTGATAAAAGGAAAGAGCCGGCACCTCATCTCATTACCGCAATAACACAGATGGATCTCCTTTGGTCTTTTCTCTTGTTTTCTCTCTATTTCCCTGCTTATCCTCATTTCTTGCAGCGGTGCTTCCGAGGGTTTACTTTTGCACTCGATAAGTACGGCAATGGACTGCATAACAGTTTGTTTGCCGAGTAACAATAAAGTAATCAAAACAAAATCAAGGCAATGAAACTCATTATCATCGACCGCAAGGCGTGGGAGCGGCACTGCTCCGAATTTGCAGATTTTATCCACAGTATTGAACAGCTTATCGGCAATCCGCCCGAAACGGACGAATGGCTCGACAATGAAGCCGTATGCCGCAGGCTCGGCATCAGCAAACGCACCCTGCAATCCTATCGCGACACGGGTAAAATACCCTTCTCCATCATTGGGCATAAATGCTATTATAAGGAGAGCGACATCGCAGAGTTACTGAACGCAAACAATGAATGAACTCAAACAATGAATGAACTATGGAAGAGAATGAAATCATTACGCAGGAAGACCCTCAGATGCAGTTGTTTTCACAACTGATGGAAGGAATATTGAAGAAATTGGAGCGGTATTGCGCTACCGCCCGTCCGATGCTGGGCGGAGAGGTTTACCTCACTGGCGAGGAGGTTTGTAGCCAATTACGGTTCAGTACACGCACGCTCCAAGAGTACAGAAACTTAGGAACGCTTCCTTTCTACAAAATCGGAGGGAAGATACTTTACAAACAGAGCGACATACAAACAATGCTTGAAAGACATTATAACGCAATACCCAAGAAATTATGGCAAGAATAGATGAACAAAGGAAACAACGTCTGGAACAAGCCCTTCGAGATATGGGCAATTATGGCGTTAAACTCCGCAAGCCCGAAGAGTTGCCCGATTTTGACCAGCCCGTAGATTATGAAGAGGAAAAGAAAAGATTTGAGCCTGTTAAAGTTGAGGAACAAAATGACAAGGAGAGTCACAAGGACTATTCTCAACCGTCCTATCAAGAAACAGAGTTGTCACCAACGGAAAGGGCTACTTCTACCGAAGAGAATCATCAACGAATGGGAAAAACAAGGGAAAGGAAGCAATTATCCGAGTTTCAGGGGAAATATCTCCAGCCCTTTCGCAACAGCCACCGCAAAGCCGTGTATGTATCAGAGGAAACTCAACGAAAGTTGGACTTCGTGGTGAGGAAAATCGGTGAGCAGGGAGCAAGCGTTTCAGGCTATGTGGAGCAGGTGCTTCGAGAACATCTCAACCAATACAAAGATGATGTGGAAAGATGGCGGAAACTCTGAAGTACTGCATTCCTCGAATGCAAGCCTACGCTGAGTTACTGTATTCAGTGAATGCAGTAACACGGCATGGGCTTATAATCCCATTTTCTACATCAGCAAGGTGTGTCTTTGTACCACAAATTGCTATTTGTACCACAAAGACCCTTGCCCCGAAAGGGGATTAAATCACTCCAAAGTCGTGATTAGAAAGCAGTGAAGAAGCAAAAACAAAAGAAGCCAGACGGCAGATGTGCCACCTGCCCACGATGGGACAGATGGCACATCAGGATACCTAATTTCGAAGACCAGCAGAAACTTATCAGATTCTACCGCAAGTCGGGAGCAAAAACTAAAAGTGATTTTGTCCGAGCAAGGCTTCTTGGTGAAGCCTTTAAGATCATCACCCAAGACCCTGCAAAAGAGCCTTACTTGGAGAAACTCTCCGAAATCGTCACCATGACTCATAAGATAGGCGTGCTGTACAACGAAGTCGTGAACGTCCTCAATACTTATCATTCTGTAGCCACTTCTCAACAACTGCTCGGCAAACTTGAAACTTATTCCCAACTTCTTATCAGACTACAACAGCATGCACTGTTTCTGACAAAATTTTAATACAATTGGTTAAAATTAACAGAGCGTTTGTAAATCACCATCCCATTGTAAAAGCATGGGATGCCAGGTGTTGATGAAGGAGGGCTACCCCTCGCGTGTCACATCATGCTGCCCACGTCATTTAATCACCTTCTTTCCATTGACAACATACACACCTTTAGGCAAACGGGCGATGCCCTCTTTGCCCTCTCCAACTTTAACCCCTTGAAGGTTGTAGATGGCATACCGGGAAGCATTTTCCATTGTATGGGCAGGAATACCCAACTCTACGTCATCCAACACAACAGCCAGCGACCTCATGGCATTGTCGTCATTGTTATGATTAGGCACCACAAAAGCAGAGAAACACTCAACGGTTGGTGCTTGAGACAGCTCAAAGCAATTTGTTTCTGCATTATAGAGATAAGCCGAGGCTGGCTGATGTTGTTCAATCGTTCCAACAAAGTTATAATTGTCAGAGCCGAGAACACTCTTGGCTTGCTGATTTACTTCTACATCCTTGCCATGAATGGTCAGCATCATGTTTGCTGTTGCGTTATGAATGTGTTTTATTTCCAGAAGATAAGGACAATAAGCCTCTATATGCTGAGTTGTGTTAAAATAAAGTTTGTTCTCCTGCTCATGAACGAAATTATAAACATGAAACTCAGCGGGTTGGCCGTTTATCTTCATGTCATCGGGAACAAAAGGCAAAGAGACGGTAGTCCATGCGCTTCCTGCATCCTTACCATTGGCAACCAACGGACGCTGGCATGTAATTTCTCTTGCGGTAAAATTGCTCAACATCTTTATGGGCTGGTTGGTTTGTAAGGTTATCTTCGGCGCTTCATCACCCAAGATAACATTTTTATCTTTCAAGGTCTCGGGTACGGTGCTTGCTTCGCGTAGATAATATAGACAGTTGGGATTGTTGCTCGGTCTCAGCTTTGTATCTTTCTTCACGTTCAAGTCGCGCATGTCTACCGCTATGGCGTCCGTCAAGTCGATACTCTTTTCTGGTTCAAGAGCCACTGGCGTTCCATCTGACAGGTACTTCATCACGGCAGCTTTACATGTAATGGCGCCATTGCATATAGCCTTACCTTTTAGATAGATACCTTCGTATCCCAGTAATGTTACGATGTATCTTGTTCCAGGAATCAAGTTGTCGAAAGCAAACGGTAGTGTGATAGTCTTTCCTGCGGGAATGATGACATTTAGCTGTTTCATCTGTACATCTTGTTTCTCTCCAACTATCGCGATGAGCAAATCACGGTCGTAATCATCTGTTGCCGTATTTTTAACCTCAAACCGTCCTTCCATGTGGGTGCCGTACAGTTCATCCGCCTTTTTGCTACTGCCGTTTGTGCAGAATACCGATGCCGTTAATTTGGCGTCTGGCACGTTCTTTCCTTCTGCGACGTCCACCTCTCCTTTGCCTACGAAATCGATGTCACGATCTTGCATGCTGTCCCAAACGTTAATGCGATATTGCGTTTTCGGCTTTGCTACGTCGGGTTGAAAGCTCAAAGGTACTTCTATCGTTGCGCCAGGCGCTATGGATAAGCCCAATACCGAGCGTTTGTTGCCGAAAACAAAACTTAACGAGCCGGTAAAATCGGGACCGACATTCTTTATTTTCGCCATAGCCGTATAAGTTCTGCCCGTCTTGATGACTTTTGGCATGTCAATGGAAACCAATTTCAAGTCGATGGTTTGAGGGTTGATGATGGAAGCGTTCAACTGGGTTTCCGTAATATGTAAGTTGCATACCGACTTCTCCGCACCAGGGCAAAGTTGCCAGGTGTTTGACTTTTTGTCCTTGCACATAGGCAACAACTGATAGTCGCCTTTCAGTCCTGCGCCAAAGTTTTTCAAGATTGCCTTATAGAAAGTCCTTTTAGGGGTGATTGGCTCGTACGAGATAACATCGCTCTCATGCACCACCTTCATCAACTTACCGTCTTTATATAAGCCCACGCCCATTTGACCTTCAAAGGGCAACAGCATGTAATTGAACACCTCGTAAGACATACTGAGGCTTTTAAAACCTTGCTCAATTCTTTTTCTCGACATCTGGCTAAGTCCGCGCAAGTGCAGGTCTATTACCGTCATGGCGTCCAACTGCTCTTCACCTTCATTCGGCTTAACGCCTAAAATGGCACACTGGCTCAATGAATATCCGCCCTCAAACGATCCTATTCCTTGTTGGTCTGGATTGAGAACAGACAAGCGGAAATAACCATCAGACAAGCCGCTCCATCCCCAGTTGATGTGAAAGTAATCGCCCGACTCATATCCATCGCAAACGAATTCATGTCCACCTCCAGTTGGCGTTACACCACCATACAGAACGGGGCGACCTTCTTTCAATTCCTCGTAAATCATGTTGTTCCATGTCTTTGAGGTATATCCACTACGGTCGGCATAGCGTGCCGCCTTGCTGTATCCAAAATAGTGTGTCAGTGCGTATGGCAACTCAACGGCTACCGTTCCCGAGCCCCCTTGCTTGGCGGTGGCATAGTCCATTTCCGTGGAGACACCGCAATATTTCATCAATTTCGCCACAGCGTTTTTCTGCTCCCGATTGGCATTCTCGTCATACGTTCGTAGCATGTTTTTCCAGTCGAATGTCGTTTTGGGCAGCGTGTCCAAAACCTTTCCTATCTTCGGGCTCTTGTAGCCGGGTATCGTGTCGAGGGTTTCTCCTCGCGGGCATTGATGATAATACATCACTTGTGCCATGGCTGTTGCGACGCATCCTGTTACCGTTCGTTCAAAAGCTCCCATCGGGCAGGCGTCATTATAGGGTGCTCCTTGATTCCAACGTGTTTCGATGAGCGGACGAATGGAGCGTTTCACGCTTAGTCCCGCACGGGTTCCGGAAGTGGTTTTTAGGTTTTTTAACCGCAGACGGACAGCTGTTTTTATCTCGTGTTCATACAAACTGAGCAAGTCTTTCAATTGCACGGGAATGTTGTTTACGTCAAACTTTCCCGTATAGGCATATCCCAAGACAGCGTCGGTCCGATCATCTGCCGATGTGATGACAAAGCCTTGCCCGTTTCCATTGTTGAAAACATAATAAGCGTTGGGACACTGCATGACCATTTTCAACTGGTTGCGCTGAGATGTTGTACGAGTGCTTGTCGTTGATTGTTTTTGCTTCAAAAATCGCATGGCCAGCTTCATGGCCTCTTGCTTTCCGATGGGATTGGCATTGGCCAAGGTGGAAATGGCGATTAAAACGAATAATAGAGTTTTCTTCATTGTTGATTTCTTTTGCAAGCACATGAGCGTTGCTTGCGTAAGTATGGAAATAAAGTACGGCAAGGGGGTACAACTTCATTGCCATAAGTTCCCTTGCCATATACTGTCGCGATGTGTTAAGATTTTGAAAATTTGACAACTTTGCCTCCTATTTTGGCTATATATTCGCCAGCAGGCAGCGTGTTTAGGAAGATAGTCTTGTTGCCTCTTACCGCATGGGTTGCCACCAATTGTCCTGTTGCGCTGTACACGCAAACTTGCTCCGTGCCATTGTTTGTTGCCCCCTCAATGATTAGGCAGCCATTGCTAAAGCTAATGTTTGCTTGGTCATGGGTGATTTCTGCGATGCCATCCGTTTTCTTCTCTACTGCTGTGTTTTCTTCATAACTACATTCGGTATCATCCGTAGATTCGCTCATGGGAGCATGCTTAAAAGCCTTGTTGAGCGGAAGATGGTTGAAGTACAAACAGTTGCGCGGACCTAAGTAAAGGCGGTCTCCTTCTGATTGCGTCAAAGGAATGAACGTATGTGCAGCCTCGTACTGTTCGTCGCCTTCATCGCCATAGCTGAATGTGTAAGGGAAATCTGCTGTTCCTGTGTTCTTGATGTCTCCATTGTCATCGTACTCATACTTTAGCTCCATGGTTGTGCGATCCGTCGCTTCTTCTCCTGGAATATATTTCAAACCTACCATGCGGTCATCAATGTTGTTATCGTATTCAAACACTTCTTTCCATACATTGTTGCCGTTGCTCATCATAAAACTAAAGGTCTGCTCACGTCCCTTGTCATCATAAGCGATGGTGGTATGACGATCTGCGAAATCTTCCAGTTTCAGATTTTTCTCGTCAAACTGCACGTCATTGGTTTTAATCACGCGCATCTGCGCATCGTACACGTATGTAGAACGTACGTCTTCCATCAACACAAGGTTACCCTCTTTATTCGGTTTCAACGTATATCTGTGATAGGTCTTGATGAATCCATTGTCGTCACGATCGTAAACGTCGCGTCGGTCTATTCGCTGTCCGCCATCTGGCTTGACGGTATAGCGTGTTTCTTCTTTCAAATAGCCATTCGAATCATAAGCGAACTTGATGACTTCTGTTAGTTTATCATCTTCGGTAGATTCTACTTCTGTCAGAAAGCCATAGTCATCATATTTATATTTAAAGACTTCTGAACCTCCGAACGTACTCCATTGCGCAAGACGATGCGTGTGAACTTTTGGAATAGCTCTGTAATAATTGGGTGCTTTCTTACTTTGGGCGTTAACGCCTAAACACAATACTGCCAAAAGAGCAGGTAGTAAAAATTTTCTCATGTTAATTGTTATTTTGTAAAAGTTTAAATGAATTTCTATGATAGTACGCAAACCAAATGCGATACGCATATTTGAGTTATGGCGCCTTTTGTATTGCAAAAGTACGTCTTATCAATATAATGAGCAATACCTACTAATTGTGACGTTACTCAGGCATACCTATTTGTAGGTATAAATGTAAGTCTGTTAAGGTATTAGTTTGTTTATCAGGTTGTTAGCTTGTTCAACATGAAACTTATATAATAATTAATCTATGTCCTTTATGTTGTCACCTTATTTTAAGGCTCTTCATTTTTCTTCTACCTACAACTTGTTACTTCTCTAAAAAAAATCATTTTATTAGCTTATTGATAAGTGATAGAAATACATAAAAATAGGTATTTTGCATTTTTTTTCATTTTCGTACCTTTGCAACCAAATTTATAACACTCATTATTCAAACAATTATTAAAATGAAAAAAATGACTACCGCCCTGTTTTTGGGCCTTACAGCCATGGTCTTTACATGGACATCGTGTGACAAATCGGAGGATTTATCCCAAAAGAAAGAGAAAGAAGAACAAAGTGTGATTTGCAAGCATGCCGATATTTTGTTGCAAGAAAAACAAATGACCAACTACGACAAGTGGGTTTAC
This sequence comes from Hoylesella timonensis 4401737 = DSM 22865 = JCM 15640, assembly GCF_000455445.1. Lineage (GTDB taxonomy): Bacteria > Bacteroidota > Bacteroidia > Bacteroidales > Bacteroidaceae > Prevotella > Prevotella timonensis. Next base: position 254,998 of record NZ_HG417093.1, on the reverse strand, counting down.
ATTGATTTGGAAAGTGGCAAGACTGAAACCCAGACAGATTATCGCACATGGGTGTATGGCATGATGAACCGGCAAACGGGCGAAATGGATCAGATTACCAAAGAGGTACCCGAGCGTGCTAATAACGAACCAAAGAAGTGGCACATCGCTTTCCACTTGTATGACCCCATGACCAATGGCGGTGAGGTGATGATTGCAGGTAAGGATACCACCTCTCTTGACCAAATCACTGAACTTCCCAAGGGTGGAACATGGACACCAGACAAGCCTGTATGGATTTTGGTAGATATGGCAGGTATGATGCAGATGCCTCCGACAATGGGATACAGCAAGGGATTTTCTAATCCTAATCTGCACAAGTATATGCGTCGTGCGGGGATGGGGCAATATGAAATGGCAAACAAAGGGCGCATCTTTATTGTAAAATTCAAGGATGGAAGTTTTGCAGCCATCAAGTTCACAGACATTACTGATGCGACAGGAAAGAAGAAACAAGTGTCATTCGACTACAAGTTTGTTAAAAAGAATTAAACCCTTGTGAAGATAACCACCTTTCATTCCGTTGGTAAGGGCATGAGAGGTGGCTTTTTTGCTTTATCAAGGCAGCAATCCAACAAACCGAACGCCCATCTTCGGAAAAGCGTTGTCACCTATACGTCTTTCACCGCAATATCGCTCACTTTATATTAAATAAGGTGAGAAACAAACAAACCATCAAAGGTAGGTAACCCTCATCTATTTTTTTTCATTATTTTCATGAACAAAATATTCTTGCTCTGCTTATTCGCAATACTCCAATTTGTCACGACCTCAGCCAAAGCCGACGCTGCATCCTCTCGCTATACCATTCGTGGAATGGTAACCGATGAATGCAACAGTCCACTACCAGGAGCACTCATTGCGGTTTCTGGCACTACCATTAAGCAAGGAACCAATAGCAAAGGCATGTTTGAAATCACGGTCAACGAAAATCGTAATTATGACATTACTGTTTCGTATGTAGGCTTTCAGCCCAAACATGTCATCGCACGCCCCGGTCAAAACGCCAGCATTACGCTGTTCCCCTCGCGCACCAACCTGAACGAAGTGGTTGTAACCGGCACCCGTAGTGACCGCCCATTAAAAGACATGCCTGTGCTGACACGAGTTATCTCACGGCGCGAAATAGAAACGATAAACGCCATAGACCTTACCACACTGCTGCAAACGGCATTACCGGGATTGCAATTCTCGTACAATGACATGTCACAAGCTACCGAAATCACTTACCAGGGTCTGGGCGGAAAGGCGGTACTCTTTTTGCTCGACGGTGAGAGAATCAGTGGAGAGGGTGGTGCCAACAACATAGATTACAGCAGGTTTAACGTAAACGACATTGAACGGATAGAGATAGTGCGCGGAGCTGCTGCCACCTTATACGACAGCAGAGCCATCGGGGGTGTTATCAACATCATTACACGCAAAGGTTTCCGTCCCGTTACCGCTCGCGTTTCCACCCGATATGCAGGGCGAAACGGTGAGATGTACTCGGTTTCGGCAGGTGTCAACCGTAAGAACTTTTCAGCACTCACCTCGTTCGGGTATCGCAAGCGTGAGTCGTATACCATTGCCGATAGTATAGGTAAGGTGCGTGAGACACGTTTGTCTAACGGGGTGGTTAAACGTGATACGCTGCCTGCTTACCAGTCTACCATTCACGGATACAGCATATTGGATGTCTCTCAAAAATTGTCATATGTGTTCAACGACCAGCTACGCGCAGATTTTCGGGGCTCGTACTATAACAACAGGCGTCCGAGCAATGAATACAAAAAACTGCATCAGGTTTACACGGATTTGACATTGAGCGGAAAACTGTCATACATACCATCCAGCAATCAGAACATAGAGCTGACCGTGATACGTGACGACTATCAGAAGACAAACGTGTTTGACAAGGTAGACCTGAAAGAACATGTGTACCGCAACATCAACACAACGGGAAGACTGTATTATTCGGGTACGTTAGGAAAACACACCATAAGCGCAGGTGTTGACTATGTTCGCGAAGACTTGAAACATTATTTCCTGCCAGACACCGCACAAATGCACACAAGTCAATTTTCTTGCTGTTTGCAGGAAGACTGGAAACCGTGGCAGCAACTGAACATCGTGGCGGGCGTGCGTGCCGACAAGGTTACAAGATATAAGCTGCACTTTACACCCAAACTATCAGTCATGTATCGCCCTTGGGCGTTTGTTACTGCCCGCGCAGGCTATTCACAAGGGTATCGTGCGCCAAACTTAAAAGAGTTGTATCAAGAATGGACCATGGGTGGACTTATACAAATGTATGGCAATCCTAACTTGAAACCTGAAGTGGGAAGCCAATTGTCCGCATCTGTCGAATATGATAAGAATGGGTTGAACCTTTCCCTGTCGTCTTACTATAATAATTATCTCAACAAGATAACTTATGCGTATGTTCATCCAGAAAAAAACATGGACATGAGATGGGAAAACGCCGACAGCGTTAGGACGTTTGGGGTGGAGGCGACGGCCAATTACAAGTTTGTCTGGGGGCTGCAACTTGCGGGAGCATACACCTATATTACCGATTATAATAAGAAAAATGGATATAACCTGTCATGGCTGCGTCCACATAGCGCCAAGTTAAGTGCCGTATATTCAAAGAAATGGGGAAAGACGACAGAAACATTGTCACTCTACACCAACTGGGTGTCGGCTCTCTCTACCTACACTTACAAAAGTAATAAAGATGAGCAGACAGGTAAAGTCGTTGAGAGTTTCACGCGAGAAGATTTTGATGCACGCACTATCTGTTCGCTCAACTTGCGCTCGCAGTTACCCCATGGCATTACTATCGGTGTCATGATTGATAATTTGCTGAACTATAAGGACAAAGCTGTTGATTCAGGATTACAATATCCACAAAATGGTCGTACTTATGTTGCTACGATTTCTATTAATATTGCAGATATGCTCAAGCTATAATCATATTAGAACATAATGAAAAAGAAAATTATCATTGCCGCTATTACAATAATAGTCATCATTTTGGCAACATGGGGTTGGAATCATTGGTTCTCACGTACCCGTATTGCATTTGTAAATTATCAAGCCATTGAACTTGCTCAAATTAGTCGCGCCAACGACAATGGAATGATTAAGATAGAAAATTTAAGTGCAGAAAATCTTGACGAGCTCAACAAGTACGACATGGTGTTTGTGCAAGCCATGGGGCTGAAACTTACTGGTGAACAGCGCAAGCTCATCACGACGGCTGCCCAAAAGGGGGCTCCCATACTAAGTACGATGATTACAACTCCCGAAAACGATTTTACGACCATTGACCAAGTTAGTGCTGACACCTTGCGGCTGTACCTGGGAAACGGTGGACGACAAAACTATCGTAATCTCGCCTTGTATGTACGCAAATACATTGATGCTAAAATCTTTAGGGCTCCAACACCGCAACCTGTGGTAGAACATATACTTGGGCTGTTGCATCATCGTCCGAAAACAGAGGATAAGGCTGCCGATGATTTGCAGTTTAACTCTGTAAAAGAATACAATGCTTACTTAAAAAAACAAGGGTTGTGGCACGAAGGCGCACCGGCAATAGTGGTCATGGGTCCGATGGGAGAACCTACCTCGTTGATTGAACGATTGGAACAAACAGGAAATAATGTTTATCCTGTTAACGACATTCGAAAATTTATAGACGAGGGACATGCTGACAGCATTCCTCTGCGTGCCGTTATCAATATGGCACATGGACGAGTTGGTGATAACTTGGTAGCTTTCTTGCAGCAAAAGAACATTCCCTTGTTCGCTCCGCTCAATGTAAACCAACCAGAGGAGGATTGGCGTAATGACAAACAGGGAATGATGGGGGGATTTTTATCGCAAAGCGTAACTATGCCAGAGATAGATGGAGCTATCCGTCCGTTTGCTCTTTTCGCTCATTATAAGGGAAAAGACGGTCTTGATTATGTGGATGCGATACCCGACAGATTGAACACTTTTGTGAAAACGGTAAACAATTATATTCGTTTGAAAAATATACCAAACAGCAAAAAACGTGTTGCCATTTATTATTACAAGGGGCCTGGCCAAAATGCCTTAACAGCAAGTGGTATGGACGTCTGCTCTTCATTGTTCAATTTGCTCACCACCATGAAGCAACAGGGGTATAACGTGCAAGGCCTTCCGTCATCTGCAGAGGGACTTGAAAAACTCATTCAACAACAAGGAGCGGTTTTGGGTACATATGCCAAAGGCACCATCGCTCATTTCATTCATACAGGGCATCCTGCACTGGTAAATAAAGAGGAATATGATAAATGGGTAAAGGCGTCTATTGTTGGTGAGAAATATAAGGAAGTAGTAAAGAAGAATGGAGAATTTCCCGGTAATTACTTAGCGACAGACAAAGGTGAATTGGCTATACCACGAATACAATTGGGCAATATTGTTCTCATGCCTCAACTCGCTGTTAGCACAGAGGGTAACTCCTTCAAGATTGTACACGGAACAGATGCGGCTCCCTCTCATGCTTTCATCGCATCTTATTTGTGGATGCAACATGCTTTTAAGGCTGATGTGTTGGTGCATTTTGGCACACATGGCAGCATGGAGTTTACGCCCAAAAAGCAAATTGCTTTGGGCAATGAGGACTGGTCCGATAGATTAGTGGGTTCAATTCCTCATATATATATATACACAGTTGGCAATGTTGGCGAGGGAGTCATCGCCAAACGCCGTTCGTATGCTTGCTTGCAAACCTATCTTACACAGCCTTATATGAAAAATGACGTACGCACTATGTACAAGGCATTATTGGATAAAATGGATGTGTATCATACTAAAGTTGCTAAAAAACTTCCTGGTATAACGGAAACAGCCTTGCAAGTGAAGGCGATGGTTGTAAAAATGGGCATTCACCGCGACTTGCAATTAGATGCGAACCTTAAGCGGCCGTACAATGAAGAGCAGATGCAACAGGTAGACAACTTTATTGAAGAATTGGCAACAGAAAAGATCGGTGGGCATTTGTACACGTTGGGAGTACCTTATGATACCCAAGGCTTGCACTCTACGGTTATGGCTATGTGTGCCGATCCTATTGCATATGCGCAATTCGCAGTAGACAAGCAAAAGGGGAGAGCGTCTGATGTCATGATGAAACAACGTTCTTTGTTCTTACAACGTTATCTTTACCCTGCTCAGAAGTTAGTAGATAAACTTCTTGCAAACCCTTCTCTTGGTAATCCAAAAATGGTGTGCCAAGTATTAGGTATCGCTCCTGCCGAATTGCAAAAAGCACATCATCTTTGCGAGGCTCTTAACGCGCCAACCAGTATGATGGCTATGATGCAAGGTATGAACAAAAAGTCACCGATGGCTAAAGGCATGAAAAAGAACATGAATTCAATGAAAGGAAATATGCCAAAAGGAATGGGAATGGGTGGCATGAGAATGCAAAAGCCTTCGTTCTCATCTCATGAAAAGGATTTCGCGTTTGCTGTCATAGAAGCCGAACGAACAATTATGAACGTGGCGAAATACCGCAAATTGCTGATACAAAGCCCCGCAATGGAATTGAAAAGCATTCTTAATGCAATGAATGGTGGCTACACATCACCTTCACCAGGTGGCGATCCTGTGACGAATCCCAACACATTGCCAACAGGGCGTAACATGTATAGCATTAATGCCGAAACAACTCCCAGCGAAGCTGCATGGGAACAAGGTAAACAACTGGCAGAAAACACCATTGCCCTGTATCGGCAACATCACCATGACAGCATTCCAAGAAAAGTGAGCTTTACGCTTTGGAGTAGTGAATTTATTGAAACACAAGGCGCATCTATTGCCCAGATTTTATACCTTTTGGGGGTAGAACCCGTTCGTGACTTCTTTGGACGCATATCAGACATCAAGCTTATTCCGTCAAAAGAGTTAGGACGTCCACGCATAGATGTAGTTGTACAGACCTCTGGACAGTTGCGAGACTTAGCCGCATCACGTTTATTCTTAATCAACAGGGCTGTCGAAATGGCCGCCGCTGCTCATGATGATAAGTATGAAAACATGGTAAGCGAGGGAGTAAAGGAGACCGAGCGAGTGCTGACAGAGAAAGGTGTTTCACCAAAAGAAGCACGAAGCATGGCTGCACGACGGGTGTTTGGCGGAGTAAATGGCAGTTATGGCACCAACATACAGTCGATGGTAATGAGTAGCGACCAATGGGAAAACCGTTTAGAGATAGCGAATACCTATCTTAATAATATGGGAGCTTTCTATGGTGATGACAAAGAGTGGGAGGATTTTAAACAATATGCCTTCGAAGCTGCTCTTACTCGTACAGATGTCATAGTTCAACCGCGACAAAGTAATTTATGGGGAGCATTAAGCTTAGACCATGTTTATGAGTTTATGGGCGGGCTCAACGTAGCCGTCACTAAGGCAACAGGCAAAGAGCCGGATGCTTACATTAGTGATATGCGCAATCATTACAATATGCGTATGCAAGATTTAAAAGAGGCGGTGGGCATAGAGAGCCGGACTACTATCTTCAATCCTGCTTACATCAAAGAGCATATCAAGAGCGGAAAAGAGGGTGCTGATGAGTTTGCCAAAACCATACAAAACACTTTTGGTTGGAACGTGATGCGTACCAACGTGATTGACCAACAGTTTTGGAATAAAATTTATCAAGTTTACATCAAAGACGAATATAAAGTAGGAATACAGAAGTATTTTGAACAAAAAAATCCTGCAGCTCTTGAAGAGATAACGGCCGTGATGCTGGAAGGCGCGCGCAAAGGAATGTGGAAACCTACGCGCGGACAAATAAGGACCTTGGCTTCGCGGCACATGGACTTAGTGAACCGCTTTAAACCCTCATGTTCAGGATTTGTGTGTAACAATAATAAACTCCGTCAGTTTATCGAGAAGGAGGGAGCGGACAATGCCGTTCAACAGCAACAATATCTCCGAAACATTAATCAGATAAGAGAGAAGGCTACTGATGGCAAACAGGGGATGACCATGAAGAAGGAAACTCTGTCCGACAACCAGAATACTACCTCTGACTCCGTAAACGGTACGGTTATCATCATTGTCGTACTTATTGCTATAATTGCTGTTGCACTCATTGTGCGCCGCAATCGTAAAATGCGATAAAAATGAAGAAAGGCTGTTTCTGAAAAATACCATCTTATGAGTAAATGTGATTATATGAGGGTACATCTTGATTTAAAAAACATGTTAAAAATTCATCATAGATATTTTTCAGAATCAGCAAAGAGCAAAAAAAATAAACAATGAAATTGATAAAATGGTTACTGTCATAGCTATTCTTATGTTATTGGTTTGCTTCAATTTTCTATTGAAGCAAACCTTTGGAACGTGGAAAGGAATTGCAGTATACACCATGCTCATAGCAGTGTTTACGATAAGTACATGGAAAATCGCCATTAACCAATCGCGTACGCATATAGCCGAATGGTTAGCTTCTGAGACGATTATGCAAAATATGGCTGTCATACTCTCAGTAGACATTATTGTCCAATTGCTTTTTTGTATGGTTGCAGCGCGGGAAAAGACAAAGATGCCACAGGCTGCTACGTTTCGTCAAGAAATATATTACGCTATATTACAATGGTGGCCAGGCTTTGCAATCTTTCCTGTTGTTTTTGCCATGCTGGTTGAGTGCATCTTTGGCTTGCCCGGCCTCTCGTTCTCGCTCATAGCATATGTATTGGCGGCAGTATTTGTCGTATCCATACCATTGCTCACTTTTCTGTTGCGAAGACTTTTAGGCGATAGAGACGTACGCTTAGAAATGCTTTTCCTTTCAAATTTAATCGTGGCAATGATTGCCGTCGTGGCAACGGTTCGGGTATCAACGCCACAAAATAGCAATTCGCCAGTTAATTGGTTCGCTACGGCTGGAGTGACTTTGTTGCTTGCACTGGGCGTTTTCTTAGGGGCATTGATACGTTACATTAAAATAAAATAGGACATTGATAAATACATGATTGTAAAAACATCTTGATTGAAAACTAAATAAAAACAAATATGACTTATATTTCAGATTTTCTTTTTTGGATTACCACAGGACTTTTAATTCCTGTCATCGTAATTTTATTGTTGCTCTTTATCCGAGCATTACTTTTGTTAGGGACATTCTTCGGACAGTATCTTGGCATGCGACATACGGTGCGTGTCATTGAAAAGCATTTCGACACTCTTACCGTCGATGGATTGCCCAGTCTCAAAGAGCAGCTGCCTACGCAAAGAACGTCGCCTCTTTTGGTTTACGCGCATCGCATATTAGATGCGAAAGGAAGCGAGCAACACATTGAGAGGTTGCTTTCACAATTTGAAATAGATTATAATAAAGAGATAGGCGCGCCTGCCTTGTTGGCTAAATTAGGCCCACAGTTGGGACTTATGGGAACGCTTATTCCCATGGGACCTGCTCTTGTGGGATTGTCAACAGGCGACATTGCTTCTATGGCGTACAATATGCAAGTGGCTTTTGCCACAACCGTCGTAGGATTATTCTCGGCTGGCGTAGGCATGATAACAATGCAGGTTAAGCGGCGTTGGTTCATGCAGCAGCGCACGCAATTAGAGTTCTTGGCAGATTTAATCTTAGAAAACAAGGAGAGGGTATGAGAAGACGTCGCCGTTATGCATCATCTTCAAACGATGAAGATTTTAATCCCATGAGTGTGGTGGGCAATCTGTTTGACGTGTCTATGGTCTTTGCCGTGGCTCTCATGGTGGCATTGGTAACACGGTACAAGATGCCAGAGATGTTCAGCAGTCAGGATTTTACGATGGTAAAAAATCCAGGTAAGGAAAATATGGAGATTATTACCAAAAAAGGTAAAAAAATAGAGCGTTATACACCGTCCAACGATAAAAGTAATGCCGATGGTTCCAGAGGGAAAAAAATAGGAATAGCCTACGAATTAGATAATGGACAGGTGATATATGTGCCCGAATGAGAACTACTCATGGAAAGTTTTGCAGTAAAAGAATGATTACCGTTATCAGTCACCTTGAATGCGCTGTCGTCAGAAATAGCGATCCCATCTTCGCAGCTGCTTCTTTTCATCGGCTGGGATTCAACCGAACCTCCGCACTCACTGGTGATAGTTACCTTCTTGTCATATAAGCTGCGCAGAATAGTTTCAACAGAAACATCCGAAGATTTCGTCAGTATTGGACACGGCTGGTCGTTGACCAGGAGATTACTCAAAGAAGAATGGCGTTGAATATAGAACTGAAATGCCAACTGGAAAGAAGTAAACCTTTGTACTGATTGACGCTCTTGCCGTTGATACGGTAATCCAAGTACTTGCCACTGTATGTTAGGGACAGTACGTCGCCTTTGGCAACGGTAAACTGCTTTTGTTCGTCCACTTTTCCTTTAACAATGACCGTAACTGTGGAACCGTTCACAGAGAAACCGAAGTCGGGAAGCCCGCCCAGCCTGATGACTGAACTCATACCTGCATGATAGACGGATGTCATGTCGCTGACACTCCACGAGAAAGTGGATTCAGGAAACTTACCGGGGGAGTTAGCATATGACTCTCCTTTATTTTCAGACATGTTGGCTGTGAGCACGGTACCTCCTGTCTGAATGACATCAACGTGGTAGATACCGGGAAGAAGTTTTTTGATGGTAGCGTGATCAGTAGTCATCAAGCCCGATTGCACAAGGGAGTCTGTAACTAGACCTGAAACAGATTCAGCACGTACCTCATAGCGATAGGATGGATTGCCGAAGAGAACTTTCACATCAATACTGCCGTCTGCCTGTGGCTTACTATCTATGCAGCTGGCTGGCTTTGGCGTCAAACGAGCGAAGACGCCATCATGATAGCCGAAGGTAAATACATCACTGCCGTTACCGTCAGTGTCAAAGAATACGTTATGGAAGATAAACTTACCTCTCTTGGCATCCTGTTCACTGCAACGATAAACACGTACCGTCTCGGGATCCCATTCGCACTTTCCCGTGCCATCAATCAGCAAAAGGGCATTGGATGCGTTTTTAACGAACTGCTTATCTTTCAGCAAATTCGTGGCGAGCTCAATAACATTACCTGTCACACCGAATCCACTGGCGAGAACGTCTCTGATTTCCAGACGATAGGCATTGTCAATGGGACGGATGAAAGCAATTCGCTTAACTTCGTTTTCAGGAATATCCACAGTATACTTCACATCGCCTTCGGCTGATATGATGAGATGGAGCGCATTGCCTGTCTTGCGGATAATCATTCTTTCTCCTACGTTGATGGCACATAGGGCTTCTGTCTGTGGAATGCCTTTGATGATGGAATATACTTTTCCGTCTCTTATGCGATAGCCGTATACCGTGATGCTCTTCGCTTCGTCCGTGAAGCCCACATCAAAAGGACTGAAAGGGCAAAGCATGGAAATGCTTCCGTCTGTCCCGACAAGGGGCTTGCTGTATGCTACGGCTGTCATGTCCTTGTCATTTTGTAGGAGCGAGGTGAAATGTCCGTCGCGCTCAAAGTAAAACCCACTGCCACCCCATACGGCCGTCGTGTCAGCCGTTTCGTGTATATTGGTGGATGTGAGCCACTTTCGGTTCATGACATGCCAAGAGGAATATTTCTCAGGTATGCCGATGGCGGTGTTAACCCCATTGTCACGCCAAATCATATAGGACCCGTCCGGAATGGGACTGCCATGTTCCTGCCCGATAACTAATAAGCGGGATTCGGAGGAAAGGTTATAGGGCTTGGACTTGTAATAAGTATCATGGAGGGAAGAATACAGAGGTGTTTCCTCATAAGAGGTCGTTGACACGGGCTGGAAAAGCAACTCAACATCCTCACGAGCGATGCCCGTTACGCGGTGATGGTATGCAGCATTAGCTGATGCATCCCAAATGAGATTGCCACGTGGATCAAGGTAGGAACCTTTCAGCGTGACGCCGTACTTTAAACCAAGGTAACTTTCAATTCTAAGCCGCTCAGTATTGGTGAGATGGCGAGAGAATACGATAGCTTCGGGGCTGTAGCCATCAAAGATATTATTGCCAATATCGGTGGTGCTGAAAGCATTTTTGAGATTGACATCCTGACCGTTACAGGTGGAACCAACAGAATAGAAACCTCCACATTTCTCACCCCATACAGAACGCACGGCCTTGTTAGCTTTGATATAGGATACTATCCTGAGGGCACTTTCCTCAAATGTTTCCGTGGCTGTGGTGTCCACACTACCGTAAAGAAGATCTTGTCCGTATTCTTTGCCGTAATCCAACGTACTCGTGCCACTGACACCAACAGCTTTGTCCTTGGACATTAGGACACCGCTACCGGGACGACCACTCAACGTATACAGCACGGCATCCTTTTTGGCATCCGCAGGTTTGTGACAAAAGAGTCCGATAACGGTCGCCTGACCCAATGAACTGTATTTCATCAGGGAAACCTTGGGAGCATTTACTTGGGAGAGGTTAAGGGCAGGGCGGAAGTTAAACGTGCGCACATGCTGCTGGGACTGTATAAATTCCTTTCCATATCGACCGCTCTGTTTGTCCAAGATTCGTGAACGCACGGTATCCCCGGCATAGTCCCTCCAGAAGTAATTGCCAGTTAAATCCGTGTTCATGGGTACCGTCATGTGCCAGAGCTCCGCACCGTCAACGCCACCTGGCGACTGGGCTTCCACATATAGCGGGAAAGATAGCAGGAATAGACATAAGGATAGGTAATAGTTTCTCATAAGCTATTGTGTTTAGTGTCTTTATTTTAGACTTTCAAATAGATCCTCAGGTAAGTCTTCAAAAAATCTTTCTTATATTACAGGAAAATATGACGAAAATATATAAAACCAAATTGTTTACAACAAATTGTTCAGCATCTTTTTTCTCTGATTTTCATAATTTTTCCAATTTTTCCAATTTCATATAGTGAAGTTTTCTATGAATTTCTTGAAATCCGTATATCTTCTTGTGAAAAATTTATATCTTTGCAAACAAGAATAAAGAGTTCTTTGAGGCATTGCAAAAGAAAGAAGGAGAAAGAAACTCGCTCGTTTCCAAGTCGTTCACCTTTTATTATTCTTATTTATGCTTTCCTTTTGTAATCAGCCGATTACATTCGCTTCTATTACTTTTATGCGGAGATTTGCGATTTTCGCACTGCCAAGGACATCGGTATCGACCGCCCAGAGAAGAACGAGATACTACACAACATACCGCCCACGCCCGAACAGGAAGAATTTATCGGCAAACTGATGGAGTTCGCCAAGACGGGCAATGCCACACTCTTGGGACGTGCACCACTGAGTGAGAGTGAGGAAAAGGCGAAGATGCTTATCGCAACCGATTACGCCCGCAAAAGATTCAAAAATATTGTATCTTTCAGATAGTCAATAAAATAAGAATAAATAAAGGGTAAATGGGTTACGAGATGGAAACGAGCGAGTTTCTTTCCCTCTCTTTATTCTGCAATGCCTCAAAGAACACTTAACCTTATATAATGCAAAGATAATCGTTTTTCGATGAAATACAATTCTAAAACAAGAATTTTATACGGAAAAATCAATTACTTTTAAATATGGTTGGAGAAACAACCTTAAAAGTGTATCTTTGTACTTACCTACTCTGCAATATACAATGATAAATCAACAGAAAAAGGCGATAAATAGGATTAAAGCTGTTTTGGCAGAAAAACAATTGTCTGGCAAATGGCTGGCGAATGAAATAGGTCGTACAGAGAATACCGTTTCTCGGTGGTGCTCTAATAAAGTGCAGCCGTCCCTTGAGAACCTTCTTGAAATCGCCAAGGTGCTAAAGGTTGATGTGAGAGAATTACTTAGGTCAACCGAAGAATAACCTTATATGTTAAACAAATAATAACTAAAGAATAAATATGCCAGTACAAAGTGAAGCTGCTCTTGAGAACGGACTCATTGCTACTCTTCAGCAAATGAACTATGAATATGTACAGATTGAAGAAGAGAAAAATCTCCGGACAAATTTCAAAAGTCAACTTGAGAAACATAACAGGAAGAGACTGGAAGAGATTGGGCGTACCGAGTTTACCGAAGCCGAATTTGATAAAATCTTGATTTATCTTGAGGGTGGCACACGTTTTGAAAAGGCAAAGAAACTTCGTGACCTCTTTCCACTTGAACTGGATGATGGAGAACGCCTGTGGGTGGAATTCCTGAACCGCACCCACTGGTGTCAGAACGAGTTTCAGGTTTCCCATCAGATTACTGTTGAAGGAAGAAAGAAGTGTCGTTATGACGTGACAATACTTATAAATGGTTTACCTTTGGTTCAGATAGAGCTGAAGCGCAGAGGGGTAGAGCTGAAACAGGCTTACAACCAGATACAACGTTATCATAAGACCTCGTTCCATGGACTGTTTGACTATGTGCAGCTGTTTGTTATCTCCAACGGAGTAAATACGCGTTATTTTGCCAACAATCCGAATAGTGGCTACAAATTCACGTTCAATTGGACAGATGCAGCTAATGTACCTTTCAATGAATTGGAAAAGTTCGCCACCAGCTTCTTTGATAAATGCACGTTAGGCAAAATAATAGGCAAGTATATCGTACTGCACGAAGGAGATAAATGCCTAATGGTGTTGCGTCCTTACCAGTTCTATGCCGTTGAGAAGTTACTTGACCGTGTGAAAAATTCCAATAACAATGGCTATATATGGCATACAACTGGTGCGGGAAAAACGCTGACTTCATTTAAGGCTGCCCAGCTTGTAGCCGAATTGGACGATGTGGACAAGGTTATGTTTGTAGTTGACAGACACGACCTTGACACACAGACGCAATCCGAATATGAGGCATTTGAACCAGGTGCTGTTGATAGTACCGACAACACAGATGAACTTGTGAAGCGCCTTCATGGTAATTCCAAAATTATCATCACCACAATCCAGAAGCTCAATGCCGCTGTAAGTAAGCAGTGGTATAGCAGGCAGATTGAAGAAATCCGTCATTCTCGTATCGTGATGATTTTTGATGAGTGTCATCGTAGTCATTTCGGAGATTGCCATAAGAATATCGTCAGGTTTTTCGACAACACACAGATATTCGGATTTACAGGTACGCCAATCTTCGTTGAGAATGCTGTGGATGGTCATACAACAAAGGAAATCTTCGGCAACTGCCTCCACAAGTATCTGATAAAGGATGCTATTGCAGATGAAAATGTACTTGGTTTCCTCGTAGAATATTATCATGGCAATGCCGATGTAGATAATACTAGCCAAAACCGTATGACGGAAATTGCCAAATTTATCCTTAATAATTTCAATAAATCAACATTTGATGGCGAGTTTGACGCTTTGTTTGCCGTGCAGTCTGTGCCAACACTTATTCGATATTATAAAATATTCAAGAGTCTTGATCCCAAAATTAAAATAGGAGCCGTGTTTACATACGCATCTAACAGCAGTCAGGACGACGCCCTTACAGGTATGAATACTGGTAGCTATGTGAGTGAAAGCACGGGCGAAGCAGATGAGTTACAGGCTATTATGGATGACTATAATGACATGTTCGGTACAAGTTTCACTACAGAAAACTTCCGTGCATATTATGATGACATCAATCTTCGCATGAAGAAAAAGAAAACAGACATGAAGCCACTTGACCTTTGTCTGGTAGTCGGCATGTTCTTGACAGGCTTTGACAGCAAGAAACTCAATACACTCTATGTGGATAAGAATATGGACTATCATGGATTATTACAAGCATTCAGTCGTACAAACCGTGTACTGAATGAAAAGAAACGTTTTGGCAAGATTGTTTGCTTCCGTGATTTGAAAAGCAATGTGGATGCTTCTATCAAGCTTTTCAGTAACAGCAATAATCTTGAAGATATTGTCCGTCCGCCTTTTAATGAAGTCAAGAAGAATTATCAGGAACTTACGACAAACTTCTTAGAACAATACCCAACTCCCAGCAGCATAGATTTGTTGCAGAGCGAGAAAGATAAAAAGCTGTTTATCCTTGCATTCCGTGATGTCATTAAGAAACATGCAGAGATTCAGGTTTACGATGAATTTGAAGAAGATGCTGCAGATCTTGGTATGACAGAGCAGCAATTTATGGACTTCCGAAGCAAATACCTTGATATTTACGATACATTTGCCGGTAGCTGTAAGCCTTCAGAAGAAAATCAAACGCCTGACGAAGATACAGAGTCCACGGAAACTTCAACAGGGTCAGGTATTGATGATATTGATTTCTGTTTAGAATTGTTGCATAGTGATATTATCAATGTAACTTACATACTTGAACTGATCGCTGATCTTAATCCTTACAGCGCAGATTATAAGGAAAAACGTACGTATATTATTGATACGATGATTAAAGATGCTGAGTTACGTAACAAGGCAAAACTAATTGATGGCTTTATACAGCAGAACGTGGATGATGACCGAGATAACTTTATGGCACGCAAACAGAAGTTTGACGGTACAAGCGACCTTGAAGAACGATTGAACAATTACATCACGACTGAGCGGAACAACGCAGTAGATAAACTTGCAAAAGAAGAGGGCTTGGATGTATCTGTTCTCAATCATTACTTGTCTGAATATGACTACTTGCAAAAGGAACAACCAGAAATTATACAAGAGGCGTTGAAAGAAAAGCATTTAGGATTAATAAAAAGACGCAAAACATTGACAAGGATACTTGACCGCTTGCAATCTATCATACGAACATTCAGTTGGGAATAATTAAAAACATATATGAGTTCAATAAAAGTAATAGATTCAATACGGATAAGTCCTAAAGGTGTACTTGTCAAGGATGCAAATGGTAAATATGTTATATTACATAGACGTCAAGGACATATGGATGGGGCTTGCGCTGTTTATTCCTTGTCTATGGCGCTGTTGTGCATTGGTGCTGTCACCGAGGAAGACTTGGATATATTCAACAAGCCTGACAGAAGAACACCCAAAGGAAAATTTTTAAGCCATTTTCTTGATGAGCAAGGAATGGTAAGGTCTGGCTATTCCTATTCAACTCTTAGAAAAGAAATTAACGAGCAAAGTTTCGGGATAAGAGTCAGAAGGAGAAATCCACGAGACAAGGAGAAACTTATTGGTCTCATTGCAGATACGCTTGATGAGGACAAACCGGTTATAATATCAACTGTGTTTACTGATGGAGCTCACGCCATGCTTGCTGTTGGCTACGAATTTTGTGATAAGAATGGTGCAATTATGAAAATCTTATGCTTAGACCCCAGTGAAGAAGCACCTACATTTTCTTCATGGAATTGTATAATTGATGTTTCACATATACACAGCAAGTCAGAATTTCCATTTGATAACATAACAAAATCCCAATCATACAAAGTGGCATTGAGAGATATTTTAATAATAGAAAATAAGAAATAACAATAATATGAGCGAAGAATTACAACAGAAATTGCGTGACCAGCTTTGGGAAGTAGCCAATAAGTTGCGTGGAAACATGTCGGCAAGCGACTTTATGTACTTCACATTAGGCTTTATCTTTTATAAATATCTGTCAGAGAAGATTGAAAAACATGCCAATGACGCCTTAGTGGATGATGATGTAACCTTCAAAGAATTATGGACAATGGAAAAAGATACCGATATAGAAGAGCTACAAGAGAGCGTAAAGACCGAATGTATCGAAAACATTGGCTATTTCATAGAACCCAGCTTCTTGTTCTCATCCGTTATTGAGAGTATTAAAAAGAAAGAAAATATTCTGCCGATACTTGAGCGTTCTTTGAAGCGTATAGAGGACAGCACGCTTGGGCAAGATAGCGAAGAGGACTTTGGCGGTTTGTTCTCAGACATAGACCTCGCTTCGCCCAAATTAGGCAAGACTGCAGACGATAAAAACACATTAGTAAGCAACGTGCTTCTTGCCCTTGATGATATAGACTTTGGTGTGGAGGCCTCACAAGAGATTGACATTCTTGGCGATGCCTATGAGTATATGATTAGCCAGTTTGCCGCCGGTGCAGGAAAAAAAGCCGGTGAGTTTTACACTCCGCAGGAAGTAAGCCGTATCTTGGCTGAAATTGTAACCCTCGGCCATGCACGCCTTCGCAATGTTTATGATCCAACCTGTGGTAGTGGCTCTTTGCTGCTCCGTGCAGCAGGTATAGGGCATGCTAATGAGATATTCGGACAGGAGAAGAATCCCACGACCTACAATCTTGCCCGCATGAATATGCTCCTTCATGGCATCAAATTCAGCAACTTCCGTATTGAGAATGGCGACACACTCGAAGCTGATGCTTTTGGTGACACTCAGTTTGATGCCGTTGTTGCCAACCCTCCGTTCTCTGCAGAGTGGAGTGCTGCTGATAAGTTCAACAATGATGACCGTTTCAGCAAGGCAGGACGGCTTGCTCCACGCAAGACAGCTGATTATGCGTTCATACTCCACATGCTTTATCACTTAAACGAGGGTGGAACTATGGCTTGCGTTGCTCCTCATGGTGTTCTCTTCCGTGGAAATGCTGAGGGAGTAATCCGCCGCTTCCTCATTGAGAAGAAAAACTATGTGGATGCTATCATCGGTCTGCCTGCCAACATCTTCTATGGAACAAGCATCCCTACCTGTATTCTGGTGTTTAAGAAATGCCGTAAGGAAGACGACAGTATTCTCTTCATTGATGCCAGCAAGGATTTTGAGAAGATAAAGACACAGAACAAGCTGCGCCCACAGCATATTCAGAAGATTGTTGAGAGCTACCGTGATCGCAAGGAGATTGAGAAATACAGCCACCTTGCCACCTTGGAGGAGATAGCCGAAAACGATTACAACCTCAACATTCCTCGTTACGTTGATACTTTCGAGGAGGAAGAACCTATTGACATTCATGCCGTGATGAAGGAAATCAAGGATCTGGAAGCCAAGCGTGCCGACCTTGATAAAGAAATTGAAGGTTATTTGAAAGAATTGGGGATAATGTAAAATATGGAGTCGCAAGTTATAATGTCAAAATAAGAAGTTATGACGAAAGATAAGGAAAATACAGAACGCCAATCAACTGAACCAGTCGCAAATTGCGACCAGTTACCTATGGCGATAGAGCAACAACATTCTAGTCAGGATGATATTGCACGGCTTATTATGAATATAAGAGGTAAACAAGTGATGGTTGACCGAGACTTGGCTATCCTCTATGGCGTTGAAACCAAACGCCTTAATGAGCAAGTACGCCGTAACGTTGAGCGATTCCCTGAACGCTTTCGCTTCCAATTGACAAAGGAAGAAACTGATAAACTGGTCGCAAATTGCGACCGCCTTAATACGTTGAAGCATTCCACGGTTATGCCCTATGTCTTTACAGAACAAGGTATATCCATGCTTTCTACAGTGCTTCATAGTAAAATAGCTATTGCTGTTAGTATTAAGATTATGGATGCCTTTGTTGTCATGCGCCGTTTTGTAGCTTCCAATGCCCAATTGTTCCAACGGCTTGAAACAATTGAGTATCATCAGTTGGAAATGAAGCAACACCAAAATCTGATAGACAAACGCATTGATGAGGTTTTCAAACGATTAAATGCGAACAATCTACCCATACAAGGTATATTCTATGATGGTCAAGTATTTGATGCACACCGTTTCGTATCTAACTTGATACGAAAAGCCAAACACTCAATTGTACTTATTGATAATTATGTGGATGACACCGTGCTTACATTGCTTGACAAACGAGAGAATGGGGTAACAGCAACTATTTACACACAACGTATCAGTAACCAATTTAAGTTGGATGTCGACCGTCATAACTCTCAATATCCATTCATTGAGATAAAACAATTTAGCAAGGCACATGACCGTTTCCTACTTATTGACGACGAAGTATATCATATTGGAGCTTCTATCAAGGACTTGGGTAAAAAGTGGTTCGGCTTTACTCTCATGCACGACATTGCAGCAACTGAACTCATCAAGAAAATTACAGAATAATGGCTATGGCAGAAAATAAAGATAAAAAAGTCCTCAATGTCCCAAATCTGAGATTTCCTGAATTTGAGGGAGAGTGGGAGAAAAAACGTTTGGGGGATTTCACAGAACGTGTAAAGCGAAAAAATAAGTACAACTTATCGAAACTTCCTCTTACGATTTCTGCTAAATATGGTTTAGTAGATCAAATTACATTCTTCAACAAGATTGTAGCAAGCACAGATATGTCAAACTATTACTTGTTGAAAAAAGGGGAATTTGCTTATAATAAAAGTTATTCAAATGATTATCCGTGGGGTGCTATAAAAAGGTTGGATAATTATGAACAAGGGGTATTATCAGCTCTTTATATTTGTTTTGCAACGCAAGATAATGTTGAGTCAGATTTTATTCTACAATATTTTGAATCACCTAAATGGCACAAAAGTGTTTCTGAAATAGCAGTAGAAGGCGCACGAAATCATGGACTACTCAATATATCTGTTCAGGACTTTTTTCAAACATATCATCATGTACCCAAGGAGAAAAAAGAACAAACAAAGATAGCCACTTTATTGCATTTGATAGACGAACGCATCTCTACCCAAAACAAAATCATTGAGAAATTAGAAACCTTAATTAAGGGA
>NZ_HG417093.1:208143-233989 GCF_000455445.1 Hoylesella timonensis 4401737 = DSM 22865 = JCM 15640 | reverse complement strand
TCGCAGACTTTAGCTTCTTTAAATCCTCAATGATTTTGTTTTGGGTAGAGATGCGTTTGTCAATAAGGGAGAAAAATAGATTCAATTTATCCTGCTCCTTGACATTTGGATAACTGATTTTGAATTTCTCTAATATGTCATAACTAAGATTTTGTTGTTTAGTTCCTTGAGCATATTTTACACCTATCACATCTCCATGTTTTTTGTACCATGAATAAAGAAATTCATTTATAATTTCTCCTTTAGGGGTAAATGCCATGCACGCTTGACTTATGGTTGATGGCTCCTGTGTAATTGAGCCAGTACCTCTTACACCTTCTGCCTCCAAACCATAAATAGCAATGACAAAAGTGCCAACAGAAAGTAATTTCAGGTTATTTGTAGCTCCCTGTGATATTCTTTCTTTGGTTGAATATATATAATGTTCTTTCAACTCACCGCTTGAAATCCAGTTTATTGTTCCATTGAAAAATTCTTTATTTTTTCGGCTAGGTGTATTACCTGAATACAACTCAAATTGTTTTCCAATGGTACTCTCCTCCCACTCCCCCTCAAACTCCGGAAATCTTAGATTTGGGACATAAGTTAATACTTTTCTCTAATTATTATGTACCTTTTCTAGATTAAGGATTAAATATGAAAGCAAAAACAATTAGAGAAATTGCGTTGGCTTGGAAAAGTGAAAAGCAACGCTACGTTAAGCAGTCCACCTATGCTGCTTATGTGTTGATTTTAGAGAACCATATACTGTCATCGTTTGGTGATTGTGAAGTTCTTAGTGAGAAACTTGTACAAGAGTTTGTGTTGCAAAAACTCAATGCCGGGCTCTGCACTAAAACAGTGAAAGACATGCTCATCGTATTGAGAATGGTGATGAAGTTTGGAGTGAAGAACGGTTGGATGAACTATTGCGAGTGGGACATCAAGTACCCAATCACAGGGGGCAACAGAGAAATAGAAGTACTGACGGTGGCACAACACAAAAAGATACTCGATTTCATCAGGCAGAACTTCACATTTCGCAACCTTGGCATCTACATCAGCCTGACCACTGGCTTACGGATTGGTGAGATATGCGGTTTGATGTGGGACGACATCAACACAGACACAGGCACAATCACCGTAAACCGTACCATCGAGCGTATCTACATCGTAGAAGGTGAGCACAAACACACGGAG
This sequence comes from Hoylesella timonensis 4401737 = DSM 22865 = JCM 15640, assembly GCF_000455445.1. GTDB lineage: Bacteria > Bacteroidota > Bacteroidia > Bacteroidales > Bacteroidaceae > Prevotella > Prevotella timonensis. The sequence goes on along the minus strand of NZ_HG417093.1, from coordinate 232,810 downwards.
CTGGTTATAAACACACCAAAGACTAAGAACTCTTGCCGTGAGATACCAATGAACAAAGAACTTTTGGCTATGGTGAAACCACTGAAAAAAGTAGTAAATGTTAATTTCTATGTGCTGACCAACGAAGAAAAGCCTACTGAGCCACGAACCTATAGAAACTATTATTATCGGTTAATGAAGCATTTGGACATTCCCCGGCTGAAATATCACGGACTACGCCACAGTTTCGCCACACGCTGCATCGAAAGTAACTGTGACTATAAGACAGTTAGCGTTTTGCTCGGGCATGCGAACATCACTACAACTCTCAACCTCTATGTCCATCCCAATATGGAACAGAAGAAGCGTTGTATTACGCAGATGCTTAAATACCTCAGGAAGTAATGCTGTTCTACATTTTTTTGCGATAGTCAACTGTCAAACTCACCGTCTGATCTTGCAAGACGGTGAGTTCTTTTGTCAGCAGGATAAGTTCCTGTAACAATGCTTTTACACTTTTCTCAGTTGTATAAAGGTGCATCAGACGTACTACTTGATTATAGTTTGTCCCAATCCTATGTACTTGGGCTGTGAGTTCGGAGAGCTTGCGATAATACTCCACGGCGGACTTATCTACTGTGATTACTTTGAAACTCTCCCCGAGTATTCGGGCACGCACAAAATCGGACTTGCTCACTGCCCCCGACTTGTTGTACAGGTCAATGGCACGCAGTTGGTCTTTCACATCGGGCATACGGGTGTCCCATCTGTCCCAGTGTGGAACTTCTACAGTGTTTCGGTGTCCGTAACGATTCTCATTGACTATTTCTAATTTGGTCATAATTGTATTGTTTTGTTTGTTTCCTAATCACGACTTTGGAGTGATTCAATCCCCTTCGGGGCAAGGGGCTTTGTGGCACAAACGGCAGTTTGTCGGACAAAGACACACCTTGCCAGTATAAAGAAAGAGACAGTTTGTTATGTTCCATAAAGTAACCTTTCTGGGGTGCTTTTAATAGACGAGAGTTCAAAGTTCAAGAAGTAAATCAAGAGATAAGTTTAGACTAATTTCTTGACTTACTGACTTTATGAGCTGACATATTTTTGACTAAAGTTAATTTTGACTTAGGTCGAAACTAATTTCTTGACCAAAGTCATAACTGACCATTTGACTTAAGTTGCGACTGATGTCTTAACTTAACTCATAACTTACCTGTTTGCGGTATTGGATTATAATGCCTTTCAAGCATTGTCTGTATGTCAGTCTGCTTGTATAGTATCTTCCCTCCGATTTTGTAGAAAGGAAGTATTCCTGCATTTCTGTACTCTTGGAGCGTACGTGTGCTGAGCCGTAATTGGCTGCAAACCTCCTCGCCAGTGAGGTAAACCTCTCCGCCTAACATCGGACGGGCTGTAGAACAATAACGCTCCAGTTTCTTCAAAGTACCCTCCATCAACTGTGCAAACATCTGCATTTGAGGGTCTTGCTGTGTAATGATTTCTTTCTCTTCCATAGTTCATTCTGTGTTTGATTTCATTCATTGTTTGCATTCAGTAACTCTGCGATGTCGCTCTCCTTATAATAGCATTTATGCCCAATGATGGAGAAGGGTATTTTACCCGTATCGCGATAGGATTGCAGGGTGCGTTTGCTGATGCCGAGCCTGCGGCATACGGCTTCATTGTCGAGCCATTCGTCCGTTTCGGGCGGATTGCCGATAAGCTGTTCAATACTGTGGATAAAGTCTGCAAATTCGGAGCAGTGCCGCTCCCACGCTTTGCGGTCGATGATAATGAGTTTCATTGCCTTGATTTTGTTTTGATTACTTTATTGTTACTCGGCAAACAAACTGTTATGCAGTCCATTGCCGTACTTGTCGAGTGCAAAAGTAAACCCTCGGAAGCACCGCTGCAAGAAATGAGGAAAAGCAGGGAAATAGAGAGAAAACAAGAGAAAAGACCAAAGGAGATCCATCTGTGTTATTGCGGTAATGAGATGAGGTGCCGGCTCTTTCCTTTTATCACATAGCAATTATTCTTTCGACAGTTCGATAGTTCGACAAATCGATATGTAGAACTATCGATAGATAGTTTTATCGATAGATTATTTTGACGATATATAGTCATGACAACAGATAATCATGACAACAGATAGTCATGACAACAGATAGTCATGACAACAGATAGTCATGACAACAAATTGTACAAACAACCGATTGTCCGTATTATCGACAGTCCTATCTATTGTTGGCTGTTACGCCTTGCGTCCAAAGAGTCTGAGTATGCCGTATTCTTGTCGTGCCTATACTCTCTTACGGTAGCTCTGCCCTGCAAGGTTGGGAGAGATGAATACGACCGCACGAATATTGAAAATGGCAATACCAACTTGAAAAGAAAAATCCTGCGGTGGAGATTCTTCTCTCCATCCGCAGGACTTGACCTTGTCAGGGCAGATTGGCTGCCGTTGTACCTTTGCACGATAAGAAACGGCATCAGGGACTTTGCGTGTGCCTTTGCTTACAACGCCTTTGGGCTTACCCCTCCGTCTGACCGATTATTGGCAAATGATTGCTCTCGATGAGCAGCACTATCGTGCCTGTGAGTTCGGTGTAAAGACGGTCGTATTGCTCGTCAGAAGCAAATGTGTCCGTCAAACCGAATTTGTCGAATGTGGCTTGAACAGCCTTATTCGACAACAATATGGTTGCGAGTCTTTCAGGAAGCGATGCAGGCAGTTCCCTTTCAAACTCGTTTTTCAATACAGATACAAGCGTGTCATACTTGGAAAAGTGCAAGCCTTGATACAAAACCTCGCTTGCCATGCTTTCCGCTTCGGGGTGAGTGAAACCTTGCGCCACGGCATCGCAGTAAGCTGTGAGAGCCATATCTGCCCGTGCAGTGATAAACTCCGTATCTTGCAATCTCTCGGGGTGATGCTCACTCATATAACTTCTTAATTTCAATCGAAAGTAAGAAAGTTCCAGCTTTTTGTTCTCTTTCATAATCGTTTGGTGTTCAATCGTGAATAATAAATGTTAGGTAATTACTTCCTTTTTATGCTTGTTGCAATGGAACGTTCTGCCGTGCTATAGACTCACAATAACCCTCAAATACAGTATGCTCCCTGTCTGTGAGTGCAGTCATATCCTCTTGTATCTTGTGGTCGGTTATCTTTCCGTAGATTTGTGTCGTACCGATATTGCTGTGTCCGAGCATCTTGCTGAGCGTTTCCATCGAAATACCATTGGAAAGGCAAATCGTGGTTGAGAATGTGTGCCGAGCCATGTGGAAGGTCAAGCCTTTCTCTATCCGGCATATCTGCCCGATGTTCACACACGCAAAGGATGCTTTTCTTATTGTGAGATTGGGGAATATCAAGTCGTCCGCTTTCTTATCCTTGATATAGAGCGAAAGTATTTGTTTGGCAATGGGCAGAAGCGGAATGATGGCTTCCACGTCTGTTTTCTGCCTTTTGATGCGGATTTCCTCTGTGCCGTCTGCATTATGGGTGATGTGTTTTGGTTTGAGCCGTTGCATATCCACACGAGCCAAACCGGTGAAGGCGCAGAAAATGAAGAGTTGCCTTGCTCGCTCGAACTGCTTGTCAATTATGGGTGTTTGCAGGACCCTCTGCAGCTCCTCCGTAGTGAGATAACGCCTTGTGCGGTGTGGCAGTTCTGCTTTGTAGTCCGCAAACGGATCGATGCGGATATACTTCTTCTGCTGGCCGATGCCGATGAGTTTCCTAAGGAAGATGACCGCTACCTGAATAGTGGCAAGAGAAAGATTGCGCTTTGATTTAAGGTAGAAGTCCAGCCCCTCGATAAAACCATAGTCCAACAGAGAGTAGCGGATATCCTCCAGCCCTAAGCGTTCACGCAGATAAGCCTCTATGAGTTGTGTGGCATAGATGTAGTTGGCAAAGGTCGGCTTGGCAACCGTTATTCCCACACAAGGACGCTTTTCCTCAATAAATAGTCGGGCTTCCTCCAAAAGAAAGCCTTTGGGATTGTCCTCTTCCATGAGTTCACGTTTCAACAACTCGGCAGTGATATAGCCACGTTGCCAAACTAATTCTTGGTATTTGCCTTTGGCTTGTTCCTCTTTGGTTTGCAAGTAGCGGTTGATTTCCTTTGTCTCTTCGCCTATACCCTTGCATCGTCCCTTACGACTGTCCCAAAGCTCGGGAGCGATTTCCTTTCTCGTGCTGTATTGCACTTGCTCTCCGTCTATGGTGATGCGTCCCATAATCGGGCATTTGCCGTTCTTTTTTTCTTTTGAGCGATTGATATAAAAGAGTGTCTTGAATGTACTTCGAGCCATAATGTCAAAGTTTTAAGGTGAATGTATCTTGTATTCGCTGCTGTATCGCTTGCATATCCCGATGGATTCTTTCGGAGGAAACCGCTGCATATACCTGTGTCGTTCTCAGGTTGGTGTGTCCGAGCATACGGCTCACCGTTTCGATAGGAACGCCTGCCGAGAGCGTGATAAGCGAAGCAAAGGTATGGCGAGCCATGTGGAAAGTTAGCGGAGTTTCCATGCCGATGTTTCGTTGTATGTAGTGCATACCATTGAGGACAATGTCGGTGGTCGGCACGTCAAAGACAAAGCCTGCCCTTATCCCTCTATAACGATTCATGATAGTCAGCGCAGGGGGAAGCACCTGTACACGATACGGGGTCTTGGTCTTCATGCGTCTGCCCTTGATGCAGAGTTTGCCTTCTTCCAAGACAATGTTTTCCTCTCTCAGATTGCGGACATCGGAGATGGCAAGCCCTGAAAAGCAAGAAAAGACGAACAAATCACGGACAAAACGATAGTTCTCCCATTTAATCTCCAAGTTGATGATGCGCTCAAGTTCTTCCTGCGTAATGCTTCTTGGTTCACCCTTTGGTCGCTCGTAACTGTAGCCCAAAAAAGGATAGAAGTCCAGCACACCTTTCTTTACCGTCATACGGACGATGGTCTGCAAGGTGGACAAGGTACTCGATATGCTGCTGCGTTTCAGTCTGCGGTCGATGGTGAGATAATACTCGAAGCCCTCGATAAATGCTTTGTCCAGCTGTGAGAGTGGGATGTCGCTTACCTTGTGCTTCTTCTGCACATACTCACGGAGCAAGGATAGCTGATAAGTACGGAGTTTGAACGTCTTTAAGGCTCGGTCGATACCGACACGTTCCTTTGTCTGTGTGAGATACTCCCCAAAACTTTCCAAGAGCAAGGCCTGACGGTGGATTTGCCCCTGATAGGCATCCCTCACGTCTGTGGCGGTAAAGGATTCTTCTCTTTCACAGAGTTCATGAAAGCGTGCGTGGATGAGTGCGGTGCATTCACCGAGTTTCTGATTGACGGACACAGCCATTGCGCTCTTGCCGATAAGCCTTTGCTTACGACTGTCCCAAAGAGTAAGCGGAGTTTTGCATTTGGTGGAGAAGCCCGAATGGGTTCTGCCTACGGAGATGCGCCCGATGACAGGCACAAGTCCTTTCTTGTCGGTTCGTTTCGCCTGAACGAAGAACGATACTTTGAGTTTGTTTTCTTTCATTTTTCTGTCTTTTTTTCTAAATTTCCTTTGCTTGCAAAGGTACAGATGAACAAGTATTCTTGAGCGATGCAGAAAAATGAAAGATGAAGAATAAAAACCTATGACACAGTAGTTTACCTTCAACTCGTAACCCCTTTTTGCTTTTTCCTTGATGGGTTACGATTTGGTAACGGAACTCCTGCCGTTTGATGCTTCCTTTCGCCTAACTCGATAAAGGCAAAAAAAATGATAAATGATACTATTTCAAATAGTTACATTCCTTACATTCCCTCTGTTTCCCCTAATTCTTGACTACCGACTATGCCCGCAAGATGAGCTTAGATTTACGCATGATTGATGAAAATGGGTACTCAGACCATATCGACAACAAGGCAAGCCATTGTGCGAAACTCTTGAATGACTATTATCAGAAGTACGATGCACAGAAAGGTACGCAGTTCGTTTTCTCTGATTTGGGGACTTACAAGCCCGGCGGAGACTTCAATATCTATTCGGAAATCAAGAGAAAATTGGTAGAGGACTATCATATCCCGTCCTACGAGATACGTTTTATTCAGGAGTGCAAGAACGAGAAAGCCAAGAAAGCAATGGTCGATGCCATGAACCGTGGCGACATTCGCATTATCTTCGGTTCTACCTCTATGTTGGGAACTGGAGTCAATGCCCAGCAACGGGCTGTGGCTATCCATCATTTGGACACGCCTTGGCGACCGTCAGACCTTGAGCAACGCAACGGGCGTGCCATCCGTAAAGGAAACCTTGTTGCCAAGGAGTTTGCGAACAACAAGGTCGATGTGATTATCTATGCCGTAGAGCGTTCCTTGGACAGCTACAAGTTCAACCTGCTGCACAATAAGCAGCTGTTCATCAATCAGCTGAAGACGAATACGCTTGGCAGTCGTACCATTGATGAGGGGTCGATGGACGAGGACAGCGGTATGAACTTTTCAGAATACGTAGCAGTGCTTTCGGGCAATACCGACCTTTTGGAAAAAGCAAGACTTGACAAGAAGATTACCACCTTGGAATCCGAGCGCAAGAACTTTCTCCGTGAGCGTGATGCCGCAACGGGCAAGCTGGCAGAGATTGAGAGTTCCGTGTCCTTCCATTTCGACAAGATTAAGGAAGCTAAAGCTGACTTGGCTTGCTTTGAGCAGCGTGTGGAACGGGACAAGGAGGGACTGCCCGTCAATAAACTGACAATCAAAGGTGTAGAGGACAGCGCCGACATAAAGGTCATCGCCGCCCGTCTGCATGAGATAGAGGAAAAGGCTCGTACCAAGAGCGAGTACAATAAGATTGGTGAGGTTTACGGCTTTTCCATCATGGTCAAGACGGAGAGCACTTCCAAAGACTTGTTCGATTGCTCGGTGAACCGCTTCTTTGTCAAGGGACAGGAAAGCATCTACTATACCTATAATAACGGTAAGTTAGCGGCAGACCCGAAACTTGCCTGTGAGAACTTCGTAAATGCCTTGGAGCGTATCCCTAAGGTGGTAGAGTCGCATGAGAAGGAAATGGCAAAGGTTGTTGCAAATAAAGAAGTTTATACTAATATTGCTAACAGTTCTTGGAAGAAAGAGGACGAGCTTCGCTCACTTAAAAGTGAAGCTGCGGAGCTGGACAGAAAGATCGCACTTACACTTGCTCCACCAGAGGAGAAAAAAGAAGATGTGCAACAAGTTGGCATAGAAGAGGATTTACAACCACCCATAACTGCTTATGAAAGACAGACGAAACTATCATCAACAACTTCAACCTCAACTATCCCTGACAATCCTCTGTCTGCCCAAAATGAAAATCAGCAAAATATCATAGACCAAAAGGACATGACGAGTAATACCATTGTGGCCAAACCCAAATGGAGAATGTAGTGTTGGGTAGGCCAGGTCTGCAAATGAGGAGGCATATGCCCTGATTTGCAGACTTGAATATGTGTTATTGAGCGCTCATTTTTTCAATATGCACCTTCTCCAAGGATTTCAGTATTATAGCAAATGATGACTTTATTACTTCCGGGGAAGGTATCGGTCGATAAGCAATCAAAGACAAGTTCTTTTCGTATATGGGAGACAAAGACGCCCATAGCGCATCAAAGTCTGTCATCAACGGAGATGCACTTAAATTTTCCAATTCACCCCATCCTTTCGGTTCGGCAAAAGCCTGACGGTCATGCCTTATAAGACTCTCCACATCACTTGCAAACGCTTTGTCAAGAACATAATCCCGAAGTTGCCCAATCGATAATAAGGCATCCAAATCATAGAAATGGCGTATTTTAGCCGATAAGGCGGTGAGTGGGCTATCGCTCATTGAAAAGCGGATGAGAGAAACGGTTTTCTCACACAATGTTTGTTTAAGCGACAATACGTTCAATTCAAATGGGTCAAGGTGGTATTCGGTGATAAAATCATTCATACCTTGACTCTTCAGAAATGTAGTTACAAAGGGTTCTATCACACGTTTCTCATTTGGGAACGGATTGGCAAATGCACTAATTTCCACAATTATACGGGCAGGAATTGGATTTGTACTTGCGTCCAGTTCTATTTTGGCGTCATAGTGGAATGCCTGTTTCCTATATTTCGAGCCTTTGGATATGTCTGGAAATTCTTTATCTTCCACCAAACCTGCTGTTACCTCTTTCATGAGATGCGACAGGAGCGTTTTGACTTGGTTGCCGCTCATTTGCTCGCTGATGACAGCGAAATCGACATCCTCTGAAAATCGGTTGATGAGTTGATATGCCTTGGACAACGAAGTTCCACCCTTAAACACTATTTGCGGAGCATAGGCACTCATTGATAACAATCGGAGTACCGTTGATATGTAATAGTCTTTCTCTATCAGTTGGACAGGGATGCCCAAAGCATCTGAAGTTGCATGAACAAGGTCCGCAAACAGCTCAGGATCTAAATGTAATTCTTTCATTCTATGTTCCATTGATTGGAAATTGATTTTGATGAGAGTCCAATCCTAAATCGCGTCAGTGGACTCAATGTACGATGCAGTTCTGCGGCCAAAGGCTCCTCGTCGAGCATGGAGCCTAATAAGGCTCGCGTAAGCGGAGAATATCTCATAGCAAGCTCCACCAAGAGTTTTTTCCTCTTTTGGCTATATCTATTCACTTTGGTTTTAAGGAGTGAATACGATTTATCAATAGCCGTATCGGGTATTTTTTTTATCCACTTTAAGCAATCCAACAATCGTAATAGCTCAATATTTTCCCGGGTAATCATATTTTTCTGCAAAACGAATCGTATGGCATATATCCCGCGTCTTCGTCTTCGGCCAGGGAAGTTCGTTCCAATTTCAAGCGTAGTTGACTGTTGTGTTGTCAATCCCAATAAGTTAAAGGCATAAAGACCTGTCAAATAACCAATCGGAATGTCGTTCTTGTAGAGCAAATCCTTGAACCGTTCTTCCAACGCCGGACCGACAATACCAAACTTCGTTTGCTTGGGCTTGTAATAAACACCCGGACTCAACCGCTCTATCGCTCCTTCTTGAACAAGCCGTCCCAAGGCAACTACGGCTGCATTCTGTTCTGTACGCGAAAGTTTCAAATCTTCCATACGAAAGACTTTACCTTCCTCAAATCCCAAAACCCTTTTCCTTATTGTCTTACTTGTCATACTTGCCCTTGTTTGGTGCAAAGGTACTCTTTTTGTTGTGTAAATGCAAGTATTTACACAACAAAAAGAGAGGAGTAGCCTATCCAAAACACCTACCATTTCTCCTGTTTTCGTACCATTTCATCTATCTCCTCACGTAAAAACAACAAACGTCCATTGGCTTTGAGATAATGAATTTTCCCTGTTGCAAACCCATTTATAGATGTTTTTTGTTCCACTTTGAGTATCTTGGACACATCTATGATATCCAAATATTCGGGTTTCAATGGAGGATGAACGGCAGTATCTATTTCTTGTTCCCGCAGGACAAGCAGACGGTCGAGTTTGCCCTCGACATTCATGAGTTTATCGAACAGGCGTCTCTATTTCATCTTCCCAGACATGGAAAAAATGTTTTGCATTTGTTGAGTTTACTTCTTCATCATCAATCCAGTCGTCTACTCCAACTTCCATCCTCGGATTCTCACTTGGAGAAGTTGCTGCCAGTACAGGTTCGCCCATTTCAAAAATCGTAATTTTTGGTGCTATATATTTCTTCTTTATCTGATTATTTATTTCTATTTTTTTTGTTTCCATCTTTTTACATTTTAAGAATTAAAATTTAAATACAGGACGTATAAAACAGCCTCCTAGTGCAGTACGGTGCCATTGTAAGTATTGCTTACCCTTAATATCATATAACCACAAAAATGATGAGTTCGAATTCTCGGAAACATTAATCCAATAACGGGATGGTTGCCAATCGTAATACGGTGGTAGGTATCCTATAAAACAATCATGATAAACCTCGTCTTCACCATACCGTTCTGTTGATTCCATAAAATCATTAAGTCTTCCATAGTCCCACGGTTGGGTTGTATAATGTGGTTTATTACTATATTTAGTACCGCCAAAAGCATCAAATATTAAATCAAAGTCTTTGAATCTTGGCACATACCATCGGGTCCAAGATGGTGCTACTTTCTGATATTCAGAAAGGTATGTGTCTACTTTCTCCAATTCCTCTATTAAAAACAAGTTAGTCCTGTCCGGGCTTTTTAGATTTCGCAAAGATATGGCAAGTCCATGTTTGCTATAAGGTGCAGGGCCGTTACCATTATCACTTATATATGCAATCATGGCAACGGGTTTCTCACCTGCATTGTCTGCTTCCTCACAAGTGGAGAAAATATTGCCAGCATCGGATATCACCCAACCAAGTTTAGGCTCTTGGAGTGTTGTATTTTGGTCTGGGTAGCCAATAAAGTCATCCGTAATGGTAATCTTGTATTTGTATCTTTTTCCTGCTTTCAAATCAGCTTTGAAAGGAAAATAAGTAACGCCATAACTATTGTAGTCGCCAACAACATATTGACCTGTGCTGTGGTCATAAATTTTACATTTAACCCATACATAGGAATAAACGTTTTGTGCGTCATTCTCATCAATAGCCTTATTAATGTCTGCAATTCTAATGCCTGACTTAGGATTCCACGGTTGATGATTCAACGGAACTAAAAAAATGTCTTTGCTGGCATTAAGATATGATTTATCTGCTTTTTCAAAGTTGTCTATATCAAATGAATATTCGCCAAGTCCTAAATAATCCCTTGCCATGCGTGTTTGAACCGCCCCATTTCCCAGCATTGTAAACTCTGCTTCATGATACACCCCCTTTAAGCCGATTTGCTTGATGTCCATGATTTCAAGATTGTTTGACATATTGGAAATTCCAAACTTGATTTGTGAAAGGAGGTGATGGAATTGTAATTTTACGGTACCATGATTAGCTTGTTTATATTCATCAGATTCGAAAGCTGCCATATAATCCTCGTTTCCACCCGAATATACACCAAGGCTTACCTCGTGGTTGCTCCATACATCTATTTCCGGTCTGCTTCCAAAATTATTGGGAGAGTTGACCGCAACAAAATGCAGGGATTCATTTTCCAACCATCTCTTTCTCTTATTCTCGTCTTTATATGAGAATTTGCCATTACCTTGATTGACTATTTCTACATTATCCATATATGGTTCTTCTTCTCCTGGGTCGTCAAGGAACGCATACACATAAAAGTTTTTCAACTTCTTGACATAGTTTTGAGAGTCAAACGCTGTACGCGTATGAGTTTGACTGTTCTCTGCAACAGAAAAGTTGATAAAGTCAGAAGGAGATGCTACATTGGATGCAACTTGTTCTTCATCAGAACAAGATACCATCCCCAACAGGATAAAGACTAATAACACCACAGCAGGTGAATTTGATAATTTTCGTAATTTCATAAGTTTCTTTTTTTTGTTATTGAATTGTCATAACGATTAAAGTTTGATTGAGTGAAAGGGAGAGATCGTTCTTCCTCACTCCTCTCTTCTTTGTAACATTTTATCTATCTCACCCCTAAGGAAAAGCAATCGACCATTAGCCTTGAGATAGGGAATTTTCCCTGCCCACACCCAGTTGTAGATGGTCTTTTGTTCCACTTTGAGTATCTTAGACACATCTATGATATCCAAATATTCGGGTTTCAATGGTGGATGGACTGTCGTATCAACGGATTGCTCTTGCAGGACAAGCAGGCGGTCGAGTTTGTCCTCGACATTCATGAGCTTATCGAACAGGCGTTTTTGCCAAGTGTCTTCTGCATTATAGTTTATGTACGGCATAATTCTCCTTTTTGATAGTTGCCATTGATATCCTGTGCCAAGATATGCTGTTCTTTCATGTAGGCGATGTATTTCTTTGCTGTTCTGTCCTTGATTTCCATTTCTCGCATCAGAACATCACAAAGTTCTTGGTAAGTGAGCTTGAAAGAATTTCGAAAGGCTTCTTTGACAACGGCAATGAGTTCATCAGTCTTGCGCTTTTCCTTGTCCTCTTTAGATTTCTCGCCACGATAGACGTGCATGTCCTCAGCCTTATCCCAGCCGAAAAGCATCATCGGCACATCCAATGGGCTGCCGTCACGGACTTTCAGAGCTTTCACCACCGAGTATTCAGGATTATCATCTTTCTCTATGGAGAGAATGCCTGCCGCCTTGCGTTGAAGTTCGGAGCCGATATGCCCACGGAGTTTGATGCCATTCGGCACGAAGTGCAGTACGCAGATGATGCAGGTGTTGTAAATCCCTGCCAAGCGGTAGAGCTCATCCACGATGGCAATGCTTTCCGTTTCATCATTGGCGGAACGTATCAAGTCAGCTATGCCGTCAATCACCACAAGATGGATGCCCCCATGCTTGTGATGAAACAGGTCCATACTTTCACGGATAAGTTTCAACCGGTCTTTACGGGAAAGCGAAGCGAGATACAGAGAATGATAATACTCAGGTACTGCTGCCAGAGAAGCCCTGCGCAATGTCTTGCCCAAATTCTTGTGGAGTTGTGCCTCGGACTGCTCCGTGTCATAGTGCAGAACTGCCAAACCTTTGGGATTGGCGGCAATCTCTAATCCCAAGGTTTTCTCTATTGACAGTTGTTCTTCTCCCAATGTTCCGGCAAGAATGGCTCCTACATAGTTACTCTTGCCCGTACCTTCTCCTCCGGTGATGCAGAATAGATTGTCTTGGGTTCCCAATGGGACACCATTCACAGCCACTACCGATTTGGAAATGTCAGGAGGGTTTTCGTAGTCTATTTCGCAGGAGCGCACCATCATCATAGTTTGACTGTATAAGTCTGTAAACATCTTGGCAAGCAGCTCTTTCAGTTCCTTTGCCCCATTGCCCAAGGCAAAGTAATCAGAAATATCCTTTTCCGTCTTGGTTCCACTAAGTGGAAGTGTAAGATTCAACACCTTGAATTCTACTAAATGTTCAGCCTGTTTATGCGCCTCTCTTACACCTGTTTCATCCGCATCATACAAGAGTATGATATGCCGAAAGCGAAGTTGAAGGCTCTCAATGATACTTGTCGGTATTTGTGCCGTTTCACTGTTGAAACATATCGCATTGAAGCCGTGTGCATATAACGAGAGCACATCCTTTTCTCCACCTGTGATGAAAAGAATATCACCTTTGGTGGGAATCTGCTCCATACCGAAGCAATAGGTGGCAGGCATTCTTCCACCATAGAGAAAGCGGATTTTCGAACTGTGAGGTCTGTATATCTTTATGTAGCCGTTTCCTATATAGGCAAATATAGGTTCTGTCAGTGAGCTGTGAAGTTCAAACTTCTTGCCTTCGATAGATATGCTCTCATATCTTTTAAGACTCCGTACCCGAAACTGTCGGAGTGTATCTTCATGGATACCATAATGCGCCCAATAGTTCAGCAGTCCATCGTCAAATGGCTGTATCTCGAAACTATATGGTCGTTCTTCCGTCCGCTTGGTCTTTTCAACCGTAGGACTGGAGGCTATAGGATTTTTATATGACGGTGTGATATGCTTGTTATGCTTTTCGGCATCACATAAAGAATACAATCCAAGTTCTTGTACGATGGTTTCCAAGACCTCGGGAAAACTCGTTTTCAGATTCAAACTACGCAACGTTGCCACAAACCAGAAGCAATCCCCTGAATAGGTGGTATCGCCATGATCATAGAATTTATAAGAAGAAGTTTTCCTATCATAGTAGATATGACAGGAAGCCCGTTTGTCGTCATAAAAGGGGCTACGGAAGTTTCGGTGAAGATTCACCTCAAAACCAAGGAAATGGGAAAATACATTCAAACCTCCTTGGGTAAGCAAAAGAATCTGTTCTTTTTCTATCATAGTTGTCTGTTTTTAGGGTTAAGACATGAACTCATGATAAGATTGTCCTTGAAACGGTTGAGCCGACCAAGAACCTCGTCATTCCTCATACCGGAAACACGGAGGCGGTTGCATTTCGTGGCAATCACGATAGACTTGAAAAAATAACGCACATCACCACCCTCGGTGTAGCGATACCTCACTAACTGCTTCTTGCGCCAACGGTAAAGGGTGGACTCTGAAACATTCAGAGTCCCGATAAGGTCTTTCGTGGTCATCTCCAGCTCGTCGTCAATGTCTTGGATAAGACGGGAAGTGCGCTCGATATACTGCTCAATTCGGTTGAGCCTGTCTATCAGTTCTTGATAAGCTTGGCTTTCTACTGCTATTATTTCCATATGTCATCATAGTTTGGTTTGTAAGATAATGTGCTGCGGTCCCAATTCCTTGGCGAGATCCATTATCTTTCCATAAGTCTCTTCGTCAAACACGTCTATGCCCAGTCGGATAAATGGGAGTGGTATTTCTCTTCTTCTCCTTGCAATAGATGCAAGCAGATCACTCTCATCCATTTCCAAAACTTTGGCATAGCTGCAAATTTGTACTATACTCATGGATACGGCTCCTGTTTCCCATCTTGAGATGGTACTTGAGCTAACTTTCAGTTTTTCAGCGATATACTCCTGTGAGTATCCTTCATGCTCTCGCTTTTCCTTTAGGGTTTTGTGCAACTGTTTCATATGTATAAAGTTACAAAGACACCTAAATTTGAGCAACCCGCCTCATTCAAATGTTTGCATCCCATGCAAGGAAGCTTGCATTAGGTGCAGATAAATATTTTGGCAGTGTCAGCATGGAATACCTTTTCCAATTCCTAATAAATTAAAACGAAAAAATACTTTATTATCATTCCGAAATCGACAAAAAAAGATAATTATTATGAAAGCCAGTGCACGGTGCAAGACCCTTTATATATAAGGGCTTGCACCGTGCACTGGAAAATGTAGCAGAAAAGTTTCTAAATATTTATGACACAAAGATTTGGAAATATAAACAAAAAAATCTAACTTTGTACTCAGAAAATGAGGGCAAGCATGCTTTCAGCAGATAGTCAGAATAGCGGTCATAAGCCAGTCAGTTTGCTGCTACATTTCTGCTACAGGAACTATCTGAACGAAAAGGTAAACAATTAGCTTTCAGCGATTAGGATATACTGCGGATTAGTTCAGGCTGGTCCACATTGAAAATCAAGGAGTTACAGCAATGTAACTCCTTTTTATTTGGACACGAGTAAAAATCAGACGAAATTCAAACAAAGAGATGTTGAATTTTAATCGGCTACCGAATTGCAAAGGACAATATAAGATTTTATCACCGATTTTTTATTTAAGAATGATGTTTTTACAGCGTAAAACATCAACCAAACAGCGGATGTAAAATTGGTAGTACGCTGCATGAAATGATAACAATTGATGCTGAATTATCTTTACAAAGTGCCTCTCAAAACTCGCGTGAAAACAACCAACACCAAAGTTGGTCGCAAATACGCAAATTATGAACAACTTTTATAACTCGTTGTTATTGAAAACGTTATATCAAAGCTATCTCTTTTTATTCACAATTTTACTACCTTTTGGCGATTAAAGCATTGAGATAAGCCTCCAATTTGCATGCTTTAATGCTGCTGATGCATGTGAATAACACCTTTAATACATGTTTTCAAGACCGTAAAGTCAATGTTTCAGCTTAAAAAGACGTTTATTTTGTTAAAATCAGCCCATTTTTACATGTCGTTTGCCTATAGAATTTTTCTATTTTGAAGATTTTAGATGGTCGTTTTTTGGTAAAATAACAGGACAAAAACAACGGGTGCCTTTACCAAAAATGAGAGGAAGTGAAAGCGCTGTGAAATGTTATTCTTTTTCTATTTATTGCTGTCCGCTAAAACTTACTTGAGCATAAAAAAAGTTTTAGCAGACAGCAATCATTTTTATCTGTTAGTACGTAATAATGCCCAACCAGCGCAACACGTCGTTAAGGTTGGCCACAATCATTAACAACAACAAGATGGCGATGCCAACATATTCAGCACGTACCATGAAAGTTTCACTCGGTTTGCGACGAGTGATCATCTCATAGAGCAAGAAAAGCACGTGACCACCGTCCAAGGCTGGTATTGGCAAGATGTTCATGAATGCCAAAATGATGCTTAGGAAGGCTGTCATGAGCCAAAACATGTGCCAATCCCAGACAGGAGGGAACAGACTTCCAATAGCTCCGAAGCCACCTAACGACTTAGCACCATCGGCGGTGAACACATACTTCATATCACCAACATAGCCTGCCAAGACATTCCAACCATATTTTGCACCTGCTGGAAAGCTCTCGAAGAAACCATATTCCTTTTTGGTAGGCGTATAATAAGAATACAAATTGGTCATGCCCACCCCTAACATCAAGCTGGAGTCCAGCAATACCTGAGTCGTATCTACCTTAGAAGTAGCAGGATTCATAAAGGCAATGTTTGCTGTACGAATTTTCAAACTATCCGCATGGGTTTGTGCCGCCATGAGTTCATCGCTCAACACGCCCACCTCTTCTTGGTAAGCATTCCAAGAATCGATAGCTTTGCCGTTGATACCCACCAAACGGTCTCCTTTCCGAATGCCAGCCTTGGCTGCTGCACCAGAAGGCATAACGCTGTCTACATCTGCCAATATGTAGGGTGTTACAAAGCGTGGAGTGCTCTTCAACATCCCCAAAAGGTTCAGGTCGCCAGGCAGGTTAATACTTATCGGTTTGCCATTGCGAATGATGTCTACCCGCTTGGCGGTGGATAAGTCACGATACACATCTGCATTAAAGTCCCTGAATGCGCCTTGGTCTGTCCCCACAAGAATGTCATGATCTTGAAAACCATAAGATTTGGCTTCTTGATTGAAACGCATTCCCATGCTCATATCTTTGACCATGACATACGATTCGCCCCAATAAAACAACACCATGGAATAGATAAAAAGCGCCAAGAGAAAGTTGACGGTCACTCCACCAATCATGATGAGCAGCCGTTGCCATGCTGGTTTGGAACGGAACTCCCAGTCTTGAGCAGGTTGCTTCATTTGCTCTGTGTCAAAGCTCTCGTCAATCATTCCAGAAATCTTGCAATAGCCGCCCAACGGAAGCCACCCCATACCATAAGTAGTATCACTATTTTTGGGTTTGAAACTAAAGAGATTTCCTTTCCATTTACCAATGCTGACATCAAAGAATACGAAGAACTTTTCGACTCTTACCCCAAAGAGTTTCGCAAAAAACATATGTCCCCCTTCGTGTAAGAGAACCAATAAAGAGATAGCCAGTACAAACTGAAGCAATCTGATTAAAAATATTTCCATTTTATCTTAAGTTTTTTTTAGTTTTTTGGTTGTTAAGTTTTTGAGTTGTTCTACCATAAGGCATATTACTCAAAAACAACTAAATCATCAACAGTCAGCCCATGAACTTATCAACTCATGAACTCACTAACGCCTTAACTCGTGAACCATCTCTTCCGCTACGCGACGTGTCTCTGCATCGGTATCCACATAAATTTGATATTGGGAAGATTTGTCATAAGACACCCGCTGCATCGTCTTCTCAATGATATTGCCCATGTCCAAGAACGAGCATTTGCCATGGCGGAAAGCTTCGTTCACCACCTCGTTGGCAGCATTGAGTACACAAGGCATGTTGCCCCCCTGGCGCATGGCCTCATATGCCAATGCCAAACACTTGAATTTCCCCATATCGGGTTCAAAGAACTCCAAGGGCTGCTTAAACATGTCTAAACGCTGCCCATGAAGTGGCAAACGCTCTGGAAAAGAAAAAGCATACTGTATGGGCAAGCGCATATCAGGAACCCCTAACTGTGCCTTTATGCCGCCATCGGCAAACTGCACGGCACTATGGACAATGCTTTGAGGATGCACGAGTACTTGTATTTCCTCAACTGGAACACCAAAGAGCCACTTCGCTTCAATTACCTCAAAGCCCTTGTTCATCATTGAAGCCGAATCTATGGTTATCTTCGCCCCCATTTCCCAAGTAGGATGTTTCAAGGCATCGGCAGCTGTTACATGCTGCATCTGTTCCAAGGTGTAGGTTCGGAAAGGACCGCCACTGGCTGTAAGGAGTATCTTTTCTATTTCGTTATCGCTTTCTCCAACGAGAGATTGAAAGATAGCACTGTGCTCTGAATCGACAGGTAGAATAGGTACATGATGTTGTTGAGCCAACTTGCAAATCAGTTCACCTGCAACAACAAGCGTCTCTTTATTGGCTAAACAGATTTTTTTTCGAGCTTGGATGGCATGAATCGTGGGCGAAAGACCTGCAAATCCTACCATAGCTGTTAATACCATATCAATAGGAGAGGCTGACACGATTTCATCAAGCGCAGCCTTACCAGCATAAACCTTAATGTCTGGGCAATCATTTAACAGTTGACAGAGGGGTTCATAATGCGCCTCGTTGGCAATAACGATAGCAGCTGGGCGAAACTTGCGTGCCTGTTCAGCCAATTCCTTATAACGATTATTAGCCGTAAGGCAATAAACTTCATATAAGTCGGCATGCTGTTCAATCACATCCAACGCCTGTGTTCCGATGCTCCCCGTAGAGCCTAATATGCAGATTTGCTTTTTCATGAGTTGTATTTCCTCCTATCTTTTTTGGCTTATGAGCTTATAAATCTAATAAACCTTCTGGCAATGTGATGAATATTTGACGCTTCTCTCCGTCGATGTCCGTAATGAGTTCTTCATTAGCTGGTATCAATTTACCACCTTCCAGCTCGAACAAGACATTAAGCGTCGTATTATCAATTGATCGAATCACTCCTATTTGATGCCCTGTCGTAGCGTCAATGAGTGAAGAACCCAAGAGCTGCGCCCACGACCTGCATGCGCCGTCTTGATGTGCAACAGAACGTGGGAAGAATACTTCACTCCCTGTCAGTTCACGAGCTTGCACTTCTGTATCGACATCGCAAAACTTTATATAAGCCGTCACATCGGTACGGAAGCGATATTCTTCAAAGAAAAAAGGCACCAAAATGCCATCTACCTCTAATATAAGGTAGTCAGCATCCGTACGATCAAACACATCGTCCTCAAAATGAAAAGACAATTCGCCCTTTACCCCATGTGGCTTTCCTATTTGTCCAATACGGTAAACTTCCTCTTTCTTAATCATCTACTCGTTTTATATGTGCCCCTAAAGCATTCAGGCGCATTTCAATATTCTCATACCCACGGTCTATCTGGGCTATATTTTCTATTCTACTTGTTCCGTTAGCACTCAATGCAGCAATCAGCAAGGCAATACCAGCCCGGATGTCTGGACTACTCATACGTCCTGCACGCAGTCTTATCTTCCTATCATGCCCTACGACAACTGCACGGTGTGGGTCGCAAAGGATGATTTGCGCCCTCATATCGATAAGTTTATCCACAAAGAAGAGTCTACTTTCAAACATTTTTTGATGAAAGAGTACGCTCCCTCGTGCTTGAGTGGCAACAACTAAAAGGACTGACAGCAAGTCAGGGGTAAGGCCTGGCCATGGAGCATCGCTCAATGTCATGATGGTGCCGTCTATAAACGAATCTATTTGGTAATGGGGTTGATGCGGAATCACGATGTCGTCACCTTCAACTTGTATTTTTATCCCCAGTCGACGGAAAGAGTCCAAGATAATGCCAAGGTCTTTTACAGAAGCATCTTTGATTCTTACTCCATTACCTACCATGGCTGCCATGCCAATAAACGAGCCTACCTCTATCATGTCGGGCAATACTGTGTGTTCTGCTCCGTGCAGAGATGAAACACCCTCAATCGTCAAAAGGTTTGAGGCAATGCCACTAATCTTTGCTCCCATGTCATTTAGCAAACGACACAACTGTTGAATGTAAGGCTCACAGGCTGCGTTGTAAATAGTCGTAGTACCCTTAGCCAAAACAGCTGTCATGATAATATTGGCAGTTCCCGTGACGGAAGCCTCGTCCAAAAGCATGTATGTTCCATGTAGATGCTCGGCTTCAATATGATAGATGTTACGAGACTCTTCGTGCTTAAAGCTTGCGCCCAACTTCTTAAAACCCAAGAAGTGTGTATCCAAACGGCGACGTCCAATCTTGTCTCCCCCTGGCTTGGCGATAGTTGCCCTACCTAAACGGCCTAACAGAGGACCTATCATCAACACCGAACCTCGCAAGGAAGAACACTTCTGAACAAACTCGTCGCTATCCAAATAAGCCAAATCAATGGCATCGGCTTGAAAGATATATTCATTTTTATGAACACGAGTTACTTTGACGCCTACTTGCTGCAACAGGCGAATGAGATTGTTCACATCAAGAATGTCCGGAATATTCTTTATTCTAACAGGTGCTGACGTAAGGAGCGTTGCACAAATCACTTGCAAAGCTTCATTTTTGGCACCTTGGGGTTGAATCGTACCACTCAGTCTATGACCGCCTTCAATGACAAATGCCTCCATAGACTTATCGCTTCTTTCGTTTTTTATCTATATCTCGCATATCGATGCGATCGAATTTGAATTGATTAAGGTCGAGTACGATTTTCCCATCTGTAAACCTTTCCAAATCAAAAGCCACTTTCTCATCATCCGAAGAGCCATGCCCCCACTGCACCAAGTCACGCTTCATCTGGTTAGCAGTGATACGAGTCAGTTCGTCACGTTCTTCCCCAGGCTCCATGTTCTTCAGTTTTTCAAACATTTCAAACATCATGTTGCCATAATGTCGCACAGGGATACGGTTCATGGGATACTGCACAGGCTCTGCTTTCGTATAAATCTTAGCTGCTTGAGATACATCGAAAGGATAATCGATGTCCAATTCAAAATTGCTCATAATAGCCAAATGGTCCCACAGCTTGCGTAGGTATTCCTCGCTCTCCTTGTTTTGCGGGAACATACGAGCCATTGTGGAGACAATGGTCTCGGCACAATGTTGTCGCTCTTGTCTGTCGGTAATGGTCAACGCATAATCAACCATATTTTGTACCTCACGGCCATATTCTGGCAATATGAGTTTCTCACGTTGGGTATTATAATCTAATCCTTCAATATCCATAGCTTCTTTTTTTTCAATAGACCGTAACTTACCGAATCAACAAGGCAACGTTAAAGCAATTTCTTAGGGGTTTTGGCAACGAAATCCTTCAAATAAAACGGAACAAAGTAGGCTACATCCTCAAATTGTTCATTCATCATCCGCTTCTCTGCCAAAGGAAACATATTTTTTGCTAAAGGCTCTACATTCTTGATGAGATGTGCGTTGGGGTGATTGATTACCTCGATACACTTTTCTGCTCCATTCCCAAAGAAATAAACTGGACGTTCGTCGAGATACGACTTATATGTATCCGCATCAACCACATCGGCTTGAATGGGACGAACCTCATTCAATGCTCTGTCAAACAATTGTGCATATACTTCCATGCGACGAGCATCCAACATCGGACACAACAGCGCATTCTCCTCTTGAATCTGTTCGCGCAGCAAGACAGGCACACACAAGAGATGGAGCGTTGGTACTGATAACAGCTTTACGGAGCGTCCGTAACAAATTCCTTTTGCCATGGACACACCAATTCGAAGACCAGTATAAGACCCCGGACCACAACTCACAGCTACGGCATCTAACGGAATTAAATGACTATCTATGAACGATAACGCCTCATCTACAAATACACCAAGCTTGACAGCATGATTGGGACCGCTACTATCTTCTTTCTCAAAAATACATGTTCCATCCTGACTTACAGCCACAGAACATACATCTGTACTCGTCTCTATGCTTAAAATACACGACATACGTCTACCTATATAATCCTAAATTAAAATGCAAATTTACGCTTTTTTCCTGCAAAATGATTACTTTTGCATAAATTTAACGTGTTGAAGCTATGATACAATCGATGACGGGTTACGGAAAAGCAATCGTAACCTACAAAGAAAAAAAAATAAATGTTGAAATTAAATCCCTTAACAGTAAGTCGCTCGACCTCTCTACTCGCATCGCACCGCTGTATCGAGAAAAGGAGATGGAGATTAGACAGCAAGTATCGAGTGCACTGGAACGCGGGAAAATAGACTTTTCTATTTGGATAGAGAAGGATATTGCTAACGAAGTAAACCCGATTAACTCGGATATTGTTGCGCATTATTACCAACAGATAAAACAAATAGCAAAGACAACAGGCATTCCAGAACCCTTGGATTGGTTTCAAACGATTGTCAGATTGCCCGACATCACATTGAAAACAGAAATCGAAGTGCTCAAGGACGAAGAGTGGGAGATGGCAAAACAGGCAATAAAGGAAGCACTTCAGAATTTAATTAGCTTCCGCCAACAGGAAGGTGCGGCTCTACAAAACAAGTTCAATGAGAAGATTGATAACATTGCGCGACTACTTCAAGAGATAGAACCTTATGAGAAGATGCGCGTAGAAAAGATTAGAACTCGAATTGTAGATGGTCTCGAACAGATTCCAAATGCCGAATACGACAAGAATCGCTTGGAGCAAGAACTCATTTATTACATCGAGAAACTCGACATCAGCGAGGAGAAACAACGCCTTGCCAATCACTTGAAATATTTTCGTGACACCATGAACGAAACTACTCCCAACGGCAAGAAGCTCGGATTCATCGCACAAGAGATGGGACGTGAAATCAACACTACTGGTTCAAAAAGTAATTTGGCTGAAATGCAGAACATTGTGGTGCAGATGAAAGATGAGCTGGAACAGATCAAGGAGCAGGTACTCAACGCACTGTAAGCCTAAGGAAGGAGCCTCCCCCGACCCCTCCAAAGGAGGGGAGGTATAAGCTGGGGAGGATGGAGCGATTAGGAATTATAAAAATGACTCACACATAAGGGAGCTGTACCATTTGTATTTTGGGATTGAAGGAAAGACTATCTTCCTGAACTCTATTCACTGCGCTGATGACTGTCGATAAAGCACATGGGGAAAAACAGGCAAGAAAGATATAAATACGAGACAGCAGATGCTTCTTTATACAAAGTTTTGCAAGAACGGGCACTGCAACATCGAAACTATCCGACACAAGCCGAAGCTGTGCTTTGGGAATACTTAAAGGGCAATCGTTTGGGGGCAAAATTCAGAAGACAGCATCTGATTGGTCAATATATTCCCGACTTTGTATACCTTTCCAAACAGTTGATTGTTGAGGTAGATGGGGGTTATCACTTCATTGGCGACCAACCCTCCTCTGACGAACAGCGAACAGCATATCTCGAGTCTTTTGGTTATCATGTTATACGATTCACAAACGAAGAGGTGTTGACAGACACGCAAAACGTACTTCAGAAAATAAGACATATCATGAATCATCTAAACGAACAAAACAAACAGCAGACCGTACAAAACACCACGTCCACGGATAAGGCTCCTCTCCTTAGGAGGGGCGGGGGGAGGCCCCAATCTCGCCTCATCATCTTCTCTGCTCCCTCTGGAAGTGGAAAGAGTACCATCGTGAACTGGCTCATGCAAGAACATCCAGAACTAAAGTTGGCATTCTCTATTTCGTGTACCAGTCGCCAGCCAAGAGGCACAGAACGAGATGGTGTGGAATACTTCTTTGTCAGTCCACAAGAGTTTCGCGAACGTATTGACAACGACGAATTCTTGGAATACGAAGAGGTGTATGAAGATCGCTTTTATGGAACGTTGAAAACACAAGTGGACAACCAGTTGAAAGCGGGTCAGAACGTTGTCTTTGATGTAGATGTTAAAGGTGGCATAAACATCAAACGGTTTTATGGCGACAGGGCACTGAGCATTTTTATCCAACCCCCTTCTATCGACGAACTTCGGAGACGTTTAGAGAGTCGT
This sequence comes from Hoylesella timonensis 4401737 = DSM 22865 = JCM 15640, assembly GCF_000455445.1. Lineage (GTDB taxonomy): Bacteria > Bacteroidota > Bacteroidia > Bacteroidales > Bacteroidaceae > Prevotella > Prevotella timonensis. The sequence continues at coordinate 209,057 of NZ_HG417093.1, read as the reverse complement.
GCCACCGATGCGCCACAAGTGATAGAAGATCGCTTAAACAAGGCGGCTTACGAACTGACCTTCGCATCGCAGTTTGACAAAGTGGTGGTGAATGACGACTTGGACAAAGCAAAGACTGAAACACTGCAAATCATACAAGAATTTCTAAGACATTGAAATCTATCGGCATCTTTGGCGGTTCTTTCAACCCCATTCACAATGGACACATCCAGTTGGCGAAGCACATTCTTAGGCTTTCCACCTTGGATGAGATATGGTTCATGGTGTCTCCTCAAAATCCTTTGAAGCCACAAGGCAGCTTGCTCGATGACCATTTGCGCTTGGAAATGGCACAGGTTGCATTACAAGACGAACCAAGACTCATTGCTAAAGATGATGAATTTCGACTCTCTAAACCGTCATATACCTGGCATACGCTGCAATGTTTATCGAATGAACATCCTGACACCTCGTTTACACTCATTATCGGTGCCGACAACTGGCACGTGTTCAATCAATGGGCACACTATCAAGAAATCCTGCAAAAATACGAAATCATTATCTACCCTCGCCAGCACACCGCCATTGACACAGCGTCATTGCCCTCAAATGTTCATTTGGTAGATACGCCCCTATACAACATCAGCAGTACGGAAGTGCGCCAGCGCATCCAGCAAGGCAAGTCGGTAGACCTGTTGATACCCTCTGCTATCGTGCCACTTGCCACTCGGTATTATCCACATCCATGAGCGTATGTAGGGTTGGCAATGCTCTTCATAGAAGAATTATAAATACTGAATTTTCTTTACAAAGAGCCTCTCATAACTCGCGTGAAAACAACCAACGGCAAAGTTGGTCGCAAATACGCGAATTTTGAGAAAGTTTCATAACTCGTTATGATTAAACTTATTACGCTTAAGTCTTCTTTTTTCTTT
>NZ_HG417093.1:146501-206952 GCF_000455445.1 Hoylesella timonensis 4401737 = DSM 22865 = JCM 15640 | reverse complement strand
GGAGAGCCTCTCATAACTCGCGTGAAAACAACCAACGGCAAAGTTGGTCGCAAATACGCGAATTTTGAGAAAGTTTCATAACTCGTTATGATTAAACTTATTACGCTTAAGTCTTCTTTTTTCTTTCCTATTTTTACCACTTTTTGGCGACTGAAGCATTGAGATAAGCCTGCTATTTGCATGCTTTAATGCTGTTGTTGCATGTGAATAACAGCTCTAAAGAGTGTTTCCAAGACCGTAAAGTCAATGTTTCAGCTTGAAAAGACGCTTATTTTGTTCAAATCAGCGCATTTTTGCATGTCGTTTGCCTATTGATTTTTTCTATTTTGAAGATTTTAGATGGTCGTTTTTTGGTAAAATAATAAGACAGAAACAATAAATTCTTTTGCCAAAAATGAAATGAAAAAAACGACGCTGCACCTTCACAAAAGTGGCATTGTTGTGATAACAAATGACGCATAATGAAGCGAATGAAAACAAGCAGTGCGATTCATTTCATTCATTAGTATTGTTGTTGAAACAATAGAACAAAGATTGTTTTCATCATTAACAACCTTTCTCTTCTATGAAAGAGCCGCGACCTTATTCACATTCGCTTCATTGATCGACAAGTTTATTTCAACTTAAAAGTGATGGGAAGTGTGTATTGAACCCGCACAGGCTTGCCGTTTTCGTATCCAGGCTTCCATTTATTTTGCAACTTTGCCACTCTGAGGGCTTCCGCATCTAATAATGGGTCAATAGATCTGACAATCTTATAGTCTGACAACGATCCATCTTTTTCTACAACAAAACTCACGATGACGCGCCCTTCTATTTTCTTTTTCTGCGCCTCTTCGGGATATTTCATGTTTGTTGCCAAAAAATTCATTAAAGCTGATATGCCCCCTTCGTACTCAGGCATCACTGATGATACCGTATATACTTTATCGGCATTATCTTTTACTGTACCAACTTTCTTCTGTGTTTTAACAGGTGTCCGTTTCTTCTTGGGTTTTTGTGGTTGCGTCTGCCGCAAAACTTTCACGGCATCTTTCTTCGCTATAGTGGGTTGTTCACTGATAGAGCGTGCGATACTCTCTATGTTGCTCGCTGCGAGGAGTGCGGCTACGAGCGGAAGGAAAAACAAGTATTTTAATTTTCCTACGGGTTTTGTTCTGCGTTTGTTCATCATCTTGATTCTTTTTTTTAATGGTAAAACATTGAAGTTATTTGAAATTGTAGCTACATTCTTTTGATACGACAATCCTAATAGGTGGTACTGATAGGTTTTAGAGTTGATTCCATTTGTCACCACTCGATGATCTGCCAAATATTCTATGTTCATTCTCACCTCTCGTCTCAACAACCATGCAAAAGGATTCATCCAACATACGATGGTAAAGAGTTCGGAACAAATGACATCTATCGAATGCCATTGTCTGGCATGTGTCTGCTCGTGCACCAATATTTCGTGCAGTTGAACAGACGTTTGTGCGTCGGGATTCACAAAGATCCATTGAAAAAAGGAGAACGGACTGCCTTTGCCTTTGATGACATGCACCTTGCAACCGTCTATCTCGCGCGTCTTGGTGCGGATAATCATGGCCACAATAATGCCTACTTGCACCAACATCCGAAGCAAGAGTATCGCTACCCCACCTATATATATCCATTGCGCCACGTTCATCCAAGTCAACTCGGTCTTCTCTGCTCCGACAGTGAGCTCAGGAAGCACTACTTGCCGGTACGTTAATGCCATTCCTTGAGTGGTTTCAGCGGTCATGAGCCAATTGATTGTTGGCATCAATGGAACCAAGAAGGCGATGGTATAAATGCCTAACAAAAGACCTCTTCTCCAGCCAAAGAACGTGTCTTTAGCACAAAACATCTGATAAAAGCCATACAATAGTATGAGGGCTATGTTCACTTTGACGAGATAGATAAGCATAATCTGTATTTTTTAAGCGTGCGTGTTCAAATCTATTATTTTCCAACCATCGATAGGGAAAGGTATTTATTCGTTACCCTTCTCAATTTGGTCAATGATGTCTTGCAAATCTTCAGAAGACAGTTTCTCTTCTTTGGCAAAGAAAGACACCATGTCCTTAAACGAGTTACTAAAGTAATCACGAACAAAACGCGACATACAGTGCTGTTTGTACTTCTCTTCTGGAATGGCAGGAGAGTAAACGTAGGTATTCCCCCGCTGCTCTTGATTTACAAAATCTTTGCGCTTGAGGTTGTTCACCACCGAAGCAACAGTGGTGTATGGCGGTGGAGGCGTGCCCAGTTCACCCAATATTTGCTTTACTGTACAACTTCCTAATTGCCATATACGTTGCATGACCTCTTCTTCTTGTACTGTCAATTTTTCCATATTCATCATCTTGCGTATTATCAACTTAAACAGTAAGCAATTGTCTGATGTCAGTCCATTAATTGCTTATCATTCGCAAATCTACGAACTTTTCGTAATAACTGCAAGCGTTTATGAGTTAATAAATCATAAAAATTTAATAGAAGTAATTGTTTTTAATATTATTACGAATATATCGTAATTCGTATTTATACATAAAATAATACTCGTTAAGGGTACTATTCGGCTGATTGAATACATCAAAAAAAGATTCTATAACGTTTCATATGGACAAGTATAAGAGAGTATAAAAAACACTTATCCATACGATTCGTTATAGAATCATGAATACTTACAAATCTGTTAACGCCTCAACGTACTATCAATAATTGGCATTTTCTGGATCAAACTCTGTCCAACCGTCAGCCCAGTTATCGTTTGCAGCAAAGGCTCCAATGTAAGAAACGGTCTTAAAGCCTTTCAATCCTGTGAAAGAAGCAGCGTTCAGCAATGGGCTTGATGCCAAAGGTTTGAAGGTCTTGGTATCTATCAGGTCTTCCCAAGAATTCTTCACGGTGTTACCCTGTGATAAGAAGAAGGTGGTAGAGAATGATTTCTTGCTGCTATCTGCCTTCTTTGCCTTATAGTCAGTGACCAACTCGTCCTCATATTTCTTGTTCATATCCGAACCGATGACATCCATACCTGCAAACCAAATGTTCTTCAAACGAAGTTTTCCAGCTGTCGCAGCACCCTGTGTGTCGCCCTTTTCGTTATCTAGCATCAGACCGATAGGATAACCAATGGCCAACGTATTGTAACAACTCAAACGAGAGTTACGACGAATTTGCATGGCAGATTGGAACTTACCGAGTGCCGAACCATTATTGGGATTCATGTTTCCACCTGTAATATAATCGGGCTTGTTTTGGAAATTCTTATCCAATTTAGGTCCTATAAACGTGATATTCGAGAATTGTGCAGTGGTATAAGGCTCAACAGCCGACCCCGAACCGTTGTTATCACTTTCAAATCCATTGCTTTGAGAGGCATCAGCAAGCTTCGAGTCACGTACGACAAGACCAAATTGTACCGTACCGCAATAGCCATTGTCCGTGTCAAAATCATCATCCCAACCTTTGTAAGCAATGAGATACTTAGCGTTTACCGCACCTCCAAACCACTCGTAAGAGTCGTCATTGGAATAAGAAACCTGGATATGGTCGAGCTGTGTGCCACTTCCTACCGAGCCTAAGGTCAAACCATTGATTTCCTTATCCTGTCTGAATGGATAACCAGCAAACTCAATGCGCACATAACTCAACACACCCGAGTTGTCTGCATTGTCATTGCCTCCATGCTTCGTGCGTGGTCCTCCTTCTATTTCCATTTCCTGCTGATTGTTTACAGCCTTTCCACAGAGGATGACACCACCCCAATCTCCAGGCTTACGATTGCCTTTGGCTTGTGCAGATGTAAACACAATGGGTGCTGTAGGCGTGCCTTTAGCAATGAGTTTTCCACCTCTTTCGGCAATTAAGGCAGCCTTTGTCACCTTATCACCCTTGATGATAGTACCTGGTTCAATGGTCAGTTCCGAACCCTCGGCAATATACACCCAGCCTTTCAGCAGATAAGTACCTTTCTTTAACGTTTGTTTCCCCTTGAAGACAAACTCCTGATTGCCATTACCAATCTCCTTACCATTAGGGTCTTCCTTACCATTCGTGAACAGTAAGTGGTCACAACTCTTTAACCCACCATCTGTTCCCCAAACGTATTGGGTCGTTGACTCCTTTTTATCAACTGGCTCATCATCATCTCCACAAGCAGTAAAACCGAGAGAGAGCGTTAGGATTGTAATCACTCCCCATAAATTCAAACTTTTTTTCATCTTTGTTTTGTTTTAATCAATAAACGAAATATGATATTTATATTCAACTTAGTTTTCAAAATTGATAGATAACCGATAACGATAAATTGCGTCCGGGCTGATAACAACGACTGATTTCGGTTACCTCTTTCTTAGCTCCATCAGCGTAGGTTACGTCAGCAAATTGCTTATAATACACTTTCTGTGCTAACAAGTCGCGCACTCCTAACTTAAGTTCCCAGTGCGTTCCAAACTTTTTAGAAGCCGTCAAATCAATGACATCCCGTGGCATCTCATAGCTATCGGGCACGCGGGCATTGATGTTGTCGCCCGAAGTGGTGCCTTCACTACGTCCCACACCTATGATACGTTTACCTATACGATTGTACAACAAGGCAATGTGCATTTGGTGCGCCTCGTTCTTATAAAATATTCCTGTGTTAATCAGATAAGGTGACTGCCCTTGCATGGGTCTGTCTTTTTCCTTAGACCCCTTTTCAAACTGCACACTACTTTTAATCAAAGCACCATTGAGTGACCAACTGAAATGAGGAAGTCCGATGAAATCGAGCATTTTCTTGATGTCCAACTCCAGTCCATAATTGTTAGCAGCCAAGGCATTGATGTAAGAATAATTCAAATCTGTACCTCCTGTCACCGTATAGGTCCACTCAATAGGATGCTTAAAGTGTTTGTAAAACGCGGCTACTGATATCTGTTCGCCTCGGCTTGGATAGTATTCGTATCGCAAATCGATGTTATCCACATACGCATTTTTTAAGTTAGGATTGCCTTTTACATCGGAAGCTAAGTCGAAATCATAATATACCGACGAAGACACTTCACGAAACTCTGGTCGGTTGATGCTTCTTCCATACGACAAACGCAGTTGATGTTGGTCGTTGAACTTATAAGTGGTGTTGAGCGAGGGAAACAAGTCGTTAGTCTTATAAAATGTACTGATATGACTAACTTCTGTGTCACGTGTATTTGATACCAACTCCATGTTGTTATGTTCAAATCGGACACCGGCGTAGATACCTAACTTGCCAAAGGGGAGAGACATTGCCAAGTATCCTGCGCCTAATGTGTTGTGTCCGATATAGTCGTTGCGCATGTGCATCTGCTCCAGCAAGTGCAACTTGTCCACACCAAAGTAAGAGACATCGCTCAGCAAGGTTGGCATCTCCATGTACCTGAATCCGTCTGGCATGTTGTTGTTAGACGTGTTCCAATTGTATATCAATTCGCGAGTGGTATAATCGCGGGTACGATATTCGCCATACGCACCATACTTCAAAAATGGCTCCCATTGCCCCCAATTAAAGGTTATCTTGTCGTTCACACTCCCCGATACAATGTGCTCATCCAACTGTGTCCACTCACGTGACACATCGTTTCCTGTCAACAACCCTAACCGATTGGTCTCAATGGCATCGTTAACCAAATAGCGTCGGCGGTCTGGAATGTGCCGATTGGCGTATGCATAGCCCACATTCCAGTCCAACTCGTGCGCCTTGAGCGTATGTTTTCCGGTAAGCTGTGCATTATAGGTGGTACGACTACGATAATAATATTCTGCCGATTGCTCATTGTTCGACTGTGCGCTGATGCCGTTACGCTCGGTATAGCGATTGTTGCCCAATTGGTTAAAGATATTCTTCAATTGGTATTTGTTCTTGCCGTTTTTCGACATGAGCGTAAGATTGAACATGCTACCCAAGCGCACATTGTTGTTAAACTGGTTGTCAACCGATTGGCGCAGATAGTTCTCACGGTCGTTTTGGGCGTCATAAATACCAAACAGGTTGTTCTCCATGTCCCGATAGGTTCTGTATTCGTTACTGTAATTCAGCACAACGATCATCCCCAGTCGATACCGATTTACATCCCATTGGTGATTCCAATTGGCCGAAAGTTTCAAATCTCCCAAAGGTTTCTTCGTCTTCTCGTGCCAGTCATTGTTCAATCCGTTATCCAATAAACTAATCGCTTGATCTGATAAAGTTTTCAGTTGACTGTGAATACCACCGTTTAACGAGCGCAAACCGCCATCAAATCCAAGAAAATCGGTATTCGAACCTTTGGTGTAAGTAAAGTCTTGAAATGCCGATTGAGTATTCCAATTGCCTCCTAAGGATAGCGAGAACGAGTTTTCTGACGGTATCTCCTTTGTATTCAATACGATAAATCCGCCACTATAATCAGATGGATATTCGGGCGATTGGGTTTTTACAATCAACAAATTGTCTATTTGTGAGCTGGGTACAATATCAAACGAGAAAGCCCTTGAGTCGGCTTCACTGCTGGGAACGGCACCACCATTCACCCATACATTATTATAACGCTGAGACAGTCCGCGCACCATGACGAATTTATCTTCTATCAAACTCACGCCTGGCACACGCCTAATCACCTCACCGGCATTTGAGTCTTGCGTGCGACGAATCTCTTGTGAAGAGATGTTGCTCATCACATACGGACTCTCTTTCGCCAACTGCACCATGGCTGTCTCTGTGGTTTGTTTGACCGCTGCCGTTATCTGCACTTCTTTCAGCGTCTGCTCGTCAGCGTTCATCTCTACCATTAAATCGGTTGTTCCAACCTTTATACCTCGAACTGTTTTTGGTTGATAAGCCACATAGCGTATCACTAATGTATAAGACAGTTCCTGTAAACCTGATAACTTGAAATGCCCATCAAAGTCGGTCACACCCATTGGTTTCTTCCCTTCAATCTCTATGGTGGCTCCAATGAGTGGTTCCTTTGACTTGGCATCAACAACAGTGCCCGTAATTTCTTGAGCCGTTAAGTGTAGACTCAGCATCAGTAGTAGCAAAATGACTACGATTCCCCTTTTTTCCAATTTCATTTATTTTCGAACTTATCATTAACGCTGCAAAAGTATCACACAGATATTGCATTCGTATTTCGTCACTATGAGAATGGTGTGACAACTCTGTAACGACTGTTATCACACTTATTTCGATTGTATGACAGTACTGCTATCCCAAGTTGTTTGCTCGTTCTTCTTCAAGCCTCACTCCTTTCATCTTCAAACTTGTGATGCGCTTGAGAAGAAACTGTGGAGTATGAATTTTTGAATATTCAAAAATTGGACTAAATAATACTAAAATACTTGGTTCGTAAAAGATATTTAAGTAACTTCGAAAACAAAACACAAAATATTGCGCATGAAAATGTCAGATAACAACTATTGCGTCATTCTTGCTGGAGGAAAGGGAAAACGCCTTTGGCCCTGCAGCAGAGAGAAAAAGCCTAAACAATTTATCGACTTTTTCGGTACGGGTCGCACGTTGCTTCAACAAGCCTACGACCGCCAATTGAAAATAGTTCCCACAGATCATATCTTTGTTTGTACCAATCAAGCTTATTTGCCATGGATACGAGAACAGCTACCCGACTTGACGGAAGAGCAAATCTTGGCGGAGCCTATTCATCGAAATACGGCGCCCAGTGTAGCATGGGCTGCACATCGCATCATGCGATATAATGAAAATGCCAACTTATTAGTAGTGCCGTCTGACCAAGTGATACAAAACGAAAAGGCGTTTGTGGATGATGTTCTAAAGGGGTTTGACTTTGTAGAACAACAGGCAGGACTTCTCACCTTGGGCATCAAGCCCACTCGCCCCGAACCAGGATATGGCTATATACAATTAGGTGAATCTGCTGGAAACAATGTGTATAAAGTGCAGTCGTTCACAGAAAAGCCAGAAAGAGAGTTTGCCAAAATGTTTGTAGAAAGTGGCGAGTTTTATTGGAACACGGGTATGTTTATGTCGAACATTAAATTTTTGTCGAGATGCTTAGACCGTTTGCTCCCCTTTGTGTTGGGAAATCTTGATCAGATGAATCCACAATGGACCATTGAAGAAGAAAACAAGTTTATTCATAAAAACTATCCACTCTACTCCAACTTATCCGTAGATTATGGTGTTTTGGAGAAATCGGAAGATGTGTACGTGATGAAATGCTCATTTGGTTGGGCAGATATTGGAACGTGGCACAGTATCTACGAATCCATGCAGAAAAGCGAATCGGACAATGTCATTATTGATAGCAATGTGATGCTTGAAGCCTGTCAGAACAATGTCATCAAACTGTCGAAGGGTAAGTTAGGCATCATTAACGGTTTAGACGGCTACATCATTGCCGAACACGACAACGTACTGCTCATATGCAAGAAAGAAGATTCCTCGGCATTGCTGCGAAAGTACATTAATGAGGTGCAAATCAAGAAAGGCAACGAGTATATTTGATAACTTTGCGCAACAAGTAGGCGTTGTAAATCTGTCTGCTCACCATGTTAGAAGTGTGCATAAATAGAGGGACTGAGATGCTTTATTTTTTATGAAAAATATTAACATCGGCTCAAAATACGAGCGTATTTGCAACCAACTCATTACTTGGTCGCAAATACGCTAAAAATATAAAACTCTTATTGTCAGTGCGTTATGCGATTGACGCACTATGTCTCTATTATTAACTCATTACTTTAACCTCGCTAAAGCATGTACTTAGTCTCCTTAGATGCATGATATTGCGCTGTTATCCCATGTTTCAAAGCACATTAACCCAATGAGTTATTGGAAAAAGGTGAAGAAACAACGCATTTGAAGGGTTATTTACCGCTTTCAAACATCATTATTTTTTCTATTTCACAGATGCCAAATTTTGAAAAAACAGGACATTTCCGCTCTTTTACTCGCTACAAAAATACGCACTGCAGCAGTTGTTCAAGAGACAAAAAAGTTTGGCTTCCCGAAAGAAAACTGTTCTTCTGAAACCCTACAATCTCCTACTTGAGATATTCTTCACACAAGGCGACCCACAGCGAAGCACCTATGGGGAGGATTTCCTGATCGAAGATGTACTTAGGATTGTGTACCATAGGCGTTTCACCATTACCTAACATGATGTAACTTCCTGGTCGCTCTTGCAACATAAAGGCAAAGTCTTCACTGCTCATCAATGGCTTGCAAGGGTACACTACATTTTCCTCTCCAAAGTATTTGCGTGCCACTTCGGCAGCAAAAGCCGTTTCTTCGTGCGAATTGATAAGTACTGCTCCGGGTTGTCCCTCTTTTATTTCATACTCACACCCAAAGCATTCTGCTTGGGCAGCAGTGATCTCACGAATACGTTGCAACACTAACTTTCGTCCATCGGGCTGCATGTTGCGCATAGACAACTTGAGTACAGCTTCGTCTGGAATAACGTTTCCTGCATTCCCTGCTTGGAATGAGCCGATGGTGACCACGCCATTATTCCAAGGAGAGAGGTTGCGAGCTACAATCGTCTGTAGTGCCATCACCAAAGAAGCACCTGCAACGACGGGGTCAATACTTAATTCGGGCATAGAGCCATGCCCACCACGCCCCATTAAGCGTATCTCCCAATTATCTACCGCCGACATCGTTTCTCCATCATGGAAATGCAGTACACCCTTTGGTAGCCCAGGTATGTTGTGTATGGCATATATTCTATCGGCATTAAACTTCTTGAAAAGTCCATCATCAATCATTGAAGGACCGCCCTGCATGGTCTCTTCGGCAGGCTGAAAATAGAAGTAAACGGTACCATTGAAGTGCTTTGTGTCTGCCAGATACTTAGCTGCCCCAAGTGCCATAGCACTATGACCGTCGTGTCCGCAGAGATGAGAAATACCGTCATGCCTACTTTTATAAGGTAGGTTGTTGACCTCTTGAATAGGGAGCGCATCCATGTCGGCTCTAATACCTATTTTCTTCTTTCCATCGCCATGACTTAGTACACCTACCACACCCTCAATGCCATGATTTCCTACATGCTCATGAACCTCGTAGCCCATATTCTTTAGCAGGTCGGCAACATACTTGCCTGTATTTACCTCTTGGGTAGATAGCTCAGGCTCTTGGTGCATGGCTTCCATCCACTGTTTCATCAGTGGCAACATGGCTGCCAATTCTCTCCTTGGTTTTACGTTCATTTTACTCATATCTTTGGAAGACGATTACTCGCTGCGATCGATTACGAACTTAAATGTTTCTTTCTTGCCATTTTCGTACTGCTGACTGGCGATGTAGAGTCCGTTTTTGGAGGGGGACGTAATCTGCGTTTCGTTTGGAAGATAATAATGCGTTGCTACGATGCGTTACCCCTTTCCTCCTCGTTTTACTACAGTTTTATCAATACCTATGGGGTCTGTCGTCGTCAGGCGATAGGTCGCACCCTTGGAGGTATTGAATGTAATTTCGTCATCGCTTACCTTGGTCGCAGTTACTTTGTTGCCCTGTCCATCAGTCAGAGTGAAGCCAGTGGCAATCTTAGGATATTTCACGGTAGCTTTCTTGCCAGCTTTGGATACGATGTCGATGGACACTGCCTTGTTGTTCTTCCACTCAATGGACACTTCAAAATTGTCTACGGCGCAAAGTCCCTTTACACTTCCGTTTTTCCACATCGTTGGTAATGCGGGTAGGATATCAAATTTTCCGAGATGACTCTGCAAGAGCATCTCCGCCATCCCTGCACATGCGCCAAAGTTTCCGTCAATCTGATAAGGTGTGTGTGCATCCCATAGGTTTTCGTACACGCCTCCTCCTTCACTGTTGCCAGTGTTGTCTTGGAAATGCAATGCTGTTCTCAGGAGTCTTTGGCACACGTTGCCGTTGCGTGCTCTGGCATGTAGGTTCACTTTCCACCCCATAGACCAACCCGTACCTGCATACCCCCTCGTGTTGAGCGAGTTGAGAGCAGCTTCATAGATGTTGGCGTCAATATCTCGTCCAATTTGGTTGCCCGGGTATAGTCCCATAAGATGCGACATGTGTCGATGCGAATTATAGGAAGGAACAGTAGCCTGCGATGTGTACTTCCATTCGCGTAAGAGCGACTGCCCATTCATATTTTCTATCGCCAAACCAGTATCCAGTTTCTTGAATTTATTGTTCAGGTCGTTAAGGAAGGTGACATCCTCGTTAATACCCAACTCTGCTATCGCCTGTAAGGTATTGTTGAACAAGTCCCAAACCAATTGTTGTGAGTGTGTAGTAGCATTCTGGCTTCTAGGTCCATGCTCAGGTGAATACTCGTTGGGACACTCGTAAGTGCCGTCGGCAGCTTTCACCAATCGTTGCAACCAATATTCAGCGCATGAGCGCATGGCTGGATAAGCAATGTTTTTCAGATACTCTTTGTCCAATGTGAAACGGTAGTGCTGCCACAAGTGCATGCAGTACCAAGCGTTAGCAATGGTATAATTTTGCATCCAATTGGAGCCCGACCCATAGATGTTGTTTTCGGTTGTCAGCGTCCAACCTACTGTTTGTCCTGCTATCTGTTGAGCGTTAGCCCGCCATTGTGGACGCTCGCAAGCCTCGCGGTGTATGTACTTCAAGAAAGGAAGATGCAACTCACTGAGATTGGTGATTTCAGCGGGCCAGTAATTCATCTGTACATTGATATTTGAGTGAATGTCACTGTTCCACGCAGGATTGTTAACGTTGTTCCAGATACCTTGCAAATTGCTTGGCAAGTCAACGCCTCGGCTGCTGCTAATCATAAGATACCGACCGTAGCAGAAATAAATTTCCTCTAACAGTAAATTGTCTGCCGGACTTATGGCAAAGTCGTCAATGAGCTGTCGTGTCGTTACGCTTGGCATCGCGTTCGTGATGTTGAGTTGACAGCGGTCGTACAAAGCTTTATAGTCTTCCACATGCGCGTCACATATCGCCGCATAGCCCTTGCTCAAGGTGGCATCTACAACGCCTGTGACATGCGAAGGTAGCAAAGCTGCATCAGAGATATATTCGTCATTGGAAGCGTCAAAATTGGTAGTGCCATAGAGATAGATAAACATCTCGTCAGCATTTTTCACGTCGATACCACCATCTTTGTCAACGGCAATCGTGCCACCCGTTGCCGTAACGTATGCCTTACAATAGTAGGATTCCCCTTTGGGCGTGCCTGTGCGTGGCACTTCGCCTTGGAAGGTGATGACGCCAGTGGTGCCATTCATGTTATAGGTAGGCGTTTTTCCGTTTTGGTTGAACAGAATGATGTTGTTACTAATCTTTCCCTTCTCGCTGGCTTTGTAATGTATGGCTATCACCTTGTCGGGGTACGAACAAATGTACTCTCTTTGATAATCAACACCATTGGCAGTGTATGCTACCCCTGCCTTAGATTGGTCGATATCCAGCCAACGACGATAATTGGTCGCTGCGTTGAGACGGCTGTCTGTTGACGTGATATATAGATTGCCAAAGTTCAGGTATGATCCATAATTAGGATTGTCCACAACTGTTCCTACATGACCTTTCCACAATGTCTTGTCGTTGAATTGCACTTCATCTCTCTTCACACCTCCCATGACACAGCCGCCAAACTGTCCATTACCAATCGGCAGAGTGGATGTCATCCATATGGTGGCAGGCTTTGTGTACCACAGCGTGTGTTTGTTGGTAGGCTTCCATGTCGTAGACCCCGTTAGGGACACTTCGTTGATGGGAGTGGGTTTGGCATCATTGATAACCATGTCGTTGGTAGCGACAAATTGCAGTGGGTTGTTCGGATCGCCTTGAAACCATAAGCCCAACTCGCGACCAACACCAGCTCCTCTCCATTGATTCAGGAACGTTTGTCCGCTTCCTGTGGTGGAAATCTCGAAGCCTTGATATTCTGTGTTGGTAGTTTTCAGTATTTTCAGATCCTTGACGCCATTGGGTTGCGTGCCAGCACAAAAGAAATTGAGCGAAGTGTTATAATACAGCGTTTGTCCTGCTGCATTCACAAAACGATAACTGTCGCCTTGCTTTTCTATTTTCCACGTTTGCTGTTTCTTCATGTTTGCCACAGGAGTGGCGGTTTGCACCTTACTCCCATTACCCATAGAGGTGATGACGGCTTGACCTCGTTGCATCTGAATGTAATAGTACACTTCGTTGCCAGCGGTACTAATGGTTGGCATGGAGGGTTGTGCAAAAGCAAGCATGCTAACAAGCAATGCTGTTAGTGTTGTAAAAATCTTTGTCATATAGGTTGTAGTATTTGTAAAGAATGATACAAAGGTATACAAAAAATAGGATTTTTACGCTCAATCGTGCACATAAAAACAAAATCCTTTCTTTTTGTTAAGGCGGAACTTTAGCTATTTCTTCATAAAGGGAAGGTGAGCATCCATGATTTCAGTGGCATGGTTTGAATGCTCCCTACCCTTTATGTTGAACAATTTTGATACAAAGAACACACGTTTTACACAGTGGACGTTGTTTCACAGAATTCGCAGAACCTGCAAATATCCTCACCTCACGAATGGGATATGCGCTGTTGGCACGTTCATTCCCTCCAGTTGCAACTGCACATCAACCCCTCGCGCATCTTCCTCTTCCCATGCAATGACAACTGTTTTGCGTTCATGTGGCATCAAATGGAAATAGTTGTCGGTATAGTCGACTGGCAAAATCTGTTCGCCATCGCTACCTTTTAATTGCAAACGAATGAGCATGGCAGGGGTATCAGTGGGATTGTACAGTTCTACCTTCACCTTATTCTTATCCTTGACAAATGTCACAGTAGGCTTAACGGTGGGCAAAGAGTGCAAGGCTTGGAAGTTGCCCTCATCGGTAGAACAAACATAAAAATTGTCAGATAACACCTTGTTTTGTGCATCTAATAGCGACATCTTCAAGTAATAGACCGTACCATGGATAGCAGGCGCATCGATAGCCATGCACTCTACGGTTGTATCGGGCTTGATTTCTATCCGCTGTTGATACTTCATAATGGATTTTCCCCACATGTCCAGCACCTCACATTGCGCTGTCAAGCTGTCTTTCACCATTTTATGAAGATTGACAACCTCCATTTTTCGAGTACTTGCATTCCACTGTATGTGCAATGGTTCGCAAGCTTTTTTCACGCCAAAGTAGGCGGCTGTTGGTTCGAGGTAATAATCGTAGGTCTGCCATGTCATACTGGGCCAGCAAGGATGACTCATCCAAATGAGCAGTCCTAAGCGGTGCTTGCTACCCGATTCGAACATGGCACGATAACCATTATAGTTCACCCATTGCGCAAGTTTGGTAAACTGATGTGCGTCTCCAATCACGCCAAAAGCCTTTTCAATGATTCCATTAAACGATGCGCCACGCTGCGCACCCTCCAATGTATAATCGTGCTTGCCCCAGGCATCGTTTTGAGGCCACAGATGATGAGGGGAAAGCGTGCGGCAAAGACTCTCGTAGTTCATCACGTTGGGCATTCCGCGCTCCGTGTGCAACTTGCCTGTTTGCTTTTCAAAATACTCTTTTTCAGGCAAAGCCCAATAAGGACCGTGCCCACTGACACCCTCATCCGCCGAACTGGAGATGTATAACATGTCAGGGTGCATGTTATTCACGAATTGTCGAAGAGCTGTATCGAGCGTCTTGGGTGGAAATCCCTCGTTTCGTCCACAGTACAAGGCAATGCAGGGATGATTGCGAATGCGATAAACGTCATCCTCCGCATTGTTTAAGAACATCCGCTCATCCTGTGGATCGGGACCGTCAGAGGGGTTAGCCAACCAGAAATCTTTCCATACCATGATGCCATAACGGTCGCAAGCCTCGTAAAACTCATCATTGCCTGTTTGTCCTACCCAATTGCGTATCATATTGCAATTCATGTTGCGATGGTATTTTACAGCCGCATCGTATTCGCGTGCCCTATAGTTAAGGTTGCTCTCGCTAAAGCCCCAATTGCCCCCAAGAGGAACAAATCGTTTTCCATTAATATATAAGGTAAGGCGTGTGTCCACATCTTTATAACTCATCTGGCGAATGCCTGCTTTATAATGTAATGGTTGAGAGTCACCGTCGTGGGCTTCGAAGGTGTAGCCCGCATCGTAAAGATATGGCTCTCCGTAACCATTAGGCCACCACAAGCGCAAGCGTTGTCGCTGCAGTTGCGCATAATCCGTTGGTAAGAAAGTGGCTTCTATGGTGGTTGAGGCAGGAATGGTGACAGGCTTTTCAAACTTGACCGTCCCTATCCACCCTTTTAATACGCCATGAATGGGGTGTTGCTGGTTGTTGGTAAGGCGGACAGAGGGCGTCACCGTTGCCAATGTATCGGGCAAATGAAGACGAGTGGTGACCACGGCATCACTTAATGTAACACACCCCTCTGAAGTTAAATACACATGATTCCATATCCCAATGTTACGACCACGGACAGTGGAAATCCAATCCCACCCAATTGTGGCATGAAAAGTAGGATTGTCCGCCCCCAAGATTCCTCCATTAAAGTCGGTGTTGAGTTGGTTTTTCTCCTTCACTGCACCAGGATGCTGGGTCTTGATAATCTCTACAGCCAACACGTTTTTGCCCTCTCTGAGCAAGTGCGTAATCTCTGTTTTACTGCGTATGAATGCCCCTTCTATGCGATTGATGCGCTTTCCATTCAGATAGATGTTAGCTTTCCAGTTAATGCCATCAAAATTAAGAAATACAGTTTGCCCTACCATCTCTTTCGGCAAGAAGAATGTTCGGCGATACCAAAAGTTGGAATTGAAGAACGATTCAGATGCCATAAACAACTGGTTGTCCTTATTGGGATGAGGTACAGCTCCTATATTGACATAGCTTGACAGCACCGTAGCAGGTACTGTAGCGGTTATCCAGCCACTATCATCGAAGTTTAGACTTGCTATTTGTTCGCCCATAGCATGTACTTCTGAAGCTCGTTGCAACCGCCAGTTTCCGCCATTGAGACTCCATCTATTGTCTTGGTAAGTGCCTTCGGGATAAGGTTTGGCAGTAAGTCCGCCTCTACCCATCACCTCTATTTCGCTCAACACAAACGGCTTGCCATTCTTCGATGCAGTCATTTTCACTTTTACATAGCGTGCCGTGGCTTTACAAGCAATGGTTTCTTGTCTTTGTGTCCGTTGCTGAAGAGTGGAAATGCGCTCCCAATGCTCATCATCCTTTGATACCAGCACCTCGCCTCGTATGGCTTTGTTAAGCCAGTGCAACTTTATTTTGTCGAAAGAGGCTTGCGCTCCTAAATCCACCTTTACCCATTCATCGCTCGAAGTAGCACTCATCCAAGCACTACGAAAAGCTGCAGAAGGCAACACATCGGTGACGGGAGTGCCGTTTTGGGCGAAATTAAGTTGGGTAAGCGTCCAATGTGCAGCACCTGCCATCTGGAGTTCCAAGCGCAAACCGTATAGATGTGGAACTTTGCCATTTAGTCTGAATGCCATTTTCAAATTACGTGTAGGCAGCAGTTCTGTGTCAGTTACTTTGTTAGGGTCGCTATGCGCCTTGTATCTGGACGCCACCCCTGGCAACGAGTCGGCTGCTTGCTGCGCCACGACCTGCCATTTTCCCCTCTCATCACAAGCCAACAATCTAATCTTATAACCTTTCGTTGCTTGTTGTTCGTGATAAGCCACTCGAGCAACGATGCTTATTTCGTTGGCAGTAACATGCATATTGTCCCACTGGTATTGAATGAAAGCCTTACTTCCCAGCAGGATGTTTCGCGTATATTCGCCTCGGTCGATAGCCCATTCGCGTTCTCTAAGGGGCAAAATGCCTTGATTGGTTGTAACTGTGAGCCGAGAAGGCAACGCATGAGTAATAATGCCATCGGTAATAAGTTGTGCCGTGAGATTGTAATCATAGCTCGAAGAATGGTACGCCTTGCGATGCAAAGCTATGTTGCGGTAGGTGTTATCCTGCACTAACGTAGGCACATAAGCCTCTTGCACACGCCCCGGATAAATGCCAATGCCACGAGTATAGGTTTGTGCAAAAGCAAATTGTACCCAAAAAGTCATCGTTACCAAAAAGCCATAAAAATACCTTGAATGCCGTATCATATTGTATGTCGTTGAAAATTGATTGTTGATTATTTGACAAAAATAAGCATAATGTACAAGAACACAAAAGGTTAACTCAAGAAAATAAGTTAACCTTTTACTCTATATCGTTTTATTGAAAGTCAAACGGTATCCTTTTTGCAAAGGTAAATTGATTTACAAATCTATTTGCTTCAAAATCTTTTGGGTAGCACCCGTCTTAGATTCCACATAACTACCAGCCGCTTCGCCACTCAATCGCAAGTACTCTTGCTGAGCCATGAACTGTTGCATCATACGTGCAAACGAAGAACTGTCCGTGATTTCAAACCCTCCCTTCGCCTTAATCAGTTCCTGCGCTTCTTGAAAACGCTGATGATTAGGTCCAAAAAGAACGGGCATTTTCCATACGGCGGCTTCTAACACGTTGTGTATTCCTACCCCAAAGCCTCCACCAACGTACGCCACTTCACCATAATGATAAACACTTGATAGCAGTCCGTAGCAGTCGATTAACAAGCATTGAGCTTGTGCAGCTTCTTCGGGTGTTGTTGCTGTGTAACGAACCGTTTTTCCCTTGCATTTTTCTTCGATACGTTTCAAATGCTCTTCGTTGATAACATGGGGGGCGATGATCATTTTCCAGTCCTTACATTCATTCATGAAAGGAATAAAAATATCCTCGTCTGGAGCCCAGCTTGAGCCTGCAACAAACACTTTTTTATCTGCTTTAAAAGCCTCAACTATCGGAAGTTGCTGAGCTTTCTCTTTGATTTGCAACACTCTATCAAAGCGAGTATCGCCTACGACATCGACCGTATCTATCCCTATCGTGTGAAGCAAGTGTTTGCTCTTTTCGTTTTGAACAAAGAAATGCGTAAAACATCTCAACACTCCTGCATAACTTTTGCCATACCAACGGAAGAAAATTTGATGCTCTCGGAAGATACTACTCACACTATACACAGGCACATTGCGGTGCTTGAGGATGTGAAGATAGTTGTACCAAAATTCATATTTGATGAAGAAAGCCATGCAAGGATGCACCGCTCGCAAGAACCTACGGGCGTTGCGAATGGTGTCTATGGGTAGATAGCACACGATATCGGCATACTCGTAGTTCTTTCTTACCTCGTAACCCGAAGGCGAGAAAAAGGTAAGTAGTATTTTGTATTCGGGATATTCGCTCCGGATACGTTCTATCAAAGGGCGACCTTGTTCAAATTCTCCCAACGATGCGGCATGAAACCAAATGTACTGATGATTGGGATTGACATTCTTTTTTAGAATGCCAATCGCTTCGTGTTCACCTTTCCACATGGTACGCACTTTCTTGCTGAAAGCACTGGCTACAGCAACACCAAGTAAATAGATATAGATAGCTACTTGGTAAACAACGGAAATTGGTTTTCTACTATCCACCTTCCTTATTCAGAAGTTGATTGAAGTGTAGGAATGACTTCAATGGCTTTATGTAACCGTTTTAACGTCTCTTCCTTTCCGAGGAATGCAGAGATGTCAAACATGCCAGGACCTTTACCTATTCCTACCAATGTTAAACGAAAGGCGTTCATGACATCGCCCAATTTATACCCTTTGTCTTCAACCCATTTCATGACTTTCTCTTCCTGATTCTCCAGCGAGAAGTCATCTAAACTTTCCAGCAATGCAGCCAATTCGGTCATTTGCTGAACTGAATAGTCTTTCCAACGCTTGCGAACTGTCTTAGGGTCGTATTCTAACGGAGCCACAAAGAAGAACGAACATAAGGGCCACAATTCTTTCACAAAGTCGACCCGATCTTTCATCATATGTACTACCTGTGTGATGCGTTCCAATGATTCATCAACCCCATTGTTGGCAACGATAGGTGCAAAGAGTTCGGCAATCTCATCATCACTCTTCGATAAGATGTACTCGTGATTGAACCAGATACCTTTTTGATAATCAAACTTAGCACCTGCCTTTGAACATCGCGTGATGTCAAAGGCGTCCACCAACTCATCAAGACTGAAAAGTTCTTGATCTGTACCTGGATTCCAGCCCAATAACGCCAAGAAGTTAATGACTGCTTCGGGGAAATAACCACTTTCACGATAGCCAGACGATACCTCTCCCGACTTTGGATCATGCCATTCCAAAGGGAAGACAGGGAAACCAAGTCGATCGCCGTCACGTTTCGACAACTTTCCTTTGCCTTCTGGCTTTAAGAGTAACGGCAGATGAGCAAACAGGGGCATGGTATCCGCCCAACCAAACGCTTGGTACAACAAAACATGTAACGGTGCGCTGGGCAACCATTCTTCGCCTCTAATGACATGAGTAATCTCCATCAGGTGGTCGTCTACAATGTTTGCCAAATGGTAAGTTGGCAATTCATCGGCACTCTTGTAAAGCACCTTATCATCAAGGATATCGCTTTTAACAATCACTTCGCCACGTATCATATCTTGCACGTGCACTTCTACTCCGGGTTCTATCTTAAAGCGAACCACAAATTGTTCACCATCAGCAATGCGTTGATCGCACTCTTCCTTACTCATCGTCAAAGAGTTGCGCATCTGCGCTCTCGTATGAGCATCATATTGGAAATTGTCTATTTCCTTTCTCTTTGCATCCAATTCTTCTGGTGTGTCAAAGGCAATGTAAGCCTTGCCTTCCTCTAACAACTGCTTGACATACTTTTTATAGATGTCTCTGCGCTCACTCTGTCGGTAAGGACCATGCTCACCTCCAAAACTAACGCCCTCATCAAACTGAATACCCAGCCATTTGAAGGATTCCAAGATATATGCTTCGGCTCCTGGCACAAACCGATTGGTGTCGGTGTCTTCGATTCTAAACACAAAATCGCCGCCATGTTGACGCGCGAAGAGATAATTATACAAAGCCGTTCGCACTCCGCCAATATGCAGAGGGCCCGTAGGACTTGGTGCAAAGCGCACACGTACTTTTCTTTCTGCCATTCTTAATAAATGAAGATAAGATATATAAATATGTGTAAAAACAAGCCACGCTTTAACAAGTAAAGTCTACCTGCTTATTTTTTGATTCACGTTATTTTTTGCAAAAGTAATCTTTTTTTTGCATTATAGCGTATTTTTTTTGTATTTTCGCATAATGATTATAGTAATCACATTTTTTCTTACTTCAATGAAAGATAGAAACTTAAAGGAAATAACAAGCCTATTCTTATCATGAAGAAGTGACTTTATCAACCCAACCAAAGAATTTGCATCAGCATGAGCAACTTTAATTTTAAGGAATCCATACAGTGGCGTAACCTATTTACACGTAGCGCTTTAATTCTCATCACCGTGGCACTCATCGTTTGGTTGTTACCAAGAAATGCAAGTCAGCAATTTCATTATGACATCGACAAACCATGGATGTACAATTCATTTATAGCAAGTTTTGATTTTCCTGTTTACAAGACAGATGAAGCCATTCAAGAGGAGAAAGATTCTTTGCTACAATATTTCCAACCCTACTTTAATTATCGCACACAAGTTGAGAAACAACAGATTGACCGTTTCAAGAACGATTTTAAGGTAGGCATTCCAGGGCTACCCACAGTGTACATGAACATTTTATTGGATCGTCTCCACCGCCTATACCAGCAGGGTATCATCAACACACCTGAGTACAATCGCTTTGGAAAAGACTCCACAAGCATGGTGAGAATGGTGATAGGAAAACAGGTACAAAGTCTCCAAATTAACTGTATCAACTCTACACTCTCGGCTTATGAACAACTCTTTAACGACGCAAAGTTGATGCCCTACCGACAACTACTACAACGCTGTAACCTCAACGAATATATCCAACCCAACATGGATTATGACAAAGAGCGCAGTGAGACCGAGCTTAACGACCTTCTCAGTGGAATTGCGATTGCCAGTGGAATGGTAATTAGCGGACAAAAGATTATCGACCGTGGTGATATTGTCAACGAATACACCTACCGAGTACTCAATTCTTTTGAGCGGGAGATGCAACGTAGAAACGTTTCGGCTGATGAAATGAAAACTACTTTTTACGGACAATTGCTCTATGTCACCATACTTGTGCTGCTATTTACGATTTATCTTTCTCTTTTCCGCAAAGACTATTTTAACAAGCCAAGCAGCATCACCATGCTCTATGTACTTGTGACAATATTTCCTATCATCGTATCGTTAATGATTAGGCACAATCTTTTTAGCATATACATCCTACCATTAACCACAGCAGCCATCTTTGTGCGCATGTTCATGGATTCCAGAACAGCATTTGTTACACATTGTACTATCGTGCTTATCTGTGCTGCGGCTGTGAAATATCAATATGAATTTATCATTATGCAAATTGTTGCGGGTATGGTAGCCATCTATTCGCTGCGCGAACTCACACAACGCTCACAGGTATTCAAAACAGCTATCTTGGTTGGGCTCTCCTATATCGCTGTTTATTTTTCGCTACAACTCATGCAAAACAGTTCGCTCAACAAGCTCGATGCAGACATGTATTACCACTTTGTCGTGAATGCCGTACTGCTACTATTGGCTTATCCTTTGATGTACATCATTGAAAAAACGTTCGGTTTCACATCTAATGTTACCTTGTTCGAGTTGTCCAACACCAATAGAGGTATTTTACGCAACCTTAGTGAAATAGCCCCAGGTACTTTCCAGCACTCCATCACGGTAGCAAACTTGGCTGTAGAGATTGCTAATAAAATCGAAGCCAACAGTTTGTTGGTTCGTACAGGAGCACTCTATCATGACATTGGCAAGATGACCAATCCTGCATATTTCACTGAAAACCAAGTAGGAGCCAACCCACATATAGGGTTGTCGCCTAAAGAGAGTGCACGAATTATTATCAGTCATGTTACAGAAGGAGTAAAACTCGCTGAACAAAATAACCTACCTTCGTTTATCAAAGATTTTATCTTGACACACCATGGCACCAGTACGGCAAGTTATTTCTATATACAATATAAGAATGATCACCCTGATGAGGAGGTAGACCCAGCTCCTTTCAGATATCCGGGTCCTGACCCCTTTACGCGTGAACAGGCTATCCTTATGATGGCAGACTCAGTAGAGGCTGCTTCGCGGTCGTTGTCAGAATACACTGAAGAGAGTATTACCGAACTTACCGATCGAATTATCGACGGACAGTTGTCACGTGGGGCATTTGTCGATTGTCCTATTACCTTTAGAGATGTTTTACAAGCCAAACAAGTGCTCATAGAAAGATTAAAAGCTATATATCATACTCGTATTTCCTATCCTCAAGAAAAAAAGTGAGAAAGAAAAGTTTCCTTTGTACAAATGGGTAGACGCATATGCAAACGAGATGTTAATTGATGTAGCTATCTCACTCCATCGACATTGATGAAACATCACCTAACAATCAACTTTTGTGCACAAACCAAATATTTTGTGCAACAAAACTCTTTATTTATGTTAATATATTTTAAGGTATAGAGGGCTTTTAAGGAAATCCTGAACAAGTTAAATACTTTTGCAATCAAATTTATAATTAAAAAAATGAAAAAAGTAATTTACATTATTTCAGGATTATTATCCATTTGTACAGCAGTTAATGCTGGTGGTCTTCTTACCAACACCAACCAAAATATTGCGTTTAATAGAAATTTTGCAAGAGATGGTGCCATTGGTATAGACGGTGTTTACGCTAACCCAGCTGGCGTAGCCTTTTTAAGTAAGGGGTGGCACTTATCATTCAACACACAAAATGTATATCAGTCGAGAACTATAAAAAGTGGCATAACAATACCTTCAATGGAAAAGACCCCTTTTTATCAACCTTTCAAGCTCAATGGAGGTAACGAGAATGGAATTAAAGAATATACAGGAAATGCTGCCGTACCAATACTCCCTTCTTTGCAAGCTGCGCTAAATTACGACAAATGGGGCATACAGATGGCATTTGGGCTCTTTGGTGGTGGAGGCAAAGCCACCTTTAATGATGGACTTGGCTCTTTTGAACGTCAAGTATCTGTTATCCCTGCATTATTAGCTTCGGCAGGGCTGACTAGTAAAACACCTCACTACTCAATGGATAGTTATATAAGTGGTCAGCAATACATCTTTGGCGTTCAGTTAGGAAGTACTTATAAGATGAACAAACACCTATCCGCATACGCAGGTATGCGTATCAATTATGTCCTAAATAAGTACGAGGGAAACATTACTAACATAACAGCCAACATAGGAGGAGCTAATGTCAATCTTAACAACTATTTTGCAGAACAAGCAAACAAATTAAGAATGCAAGCAACAATGTTGAGTTCGAAAGCAACCAATCTGCCTGCTGGAGCCGAGAGAACAAAATTGGAAGCTACTGCTGCAAAACTGAATGCTGGTGCATCAGCAATGGATAGTTATAAAGAAAAAGTGCAAGATAAATACTTGGATTGCACACAAACTGGCTGGGGTATTACTCCCATCATTGGACTAAACTTTAATTACAAGAAATGGAATGTAGGTACTCGTATGGAGTTCAATACATATCTCAACATCCAAAATAATACAAAACGAGATGATACTGGCATGTTCAAACATGGAGTGAACACACCCAACGACATTCCTGCCCTTTGGACAATTGGCGTACAATATGCTGTTCTTCCGAATCTGCGTACGATGGTATCTTATCATCACTTTTTTGACAAGAGCGCACGCATGGCAAACAACAAACAAGAACAGCTCAGTGGCAACACACAAGAATATTTGGCAGGTGCAGAATGGGATATAACAAAAGATGTTATGATTAGTGCGGGCATGCAACGTACCAAATATGGCTTGGGCGACGGAAGCTACCTTACTGATATGAGTTTTGTCACCAGTAGCTACTCTTTTGGTTTTGGTGGTTCTGTACGTATCATGAAACGTGCACGCCTCAATGTAGCTTATTTTTGGACGAACTATGATCAATTTGACAAATCTTCATCAGAACCTTTACCCTTATTACAATCAACAAACAAAAAGATTGTAGCAAATAACACCGATAATTTTACACGTACCAATAAAGTTCTGGGTGTCGGTTTAGATATAGATTTTTAATCTGTTATAAATACCGCTTTTTATGACAAGGGAAGTACTCATTTCGAGTATTTCCCTTTTTTCATAAAACTACTAAGAAACTTTTACAGGCGGGTTCTATAAATTAGCATTAAAGGAAAATAAATGCTGAATTTTCTTTACAAAGAGCCTCTCAAAACTTGCGTGAAAACAACCAACGGCAAAGTTGGTCGCAAATACGCGAATTATGAGCAACTTTCATAATTCATTGATATTAATAACGTTATATCAAAGAGGTCTCTTTTCTTTCGCATTTTTACCACCTTTTGGCGATTGAAACATTGAGATAAGCCTGCTATTTGCATGCTTTAATGCTCCTGAAGCATGTGAATAACACCTCTAAAGAGTGTTTCCAAGACCGTAAAGTCAATGTTTCAGCTTAAAAAGACGATTGTTTTGTGAAAATCAGCGCATTTTTGCAGGGCGTTTGCCTATTGATTTTTTCTATTTTGAAGATTTTAGATGACCGTTTTTTGGTAAAATAACAGGACAAAAGCAACGTATGCCGCACCCAAAAATGATAAGGCTGTAATACCTTATCTACACGACATAGTCGCATGACTCACGTCGGAGAATTGCACTCGTTGGCAACTCACTCTGTTACTTGCTTATGCATTGTGCCACTATCTGAATCAATTGGAGTTAGTGGATGTATCGACTCACGAAATTGCGAACTAATTCGGAATATTCTTTGCGATGATCTTGATAACTCTCTGCATGCTTTGACCCTTTCCCTATCCATAGCTGTTTGGGGGCTGGTTTTGCCTCGTAAAGCGGATAGACCATCTTCGTTTGAACATAAGAATCCTTGTCACCGTGGATAAAAAGCATCGGTTTGTGACACTTTGCAACTTGCCGAAGTGGTGAAGCCTCTTGGAACGACCACCCGTCTCTTAGTTTGTTCAGGGCACTGGCAGTGTACAATAAGGGGAAAGCAGGTAGCCCAAATTGTACTTTCAGTTCGTTCTCGAACTCATCCCACACACTGGTATAACCACAATCTTCTACAAAACACTTAACATAGTCGGGTGTACGCTCCCCCGAGACGCACATGGTAAGAGCCGCACCCATGGAGATACCATGCACTACTTGCTCGCTATGCCCGAGCGAATCGCTGAACAAAGAGTCGGCAATCGCCATCCATCGCAGCACGTCCTTCCGTTCCTTCCAACCCATTTTGATGCGTTCTCCTTCGCTTTGTCCGTGGGCATGATGATCAGGAAGTAACACGTTGTAGCCCATCTTTGCATAGATGTGGGCTATCATCATCATGTTGGCATGCGTATCTGTATAACCATGCAACAAAATTGCCGTCTTGCGACTGAGTTGAGGGGCATAGGCAAACACGCCAAAATGCTGTTCTCCGTTTTGCATAGTCACCACTGTGTCATGAAGCAGATGATGTGTTAACAGACTATCCAACCATGGCTTGATTTCTGGATGGGTGTTCATCACATGCGCATACCGTGTTTTTTCATCCATTTGAAAGTGAGTCGGGCGTCCCAACGAATACTCCAGCATGTAAAAACTGCCACCAACAAGCGCCAAAGGCACTATGATAGCGACAATGATGAGACTAATTTTCAACCATTTCTTCATGTCTTTCCGTTTTGAATTGTTCATTTGAGGTGTTGATAGTGGAAAATCAAAGATAAGTAAAATAAACAAGATGCACAACGATACCACTAACAGGAGACTCCGTTTTTGCATTTATTAGCACATGATAAGATGTCAAATTAAGGGTTTTCGTTTTGCCATACACCTGATTTACTGTAACTTTGCAAAAATTATGAGTACTAAAGAAATAAGAAATTTAGAGTACAATCCAGCTGGATTAACTGATGTACAAATTGCAGAGAGCAGACAACGACATGGCGAGAACGTATTAACGCCACCTCCAAGTACATCTCTTTGGAAATTGTACTTGGATAAGTACCGCGACCCTATCATTCAAATTCTTTTGGTAGCAGCAGCCATTTCCTTAGTGTTATCTCTTATTGAAAAAGATTTTATTGAGACCATCGGTATTTTCGTTGCTATCTTTTTTGCCACGACCGTAGGCTTTTATTTTGAGCGAGATGCAGCTAAAAAGTTCAATATCCTTAATGCATTAAATGAAGAGTCACCAGTGAAGGTGCGCCGCCATGGGCATGTGATAGAGATTCCACGACGAGAAGTTGTGGTGGGAGATATTATGATTATCGAAGTAGGTGATGAGATTCCTGCCGACGGACTGCTTCTGAAAGCTGTCGATCTTCACATCGATGAGTCTTCACTCACAGGTGAGCCTATTTGCTCAAAGGTAGTTTTGCCAGAGGGAACGCACGATGAGGGCAACAATACCTATCCACGAAACATGATTCTGCGTAGTTCCATGGTCATGAATGGGCGCGGAACAGCCGTTGTAACAGCTGTAGGAGATGAGACAGAGATAGGAAAAGTGGCTCGCAACTCGACAGAAACCACTGATACCAAGACGCCACTCAACAAGCAATTGGATAAGTTGGCTAAACTGATATCAAAAGTGGGTTCGACTGTAGCGATAATGGCATTCATCATTTTCCTTGTTCACGATATCATGGTGAATGATGTCGTTTGGCAAGGACACGATTATTTCAGAATGGCAGAAGTGGTATTGAAATACTTCATGATGGCAGTCACGCTCATTGTGATGGCTGTTCCCGAAGGTTTACCAATGGCAGTAACTTTGAGTTTAGCGCTCAATATGCGTAGAATGCTCAAGAGTAACAATCTTGTAAGAAAGCTCCATGCTTGTGAAACGATGGGGGCTGTAACCGTGATATGTACGGATAAGACAGGAACGCTGACCGAAAACAAAATGACGGTTATGGAGATGAAAGGATTAATGCCACAGACTGTATCTCTCCATGATGAATTATTATCCCAAGCAATAGCACTCAATACCACGGCAGAGCTTACTGACGACAGTGGAATTGGAAATCCAACGGAAGTCGCACTGTTGATGTGGTTGAGCAAACAGGGCGTTTCTTATCAGACAATACGCGAACAAATAGAGGTCATAGCTCAGTTGCCTTTCTCGACAGAAAATAAGTATATGGCAACGGTTGCCAAGCTTAACGGGCAGCCTTATCTGTTTGTGAAGGGAGCACCCGAAATCGTGATGAGCTTTTGTGCATTGAGTACCGAAGAACAAGCGCAGCTTCAAAGCATGCTGTTGGGCTATCAACAGAAAGCAATGCGAACTTTGGCGTTTGCCTACAAGCCCTTGAAAGCACCTCTATTCTCGAAAGATGAGCTAAAAGAGGAATTACATGATCTTCTGTTTCAGACGGTGGCAGCGATTAGTGATCCAATACGTAAGGATGTTCCCTTGGCAGTGAAGCAATGCCAGAATGCAGGAATAGAGGTTAAAATTGTAACAGGTGATACCGAAGCCACTACTGTAGAAGTAGCCCGTCAGATTGGAATTTGGAAGGATGAGACCTCACAAAAGGATTCAATCTCTGGTCCACAATGGAGCGCCATGTCCGATGAAGAGGCTTATGAATATGCCCCAAGATTAAAAGTAATGTCGAGAGCCCGTCCCAGTGACAAGCAACGACTGGTAGAAATGTTGCAGAAAAGAGGTGAAGTAGTTGCTGTTACTGGAGATGGCACCAACGATGCGCCAGCGCTGCATTATGCCCATGTTGGTCTTTCGTTAGGCTCTGGAACCAGTGTTGCAAAAGAAGCCAGTGACATGACGTTGTTAGATGATTCGTTTGGTTCTATTGCGCATGCGGTGATGTGGGGACGCTCGCTGTATAAGAACATTCAGCGTTTCTTATTTTTCCAATTGGTGGTCAATGTCACCGCTTTGTTATTGGTGCTTGGTGGCTCCTTTGTGGGGGTAGAAATGCCGCTTACGGTCACTCAAATTTTATGGGTCAACCTTCTTATGGATACCTTTGCTGCCATGGCTCTCGCCTCTTTGCCGCCTTCGAGAGATGTGATGAAGGACAAACCTCGCAAGAACTCTGACTTCATCATTAACAAAGAGATGAGGAAAGGAATATTATTTTGCGGTGTAGTCTTCTTCGCCATTATGTTTGCAATGTTGATTTATTGTGAGCGTAGAGGTTCTGAAGGGGTAGATATTCGCGAGTTAACCATCTTCTTTACTACCTTCGTGATGATTCAACTATGGAACTTATTTAATGCAAAGACATTAGGAACGAATCATACCGCTTTTCGTTATCTTTGGAAAGACAGAGGTTTGCTCTTGGTTTTGTTCATGGTTATCTTTGGACAATGGCTTATCGTCACGTTTGGCGGAAAGATGTTCCGCACCGTTCCGCTGTCCTTTCATGAGTGGATTCTCGTTATTGGGGCTACTTCCATGGTTCTGTGGGCTGGAGAGTTGTGGCGATGGATGCGACGAATAAAGACAAAAAAGGCATGAAACAACAAGTAAAGAATATTATCTTTGATTTGGGAGGTGTGCTTGTGGGCTTGGACAAACATCGCTGTATCAGTGCCTTTGAACAAATAGGTGCGGAGACTGTCGCTGAATATGTGCGAGATCATCGTACAGCAGACTTGTTCTATGATATAGAAGTAGGACAAATGACCACCGCAGACTTTTGTAAAGAGGTGCGTACCATGGCTGGCTGCAACGCCAGTGATGAAGAGATTGTGTGGGCATGGAACCAATTATTAACGGGCATTCCACAGATGAAGAAGAAACGTCTCTTGGCACTGAAACCGTCCTATCGTTTATTTTTGCTCAGCAATACGAACGAAATGCATTGGAAGAAATGCGTGATAGACGATTTTACAGACGCACATATGACCGAAAACAGTTATTTTGAGCAAATCTTCTTGTCGTACAAAATGACCATAGCCAAACCGAACAGGCAGATTTTTGAACGTGTATTGAACGCTGCTGGCATTCAGGCGGATGAGACATTATTTATAGACGACTCTTTGACAAACTGCCAGTCGGCTGCCCAATTAGGTATTCAAGTGTTTCATGAGACTACAGGCAATGACTGGCTAAATAAACAAGAATGGGATGAAGACAATCTTTTTGGATGAACATACACACTTAGATGAACCATGTGTAGCTACTATGGGCTTCTTTGATGGGGTGCATCAAGGACATCAATATTTGATACACAAGGTGGTGGAGAAGGCAAAACAAGCTGGCATGCCATCGGTGGTGGTGACCTTTGATCAGCATCCACGTGCGGTATTGCAAAAAGATTACGTCCCAGAATTGTTGACAACCAATGAACAAAAGTTTGACCTTTTAGCTCGTACAGCGGTAGACTGTGTTGTTGTTCTTCATTTCACACCTACTATGGCTGCATTGACAGCACAGGAGTTTATGACGCATATTTTGCATCATCAATTGAAAGTCCGTGCTTTATTCATCGGTTACGATCATCAATTTGGATATCATCGCAGAGAGGGATTTGCAGATTATGTGCGCTATGGACAACAATTAGGCATGGAAGTGATAAGGAATGACGCCTATGTAGACGACGAAGAAGGAAAACAGGTGAGCTCATCAATTATCCGAAAGTTGATACGCGAAGGTGAACTCCCATTGGCAAATCGATGCTTGGGTTATCCCTACACCCTGACGTCTAACGTGATAGGGGGCTTTCAAGAAGGACGAAAGTTGGGCTTTCCCACCGCAAATTTGGACATAGAGCAAATCACCCAACTCCTTCCTGCACAAGGGGTGTATGCGGTTCAAGCACAAATTGATAAGACAGGTGCATGGTATCGTGGAATGACAAGCATTGGGACGCGTCCTACCTTTCACGGAACCTCTTTATCCATCGAAACAAATTTGTTGGACAACTACCATGCCAACATTTATCAACATCAGCTTTCAATTGCTTTTTATAAGCGTTTACGTGAAGAAAAGTGTTTCAGTCAGGTGGACGATTTACGGCAGCAACTGGTGCAAGATGCCGAAAATGTGAATATGTTTTTTAATCAGTTGAACGAATAAATGAAAACAATTTTTAGAACAGTCCTCGATGTTGTTTGGTACTTAGTGCTGTTTGTCTTGATACAACTCATGGCGATGAAAGTAGTGAATTTAGGGACACTGCTCGTTCATGGCATGGACTTTCAAGAAGCCTTGCGATATGCAGCTAAACATGCGATGTTGAGTACAACAACTGTTATCTTGTCTTCGGGACTTTCAAGTGCATTGACAATGCTTATCTTTGGTGGATTTAAGTGGGTTCCTCTGTCTCGTTCATACGTTCAGAGTCGACCATGGGGAACGTTATTTTGGGTGGTTTTGCTGTCTCTTGGCACGTTAATTCCCTCCACATGGATGATAGAACAATTGGAAATAGATGTCCCTTCGGGTGTTGAACGCATGTTAATGGCTTTGTTAGGTAGTCCTTGGGGCTATCTTGTCGGTGAAGTACTT
This sequence comes from Hoylesella timonensis 4401737 = DSM 22865 = JCM 15640, assembly GCF_000455445.1. GTDB lineage: Bacteria > Bacteroidota > Bacteroidia > Bacteroidales > Bacteroidaceae > Prevotella > Prevotella timonensis. The sequence goes on along the minus strand of NZ_HG417093.1, from coordinate 176,373 downwards.
ATCCCCATTGCAGAGGAAATGGTGTTTCGAGGAGCCATTTTAAGGACTTTGAGAAAATCGTTTCAGCAAACCACTCCATGGATTGCAATTGCCCTTTCGGCATTGATATTTGGATTGGCACATGGCAATTTCGCCCAATTTCCTCATGCTTTCCTCATGGGATTGTTGTTAGGATGGATGTATGTTCGTACCAATAGCATCATCCCTGGAGTCGTTTTCCATTGCATCAATAATTCTTCAGTATTTATTTTGTATAACGTGATGCCACAAACAGCAAATCTTCGGCTGGTAGAAATCTTTGGCGGAAGCCAACGGGCAGTATGGTTGAGTTTGCTTTTCTCGCTATGTATCTTCCTGCCGTCATTGTTTCAGTTACAAAGAAGACTGCATCCTGCTGAAGAAAAGCTAAAATAGCGAAACGCCACCCACTGGTGGCGTTTCTTTTCTTACATTAGTATGTTATGAAAAATTTGAGAGAATGTTGAAACTTCACAGTTTCGTTTTTGTTTTACTAAACATTATTTATTCTTGAGAAAGCATAGAAATTATCTTATTTTATCATGGGCGTTGGCTGAATCTCCGAAGGCAGTATGCTACTCTGTTGCATGGTATCGGTTTTCGAAGAATCACCAATAGCGACAGAAGCTCCTTGCTGCACTTGTTCTACTCCAGCTGTATTTGTACCCGTAGAGCCATTGCTTGTCATGAAAGGCACTTGTAACGCATTGCTTAGCGTCAGGATAATGGCTACTACAGCCGCTGCCTTAAAGAGAGGCATGAGCCGTTCGCTCAGTCTTACGGTGCGTGCCTTCACAGTCACTGGCTCGTCTATCATGGAAATAATCTTTGCATCAAAGTCGCTTCCCAAAACGTCTTGAGTGGCTTCTTGATGTGCATACACAAACAAGGCCCTATACTTTTCGAGTTCGGCTGGAACCTCCTTCTGGCTAAAGAATGTGCGAAGAATCTCTTCCTCTTCAAGAGAAGTCTCGCAAACCCAATAGCGTTCTAAAAGTTGTTTGATATATTTATAATCCATAATTGTCGTATCTTTTGAATCGTTCTTTTACCGTTTGTCTGGCTCTGAAGATGTTTATTTTCACTTGTTCTTCACTGATGTCCAGTATCTCGGCAATTTCTTTGTAGGCTTTTCCTTCAAAATCTCGGAGCTGCATACAGCTTCTTTGCTTCTCGGGCAGCGCATTCACGATATTTCTTACTAATTCTACGCGGTCACGTTGCAGCGTCTTTTCGAAAGGATTGGATGAGTGGTCTGAAGTTTCTACGGGTCTTTCTTCCAACGATTCAGCGAGATGTCCATGCCTTTTCACACAGTCAAGTGCCAAGTTTCTGCATATCGTGAGACTAAAAGCTTCGATAGATTCTATCTCTTCCCAGCTTTCTCGCTTGTTCCAAACCTTAATCAGCGTCTCTTGAACAATGTCTTCTGCCTCTTCGTGACTAAGCGTAATGCGTAGTGCAAGCCGATAAAGCACATTTTTGAGTGGTAAGACGTCGTTCCGAAAACTGATATTTTTCATCCTTGCCTCTATTTATATGACGATTGAGGTGTATGTAAGTTACAACGTAATCTTCTTTTAACTTTTATTAAAAGATTAAGCTTCCTGTTTCAAGCATTTGTCGTTGGTGGCATGAGGTGTTGAGGATGTTCTTCAACTCTTGCCTCATTTCTGTTCCCTTTGCCTTCCTTATTCAAGATAGGTATAGCCGTAAAGCCCAGAGCGATAATTATTTAAGAACTCTTTTCCTTCGTCTAACGAAATCTTTCCTTGCTTGACACTCTTTGTTACCCAAGTTTCTAATTGCCTTACCAATTTCTTTGGGTTGTATTGCACATAGTCAAGCACTTCCTCAACAGTCTCACCATCAATGATTTGGTCTATTTTGTATTTGCCATCCTTCACGGAGATATGCACCGCGTTGGTATCCCCAAAGAGATTGTGTAAATCGCCTAAAATCTCTTGATAGGCTCCTACGAGGAACACACCTAAATAATAGGGTTCGTGATTTTTCAACGTATGGACAGGCAAGACGTGTGAGATGTTGCGATTGGTCACAAAGTTTGCAATCTTTCCATCGCTATCACAGGTAATATCTTGTAAGGTTGCGTTGCGTGTAGGTCGTTCATTCAGTCGCTGAATAGGCAATATAGGGAAGAGCTGATCAATCGCCCAACTGTCTGGGAGTGATTGGAATAAGGAAAAGTTACAGAAGTATTTATCTGCCAAAGTCTTGTCTAAATTTCTCAATTCATCAGGGACATGCTTGAGCGACTTAGCCATCATGTTTATTTCATGACAGATACTCCAATAGATACTCTCTATCTCCGCCCGTGTACGAAGGTCGACAATGCCATGCGTGAACAGGTCAAGAGATTCTTCGCGGATTTGTTCTGCATCATGCCAGTCTTCCATAATGTTGCGCGAATTCAAATTATCCCATATATCATAGAGGTCTTTTACCAACTGATGATCATTCTCTTCGGGTTCAAACTCTTCAGGCATTTGAGGCAAACTGGCTGTTTCCAACACATCAATAATAAGCACCGAGTGGTGCGCAGAAAGCGATCTGCCACTTTCTGTGATAAGGTTCGGATGCGGAATCTCATTTTTATCGGCTGCCTCTACAAAGGTATAAATACAGTCGTTGACATATTCTTGAATAGAATAGTTGACCGAACTCTCACTGTTGGAGGAACGTGTACCGTCATAGTCCACCCCTAATCCTCCACCACAGTCTACAAAATCGACGGGATAACCCATTTTATGCAGATTGATGTAATATTGCGCTGCCTCACGCAGAGCCGTCTGAATGCGGCGTATTTTGGTGATTTGCGACCCGATGTGGAAATGAATCAAGTGAAGACAGTCTTTGAGACCTTTCTCTTCAAGCATTTTTAATGCCAGTAAAAGTTCAGAAGAATTCAAACCAAACTTGGAGGCATCGCCACCGCTTTCAGCCCATTTTCCCGAACCCGATGAAGCCAATTTGATGCGAATACCAATATTAGGGCGTACTCCTATCTTCTTAGCAGCTTTGGCAATGATGTCTAATTCGTTGAGTTTTTCAATGACAATGAAGATGCGTTTGCCCATTTTCTGTGCCAAGAGTGCCAGTTCAATGTAGTTCTGGTCTTTATAACCATTGCAGATAATCAGAGAGTCGCTTTGACATTGAACCGCTATGACGGCATGAAGTTCTGGCTTACTGCCCGCTTCCAGTCCCAAATTGAATTTCTGTCCGTGAGAGATAATCTCCTCAACAACAGGCTGCATTTGGTTTACCTTGATGGGGTAGATAATGAAATTCTGTCCTGTATAATTGTATTCCTTGGATGCTTGTTCAAAACAACTGGCAGTCTTTTCTATTCGGTTGTCCAAGATGTCGGGGAAACGCAATAGTACGGGTGCGCTCACGTCACGTAGTGCCAGCTCGTCCATCACGTCTCTAAGGTCTATCTCCGTGTTGTCTTTGCAAGGTGTTACATAGGCATTTCCCTTTTCGTTGATGCCAAAATAAGAAACGCCCCATCCATTGATGTTATATAGTTCTTTTGAATCTTCTATTGTCCACTTTTTCATTGTTTCTGAAATGTTCTGTTTTTAGAGGTTGAGAAGTGCTCTCAATTGTGTTACTGCTAATTTAATTTTTTCGTATTGATCCAGTAATGTCACGTCAAAGGTGTACTGTGCCTTTTGATAATAAATTTCTCGTTCACGGAGTTGGCTTTGGATATAGGCTTTCACCTCATCCGCTGTCTTGTTGAGTAGTAAGGGTCTGACGTTCCTGCCCATGTTCAAATGTTTATAGAGTACATCGGTGCAGGCTTTCAGATATACTGTTTTGCCCTGCCTGTTCAAGTAGTCCATGTTGTCAAAGAAGCAGGGAGTGCCACCACCACAGCTGAAAATAACATTCTCGAACTCGGCAACTTCGTGCAGCATTTCATGCTCTATTTTCCGAAATCCCTCTTCCCCTCGTTCTTCAAAGATTTGTGGTATCGTCTTTCGCATCCTGTTTTCTATGTACCAATCAAGGTCGTAAAAGGGCATTCCCGTTGCTTTAGACAGGGCTTTTCCTATCGTTGTCTTTCCTGCCCCCATGTAGCCAAGGATGATAATACGATTCATCATGTCTTGAGGCACTTTATCTTCTACTCCGAGTTGACTTCTTTACGGGTGTATTTTGGATAATCTCCATACACTGTTCGTAGGAAATATCCGCAGCTTTGTCGTGCCATGTTTTTGGCAGTCGGTAGTTCTTTCCGTCATAGGCGATGTATGGACCGTATCTACCGTTGAGTACTTCCATCTTTTCGTCTTGTTCAAAGGATTTGATGTGACGTTCCTTCTCCTGCTGTCGCTTTTGCTCTATCAGCTCAATCGCTGTCTCTAAGCTTACTTGCAAGGGGTTTTCAGTCTTAGGAAGGGATACATATTTTTTGTTGTGAAGCACGTATGGACCAAATCTACCCGCCCCTATCACTACATCAGAGCCTTCAAACTGTCCTACAGTACGAGGCAGTTGAAAGAGTTTCAGAGCCTCTTCCAAGCTGATGGTAGCCATACTTTTATCCGCAGGAAGCTGAGAAAACTTCGGTTTCTCATCATCTTCAGCCGTCCCGATTTGTACCACTGGACCGAATCTTCCTATCTTTACAAATACTGGTTTCCCACTCTCAGGGTCAATACCTATTTCCCGTTCTCCGGCTTTGTGCTCGCTCCGGGCATTCATTACTTTTTCTACAATGGGTTCAAAATCTTTGTAGAACACTTTCATCATCTTTAGCCACGAAGCCTTTCCTTCGGCAATTTCGTCGAACTTCTCTTCTACATTTGCGGTGAAGTTATAGTCCATGATAGCCGGGAAATTGTTTATCAAGAAGTCGTTCACTACAGTTCCTATGTCAGTAGGTAGGAGTTTTCCCTTCTCATTACCCACCACTTCGGTTTTCTCCTTTGACGTGATGTGGTCATTCTTCAAGGTATCTATGGTGTAGGTTCGCTCATCGCCTTTCTTATCTCCTTTTTGCACATATTCTCGTTGCTGTATGGTGCTAATGGTGGGTGCATAAGTAGAAGGACGTCCAATGCCCAATTCCTCTAATTTCTTCACCAAACTGGCTTCCGTGTAGCGAATAGGACTTTGAGAGTAACGCTCGGTTGAGGTGATTTCGTGTCGCAGTAAGCGGTCGCCTTCGGTGAGGACAGGCAGGGTGTGGGAGGTGTCTTCTTGATTTGTCTCATCCTCATCGCTTGATTCGCGATAAGCTTTGATGAAACCATCAAACTTAATATTCTCCACGTTTGCAACAAACTGCTCTGTCACACCACTGACCTCAATGCTCACAGTCGTCTTTTCTATCTGGGCATCTGCCATTTGGCTGGCTGCCGTGCGCTTCCAAATGAGGTCGTAGAGCCTACGTTCTTGCGAGGTTCCTTCTATCTCGTGCTGGCTCATGTAAGTGGGGCGAATGGCTTCGTGCGCTTCTTGTGCGCCTTTCGAGTGTGTCTGATATTTACGAGGCTTACTGTATTCCTTGCCATAAGCCTTTATGATTTCGTCTTTGCTGGTATTGATAGCGAGCGATGACAGGTTGACGCTGTCGGTACGCATGTAAGTAATCAATCCGCTTTCGTACAGATGTTGCGCTATCATCATGGTTTGTCCCACCGTAAATCCCAACTTTCGTGCTGCCTCTTGTTGCAGTGTGGAGGTGGTAAAGGGAGGCGCTGGTGTGCGTTTGAGGGGCTTGCGTGCAATGCTGCCCACTGTGAACTGTGCGTCTTTGCATTTTTCTAAGAAAGCAAGTGCTTCTTCGTGAGTAGGGAAACGCTTGTCTAATTCGGCTTTCACCTCCGCTGTTCCCTCTGCATTTGCAATATTGAAAGTTGCATTGATGCGGTAGTAAGGCTCGCTTTTGAAGGCTTGTATCTCTCGTTCACGCTCTACAATGAGTCGTACAGCCACGCTCTGCACACGTCCTGCCGAGAGGGCTGGCTTGACTTTTCGCCAAAGAACGGGCGACAGACGGAAGCCTACCAAGCGGTCGAGTACACGCCTTGCTTGTTGCGCATTGACCAAATCCATGTTGAGATGGCGTGGATTTTGAATAGCATCTAAAATGGCGGGCTTAGTGATTTCATGAAAAACAATGCGATTTGTTTTTTCTTCATCCAAACCAAGCACCTCGCACAGATGCCAAGATATGGCTTCTCCCTCACGGTCTTCATCGGATGCGAGCCATATATGTTTGGTGTCCTTGGCGTTTTTCTTCAGTTCGCTAACTAATTTTTTCTTCTCCTCTGGAATTTCATATTTTGGCTCTAAAGTCTTTGGATCAATGCTCAACTCTTTCTTCTTCAAGTCACGAATATGACCATAGGAGGACATTACCTTATAGTCTTTGCCCAAAAACTTCTCAATTGTTTTTGCTTTTGCAGGGCTCTCTACAATTACTAAATTCTCTTGCATTGCTGTTGAATCGTCTTGTTATTTGGCGGCAAAAGTAAACAAAACTTTCTTTATACCTTTTATATATAGAATATTTTGGCGGGTTTTTAAGGTTTTTAAGATGTGTTTGCTTAAATTATAAATCAGAATGCCTTTTTATTGGGATGGAATTTCACTAAAATAACTGTCAAAAAACTTTACAGTTGTGACGATATTTTTGGGGAAATTTCAGCCGAAGAGGACAGAAATAATTGTTTTAACTCGCATGCGCAACAAATCTATAACATGCAGATTATCAACAAGATGAACTCCAATTAAAGCTTCGTTCAATACACGATGTAAGCTGTCTCTATTTCCTAAGATTATTGAAGCATGGAGATAAGGGCCTTAACTCATGGAGATAAGGCGGTTATCTACATGGGTTAAGGGCATTAACTCATGTAGATAACAACGGCATGTAAAAATGTTTACAATTATCGGGGTAAGTGATGGTCTAAAAATCGACGGAGACCTTCACGTATGGAACGTAATCCAAACTCTTCGGTATGGATATCCTCTGGTGCCATCCAAAGTGTTTCGCCTGCATCATCACCTGCGGTCAGAGTTGAGGTGTCGGCTACCTCGCAAAGGAAAAACATGTCCAAGGTAGGGATGTCTAAACCGCTGTATCGGTATTTATTGGGTAAGCTGAAGAGGTATGTGGCTTTTGTAACGTCAAGGTTGGTCTCTTCTTTCACCTCTCTTATTACTCCTTCCTCGCCCGTTTCATTTGCATCGGTGAAACCACCAGGCAAGTCGTAAGTTCCTTTTGCAGGCTCTTTGAGGCGGCGCTCTATCAGGATTTCACCTTTTTGATTCATGATGAAAGCCACGTTTGCCGCACTTGGATTCAGATAATATTCAAAGTGACAATTCTCGCACTGCTTGCTTTTCTCGTTCTTAATCACAAAATGCTGACTTCCGCAGACGGGACAGAACTGAAATTTTTCTAATAAGTGTATCATTGTTGTTTGTGATGGATAATGTCTGTTTTATCGTTTCCTCTCTATGGTCTAAGGGGTTGGAACCCTCGCTTCATAGATTTGGACTCCAGTGTCTTGACACTTACAAAGATACTAAATTTTATTGATTCGGCAAATCCTATTCATTTTCTTTCTTCCCACCGTCTAAATCGCCCAAAAAACATGAATAAATGAGGTTTCATGAACAGTTGGAGGGCTGGAAAGCTATAAAATCAAGACACATGAGTTAATTTTTATTTCTTTTGTGTGAAATTCATTTAATTAATCGTATATTTGCAAACATAAAGAGTATAAAAAAATCAAAACTATTAAACCTTTAAAATTTATTCGTATTTATGGCAACATTTAGGACAACAATGCTAATGGCATTGGCATTATCCTCTGCCAGTCTTTCGTATGCTGATACGACTGTTAACCCCATGGTGACAGTGGCTCAGCAGCAGACTGCATGTAAGGGTAATATTATGGATACGAATGGCGACCCTATTATTGGGGCGTCTATCGTAGTGAGTGGACAAAAGAAAGCCACAATTAGCGATATGGAGGGTAACTTTACGCTGCCAGATGTGGCAACGGGAGCCACGCTCACCATTTCGTATGTGGGCTACAAAACCCAAACGGTGGTATGGAATGGGAAAGACCTTTCTATCACACTGCATGAGGATGCCGAAAGTCTGGAGGACGTAGTGGTTGTGGGCTACGGTACTCAGAAGAAGGTAAACCTTACGGGTGCCGTCTCTGTAGTGAGCAAGAAGACATTAGAATCGCGCGCCGTTACCAGTGTAGCACAGGCATTGCAAGGTGCTGTACCGGGACTGAACTTCACCGTGGGCAACGGTGGTGGCTCATTAGACCGCCGTATGTCTATGAACATCCGTGGTACGGGTACCATCGGTAAAGGCTCTAACGCTTCGCCACTGGTACTGATCGATGGTACCGAAGGCGACTTGTACTCGCTGGCACCCAACGACATTGAGAGCATCTCTGTATTGAAGGATGCCTCAGCAAGTGCTATTTACGGTTCACGCGCAGCCTTTGGTGTCATCTTGGTGACAACCAAGAGCGGTAAGGACGGACGAGCAAGTATTTCGTACAACGGCAATATGCGTTTCTCAACGGCTACGCAAGTACCAGAGATGCCCAACTCGTACGACTTCGCACGCTATTGGAACGATGCAGCTGCCAACAATGGTGAGGGTGCACCGTTCAACGAGGAAATCATGAAGAAGATTCAGGACAACATCAACGGCACACTCAAAGAAGAAGACAAGGGTCTTACCAAGTGGCAAGGTTATGCCGCTAACGAACCATGGGCGATGTACACTGGTTCTTGGGCAAACACCGACTGGTTCAAGGAAATGTACAAAAGCAATGTTCCCTCGCAAGAGCATAACGTTTCTATTAGCGGTGGTGTGAAGAACATCAACTACTATGTAAGTGGTACATGGCTTAACCAGCACGGATTGATACGTCACGGTAAGGACGTACTCAACAAGTACAACTTTACAACGAAGGTGAACGCTGATGTCACCAAATGGCTCTCCATCTCGTACAGCAACAAGTGGAACCGTGAGGCATTCAGTCGTCCATCTTACATGACGGGACTTTTCTTCCATAACATCGCACGCCGTTGGCCTACCAATCCTGTCTATGACCCACACGGACACTATGTGCATGGTAATGAGATTATCCAGATGGAAGATGGCGGATTGGACAAATCCACCACAGACAAGCTGTTCCAACAGCTGGTGTTTGAGTTCAAGCCTCTCGCTGGCTGGAAGATACGTTTGGAGGGTAACTACAACACCACCAACTATCACAACCACTGGGACGTGCTACCTATCTACTATCACGACCCACAGGAACTGCTCACCCCTGCTGCATGGAGTGATGGCTACAAGGCGGGAAAGTCGGACGTTAGTGATGGCATGAGCCGTACCAATTACTTCAACGGTCGCTTCTACACCGAGTATGCGTTTACGCTCAACGAAAAGCATGACCTGAAGTTGTTAGGTGGTTTGGATATGGAGTCAAACTTGTACACCGTGCTGTCTGCATCGCGTGCTGATCTCATCACACCGTTGGTGCCTACGCTCAACAACGCCACTCACGAGAACACACGTCCAGGCTTCGGCAACACCCAATGGGCAACCATGGGTATGTTTGCTCGTGTGAACTATGCTTATGATTCTCGCTACTTGGCTGAGTTCTCTATCCGCCGCGACGGTTCTTCACGTTTCATCGGTGATAAGACATGGGCTACTTTCCCCTCATTCTCTTTGGGTTGGAACATGGCACACGAGGCATTCTTCAAGCCACTTACCAATACGGTGCAGACCTTGAAGGTGCGTGGTTCTTGGGGAACATTGGGTAACACCAACATCAAAGAAATATATCCATGGTTCCTTAGTCAACCAGTATGGGCAACATCTTCAAATTGGCTTATCAATGGACAAAAGCAGACTATTGCAAGCGTGCCAGGATTGGTATCACCAAATCTGACATGGGAAACCGTACGCTCTTGGAACGTGGGATTAGACTTCGGCATGTTCAACAACAGATTGCAAGGTAACTTCGACTACTTTGTCCGCAACACAAGCGACATGGTAGGACCTGCTCCAGCCAAGCCTTCTATCTTGGGTGCAGACCCACCTAAAGAAAACAACAGTAACTTGCGCACCAACGGCTGGGAACTGGAAGTAAGATGGCGCGACCATATCGGCGATTTCAACTATGGAGTGAAGTTAGTAATGTCAGACGACATACAAACTATTACACGCTTCTACAATCCTAACCGCCTGCTGTCAGATTGGTGTGAAGGTCAGAAGATGGGTGACATTTGGGGATATCAAGTAGAAGGCATCGCACAGTCGGACAAAGAGATGAGCGACTGGCTTGCTAACAACAAACCATCATGGGGCTCAAACTGGGCTGCCGGTGATGTGATGTACAAAGACTTGAATGGCGATAAGAAAGTAAACAACGGTGAGAACACTTACGATAACACTGGCGACTTGACCGTTATCGGTAATTCAATGCCACGCTATCGCTTTGGTATTACCGTGGACGCAGCGTGGAAAGGATTTGACTTCCTGCTCTTCTTACAAGGTGTAGGCAAGCGCGACTTCTGGGACGCTTCTCCTTACAGCACTGGTGCTAACCACGGCATGTGGCAGGCAGCAGCCTTCAAAGAGCATTTGGACTACTGGCGTCCAGCAGATGATAAGAACTTCGGTCCTAATCCTGGTGCCTTCTATCCACGTCCACTCTTCGGCAAAGGATGGAAGAACTTCTATACTAGCGACCGCTACCTGCAGAATGCAGCCTACATGCGCATCAAGAACATTCAGCTGGGTTATACCTTACCTGTTGGATTGACCAGCGCATGGGGACTTAACAGAGTTCGTTTCTATATCTCTGCAGAGAACCTGTACACATTCACTAAAATGAATAAAATCTTCGATCCAGAGGCAACAGGTGGTGACTGGGGACCAGGAAAGATTTACCCACTGCAAAGGGTTTTGTCTTTTGGTTTGAATCTTAACTTTTAATAATTGGAAATTATGAAATACGATATAAAAAATATTTTAAGAGGAGGAATGGTCCTGGCATGTACCAGCTTGATGCTGACAGCGTGCAACGACTTCTTAGACAGGGCACCTCTGGACCAAGTGTCTCCCGGCGACTATTACAAAAACGCTGACCAATTGGGTACGTTTACGTGGAACTATTATAAAAACATCTTCCCCAACAACATTGGTTGGTGGGCAGGTGTAGCCACTTACGACAATGGAACCGATAATCAGGCTACGACCAGCGGTAATGCGGGTATGTTCCTGCAAGACCAGTGGAAGGTGCCTACGGCAGGTGGTATCGGCTTTAACGCCATTCGCGATGTTAACAAGTTCATCAACGAACAGGAAGCAAAGATAAAGGCAGGAGCTATTGAAGGTGACAAAAAGCAGATTAACCAATATATGGGCGAAGCTTACTTCATCAGAGCCATGCTTTATTTCAGTAAACTAAAAAGCTTTGGCGACTTCCCCATCGTTCTGAAAGAACTGAACATTGATGCCGACTTGGCAGAAGCAAGCAAGCGCATGCCTCGTAACTTGGTGGCACGCCAGATTTTGTCTGACATGGACAAAGCCATCTCACAATTGCAGGAAAAGCCTGTCAATGGTGGAAAACTGCGCATCAACAAGTATGCTGCATTGGCAGTGAAATCGAGAATGGCTCTATACGAGGGAACATTTGAGAAGTATCACAGAGGTACTGGACGTGTGCCTGGTGATGCCAACTGGCCTGGGAAGAACATGCCTTGGAACAAAGACTTCAAGATTAATCAACAAGAAGAGGTAGATTTCTTCTTGACTCAAGCCATGGATGCTGCTAAACAGGTATCCGATGCTGTTGGACTTCCTACTGCGAACAGTCATCAGATGAATCCTACCAAGAAGAGTGAATATGGAGGATGGAATCCTTATTACGACATGTTTGCTTCTTCTGACCTGAACAAATATCCAGAAGTACTGATGTGGAGACAGTTCAATTCGGACATTGGTGTGGCACACCTTACATCCAACAAATTGCGAACAGGCTCACAGACGGGATGGACGAGAGGTTTGGTAGAGTCGTTCTTGATGAAGAACGGTCTGCCTATCTATGCCACAGGCTCTGGATATCAGGGTGACAAGTCGATTGACTTGGCTAAGACCAATAGGGACGAGCGCTTGCAACTCTTTGTATTTGGCGAATCGGACGTACTGGCTACAGACCCAAACAGCATCGCAGTGTATAATGCAGAAGCGAAGAAGAAAAAACTTCCAGAAGTAGACCTTGTTAAGTTGGGCATTGCCAATATCGTTACAAATAATGCCGAGAGCAAGGATAACACTGGCTACAGACAGCGCAAGTTCTACAACTACGACCCTGCCATGCAGTTGGGACAGACCTTCTCGGATGTTTCAGGACAGATATTGGTACGCGTAGAAGAAGCAATGCTTAACTATATCGAGGCTTCTTACGAGAAGACTGGTGGTATTGATGCAACAGCACGCAAGTATTGGACACAATTGCGCGAACGTGCTGGCATTACAGCCTCTATCGAGACAACCATCGATGCTACTGACATGAGCCGCGAAGCAAACGTAAAGACGGCTTCGTATGACTGGGGTGCATTCTCTACAGGTAAGCCTATCAACGCCACACTGTATTCTATCAGACGTGAACGTAGAAGCGAGTTGGCTGGTGAAGGTTATCGCATGGACGACCTCATTCGTTGGTGTGCACTTGACCAGGTAAAGAACTACCAAATAGAAGGTGTGAACTTCTGGGACGAGATGTATAAGAATAAGGTATTTGAGTATACAGATAAAGACGACAAGGGCAATGAAGTGTTGAAGAACTATATCGTTGCTGATGGTGGCGACAAGGCTACCATGTCCTCTAAGGACCTTACGAAATACTATCGTCCTTACCAGATGAACAAGAAATACAACCTGTACAATTGATACACATTCTATCAGGCTCACTACTTGTCACCGTTCTCAGTTCAGGAAATGAAACTCTGCTCACCCGATGGTTCTGTGGCAAATACATATCTCTATCAGAATATTTATTGGCCGACAACAGCCAATGGAGAGGCTGAAAAGTAATAATTGAAAATTGATAGATAACTCTTGAATATGGGAGGCAGTTGACCAACATCGGTCACTGCCTCCCATTTTTTTGTATTGTTACGAGAAAAAAACAACCATATGCCCGTTGTTTATTTTGTATTGATAAAAAGACACGCCGCATTAATAATATGTAATTTTGTTAAATAGATATAATTAAGCGTGCGGGGTTGTATCTTTTCTTTGCACTTTACTATTAAATATGTACTTTTGCAGACCGATTATTTCGGGGATGAACTTAGAGTCCCCTGTGCGGTCGTGTTAATAGTAATGCTTTTGGCCGAGTGTTACGGTTAGTGAATCGCCCGTGCAAATGAGAAAAAAAATGTTTTTTAGTAGTAAAATTTAAAAGTTTAATGGACACTTTAAGTTATAAGACTATTTCCGTTAATAAGGAAACAGCACAGAAAGAGTGGGTCGTAGTAGATGCAAGCGATCAAATCGTTGGTCGTTTTTGCTCTAAAGTAGCAAAATTGCTACGTGGAAAGTACAAGCCATCTTTCACCCCTCATGTAGATTGTGGTGACAATGTCATCATCATCAACGCAGAGAAGATTAAGTTCTCTGGTAAAAAAGAAACAGACAAGCTATACACACGTTATACTGGTTACCCAGGCGGACAGCGTTTCAATACCCCTGCAGATCTTCGTACTCGCAAGAATGGTGTAGAGAAGATTGTTCGTCATGCTGTGAAAGGTATGTTACCAAAGGGTCCCTTGGGTCGCTCTTTGTTAAAGAACCTGTATGTTTTTGAAGGAGCTGAGCATGATAAAGCAGCTCAGCAGCCAAAGGCAATTGATATTAACCAGTATAAATAATAAGTAAAATGGAAATAATCAACGCAATAGGTCGCCGCAAGAGCGCAGTTGCTCGTGTTTACCTCACTGAAGGTACCGGCAAAATTACGATTAACAAAAAAGACATTGAGACATATTTCCCATCAGCTATTTTGCGTTATGTGGTTAAGCAGCCATTGACGACACTCGAAGTTGAAGGAAAATATGATATTAAGGTAAATCTTGATGGTGGCGGCTTTACAGGTCAGAGCCAAGCTCTCCGTTTGGCAATTGCACGCGCCTTGGTAAAGATTAATGCCGATGATAAGAGTGCTTTGAAAGCACAAGGCTTCTTGACTCGTGACAGTCGTTCTGTAGAACGTAAGAAACCAGGTCAGCCAAAAGCTCGTCGTCGCTTCCAGTTCAGTAAGCGTTAAAAGTGAGTTTGTAAGTTTTTTAGTTGCTTTAGTTTTTTAGTTGTAAAATTACTAAGTCGCTGACAGGTGTTGGTCTCATCACTGCATTTTTCGTATTTGACACATTTCTAATATGTGCATGAGCTAAACACTATACCACGGGACTAACAAAAAACTCAAGAACTTAAAACTAAGAAACTCAAAAACTCATGTTTAGTATCTAAATCCTCGAGATTTCCCATGCGTGGCGAACTACTCGAAGATTGGTTCTAATCAACTAAAAAGAAAGTAAACAATTAAAAAAAGAAAAAATGTCAAGAACAAACTTTGACCAATTATTACAGGCTGGTAGTCATTTTGGACACCTTCGCCGCAAGTGGAATCCTGCAATGGCTCCTTATATCTTCATGGAGCGTAATGGTATTCATATCATCGACTTAAACAAAACCGTAGCAAAAATTGATGAAGCTGCTGAGGCTTTGAAGCAAATTGCTAAGTCTGGAAAGAAGATTTTGTTTGTCGCTACTAAAAAACAAGCTAAGGACATTGTAGCTGAGAAGGCTGCATCTGTTAACATGCCATACGTTATTGAGCGTTGGGCTGGTGGTATGCTCACCAACTTCCCTACCATTCGTAAGGCTGTGAAGAAAATGGCAAACATTGATAAGTTGATGAACGACGGTACTTTCGCAAACATCTCAAAGCGCGAATTGCTGCAAGTAACACGCCAGCGTGCTAAGTTAGAAAAGAACTTAGGTTCTATTGCCGACCTGACACGTTTGCCATCAGCACTTTTCGTTGTTGACGTAATGAAAGAGCATATCGCTGTAAAGGAAGCAAACCGCTTGGGTATTCCTGTTTTTGCTATCGTAGATACCAATTCAGATCCTAAGAATATTGACTTTGTCATTCCTGCTAATGACGATGCGAAAGATTCCATTGACGTCATTCTAACAGCTTGCTGCCAAGCAATTGCTGAAGGATTGGAAGAGCGTAAGGCAGAAAAAGCAGACGAGAAGGCTGCTGCAGAGCAAAGCGAAGAAGTAGCTGAGGCGAAGCCAAAACGAGCACGTAGAGCTCGTAAAGAAGCAGAAGAAACCGTAGAGACTTCTACCGAAGTTGCTGATGAAAAAGCAGAAACAGAAGAAAAAGAAGAAGTTGAAGTGAAAGCAGAAGAGGAAACTCCAGCTGCTGAATAATTGTATGAACAGAGGAGAATAGAGAATGATGGTATGTAACAAAAATATGCCAAAAATTTTCTTTATTCTTCTCTGCTCTTTTTTATATAACAATACATATTAACCCCTATAAATAAGAAATAAGATTATGGCTGTTAACATTGCTGATATACAGAAACTACGTAAGATGACAGGTGCTGGTCTGGCTGATTGTAAAAAGGCTTTGACCGAAGCAGAAGGAAATATGGACAGAGCTGTTGAGCTTGTTCGTGAGCGTGGATTAGCCATTGCTGCAAAACGTTCTGATCGCGAGACTTCCAACGGTTGTGTTCTCGTTAAGAAGTCGAATGACTTTGCTGCAATGATTGCACTGAAGTGCGAAACTGATTTCGTTGCTAACGGTAAGGAATTCATTGAGTGCACCGAGCAAATTCTTGATGCTGCGATTGCTGCCAAAGCAAAGAACATCGAAGAGATATTGGGCTTGACCCTTGCTGACGGTAAAGACGTAGCAACGACTGTCAAACTTCGCTCTGGTATCACTGGTGAGAAAATGGAACTCGACGGTTACCTCTTCATTGAAGGTGAAAACGTGGAGACCTATAACCACATGAACAAAAACATCCTTTGCACCATGGTTCAGACCAACAAACCAGCAGAAGAGCAGGGACACAACATCGCTATGCAGGTAGCTGCAATGAACCCCGTAGCACTGAACGAGGAAAGTGTTACACAAGAGGTGAAAGATGCCGAGTACAAAGTGGCTCTTGAAAAGACAAAAGAGGAACAGGTAGAAAAAGCTGTGACCAATGCGCTGAAGAAGGCGGGCTTCAATGTTTACATCTCTGAAAGCGAAGATCACATGGAAGAAGGCATTCGCAAGGGTGAAATCACAGAAGCACAAGCTGACGAAATCAGAAAGCTGAAGAAGGAAGTTGCTGAAGAGAAATTAGCAAATTTGAACGAGCAAATGATTCAAAATATTGCTAAAGGTCGTATGAACAAGTTCTTTAAGGAGAGCTGCCTCTTGAATCAAGAATATATTCAAGATAGCAAACTGACCGTTGCAGACTATTTGAAGCAGACCGACAAAGAGCTCACAGTTGTGAACTTTAAGCGTTTTAGTTTGCGTGCAGACTAAACATCGTATCTTATTGAACTATCAATAAACCGTATAGAGCCAGTAAGGAGATTTTCTTTACTGGCTTTTTTCTTGCCTTTTTGCTACATGCCTGCTGGGCTGTTAGGTTCCCGCACAAAGTGTAGCCACTTGATAGATTGAAATTTTCATCTAAGGAAAATGAGCGTAGCTCTTGCAAATCCTTAAAAAAGAGACTAACATTCCTCCTCCCTATTCTTTGATTGAACAACGCTTTTTGTACAACGAACATGATCCACCAAACAGCATTTATATCATTGGTGAAACGCAGTTTTCGAAGATAATAAATGCTGAATTTTCTTTACAAAGTGCCTCTCATAACTTGCATGTAAATCACCAACAGCAAAGTTGGTCGCAAATATGCGAGTTTTGAGCGATGCTCATAATTCTTTGATGTTGAGCGTGTTATGCTTAAATATTTTCTTTTCGCACGTATTATTGCCATCTTCGGGCGGCTAAAGCATTGAGATAAGCCTACTATTTGCATGCTTTAATACTGCTGAAGCATGTAAATAAGACCTCTAAAGAGTGTTTCCAAGACCGTTAAGTTAATGTTTCGGCTTGAAAAGACGTTTATTTTGCCAAAATCAGCCCATTTTTGAAGGGCGTTTGCCTATTGTTTTTTTCTATTTTGAAGATTTTTAATGGTCGATTTTTGGTAAATTTATAGGACAAAAACACGGAACACCTTTAATAAGAATGAAAAGACTTAACATCATCATTTACTAAACTAAGGGAATCGTATTTGTGTAACAGTAAGGACAAGCGGCTCGTGCTTCTGTTCAAGAAAATATGAGACGGAGGGTACATCTCGCGTTAGTGGACGCACGAACTGCGCTTGTCCTCGAAAGAAAAAGGCACTTTCTTTGTCTTACTGGCATATAAATCACCGTTTTTATGTACATTTGTGACAGTTATTGCATTTAACTTGTTCAACAACATCCATTTTAATTATTCTTCTCATGAAAATATTTGCCGTTGGAATGAATTATAAGGAGCACAATAAAGAGCTCCACGAACCGTTATCTAGAACAGCAAGCCCTGTCATTTTTATAATGCCAGATTCGGCTTTATCCAAAGATCACAAGCCATTTTTCATTCCCGATGGCTTGGGTGTGATAGAATATGAAACAGAAGTTGTGGTAAGAATCTGCCGCTTAGGCAAAACAATTTCCTCCCGATTTGCGCATCGTTACTATGATGCGGTGACGGTAGGAATTGACTTTACGGCTCGAGAGTTGCAACAGCAGTTGCGTGCCAAAGGGCTTCCTTGGGAGCTTTGTAAAAGCTTTGATGGTGCCGCAACGATAGGAGATTGGATGGATATTGATAAGTTTCAGGACATTCAGCGGCTTCAATTTCACTTAGATGTGAATGGAAGTACAGTGCAAAAGGGGTTTACGGGTGATATGCTCTATAAAATAGACGAGTTGATAGCTTATATCAGTCGTTACTTTACGCTAAAAACTGGTGATTTGCTCTTTACTGGTACACCTGTGGGAGTGGGACCCGTACATATAGACGACCATCTTGAAGGGTATCTCGAGGATTATAAGGTTCTTGATTTCAATTGCAAATAATAGTGGAGTAATAAAACGTGTTACGAAGGATTAAATATATCTGTATTGTTTGGATGCTCTTGACAAGTCCGTTTTTAATGGCTCAAGCGCATTTTTTTAACTTGACAGCTAACGATGTCAAGATAGATAGCATCTTACCCTATTTCTCTCATTCGTTTGAGTTGAATGAGTGCTATGCCGATTCTTCCTACACGGTCTCCATTCTTTATCCTGAATTTATCGACATGACAACAGCGGATGTGGCACGCTATCAACAGCTTTCAGGCGCACCGCTACCTGCTCTTCCCTTTCCTCAGCACAAGATAGCAGTAAACAGAAAGAGAGGTTTGCTTCAGGTTGGCTTCTCTCCTTTGGTTTATCGAAATCACCGTTACCAAATTTTGGTGAGCTTCATGCTGCGCATCGAAGCCAAACCGCTCATGTCTTCGATGAAAAGAGTCACAGCGAAGACCCGAGCAAGCAGCACCAATCGGTATGCCGACCATTCTGTTTTGGCATCAGGGAAGTGGGCAAAAATACGAGTACCTTCAACGGGTGTGTACCAACTTACGGACGAGTTGATAAGACAAGCAGGCTTTACAGACCTTCAGAAGGTAAAAGTTTATGGCTATGGAGGACGACTTCAGAATGAGCAATTGGTATCTGAGGAACTCATCGCAACAGATGATTTGAAAGAAGTTCCTACTTGTTGGGTCGACGGGCGTAGGCTCTTCCATGCCTATGGCACCGTGTCATGGGATTCAAACACTGCCACTCGACGCACTCGCAATCCTTATTCGGACACTGGCTATTATTTCTTAACCCAGTCAGAAGATGCGCCTGTTGTCCTTGATTCCACCGCTTTTATCCACTCTTTTTATCCCTCTCCCGACTATTATCACACCTTATATGAAGTTGACGGCTATTCATGGTACCATGGTGGGCGCAATCTCTTTCATCCAAAAGCGATAGATGTAGCGGAAAGTGCTACTTACACCATCCCCTCTTTGGCATCCAAAGGAAAGGCGAAAATGGCAGTCAACGTGTCGGCTGGCAGTGCTTCGCGAATATCTGTCATGCACAACGGAAAGCAGTTGGGTGAACTCGCCATTGCTCTAAGCAAGTATGACAAAGGTAATGAGACATCGGGCGTTTATCAGATAGAGCGAACTTCCATGACCGATACCGTGAAACTAATCACTCGGTCGGGTTCTCCTTCACGATTGGATTATATTTCTTTTATATGGCAGGAGCCCCTCCCTGCCCCTCATCTCAAAGGAGTCAACTTCCCTGTACCCGAATTTGTACAAGCAATTACCAATCAAGACTTGCACGCTCACGGCTTTGCAGATATGGTCATCATCATTCCTTCCAGTCAGAAGTTGAAAGCACAGGCAGAGCGTCTCAAGGCTTTTCACGAGAAGCATGACGGTTTGCGTGTACAAATTGTTTCTGCAAACCAGCTGTATAACGAATTTTCGAGTGGCACGCCCGACGCAAATGCCTACCGTAGGTACCTCAAGATGTTGTACGACCGTGCCACGACAGCGGCAGACATGCCTAAGTATCTTCTGCTTTTTGGTGATTGTGTGTGGGACAATCGTATGCTTACTGCACAGTGCCAGTCGTTACATTCAGACGATTATTTACTCTGTTTTGAGAGTGAGAACTCTTTTAACGAGGTTGATTGCTTTGTAGACGATGGTTTCTTTTGCGCTCTTGACGATGGTGAAGGACTGAACAAGGACTTTAGCGACCAACAAGATATTGCCGTGGGGCGTTTCCCCGTAACGACCGAAGATGATGCCAAGGTAATGGTAGACAAAGTAATCGCCTATGTTACGAATAAAGATGCAGGTGCATGGCAAAACAATTTGGTCTTTATGGGCGATGACGGAGATAACAATTTGCACATGCAAGATATTGACGACACGGCAAACGCTATTTCAAGTCAATATCCGGGTTATCTTGTGAAGAAAATTATGTGGGATGCGTATCAGCGCGAAACATCATCTTCAGGGAACACTTACCCCGAAGTCTCGAGAATCATAAAACAGCAACAAGCGGCAGGTGCGCTCATCATGGATTACGGTGGACATGGCATGGCGACCCAAATTTCGCACGAAAAAGTGTTAAACTTGCACGACTTTCAAACATTCCAACATCCTCATCTCCCACTTTGGATCACAGCGTCTTGCGACATTATGCCTTTTGATGGTGAAACTCCAACCATTGGTGAAGTGGCTGTTCGGAATCCCCGAGGTGGAGCAATCTCGTTTTTTGGTACCACACGCACGGTGATAGCCCATTACAACGCGCGTATCAACACATCGTTTTTGCAACATGTGTTGAGTAAAGATGCCCATGGCAAGCCTGTAACGATAGGAGAAGCGCAGCGTTTGGCGAAGAACGAAATGATTACCGGCAAGAAAGACCTTACGTGCAACAAGTTGCAATATGCACTTTTAGGCGACCCTGCTGTTGCACTTCATCAACCCTCTTACAACATTGTCGTTGATTCTATCAATGATAAAGCATTGGCTTCAACGCCAACTGTGGCATTACAGGCAGGAAGTACGGTCACGGTGAAGGGACACATCGAGGGAGTATCCGATTTCCAAGGTCTTGTTTTTGCTACCGTTCGTGATAATGAAGAAAAAATCGTGTGCCGTCGCAACGATCAACAAGAAACCAAGGAGGCACTCACCTTTATGGATCGTCCAAGGACCTTGTATAATGGAGCAAATAAGGTGGAGAATGGTAAATTTAGCTTTGTGTTTGCTGTGCCGAGTGATATCAATTACTCCGAAGGCTCTGGTAAGCTCAATCTTTATGCCATCAGTGAGAACCACCAAATGCGAGCAAGCGGTGTGAGCGAAGCCTTTACGTTGGGAGGTGGTGCAGAATTGAAGACTGACTCGCTTGGTCCATCGATTTATTGTTATCTCAATAGTCCCTCCTTTGTCAATGGCGGCAATGTCAATAGTACCCCTTATTTCGTAGCAGAGATTAAAGATGACGATGGAATTAACGTATCGGGAAGCGGTATCGGTCACGACTTGCAGTTAATCATTGATGGAGATATGTCGAAGAGTTATAACTTGAACGCTAACTTTACGTACAATTTTGGCAGTTACACGGCTGGCTCAACCTTCTATCAGTTGCCCGAATTAGCACCTGGTCCTCATCAATTACTCTTCCGATCTTGGGATGTGCTTAACAATCCTTCAACGACCAAACTCTCCTTCAATGTCGTACGAGGCATGGAACCGCAGTTGTTCTCTATCGATTGTACCAACAATCCTGCTCGCGAAGCCACCACCTTTATCCTTGAGCACGATCGTGCAGGAGCAGTGGTTGATGTGGAGATTGAAGTTTTTGACTTGAGTGGCAGACTGTTGTGGCATCATCAAGAAAGCAGTGTGAGTACAACCAACACGCAAACTGTCAACTGGAATCTTACGGTTGAGAATGGAAATCGCCTACAAACTGGCGTTTATCTATATCGTGCCCGCATCTCTTCCGAAGGAAGTGCCAAGGTTTCCAAGGCAAAGAAACTCATTGTAATAAGCAATAATTAGCTATTATTTTCGTTAGGAAAATACCAATCGCATAGAATCGCAATAGAATGAATAGATTTTCAAAAATAAGTGTCCTCTTCGTATTTATCTTGTCGGCGCTCTCCTTATCCGCCCAAGACAAACGAAACATGTTTAATCCAGTGAACTACTCGGTCACCTCACAGATGATTGCACCCGATGCACGTGCGGCAGGTTTAGGTGATGTAGGTGTTGCCACCGATCCCGATGTGGTTTCGCAGTTCTGGAATCCTGCCAAATATCCATTTACCATTAGTCGTGCAGGAGTAGCATTGAACTACACTCCGTGGCTCAGACAGTTAGTGAATGATATCGACTTGGCTTATTTGGCTGGTTATTATCGCATTGGCGACTACAGTGCAATCTCTGGTTCTTTTCGTTATTTCTCTCTTGGTGAAGTAAACACGTACGTTGGGCAAACCAAAGACGGTGGAATGACAATTAATCCATATGAAATGTCCGCAGACATTGCGTATTCTTTGATGTTGAGTGAACACTTCTCGTTGGGAGCTGCCGTTCGTTGGATTTATTCAGATTTAACGTACGATTTTAAGGAAGAAACCACTCCCGGTTCGGCTTTTGCTGCCGATATTGCTGCCTATTATCAGAACTATATCAATCTCGGAGCACGTGAAAGTCAGTTAGGCATTGGGTTGAATATCTCTAATATCGGAAGTAAAATTACTTTTGGAGGCAGTGACAACAGTGAGTTTATCCCCACCAACCTACGTTTGGGTGCTTCTCTCATGGTGCCAGTTGATGAGTATAACCGTTTTACAATAGCGGCAGATGCAAATAAGCTGTTGGTTCCTACCTATCCTAAACAGGATGAAGGCGAATCCACTGAGGCTTATCAAGAGCGGGTGCAGAAAGACTATTATGATGTTTCAAGCATTGGAGGCATCTTTAAGAGCTTCGGTGACGCACCAAATGGTGCAAAAGAGGAGTTACAGGAAATCCAATGGAGTGTTGGAGCAGAGTATGTCTATCATGACCAGTTCTCCCTTCGAGTAGGCTATCATCACCAATCGGAGAATAAGGGTAACTTAAAATATTTTACTGTGGGAGCAGGTTTCAAGATGAGCGTGTTCTCATTGGATGCAGGTTATGTCATTGCCATGGCAAAGAGTAATCCGTTGGATCAAACCCTTCGCTTCTCTTTAAGCTTCGACATGGACGGTATCAAAGACTTGCTGAAGAGGTAAGCATCACACCCCCTACCCCTCACCAAAAAGGGAGGAAGCCTTTCATTATTAGTAGATACGCCCTCTTAACTTGTAAACTTGTCTACTCGTCACCTCGTAAACTTGTAAACTCGTAAACTTAAAAACTCATCAACTCAAAAACTCACAAACTCATAAACTTCAACTCCATGTCCTATCCTTCATTTCGCATTGGCTTTGGGTATGACGTTCACCAATTGGTAGAAGGTCGCGCCCTTTGGTTGGGTGGCATCAAGATTAGCCACGACAAGGGATTGCTGGGGCACAGCGATGCCGATGTTTTGATTCATGCTATTTGTGATGCACTCTTGGGTGCAGCAAATCTACGTGATATAGGATATCACTTTCCCGACACAGCCCACGAAACCTTAAATATGGATAGCAAAGTAATTTTGCAAAAAACAATGCAGCTCCTTGCGTTCAAAGGATATCAACTGGGTAATATAGACGCCACTGTATGCGCCGAACAACCTAAGATAAACCCGCACATCCCTGCAATGAAAACCTGTTTGGCAGAAGTCATGAATACCGATGAAGACAATATCTCTATCAAAGCAACAACCAGCGAACGCATGGGATTTGTTGGGAGGCAAGAAGGAATGGCAGCTTATGCAACCGTACTCATTGTGAAACAAAACTAATGTCTGGTAGTTGAACTTCTCTTTACACCATCCTCCAATTCTCGCATCTTTGGAATCAAATGCCCAACTTCGTCGCAAATAGGAGCAAAATGCAATCGTTTAAGCCACAGCGAGTCCATTTTTCAACACTTGTTCATATAAGCATCAAAAAAGAGGTGCACATTCACTTAAGAATTGTACACCCCCTCTTCATATTGTTTGTCAGTATTTCTTATATCACTGAGGTCAGTTCTATAAGCTCAACCTTATAAAATATGTAGTCATGAGACTACGTTTCAAAGGTCTATCTCCTGCAATCAGCTGTCCAAGTTTCACCACCTTTCACCATTAAGATGTGAAGCTCGGAAGCAGTTATCTTTATACCTTTTAGACCATCTGAGCCAAGACTAACAAATGTATTGTCATCTTTTTTCTCAAACTTGATACCTGTCAAATCAGGGATACTATTGTCAAATCTGAACGAATAGGTGTCACCCAACTTGCTAACGATAACCTTACCGTCGTCTGCACTAACTTTCTTACCTGACTCAATATTGAGATAAGTAATCTTACCCTTATAGGAGTCTACAAAAATGGTTTGGTCTGTAGGGTCTGTATCGTCGCTACATGCGACAAACCCTGTTGTTAGAAACAGCGAAAAAAAGAAAAGTGTGAATAGCTTTAATTTCGATTTCATATTAATAATGTTTTTGTTACAATCCGCAAGGTACGAAAAATTTGTTACAATTACGAATACAGAAACAAATTATTGATAAATAATTGTCATTATTCATCTAAATTAATATTTTGTAAAAAATATTCACTATAAGAGCTCGTGCGAAGAGCTTCGCTCAATCATGAGAGCTACTGGGCAAATATGGTTGACATATCTCGAACGATTATACGCATTGCACGTCTTATCCTCCACCAACTGGATTATAAAAGAGTCCATGTAATTACACCATGACTTGATACAAAAGGCGAGCGCTGTGGATTCGAAAACATTACTGCTTCGTAGTTTGCTTTAGAGTCTTGTGGCTACTTTTTCACTGGCAGGGTGTAGAGTATCTTACCTTCTTTGTTGATGGCATAGAGGGTGAGTTGCTCTTTGTTGGCACTAATCACAGTAAATCCTGCGGACCCATCGCACCAACGTGTGCCATCTGTTGGCTGTACAGGACGTGAGAGAGCTGCTGCAGAGTTGACCCAATAATTAATTTTGTCACCTTTTTTCTTGATATATTGAAAGTTGTGTATGTGACCACAGCCATATACAGCCACATTGGAATGTCGCTGAAGCACGGGCAACAGGCATTTCTGCATGTCGGCACGTTCTTTTTCCGACTTCGAAGTCTGTGCATAGATGGGATGATGACCCACACAAATCACCCAATCTTCGTGTGCAGCAGTCAACGTACTGTCCAGCCATGCCAGCTCTTGTTCAAGGTTTTGCAAATGAGCATCAGGATAAGTTTCGGTATTCTTTCTATATTTACTGATAAGGGGAGTAGTGTCAAGAAATACAATTCGCACCGTACAGCCATCACCTTCGAATACTTTGGAGTAGTATCGAGCTGGCATTGCCCATCGCCGGCTCACATGAGCATAATCGAGTACAGCTTGGGTATTGCCACGATATTCGTGATTACCCAAAACTGGATACCAAAAACACATCAGCTCTGGATGAGAATAGATTAGTTCATAATTAGTCATCCACAAAGGATCGGTAACGCTTTGCACGCCGTTGAAATGATGAACATCACCTACAGCAATCACTGCCTCGGGTCCAACAGTCTCCGCCATGGTACCCATCAGCTGGGCGATAGTTTTCTGGTCGTAATAACCATTACGTCCCATATCGTTCACCCAATACAGGTTGACATCAGCTTTCATTTGTTTCCAATCAGCAGGGGTTTGTGCCTGAGAGGAAATGAAAGAAAAAAGTAAGGTGACAACAAATAGTATCTGTTTGAAAAACTTTTTCATTTTCATGTTGATTGATGTTTATTTTGTTCCAAATGCTCCAAAGAAGTTACTGGCCACGGATGAAGAGAAATAATAATTTTGGTCATCAGTATTGCTCACCCATTTAACCCTCTTCATGCCAAAGAAAGCCAATCCGCTGGGAAAGTTAGGCTTCACTTCCGAAAATGCACCAGTGAGTTGGGGTACGCCAAGCTGAAGATGAAAGTCCCATGCTGGGTT
Organism: Hoylesella timonensis 4401737 = DSM 22865 = JCM 15640; assembly: GCF_000455445.1. Lineage (GTDB taxonomy): Bacteria > Bacteroidota > Bacteroidia > Bacteroidales > Bacteroidaceae > Prevotella > Prevotella timonensis. The sequence continues at coordinate 150,464 of NZ_HG417093.1, read as the reverse complement.
CCATTTCAAGGGAGCCCCATTGGCAGGGTCATCGCTCTCACAGTTGATATTCATCTTATCGTTTTGAGTAAACTTAATAAATAATTTAGATAAATCCTCTGGAGCATGACTGGTGAGATTGTTGTCATCCCAAACAATCATCTTGAAGTCTTTACCTTGTTGCTTCACTCCTGTATTTGTGGATGCAAAGAAATAATTGGGAGAAAGCACACTGTTTTCGATATCAGCTCCATTTTTACTGGGTTGACGGATTCCATAGCGGTTGTCAACCAGTAAATTATTCACAAAAACGGGCGCAATAGCTTTCTCAATCCATACATTTCCACCTTTCTTATTCTTCGTTCGGCGCCATCCACAGTCAATAGCTGTATTATTGTAGATGACAAGCTTCGATGCAAAGTTCTTCTCCACACCCGACCCTGAAAGCTTAAACGCATTGGTACAGGCATTATATATCAGGTTGTAGGCTATGTCGAGTATGCATCCCGATTTCACATTGATAGCTTCACCGCCATCACTTTCGTTACCACTATCGGCAAACACGGACCCATAAATAATTCCATTACCACCTGTGAAATAAGTTTGGTCATTGTAATTGTCATGGAAGAAACAGTTAACGACAGCAAAGCGACCTTTGGTATTGCAGAAATGGAAGGCAGGTACCCCACCATCAATGGTGGTCTTGAACAATTTGTTTTGAAAAGAAAGGGAACTTTCCGTTGGAGTAGCACCAGCATGGGCTATCTCTGTATGACTTAACACCACCTCTTCACAATCGTATCCACAGATGATACCACCCCAGTCGTTGGGCTTGCCCGTATCCGAGCTGATAACTACGGGCTTTTCTTTCGTACCCATAGCGTAAAGGTTTCCTAATGCCACAATCTCTATAGGATGATCTTCCAAGGGCTTAGAGCTGACTGTGACCTTCACGCCAGGCTCGATATAGAGGGAAGCACCAGCAGGAATCTTGAACGAAGAGGTGAGTGTAGTGTCATGTGACCAAACGATAGAGCCTGTGGGATAAGAGGCTATAGTCGTCTTCACTGTATTTGCGTCACCTGTATTGATGGTTATGGTATCGGTTTTGGCAGCGTAATCGTATGGATTAATGTTTTCGTCTTCACACGAACTCATGCCTCCCATAAGTGTTACAGCTAATATGCTTACAAAAAAATAAAATCTCTTCATGTTAAATTTTACTAAAGTTGATGATTACAAATTTACTCTCACTCCAACCAGAAATGTGCGTCCATACTTGTAGGTTCCTACAATGGTACGGTCGTTTGGTTGTCCTGGTATCTTGGTATTAAACTCATTAACGGTTTTTAGGTACCGTTCGCGCTTAGAGTTGAGCAGGTTATTGGCTTTAACAAATAGGGATATGCCATTATTGAAACGCTTCTCGGCACTCAGGTCAAGCGAAAAGAGGTGCTTCTCCCACTCATCAGAATCAAAATATGGGGATACCAATACGAGTTGTGTCCCAGTATAAGCTGCTGCCAATTGTCCATTCCATCCATGTTGCGTATCTTTATAAAGCAAAGATAAATTAGCGGTATGTGGTGCCTGATTGATAAGTGGTCTCGTTTGGTCAACATTCTCCACTTGATTCTTTGCAATATAGCGTTTCTTGGTCGTGGTGATAGCTGAATGCGTATAAGTATAGTTGGCTTTCAATCCAAAGTGACGGATATACTTCACCACATCAAGCTCAATACCATAATTTCTAGCATTGCCAAGGTTTTGGGGCATATAGTAGCTGGCATTACCCTGACGCTGGTCTACATCGAAAGTTGTCTCAATCGGGTCTTTGAGATATTTATAAAAAACACCCAAAAGCACCTGTTCATCTTGCGATGGTAACCACTCCCAACGCAGGTCGAGGTTGTCAATACGTGCACATTTTAATAACGGATTACCCTTCTCGGTGTAGTCCTCACCATCCACCTGATAAGGCACAAGCTCATAGAATCCTGGACGATTGATGCTCTTGTAATAACTGAAACGAAGATTCATCTTGTCCTTAAATGTCCAGCGAAATGAAACAGACGGCAGATAATCCCAATACGACTGTTCACCAAGAGAACCCGTTGTCTCAAAACGTTGCAACATTGTGTATAGTTGGTTGGTATGCTCGGCACGAAATCCAGCTACTAGTTCATAGATTGGCGAAGTAAGTGTTACCATACCGTAGATAGCACCTATTCGCTCTTTAGAGTCGTAATTGAGTTGTGAGGCCTGCGAACGAGGTGTTTTGAGTGTCCAGTCAATTCTGTGAAACGTATCAATATCATTAGAAGACAGTAGGATACCATTATCTGAGGGTACAGATATGTAAGAGTAATATCGATTGTTACGCTTCTTGTTGCGATACATAGCACCTGTTTTCCATACTGCTTTCAGTCCTTCTCTGAAAGGAGTCGCCCACGAAAGATTGACATAGCCCGTCCAATCCTTATCGTCGTTATGCTGGAAACGACGCTCCTGTGATGCCGGGAATATCTTAGTGACCTTGCCACCTGTCACCGTGTTCTTGATAGTGGTATAGATACGGTCAGGATCTTTCTCTCTGGCATCGGCGAAAAGTCCTGCCCAATCTACCGTGAGGTTACGCGTGAAATGATGAGTTCCCTTGATATTGGATGCAAAGATATTCTGCGTTTGTGTCAAGGTACGCATCTCATCCGCACGTGTCCAGTTGCCATTTGCAAGGTCAAAGTCGTAGTCGGTCGTGATATCCATGCTGTAGCGTGTATTGTCCGCTTGACGACGCACGTACATGTTATACCACTCTATCTTGTGATTGTCAAGCGTGAAGTCAATCTTTCCATGCACGCCCAGGTTGAGATCGTGGATGGAATAGAGCCTTTTCTTGATGGAACTGATATAAGCAGCTTCCTCACCGTTAGCCATCACCTCCTTATTGAGCTCGCGTTCCGTACCACGATACGTATTCTGCAGGTTGGTAGCGAATATCACTCCAAGCTTTTTATCCCAAAAACGATTGCCGATAGAGATGCCTGCATGGACATTTGGCATTGGTACTTTATGGCGTGAAAGCTGAGTTCCACCATTCTTAAAGTCGGCATTGGTCGCATCGTAGGTACTTCCATAACGCTCGTATGGCGCTGTAGAGGTGGTACTTCCGCGCTTAGCACTTAAAAAATCGTAATTGATTTGTCCGAATGGAGATTGTGTTTTATCGCCTTGCCAAAAGAAATCGCTTGCCCCTGTTGCTACATTCGCTTGGAGTCTGAAACTGCCTGGAGCATCTTTCATATTCATATCTACCACACCACCCGCTGCATCGCCTTCCATATCGGCAGTGAGTGACTTAGATACAATAATCCTATCCATCAAATCTGAAGGGAAGATATTCAAGGGAATATAGCGATTTTTGTCATCAGGACTGGGTATTTTCACGCCGTTAACCAAGGTATAATTGTACCTTTTGTCCATTCCTCTTAGAATGGCATACGAGGCTTCACCCGACGCATCGTGCTGCATTGTTACGCCAGAGACACGCTGCAGCACTGTTGCCACATTGACATCGGGTGACACCTGAATGGCTTGTGCACTCATCACGTTGAGTACTTGCGACGAATTTTTCACCATCGCATAGGCGCTTACATCAGTGTCTTTTGTACGAAATCCCTTGACAACCACCTCTTTTAGTTCTTGTAGTTCGGGTTCCAGCTCCAGATGGACAAACTTTCCTGCGGACATATCCACCTGAACCTCCTTGGATTGATAACCTATATAGCTGGCTATCAGCGTAATGGTGCCTTGATTGGGCAGATCTTTCAACACAAAAGAACCGTCCAAGCCTGTTGAGGTGGCATGATGTTTCTCACCTTTCACTTGAACTACGGTACCAATGAGCGTCTCACCTGTCGACTTATCTTTCACTACACCCGTCAAAGAATCAGCAAAACAGACAGGAATGATGCCTAAAATCAG
>NZ_HG417093.1:54642-145124 GCF_000455445.1 Hoylesella timonensis 4401737 = DSM 22865 = JCM 15640 | reverse complement strand
TAAAATCAGCACTGTCGTTAAAACAATCTTCTTCATATCGTTAGCTTGTTCACTTTTACGAGTGCAAAATTAGGACATAGATGTTACAATCATGTAAAAGAAATATTTCATCGCCATGAAAAAGAAAAGCGAGATAGCTACATCTATCTCGCTTAAAAAAGAAGCAATATCGTCCAACGATATTTACTGCGGATCCACGTCATAGTACACTTGCAGGGCGGCATAACGCTTGTCCTGCAACAGTTGTTGCTGCACGGTACGCAAGTAAAGGCGCACCGCCTTTGGGTCGATACCGTTCTCCAACTTGATGACAATCTTGCGGATGTGCAGGTTTTTAACGCGTGCTATCGATGGTTTGTCAGGACCTAAAATACGCTCACCCAACCCTTGTCTGAGCCTGCTTCCCAATTCTACTGCCGCTGTTTCTACCACTTGTTCGTAACGATGCCTCAAATAAACATACACCAAGCGATAAAAAGGAGGATAGGAAAACATCTTACGTTCGTCTAACAGTGCCTTAAAAAAACCTTCGTAATCATTCTCAACCACCTGCCTTATCACAGGCAAGTCTTTATTTTTGGTTTGCAGCAACACCTTACCACGTGCGCCTTTCCTGCCTGCCCTACCGCTTACCTGCGCCATCATCATGAAGGCATGCTCGTAAGCGCGAAAGTCGGGATAGTTCAGCATGGTATCCGCATTCAGTATTCCCACCACACTAACACGATCGAAATCCAAGCCTTTGCTCACCATTTGCGTACCAATGAGCAAATTTGTGCGTCCACAAGAAAAGTCGTCAATCAATCGTTCGTACGCATTACGTGTGCGGGTGGTGTCTAAGTCCATACGGGCAACACGAGCTTCAGGAAACAGTTGCCTTACATACTCTTCCACCTTTTCGGTTCCATAGCCTCTGCCACGCAAATCGGTTGCGCCACATGCAGGACATACCGTAGGAACCTGATAAGTATAACCGCAGTAATGACAAGTCAATAAGTTCATACGCTTGTGCATGGTGAGCGACACATCACAATTGGTACACTTAGGAACCCAACCACAAGTGCGGCACTCTATCATGGGTGCAAAGCCACGTCGGTTTTGAAACAATATCACCTGTTGGTTGTTTTGCAAAGCTTCGTTAATAGCAGCAATGAGTGTGGGCGAAAATGGTCCCGTCATCATCTTGCGTCGCTGCAAGTCTTTCGTGTCAATGACTTGTATTTCGGGTAATTCTATTCCTTGATAACGAGTGGTCAAACTTACCAAACCATATTTGCCCTGTGTCGCATTATAATAGCTTTCTGCCGAAGGTGTAGCCGTCCCCAATAAAGTCTTGGCACCATACATTTGAGCCAACATGATAGCTACCGACCGTGCATGATAGCGTGGCGAAGGGTCTTGTTGCTTGAAAGAGGTTTCGTGTTCTTCATCGATAATCACTAATCCAAGCTGCTGAAAGGGCAAGAATACGGCACTACGTGCACCCAATATTACCTCATAAGGATGAGATGAAAGCTGTTTCTTCCATATTTCAACTCGTTCGGCATCACTATATTTAGAATGATAGATACCCAATTTGTTGCCAAACACGTGTCTTAGTCTACTGGTAATTTGCACTGTGAGAGCAATTTCTGGTAGCAAATACAACACCTGCTTTTTCTCATCGAGTGCCTTTTTAATAAGGTGTATATAAATTTCTGTTTTACCACTCGAGGTTACTCCATGCAATAAAACGACATTCTTTTTAAGGAACTGAAAAACAATTTGGTTATAAGCATCTTGCTGCGCTTGGTTCAGACGCTTGATATTTTCTACATGTTCTTCGCCCGCATCGCCGATTCGTCCTACCTCTCGCTCGTAAGTGAACAAGATTTTACGCTCTACCAACCGCTTAATCACCGCATACGAACAGCGTGCCACATTCATTAATTCCTCACGAGTAATGTCCACGACAGGCTCGCTCATTACGGTTCCTTGTAAAGTCTCCCAATGCGAAATGCGCAAAAAGTGCGTCAACACCTCTTGTTGGTTTTGCGCTCGATTCAATAAGTCGAAAGCTACACTCAACGCTTGCTCCGAACGATAAGGCGGACACAAGTCGATATACGTCTCCATGCGAGGCTTATAATTCTCTTCTACCTTCAAACCTGCGGGTAATGCTGCATTATAGACATCCCCAAGGGGTGCCATATAGTAAGCCGATAGCCATTTCCACAGTTGGTATTGCTGCGTTAAGAGCATCGGTTGGTCGTCAATAACATCAATAATCGCCTTCACCTTAAAATCAGGCACATTGTCATGTACGTGAACAACGATAGCCGTATGCACCTTTGAGGTGCCGAACGTTACGGCAACACGTACCCCAAACCGCACCCTATCCCTTAAGTTTTCGGGTACAGCATAAGTAAAAGAGCCTTCTAATGGCAACGGAACGATAACATCTACATATTTCATGAGCCGACCACAAAGTTAAGAGAAAGTAAGGAATACCCCAAGAAACAAACACAGATATTTCTTCCAACGAAATTGTACCTTACAGATTCGTGTACCAAAGCGAGCCTAAAATATAGTTAGTAACAGTCACTTTAGGCATGAGGTAAGTGTGAGGAGTGGTATTGATACAAGCGATAACTACCTTAAGAAATTATCATAATAATCCGTTCGAGAATGCAAAAGAACCCTGTATCTTTGCTTTGGATATCAGTTATTTACAGGACTGGTAATTATTTACAGCGTTGAAACAACACTACTGTTACAGTCTCAGAAAACCACAGTTAAAATTAAAAAATAAAAAAGATGATGACCATTTATTGTATTGCAGCCGAGATTATCGTGTGTACCTTATTATGTGTTGGAATTGTGAAATGGAACGATCGCCATTAGTCGTCCCTATTGCAACACATCTTTTAAGGTAAAGTTTGTCAAGATGCTGGTAGACTGACACAGCATCTTGATAAACTCTTGCGCAGAATGCTTCATATAAGCATCCTTCAAGAAGTGTATGCACCCTTCCATTTGATTGTCTGGCGTATCCAGAGGAAGCGCTTTCAATCCTTCCTCATGTACTACCGTGGACTCTGCCAAGATAGAAATATAATTGGAACGATGCAACAGCTGGAATATCAAGTCGATAGTATTCACTTCAACCTTAACTTTTAACTCTAAATCTTGATGACTTATCAGTCGCTCAAAGGCATGGCGAGCCAAGAGGCCACGTGCAGGCAACACCAGTCCAAAGCGTTCCAATTCCTTTAAGTGGATACGCTGCTGATTTGCCAAGGGATGATTTTGGTTAACGATGGCTGCCAGACGGTTAGTAAAGATAATGCGACTATCAATTTCTTTGTCTGACTGAAGCGGTAAAAAGGCTAAAACAAAATCTACCTTCCTGCTCTTTAACATCTCCAAGAGTTCGTCCATCGAATGATAAAAGATATTGAGCTTCACACCGGGATAGTCTTTCATAAAATCTACCATCGTATCCATCATGATAGTACTAAACGAGTAAGTCACACCGATGTTCAACTCACCCGTTACCATTTGCTTTAAGTCTTCTATGTGGGCGATGCAAGAATCGGTGGCAACAACGGCTTTCATGGCATAAGGTAACAGTTCTTTGCCGGGTTCTGTGAGATAAACCTCATGACTATTTCGCTCAAACAGTGGCAAACCAATCTCCTGTTCCAGATGACTGATTTGCTGAGAAAGCGTACTCTGCGTTATAAATAACCGCCGACTTGCTTCAGAAAAATTGAGCGTTTCGGCTACTTTGAGAAAGTATTTCAACTGTCTAATTTCCATATCATCTTTTTACCATGAATGTAAAGGTATGTCTTGATTTACAATCCATGCCCACACACTTAATCAAACTATTGTATCTTGACATCAATATTCTCAATGTCCATGTGTTTGCGTTGTATCAATAAACGATATAATTTTATTTTTCGTCGACTATACAGCATACTATGTACAAAGATGTTCGGAATAGCCACCCCAATGGCAATAACCAAAATAACCAGAGAAGCAAGCATGAAGTTGTGCATGCCTACCGTCACTTCGCCCACTACTCCTTGCATATCTACAAAAGCGAACACTGCTCTGTACATTAAAACTCCTGGTACCATAGGGATAACACTGGGTATGGACAGGCATTGATGAGGCGTATGAAACCAGTGCATTGCCATGGTACATATCAAACTAATTAACGTTGAGCCTGCCAACGAGCCTATTATAAGCCCTTGATCCAATCCTATATTACCCGTACTGGGACCCAAGTTGACAAAATTACGATTGCACACTGCGATAATACCTCCTATGGCTATCATCGGCAAAAGGCGTTTGGGGGTATTAAATATGGTAGAGAATCCCATGGCAGAAATAGCAGCCGCAATAGCAAACTCCCAATAAGTGTGGTGAGGCGTCATTGACAAATCGCGCACAAAGTTATCAATTCCGCAAACCTTAATAGCAAAACCGATACCAAAGACCATGGCTACAATCATGAGAAAAACGTTAAGTGCACGGATTAACCCTGTCTGTATGTGTCCACCAAGCATGTCGCTCACGAAATTGATGAGCGGAACACCTGGCACAATGAACAAAGCACACGCCAACAATGGATGCCAAGGAGTGTTGGTAAGCATGAACGATGGTAACAAAGAGGCTATGCTTGCATTTAGCGAAAGGAACGAACTGAGCCATGCCACAATCGTGGAAATGAATGCACCCACGCAAATACAAATGTATGTGTTGGCACCCTTCGCTCCCAAAAACATACGCAATCGGAAACCAAGGATAGCCGCCAATGATGCATAAAAGAAGGCCGGCCAATCACAACCAAACTGTATACAGAAACCACCACACGCAAAGCCTGCGGCAGTGGCTACCTGCCAAGGCGTGTAATAGCGTGGTCTCTTCTTGATTTCATCTAATTTTTCCTGATACTCATCTAAGCTGTAATTATACCGAATAGCATCCCATGTAAGGTGACTTACTCGAGTAATTCCAGCCATATCAATGGCATGGCGATCGCATCTGCGAAATCTTGTATAGGAAGTACTTTCATCACTGTAGTTCACCAAAATGACATTATAGTTGATATACACGTGAAGAAACTGGCTGTCCAGTCCCAAATATGCCTCTACACGCTTCATATCTCGAACTATCAAAGTGGTGTCAGCAGAACAATCCATCAAGTAGCACCCTACTTGTAACAGTAAATCCAGTTTACGATGCACCAGCTGTGCATCTGTCGTTATTTGTTTATTCTTAGTCATCTATCAAGAAACTTTATCCAAACACAAAAATCATCATCTGTATTGTCAGAATTCTTAGGAACATGGCAAACGGATATACGGTGGAATAACCTACCGACGGAGAATCGCTCTGCGTCATATCATTGACATAAGCCAATGCAGGAGGATTGGTATGGGCACCCGCCAGCACTCCCACCAGCGTGAAGTAATTAATGTGGAATACATATCTGCCTATGATTCCCCCGAAGAGGATGGGCAACATTGTTATCAACAAACCGTATAAAATCCATTGCATACCCGACTGCGATACAATGGTTTGGACGAAGTCCTCGCCTGTTCCAAGTCCCACACAAGCCAAAAATATACACAATCCGAAGCGGCGCAACATGAGGTTGGCACTGATAGTATTGTAAGTCACCAAATTGTATTTAGGACCAAAATAACCAATCAAAATAGCCACAATGAGAGGACCACCCGTCAAACCTAAGCGTAGATTTGCCGAAATACCCGGTATAAAGAAAGGTACATTTGCCAAGATACATCCTAAAACGATACCCAAGAAGATAGGAATTAAGTTAGGATTGTTCAGACGCTTCATAGAGTTGCCCAACACTTGTTCTACATGACTAATGGAAAGTTCATTGCCCACCACCGTCAATTTGTCACCCATTTGCAGTTTCAATTGTCCTGTTGCCACCAAGTCAACACCCGAACGATTGACACGTGTCACGTTCACACCAAAGGTATTTGGTATCTTCATCTGCTCCAAAGTCTTGCCGTTGACCGATGATTTAGTGATTAAGATGCGACGAGATACCATTTGTTTCCCAAACTTCTTCCAGTCTATTTCCTCTTTTGCGCCCAACAAAGCACAAATTGGTTCTTCATCTTTCGGTCGACTGACGATGAGTAGGCTATCTCCGAGCTGAATCATTGTCTTTGCACTGACGATATTTTGATGCATCTGAGTCCCCTCTCGATAAATACGAGAAACCATAAAATTGCGTTTCAACAGCTCTCTGAGGTGCTTTACCGTCACCCCCTGCATCATCTCGTTGCTCACTTTCACCGCAAAAGTATTAAGTGTCACCTCTTCTAAGTGTCCCACACCGACCAAAGCGGCAGCCTCTTCTTTTTTCACATTAATCCGAAGCACCCACTTCAAAATAATGAACGAAATGATAACTCCCAACACACCCATGGGATAGGTCACAGCATAACCGCTGGCAATGGTAGGAGCATCGATGTGACGCAGGTCACTGTAAGCCTGTTGTGCAGTACCCAACCCAGGCGTATTCGTTACAGCACCCGACAAAATTCCGGCGATAGTGGTAATCGGTGTATCCGATATGTAATAAATGGAAATGGCGATAACCAAGCTCATGGCTATCACTATTGTCACCAACCCAATGAGCGTATTGCTGCCTCGTCTGAAAGAAGAAAAGAAACCAGGTCCCACTTCAAGTCCGATAGAATAGACAAACAATATCAAGCCAAATTCTTTGAGAAAGTGAAGTAAATGTTCGTCCAAATTAAACTGAAAATGCCCGAACAGCAAACCCGCAAACAATATCCAAGCCAAGCCAAGCGACACCCCGTGAACCTTCAGCTTACCTAATGATAAACCAATCGTGATAACCAACGATAATATCATCACCGAATGGGCAACTCCTCCGCCCCAGAGTTCAGGAAATCCCCTGAAAAGATTCTCTATTACCTCCATTGCATATATTATAGTATTCGCTTACAAAGGTATCGAAATTAATAAACGCCACCAAATGGCAGCCATAAATTTTAACGATGTTCGTTATCATACTTTTCAATACTAACCTTTCGGCGTAAAGACATCTACTGTTTTTGTCCAATCATTTTACCAAAAAACGACCATCTAAAATCTTCAAAATAGAAAAAATCAATAGGCAAACGACATGCAAAAATGCCTTGATTTGAACAAAATAAGCGCATTTTCAAGCTGAAACATTGAGTTTACGCTCTTGGAAACATGTATTAAAGGTGTTATTCACATACAGTAGCAGCATTAAAGTATGCAAATAGCAGGCTTATCTCAATGCTTCAATCGCCAAAAGGTGGTAAAAACACGAATGAAAAGAGACGACATAAGTATAACACATTCAATAACAACAAGTTAAGAAAGTCGCTCAAAATTCGCGTATTTGCGACCAACTTTGCCATTGGTTGTTTTTACGCGAGTTATGAGAGGCACTTTGTAAAGAAAATTCAGCATTAATTATCCTTCAATCCTGCGTGTTGCCAATCTTACTATATGCTGTTTTATGGATGCTTTTCTTTATAAAAACATCAGTCTAAAATGATAGAGTTGTGGCTGATTCTTATCATAAGAAAACCGTTGCTTGTCTCTCTATCTCACGGAAGATGAACAAATGTGGCATGATAAATATTCGATACGAAAGGAGCAGCGGAAAAGAGGAATACATTGATAAATATGTTAAAATCGAAGAAAAAGCTATAATTATGGTTATTATTTGTATTATTATGGCTAAGAATTGATTGTATTTACAGATTTATTAATAACTTTGTAATGATTACAAACGAAATAAGTCGTTTGTTCATTACATTACATAATCATAAAATAAAAACAATAAAAATGGAAACAATTATCAACGCACAAGTACCTGAGTTTAAGGTTCAGGCATTCCAAAAAGGAGAGTTTAAGACAGTTTCAAACGAAGATATCAAGGGCAAATGGGCAATCTTCTTCTTCTACCCAGCCGACTTTACCTTTGTATGTCCTACAGAGTTGGTTGACTTGGCAGGCAAGTACGAAGAATTAAAGAAGATGGGCGTAGAGGTGTTCTCTGTTAGTTGCGATACCCACTTTGTACACAAAGCATGGTACGACACATCTGACAGCATCAAGAAGATTAACTACACCATGCTTGCCGACCCATTGGCAGTATTGGCAAAGGGCTTTGGCGTGTACAAAGAGGATGAAGGTGTAGCTTATCGCGGTACTTTCTTGGTAGATCCAGAGGGCAAGATTAAGATTGCAGAGATTCAAGACAACAGCATTGGTCGCAACGCAGACGAGTTGGTACGTAAGGTATCAGCAGCACAGTTCGTAGAATCTCACCCCGGTGAAGTTTGTCCAGCGAAGTGGAAGCAGGGTGAAGAGACACTGAAACCAAGTATCGACTTGGTAGGAAAACTATAAAAAGACACAAGAACCAAACTTGACTGGTAGCTGAAAGAAAATACCTACGAACCAAGTATCGTTGTTGTTTTCTCCAGCTACCTTTTTTATTCCTTTTGTATTTCCGCAAGAAACGCAAAGAAAAACAAACTACCCTCACATAATAAGTTATAGCACAATGTTAGATACAACCATCCTACAACAGGTTAAAGATGTCTTCAAAGACTTAACCCACCAATATACTTTCAAAGTAACGGCGCATCCGCAACATGAAAAAGCCGCAGAACTAAAAGAATTTATCAACGACTTTGTTTCCACATCCCAGCTTTTTAAGGCACAATTTGCGGAGACCGATGACATGACTATTCAGTTCTCTCTGCTGAAAGACAATGAAGAAACAGGCGTTATGTTTCGTGGCATACCCAACGGTCATGAGTTTACGTCGCTTCTTTTGGCTATCCTAAATGCCGATGGCAAGGGCAAGAACCTGCCCGATGATGCGATTTGCAAGCGCATCCAACGTCTCAAAGGAAACATCAAACTGCAAACATACGTCTCGTTAACCTGCACCAACTGTCCCGACATCGTACAGGCGTTGAACGTTATGGCGCTAATCAGTTCAAAAATTACGCACGAAATGGTAGATGGCGCCCTGTTTCAAGACGAGGTAGAGCGCTTGAATATTCAAGCTGTCCCAACGGTATATGCCAACGGGGAGTTATTGCACATTGGACGAGGCAGCTTGGGAGAGCTGTTGACCAAGTTAGAAGACATGATTGGTAGCGAAGAGGATGAGAACGAAGAACCTGTGGAACGCCATTACGATGTCGTAGTTGTGGGAGGTGGTCCTGCTGGAGCGTCGGCAGCTATTTATTCTGCACGCAAGGGTTTGCATGTAGCTATCATTGCAAATAATATCGGTGGACAGATGAAAGATACGGTTGGCATCGAAAACTTCATCTCTGTTCCCAAGACAACAGGAGCGAAGATGGCTGACAACCTCCTTACCCACCTCAAGGAATATTCTATTGATGTGTTTGACAACAGAAGGGTTGACAAGGCATTTTTCGACGAAGAACTAAAGAAGGTACACATAAAAGGCGGTGAAATATTTATCTCACCTGCGGTCATCATTGCCACAGGCGCAAGTTGGAGAAAGCTCAACGTACAAGATGAGGCAAAGTATATGGGGCATGGCGTACACTTTTGTCCCCACTGCGACGGTCCTTTCTATAAGAACAAGCATGTAGCAGTGGTCGGAGGAGGCAACTCTGGCGTAGAAGCAGCTATCGATTTGGCAGGCATCTGCAAACAGGTAACCTTGCTTGAATTTGGTGAGACCTTACGAGCTGACACCGTTTTACAAGACAAAGCAAAGAGCTTGGATAACGTGGAAATATTCACCATGGCACAAACTACGGCTATCGTGGGCGACGGACAAAAAGTAACAGCCATTCGTGTGAAGGACCGCAACAACGATGAAGAGCGAGACATATCGGTAGACGGCATCTTTGTACAGATAGGATTGGCTGCCAATGCCGACCCTTTCCGTGAGGCTCTTCCGTTAAATCAACGTCACGAGATAGAGGTGGACAACTATTGTAGGACGTCCGTATCTGGTGTTTATGCCGCTGGAGACGTGACCAACGTACCTTACAAACAAATCATGATTGCCATGGGTGAAGGTGCCAAAGCTGCCCTTTCAGCCTTTGACGACAGGATTAGGGGCGTAATACCACGTCTTCAAGAATAACGAACGTTATCTCTATTCATGCAAATTGACATGAATGCTATAGATGGAACATTGTGAACAAGATTGAAAAGAGCGATTGGTGGCATTGCACAACCCCAATCGCTCTTCTTGTTTCGTCATATATTTTATGGAAAGCTGCTCGGTTATGTCACAGAAAAATTATTTTGGAATGAACTTTCCATACCTATCTATATATCCCTCTTCATTGCCACGAATAGCCTCAAAATAAGGATATTCATCTCGCAAGGAAATATCATCGTACTCAAAAGGAGCGACGATAGTATCCTTCCCATCGGGAAGTATCAGTCCCATCTTGCCTCCTTTTTGCACAATTACAGGCATAGTCATGAGATCATCGACATAAACATAACACGTACGAACAAAATCGTATATGGGGTGAACCATGATTTCTCCCTGATAATTCTTGAGACCAAACTTGCCTTGTTCCTCAATTACCTCATGATACCGAATGTATTTACTCTTCACACGCTCCAAATAAAACGCCATTTTACGTTCATCATGCATCAATGTGAGCAAATAGCTGAATGTATCACAGTAATTAGCCATGGCACGTGCCACCACTATTTGCCAGTCTAATCCACTCAACACCTTGCGATTTAAGTCAATATAACGAGCAATGGCTTCTTCTTTTTGCGGAATAGTCAGCGTAGACAAATTTGCTTCAAACTTTTCCATCATGGTCTTTGAGCCAGACATTGCCTTGATATAGCGGTGAATCTGGCGTGACATCTCATCACAAACAAACTTATCTATTTGTCGCAACTCAATGCTGTCTACGTATTTATCTGATAAATTATCTTGTGTTTTATTTTCCATGGTTTGCTCTCCTTTCGGTCCAAAGATACTCAAAAAAATTAAATTGTACCACGAATGTCATATTATTTTGTTTTTTTTGAGCAGATAATCACTAACTTTGCAATCTATAAAAGTGAACATTTAACAGGTGTCATTCCGAAAAATAGTATATGTTCATTGAACGAAAACTCATATTATCAAAGTTATGAAGAAAATATTAATCAGTTGTGTTTTATGTTTATGTGCCTTAATCAGTCAGGCACAAGTAGAAAGACCCAAATTAGTTATCGGATTAGCAGTAGACCAAATGCGATGGGACTATCTGTATTATTATTACAATGAATTTGGAGAAGGCGGCTTCAAAAGACTTCTCAACGAAGGTTTCAGCTGTGAGAAAACGCTTATCAACTACACACCAACGGTCACAGCTATTGGACATACAAGCATTTATACAGGAAGTGTTCCCGCACTTCACGGTATTGCAGGCAACAATTTCAGACTGAATGGACAACCCGTGTATTGCTGTTTTGATAAAAATGTAAAGAGTGTGGGAAGCAATAACAGTACAGGACAGATGTCACCTTGCAATCTACTTGCCACAACGATAGGCGACCAGTTAAGGATTGCCACCAACTATCAATCAAAAGTGATTGGCATTGCATTAAAAGATCGCGCTGCGATACTTCCAGCAGGGCACGCTGCGAATGCTGCCTATTGGTGGGACAAGAAAGCTGGACACTTTGTTACAAGCTCGTTTTATATGGATAAGTTGCCTAAATGGATGACCAAATTCAACAAAGACAATCAGGCAGAACCAGGATTCGATATGCTTGCCGACACGAAAGGAATTACCATGACCTTTAAGATGGCAGAAGCTGCACTCCTGAATGAACAGCTTGGCAAGGGAAATACGACGGATATGTTATGCGTTAGTGTGTCCCCAACGGATATTATCAGTCATATTTATGGCACTCGACGCCCTGAAGTAAAGGCTGCTTATTTGCAATTAGACAAAGAATTGGCACAATTTCTAAAGACATTAGATGCACAAGTTGGTCGTGGTAACTATCTTCTTTTCTTATCTGCTGACCATGGTGGTGCTCACAACCCTAATGAGATGAAGGCTCAACGCATACCAGCAGGTGGATACGATGCACAAGCCACCATGGATAAGCTAAACGCTCATTTGCAACAAAAGTTTGGTGTAGACAGCTTATTTAATTGGTTTTACGCTTATTCCCTGCACATTAACCAAGAAGCTATAGTAAAAGCAAATCTTCAAATTGACAAAGTTAAGCAAGAAGCTGTCAACTTTTTAAGCAAAGATCCACAATTCGCATTTGTAGTAGATATGCAAAATTTGAATGCTACCACCTTGCCTTCCAAACTAAAAGAACAATTAGCAAACGGTTATCATCTTCATCGTAGCGGAGACATTCAAGTTGTTTGCAACCCGAACGTAGTGGCTGCTAAGGTAGATGAGAAGTACATTGGCACCACGCACAGCGCTTGGAATCCATACGATGCACACATTCCTCTCATCTTTATGGGCTGGAAAGTTGAACATGGACAAACAGCAAAGACTACACACATTATAGATATAGCACCTACAGTCTGCTCCATGCTGCACATACAAGAGCCGAATGCTTGCATTGGAGAGACGATTGAGGAAGTTGCCGACAATGATTAAAGCTTAGGAAAGGAAAACTTTGCGTTACATAGAACGCCACATTAGCACCATTATAGCAAAAGGCTTGATAAGGAAATCCTTGTCAAGCCTTTTGCTGTAAGTATTCATCTCTCCGCAAAATGAAGAGAGATTGAGACTAAAGGTAGGGTTAGTACCTGAAAGAACTACCACCTAAAAACTCCCGAATAAGACTTGTAGGAGGCAAATCTCTATGAGAAATCGGCTTGATGTACGCTAAGAACTTCCGCAATCTGTAAGCCTCTGCATATTCTTCGCAATTCTCTGGCACTTGTTCTAACAATGGGACAGCTTGCGACTTGATGACGGCAAGCTCGTAAAGCATGGCAGTATTAAACATGATGTCTGCATTTTCCTGATAAGGGAAAATCCATTTTGTCTCGCCAGCTCTTACACTTGGCCATCGTTTAATGGTCTCTTGCGCACTCACGCCACGATATTTATTATCCCGAATGATACGCCTCAACAATCGATTGTCTGTGGTTGGAATATAATTATGGTCATCCAAAAGAATCGTTGTCAATGCTGATATATATACTTTAAACTTCTGTTTGTCGGGAATTTGAGCCGTCAATTCAGGATTCAAAGCATGGATTCCCTCAACCACCAATACCTGCCGCTCTTCCAAACGCATTTTCTTCCCACTCTTTTCGCTTTTTCCTGTCAAGAAATTATATTTGGGTAATTCCACTTCGTCTCCACGGAAAAGCGCACTAAACTGCTGGTTGATGAGTTGAAGATCCAAAGCATAAAGGCTTTCATAATCAAAGTCTCCATTGCTGTCTAACGGTGTTCGATGACGATCTACAAAGTAGTCGTCAAGCGAAATCTGCACGGGACGGATGCCATTGGCTAACAATTGGATGCTCAATCGCTTGCAGAATGTTGTCTTCCCTGAAGAAGAGGGACCAGCGATGAGAACCATTCGGACATCTGGATGCATGGCAATGCTATCGGCTATCTGTGAGATTTTCTTTTCCTGAAGTGCCTCACTGATGTTTATCATATCGGTAGCATGCCCCTGTTGCACAGCTTCGTTAAAATCGCCGACGGTACTTACCCCTAATATGTGCTGTCTACGATGCTGCTCCAAGAATACTTCAAACATTTTATCCTGCCTTATCAATTCACCTAACTTCGCTGGATTTTCTTTAGAAGGAATACGCAGCAACAGTCCCTCGTAATATTTTTCCAGTCCAAAAAGATAAATGTCTCCCGTGTTCGGCAATAAGGAACCATAATAATAGTCCACATAATCATCAATCTGATGATATACTGTGTACAATGAACCGATGCTCCGCAACAATTTCACCTTAGCTTCATCCCCCTTGCTTTCAAACATCTTTATTGCCTCTTCTGTAGGAACTTGATAGCGCACTATAGGGATTTTTGCATCAATAATCTGTTGCATGCGCTCACGTATACGCACAGCATCCTCTTCACTCACCTCATGTCCTATCTTTAGGTTAATGTAATAGCCATTCGATACTGGGATATCAATCACCACTTCCGACCCTGCATATAAGTCGTGTACAGCCTTACAAAGTATAAAAAACAAAGTCCTCGTATAGTTACGTTGCGCAGAACTATTGTACATATCCAAAAACTCAACATCCTTGTTATGATATAGACATAAGTTCATCCCGCAAACTTTATTATTCACCTTTGCACAGATGGGTCCAAAGGGCATTTCTAATTTAAATTCATCAAAAACTTCAGAAAGTGTGCTTCCGATAGCTACGTCTTTAATTTTTTTATTATTTTTGCAACGTATATGCAGCATCTGTTTCATTTGGTCTACTGATTTAAGTTCGTGAAAGTTATACGATGTAAAGTTAATCATTTTTCTCGAAGTACAAAAATATATCGCATTACAATACAATTATGATGACAACGAGTGAGTACTTAGCTATTTTTTTTAAGATTATTGGTTCTCTATCCTTGCTGATTTATGGCATGAAAGTCATGAGTGAGGCATTACAAAAAATGGCGGGCGCACAGTTACGTCACATCTTAGGAGCCATGACCACCAATCGATTCACTGGAATGCTCACTGGAACATTCATTACCTGTGCCGTTCAGTCGTCTTCGGCTACCACGGTCATGACTGTTTCGTTTGTAAATGCAGGCTTGCTCACCTTGGCACAAGCTATATCAGTCATCATGGGTGCGAATATTGGTACCACGCTCACCGCATGGATTATGTCGTTGGGCTACTCCGTAGACTTGACAAGTTTTGTGTTTCCTGCCTTTTTGGTCGGCATTATCCTCATCTACAGCCGTAAGATGCGCTATATAGGTGATTTCCTCTTCGGACTTTCCTTCATGTTTTTCAGTCTTGTACTACTTAGTGTAGCAGGAAAAGAACTACAATTAGAGAACAATCCAGCAATCATCGATTTCTTCAAGTCATTTGATGTAGATTCCTATCTTACCGTTCTTTCCTTTTTATTGATTGGTACTGTTATTACTTGTTTAGTCCAATCTTCTGCTGCAGTCATGGCGATTACCATCTTATTATGCTCTACTGGCGTGCTACCGATTTATCTCGGAATAGCCTTGGTAATGGGCGAAAACATTGGTACTACAGCCACTGCCAACCTTGCAGCCTTAGGAGCAAACACACAAGCTCGGCGTACAGCCTTGGCACATTTGGTGTTTAATGTCATCGGAGTGATTTGGGTACTTTGTGTTTTCTATCCTTTTGTAAATGGCGTTTGTAGTCTTGTTCATTACGATCCCACCAATCATGTCCTGACACAAGAGCAATTAGCTGTGAAACTTCCTATTGTTTTGGCTGCTTTTCACACCTCTTTTAATGTGTTGAACACCTCTGTTCTCATTTGGTTCATTCCACAAATTGAGAAATTAGTATGTGCGATGATTAAACCAAGCAAAAAAGACGATGAAGAAGACTTCCGCTTACGCTTCATTCAGATGGGCATTATGAAGACTCCAGAGCTATCTGTTTTGGAAGCACACAAAGAGATTCAGTCCTTTGCCGAACGTATCCAACGCATGTTCAACATGGTTAGAGAGTTGTTAGGAATAGAGGATGAAAACAAATTTGCAAAGCTTTTTGACAGAATAGAAAAGTACGAAGGCATCAGTGACAACATGGAAATAGAGATTGCCAACTATTTAGATCAGATTGGTACGGCACATCTCAGCGATGACACCAAGTTGAAAATCCGTTCCATGCTGCGACAAATTACCGAGATAGAAAGCATTGGGGACAGTTGTTACAATATTGCTCGTTCATTGAAACGTAAACGTGCAGGTAAAGAAGAGTTCACGGAGAAGAAATATGAGCAGATGCATCAGATGTTTGAGTTGACAGATGACGCACTTACTCAAATGAATGTGTTGTTATCTGGGCGCAAATCTAACCTTGACGTCAATCGCTCTTTCAATATCGAAACCGAGATTAACAACTATCGCAATCAACTCAAAACAAAAAATATCACAGATATCAATAACCACCTATACACTTATGCTATTGGTACTATCTACATGGATATTATCCAAGAGTGCGAAAAACTCGGTGACTATGTAGTGAACGTGGTTGAAGCGCGCATGGGTATTCGCCAGCACAATGGGTAGTGGTTCAAGGCGCCTTAGCTGTCGAACACTCGTAAATGGCTGGTTCTATAAATTACCACCGCACATAGTCATCAAATGTTTATGAAATACGTTTTGTTATCTTTCGGCTTCTTTTTGGTTCAAAATGTAAGTTCGTTCAGTCGTGTAGCTCGCTACACTCCTTCACTCTCTTGCATTTTGACCTCAAAAATAAGCTCAAAATCTAACAAAGCTAATTTATAGAACCAGCCAAAAGCCAAAACTACGAGTTGAAAGTGAGACTTTAATCCTTGATTTCTCCCATCTCCGCCCATATTTTCAAAAAGCGTTGATGGTCTACTTTCTTTTCACAATTCACTTTCACACCAGCGTCTTCCAGCCATGCATAAGCCTCTTGACTCATCACATCGGCATAGACTTCCACCACGCCTCCTTCGGTCATGGCACGTGCAGCAGTTTTTCCTACTGCCTTCACAGCTATCTTAGATTTTAAGAGAGATTCGGGTGCATCGTTCAAAAGGTGGTAGAGCGTTCGAACGCCACGCCCCTTAAAAGTGCGAATATTCCCCTCGTGTAGCAACACCATGGAGCAATCCTCGGTGTGTAACATATCAATTAATTCACTCATCATAAGCATTCCTCCTCCTGTTGATTGAACTCTTGAGTCGTGTAATGAAGTTTCTTTACCCGCATCATTATGATGCCTATTGCAAATATACTAATTATTTTGGAGAACATCAAACTTTTCACCGTTATTTAAGGCTGGTTCTATAAATTACCACCGCACATAGTCATCAAATGTTTATGAAATACGTTTTGTTATCTTTTGGCTTCTTTTTGGTTCAAAATGTAAGTTCGTTCAGTCGTGTAGCTCGCTACACTCCTTCACTCTCTTGCATTTTGACCTCAAAAATAAGCTCAAAATCTAACAAAGCTAATTTATAGAACCAGCCAAAACAGACTGTTTTGGTAAGGAAAACAGTCTGTTTTGCGCTCCAAAATAGACTGTTTTACCGAACTCATGCGTATCTTTAAGCAGACGAGAGGATGCAACCAGATGGTACACCTCATAGTTTGTCCCACTTCCACTCGTCCACAAGAAGCGGCTAATCCAATATCCGAAGCAAGTCTTTCATCCCTTCGCTCGCCCCTTTTTGAATGTGTTCGAGGCGAGCAATACCACTGGTTCCGACATGATCGGGATCAATTAAATAAATTGGACAACCTGGTTTTGTATATCCCACCAATCCAGCAGCAGGATAAACATTAAGAGAGGTTCCTATAATCACAAAGATATCAGCCTGTTGAACATACTGTGCAGCTACAGAAATCATAGGTACACTCTCACCAAAGAAAACGATGAAAGGACGTAAAAGAGAACCGTCATCAGCTTTTGCACCGGGAGTAACCTCCGCATTATCTTTCGTGAGTTCACGAATGTAAGCCTCATTATAAGGTTCACGACTGGAGCAGACCTTTGTTAATTCACCATGTAGATGAACAACACGTGACGAACCAGCTCGTTCATGCAGATTGTCGACATTCTGCGTGATAACTGTTACATCATACTTCTCTTCCAACTGCTGTATTAGTCGATGCCCCTCGTTAGGCTGAGCATCATACAGTTTTTTACGAAGCATGTTATAAAAGTTAGTTACCAGCGTAGGATTGGCTTCCCAACCTTCATGAGATGCCACCTGCTCTACTGGATAATTCTCCCAGAGTCCATCACTACCTCGAAAGGTCTTAAACCCACTTTCCACTGACATTCCAGCGCCTGTCAAAAACACTATCTTTTTCATGATTATATTGTTGTCTATAAATTTATTTTCCTAAAAGTAGACATGATTGTGCCATTTCATCATCATAAAAGTAAACCGACCGAACACAAACAAGTTTACTTAGTTTGTTGAGGTGCAGTTTAATTTCTACAAAATTAATACAAACCGAACACAAACAAGTTTACTTAGTTTGTTGAGGTGCAGTTTAATTTCTACAAAAATAATACAAACCGAACACAAACAAGTTTACTTAGTTTGTTGAGGTGCAGTTTAATTTCTACAAAAATAGTATTTTTTTGATAAATAAATCCCGTCTATGATAGTTTTTTGTTATCTTTGTCCCTGTTTTAAAACTATACATACCAACTATAATTAATTGAATATGGACAAAGTAAGTTACGCTTTGGGGCTCGGTATCGGTCAACAGTTATCTGATATGGGTGCCAAGGGGCTTAATATAGACGATTTTTCACAAGCCATTAAGGATGTAATCGCAGGTACGAAACCACAAATTAGCAATGAGGAAGCACAATCCTTGGTACAAACTTTCTTCCAAGAACAAGAAACCAAGCAGCGTGCAGCTGCCGCAGAAAAAGGAAAAGTAGCTATGGCAGAAGGACAAAACTTCCTTAACGAAAATGCAAAAAAAGAGGGAGTGATTACTTTACCTTCAGGCTTACAATATCAAGTGCTTTCAGAAGGTACAGGTAAGAAACCTAAAGCAACCGACCAAGTGAAATGTCATTACGAAGGAATGTTGGTAGACGGAACTCTTTTTGACAGTAGCATTCAGCGTGGAGAGCCTGCTACATTTGGACTAAACCAAGTCATTGCAGGTTGGACAGAAGGCTTACAACTGATGAAAGAGGGTGCCAAATACCGCTTCTTCATTCCCTACCACTTAGGTTATGGCGAGCATGGTGCAGGCTCTTCTATTCCTCCTTTCGCAGCACTCATATTTGACGTAGAACTCATCGAAGTAATTTAATAAAACTATAAACAATGAAAAAACTGACTTTTGTAGCCGCTTTGGCTATTGCTGCTGCAACATTTACAGGTTGTGGCAATTCAACTCCTAAAGCAGATCTAAAGACCGATATTGACACCCTGAGCTATGCCATGGGTATGTCACAGACACAAGGTCTGAAAGACTTCTTGGTAGCTCGTATGAACATCGATACCACTTATATGGATCAGTTCATCAAAGGCTTAAACGAGGGTGCTAATGCAGGCGATGATAAAGCTCGCGCTGCTTATTATGCAGGTATCCAAATTGGACAACAGATTAGCAACCAGATGATTACTGGTATCAATCAAGAAGTATTTGGTAGTGACTCTACCAAGAGTATCTCTTTGAAAAACTTCATGGCTGGTTTCATTACAGGAACAACTGGCAAGAAAGGTTTGATGACCATTGAACAGGCAGGCGAGACAGCTCAAAAGAAGATGGTTGCCATTCGCAGCAAGATGATGGAAAAAGAATACGGCCCCAACAAGGCAGCTGGTGAGAAATTCCTTGCTGCAAACAAGAATAAGAAAGATGTAAAGACCTTACCAAGCGGTGTACAGTACAAGGTTATCAAAGCTGGTAACGGTGCAATGCCATCTGATACCTCTATGGTAAAGGTTCACTATGAAGGCAAAACTTTAGACGGTAATGTGTTTGACAGCTCATATAAGAGTGGAAACCCTGTGACCTTGCGTGCTAATCAGGTCATCAAAGGCTGGACAGATGCACTCGTTCACATGCCAGTAGGTTCTGTTTGGGAAGTGTATATCCCTCAAGACTTAGCTTACGGAGAGCGTGAACAAGGACAGATTAAGCCATTCTCTGTACTCATCTTTAAGATTGAATTACTAAGCATAGAAAAATAAGTTGCTGTTCGCAACATCATTACATTTACAAAGGCTCACCCTGTATGTGCTAGTTTCTGATACAAATAGGAAACAGAGCAATTCATATAAGGTGAGTCTTTCTTAATCCTACCATTAAATTATGAAGAAAATCATTCTCTTTTCGCTATGCTTCTTAGCCATATCCGTCACTTCATGGGGTACAACTGACAAAAAGAAGCATCAAAAAAAACAGACTAAAAGCACAGCACAAGCCATCTTAACACCGCAAGATTCGTTGAGCTTTGCTACTGGTATGGCAGCGACCAACGGACTACTTCCTTTTTTACAACACGAGTATGGAGTTGATGAAGCACATATGAAAGAGTTCTTAACCGCTTTTCAAGAAGCATTGGAGCAGGTAGATACGCCTGAATTTAAGGCTCGTCATGCCGGTCAGGCCATTGCACGAATGGTAAAAAGCCGCATTCTTCCACAAACCACTGAAGCTTTCAAAGGAACATCAGAAGAGATAAATACAAAAATCTTTGAACAAGGATTTATGGCAGGAATACAAAACGATACAACCATATACACTGTGAACCAAGCTTCTGAACTGTTCCGTGAGCGTGCAACCGCTGCCAAAGAGGCTAAAGAGAAAGCTTATAAGGATGCGAACACGGCATGGTTGAAAAATAATTCAACACAACCAGGCGTCAAGACAACCCAAAGTGGATTGCAATACAAAATCATCACTGCTGGAACAGGAGAAGTGCCACAGAAAGAAGATAAGGTAACGGTGAAGTACGAAGGCAAGACCATTGACGGAAAGATATTTGATAGTTCTTACCAACGCAATCCACAAACCACTTCGTTTCGCTGCGATCAGGTGATTAAAGGTTGGACAGAAGCCCTCTCTATGATGCCTGTAGGTAGTAAATGGGAATTGTATATTCCACAAGAATTGGCATATGGCGCTCGTCAAGCAGGACAGATACAGCCATACTCCACTTTGATTTTCACGGTAGAACTTATCAGTGTGGAAAAAACGACAAAGCCCGAAAGTAAGAAATAACAGTCTTTATTCGTATTCGCCATATGCCCCAAAGGGTGTAACAACGCTGAATACAGACCATACATATGAACCTATTGTCCAAAAAATATCAGTATTTTTGGCAATAGGTTTTTTACTTTTTACACCAATAGTTCCTACTTAATTCTTCTCATCCACAGGTTATAATGAGCGGTAAGTGTTATTTTTATAGACCGATTGTTGATTTTTTCAATTAAAATTCTTATTTTTGCTATCAGATTAACTTAAACATGACAATAAAAAATGGGAAAAGATTCAGAAAAAATTGATAATCTTGACAAGAAGATTTTAAGCATCTTGTCAAATAACGCACGCATGCCATTCAAAGATGTCGCCGCAGAATGTGGTGTTTCTCGTGCAGCTGTTCACCAACGTGTGCAACATCTCATAGAGAATGGAGTCATTACTGGTAGTAGTTTCAACGTGAACCCTAAGAGTTTAGGCTATTCCACATGCACCTATATTGGTCTCAATCTGGAACGTGGAAGCATGTACAAAAAGGTGGTTGAGCAACTCCAAGGAATTCCAGAGGTAGTAGAATGTCACTTTACCACAGGTTCTTACACGATGCTACTCAAGCTGTATGCCCGAGACAACGAACAGCTGATGGACTTACTTAACAACCACATACAGACGATTGCAGGTGTAGTGAGTACCGAAACCTTGATTTCATTAGATCAAAGCATTAAACGTGAAGTTCCTGCTAACGTGGAAGAACTATGATAGATTTCGATCTTCGTGCTGATTTAGACCGTATTCATTCATCTTTTCCACCCGCGAAGCACCTTCCCATCATTGGCATTACCACCAATTATGCCGATGGCGATGCTTCTATACGCGAACGTTATTACCAGCAAGTAACCGAGGCTGGAGGCACACCTGTGCTGATTCCACCGATAGAGAATATCGATGTAATGATCAATACCCTTGAAAATATCGATGCGTTGATATTTTCGGGCGGGGCTGACCACAACCCGTTGTGGTTGGGAAAGGAGCCAGAAAAGGGATTGGGGCATATCAATGCCACCAGAGATTTACCTGAATTGCGGCTTGCAGTGTTGGCTTATCATCGACAAATCCCAATGCTTGGCATTTGCAGAGG
The DNA here is from genome assembly GCF_000455445.1 of Hoylesella timonensis 4401737 = DSM 22865 = JCM 15640. Lineage (GTDB taxonomy): Bacteria > Bacteroidota > Bacteroidia > Bacteroidales > Bacteroidaceae > Prevotella > Prevotella timonensis. The sequence continues at coordinate 123,029 of NZ_HG417093.1, read as the reverse complement.
AATGCAAACGCTTGCCATTGCCTTGGGAGGAGAGGTGACACAAGACATCCATACGCAAATTAAACACGATCAGGATGCCGATAAAAACGAACCGACACACAGTATTTCGATTGCAAAAAACAGCACGCTCTATCATATCTATCCATCTGAAAAGCTGTTTGTTAACTCTTTTCATCACCAAGCGGTAAGCAATACGGGAGACAGATTTATTGCCACAGCTACTGCTCCAGACGGCATTATTGAAGCAATGGAGAGTACTGAATATAAATCTATCTTGGGCGTTCAGTGGCATCCAGAATGGTTGGAAAAGGCAGGTCTTCCTCTTTTCGAGTGGCTTGTCAAGCGTGCAACAGAATTTGCAGCTGCCAAAGCCCTACACCAACGCATCCTCACCCTCGATTCACACTGCGACACACCCATGTTTTTTCCACAAGGCATACACTTTGAGCAGCGTGACAGTCGTATCCTTGTAGACCTGCACAAAATGTCTGAAGGACACCAAGATGCTGTGACCATGGTGGCTTACCTGCCGCAAACCATGCCCGGAGAGACATTTGCAGACATCGCACCTTTTAAGGTTGCAGGTCCTAAGACATACGCTGACCTTATCTTTGACAAGATAGAAGAAATAGTAAAAGCAAATAAAAAATACCTTGCACTCGCTCGTCATCCCGAGCAACTCTACGAAAACAAGCGACAGGGGAAAAAGAGTATCGTGCTTGGCATTGAGAATGGTCTTGCCATAGAAAACGATATTCGCAACGTGCAACATTTTGCGCAGCGGGGTATTACCTATATTACACTGTGTCACAATGGTGACAATGCCATCTGTGACAGTGCTCGCAAGAGCATCAACACGCATCACGGCGTGTCCGATTTCGGTGAGAAAGTGATTCAAGAAATGAACAATTGTGGCATTATGGTCGACCTCTCGCATGGCGGCGAACAGAGTTTTTACGATGCGCTGAACATCAGCAAGTCGCCTATTGTGTGCAGCCACAGCAACTGCAAGGCTCTCTGTGATGTCCCACGCAATCTCACCGATGACCAACTGCGTGCTATCGCCAAGGTGGGAGGTGTGGTACAGACGACTTTCTACCATGGATTTTTGCGCACTGACAATGTTAAAGCCAGCATCCTTGACGGTGTACGTCATTTGGAACATGCCATTGAAATCATGGGAATTGACCACGTTGGCATCGGAACAGACTTTGATGGAGACGGTGGGGTGTGTGGTATGGCTGATTCATCGTATATGATCAACTTCACTATTCAGTTGTTGCGCCACCGTTACAGCGATGAAGATATTGCCAAGATATGGGGCGGCAACTGGCTCAGAGTCATGCAACAAGCACAAGAAATGAAAATAAAATAGACGCACAGGCTGGCACATCACAACGAATAACCAAGCATAGAAATGAAGAAAAAGAAAATAATCATGGGAGTAGGAACAGGAATCCTTTTGGCTGCTGTTGCTTTTTGGGGGTGGCATTCCACACAAGCAACTTCGACAGAAACAACAAATGAAATGGAAAGCGCCATGCACAACGAGTCTGTTGGTCCTGCTTTTGAAGCAGATTCTGCGTACCGTTATATTGAAGCACAATGCAGTTTCGGCCCTCGCACCATGAACAGCGAAGCACACGAACAATGTGCGGAGTGGATTATTGAAAAGTTCAAGGCATTCGGTTGTCATGTAAGTACTCAAAAAGTCGAACTGAAAGGCTACGATGGCACCTTGCTAAAGGCTACCAACATCATGGCACAATACAAGCCAGAAGCACAAAAGCGCATCTTGCTATGCGCCCACTGGGACAGTAGACCATGGGCGGATAACGACCCAGATAGTACCAATTGGCACAAGCCTGTAATGGCTGCTAACGACGGAGCCAGCGGAATATCGGTGATGTTGGAGATAGCCCGACTACTTAGCAAAGATTCTACACTGAATTACGGGGTTGACTTCGTTTGCTTTGATGCCGAAGACTGGGGGACTCCGCAATGGGCAGAGCAACAGGACGGAGAAGACGCTTGGGCGTTGGGGGCGCAGTATTGGTCGAAAAACCTCCCCGACAACTATCAACCCCTCTATGGTATTTTGTTGGATATGGTGGGTGGTCAAGGAGCAAAGTTCTACCAAGAATTGGCTTCCAAACGATATGCGCCAGAGATTATCAATAAGGTATGGTCGGCTGCAAGTGCTGCTGGCTATGGAAGTTATTTTATCAAACAAGACGGAGGCTATATTACCGACGACCACATCCCTTTGAACGAAAATGCCAAAATACCTACCATTGACATCATCCCCTATTATCCCGACTGTACGCAAAGCAGCTTTGGTCCCACTTGGCACACCATCTACGACACGATAGAGCATATTGACAAGAATACGCTCAAGGCTGTAGGACAAACTATTATCCAAGTACTCTTTAGCAAAGAAAACTGAACAGCGATATTTGCTATCGACAAACAGCTTGAATAGGAGTTGTCATTGAGCCAATAAATCTCACAACCCAAAAGAACCACTACATACGATTGGTGGTTCTTTTTGTTTGCCATTAGTAAAAAAATATATTTAATATTTTCATTAGTTAAATATATCAAAAAGCTCACTGCTTACGATAAAAAGCTATATATTTGCTACTCATTAACTTTTTGACTTTGCATTTTTACAATGATTATTCATTAATATTAACCAATAACCTAATCAAAAAATGTGTGATCTAATGACTATTGACGCTAGAGCAAGAAGCTTGTTGCTCGTCTGTGCCATTGCTTTACCATGTTTGGTCTTTGCTAATCATGGGCAGATGGTACTTCCAAAACAAACAATCGCAGCCTCTACCCAGCAAAATGGAGTGAGAGGAAAGGTAGTAGACAAGGCAGGTGAGCCACTCATCGGTGTAACTATTACCGAAGTAGGTACTGCCAACAAAACCATAAGCGATGCTGATGGTAATTTTACCCTAACGCTTAGCAAGAAAAACAATCGCATCACTTTGTCGTATGTCGGTTTTACCGACCAGACGGTAGTGGCTACAGACGGCATGATAGTCACCTTGCAACCACAAGAAACAGAACTTTCAGAAGTAGTAGTGGTAGGCTATGGAACCCAACGCAAAGAGAGTTTGACGGGTGCCATGGCTAATATTAAGAGCGAAAAGCTCAAAGATATCACATCTGCCTCTGTAGAAAACATGCTTAATGGAAAAGCAGCAGGAGTCTATGTTGCACCGGGAAGCGGTCAACCAGGAACTTCGGGAGCAATTGTGATACGTGGGCAAACCTCTATCAACGGTGCTACAGCCCCATTGTGGGTCATCGATGGCATCATCGTTGGTAACAGTCCTGGAGAATTAAACCCTGCAGATATTGAGAGCTTAACTGTCTTGAAAGATGCAGCCTCAACAGCCATATATGGGTCGGAAGGTGCCAATGGTGTAATAGTTGTAACCACTAAAAAGGCTAAAAGTGGTCGAACAGCCTTCAATATCACAGCGAAGACAGGTATCAGCACGCTGAGTCGCGGTCATATGCAAATGATGGACGGTGCCGAGTTCTACGATTTCTACAAGTCGTTTGCCAATGTAGACCAAGTTAAGTTCAAGAGATGGACGCCTGACCTTAGAAACCAAGACTTCGATTGGTTTAAGTTGGCTACACAAACTGGCTTCACACAAGACTACAACCTGACTGTTTCAGGTGGAGATGATAAGTTAAAATCATTTTTCTCTTTAGGCTATTACAATGAAGAGGGTGCAGTAAAAGGCTACGATTACGATCGATATTCGGCTCGCATGAGTATGTCGTACCAACCAACCCGTTGGCTTAGCATCACACCTTCGTTCAGTGGCTCGCTTCGCAACGTTTCCGACAAGCAACACGATGTAGGCTCAATGTTCTACATGATGCCTTGGGATAGTCCTTATGACGAACAAGGAAACTTGGTACCTAACCAATATTCGGGTTGGGTAAACAGCAAGGGAACCAACTATCTATACGATTTGCAGTGGAACCACAACGAAGAAAAACAATATGAAGTGGTAGGTGGATTGGATTTCAAGGTAGATTTTACCGATTGGTTGTCGTTCACATCGTCTAACAACTATCGCTATAGCAACCTTGAAAAACATGGATACTACGACCCACGTTCGAGCGCAGCAGGAGGAGATACACATGGACGTATCACTGAATGGAGAGAAAGTTGGGTTCGCAGATACTCCAGCCAAATCTTAAGATTTGAAAAAATGTTTGAAGCACATCGTGTTTCTGGTATGCTCGCATACGAGTTCAACGACTACGAGCATAATTATATTGATGCATACGGTACAGGATTTGTAAAAGGATTTGAAGCTCTTAGTGCAACCTCTAAGCCAGAAAAACTAAAGGGTGCACCTTCAGCATGGGCAAAGCAGTCTTTGTTCACACAATGGAAGTATTCATACGATGACAAGCTGTTTGCAGAACTTTCACTGCGTCGTGATGGTAGATCTAATTTCGGTATCAACAATCGCTATGGTAACTTCTTCTCCGTCAGCGGAGCATGGAGTATTAACCGCGAAAAATGGTTTACATTAGAATGTGTGGACTTGCTAAAACTGCGTGCATCTTACGGTTCTGTTGGTAACGTTCCTATTGAGTTGTATCCCTCTTATTCGCTTTACTCGGTAGGTGTAAACTACGATAGTATGCCTGGTGCACTTATTAGTCAAATAGGAAACCCCAACCTCACATGGGAGAAGACATTCACTTCAGGCATTGGTGTAGACTTGTCGCTTTTCAAAAACCGCATTCGCCTGACGTTAGACGGATATGTCAAGAATACCAGCAACATTCTCTACAAGGTACCTGTCACTGGATTGACTGGCGTGACCAGCATTTGGAAAAATATAGGCAAGATGCGCAATACTGGAGTAGAGCTGACCTTAGGCGGTGATATCATCAGAACCAAAGATCTTACATGGGCTGTTGACTTGAACCTTACACACAACGCCAACGAATTGCGTGACCTTTACAAACAGTTGGATAATAACGGTAACTACATTGTAAAGCCTGTTTTGATTAGCGATGGAACGACCATTGCTGGTACAGCACAACGTATTTTGGAAATTGGTGAACCCGTTGATACATATTATATGAAAGAGTGGGCAGGCGTTAACAAGGAAGATGGACGCCCCATGTGGTACACTACAGACAAAAATGGCAATAAGGTAACCACATCGAACTATGCCAAGGCTTCAGATTTCAAATGTGGTAAAGCTTCGCCTGACTTATTCGGAAGCATCTCAACAGCCCTTTCTTATAAGAACTTTGATTTGCATGCCAACTTTGGTTATTCCATTGGAGGACAGATATACAGCTACTATCGACAAGAATTCGACTCGGATGGAGCATACGCAGGCGACCGCAATCAGATGAAATTACAAAGCGGATGGACACGTTGGCAAAAGCCCAACGATGAAGCTACGCATCCAAGAGCCTTGTACAACAACCAAGACAAGGGTAACCAAGCTTCATCTCGATATCTTGAGAGCAGCGACTACTTAAAGTTACGCTCACTCACATTAGGTTATAATGTTGACCTGAACCGCTTTGGCATTAAGAATATGCGTATATCACTAACGGGAGAAAACCTATTTACCATTACCAATTATTCTGGAGTAGATCCTGAATTACCTGCAGGAACTAACGACAAGGGTATATTGAGCGTGATGAATACTGGAGGAACCTATGTATATCCCATGGTACGGAAATTTATGCTGGGACTTAATCTAACATTCTAAAGACACTTATCTACAATGAAAAAAATATGGATTATATGGCTGGCAGCCATTTCACTGACAGCTTGCGACCTCGAAAGGTTGCCTGCAACACAGATGCAGTCTAAACAAGTAGAAGAAAATCCGAGTGAAAATCTCGACGCCTTAGTAACAGGCATGTACGCACAACTCAAGTCGTGGTCAGACCCCATGCACAGGTGTGGCGAATATGCAGGCGACAACATGATGATACGTGGTTCTTCTACGGATGCTTTCTTTGAGTTTATTTCCTTCTCGAGAACTCCCAACAACTACCGCTTGCAAAGCTTCTGGGATCAGGGATACAAAGCCATAGCACAGGCTTCGAATATCCTTAAGATGGTAAAAGAAGGACAAGGAAAAGAAATAGACAACCAGTTAGGAGAATGTTATTTCGTGCGAGGGATGATGTACTTCTATCTTTGTCGCGCATACGGTAGGCCTTATTATCAAGCACCCGACAAGAATTTGGGCGTTCCCATCGTCAACGGTACACCCGATGACGTATTAGAAAACCTGCATCTTGACAACCGTGCCACTGTAAAGGCTACCTATGAACAAGCAATCAATGACCTGAAACAAGCCGAAAAGCTAATGACTATCGACAAAGGTCCTGCCTATGCGTCAAAGGAAGCAGCACAAGCGTTACTGTCGAGAGTTTATCTTTATATGAGCGGTACCTATGAAAACCCAAACAGAGAGTATGCCAAGTTGGCGGTAGAATACGCTGATAAGGTTATCAACTCAAAGAAGTACCAACTGCTGTCACGCAGTGATTTTATGAAATATAACACCTTTGTACCAGAAAGTAACAAGGAGTCTATCTTTGTAGTTAAGCGTGTTGCATCAGAGTTCTCTGGCTACGACCACTATTATGGCATCGGTGGAATGTACGCCAACATAGGTGGAATGGGTTGGGGTGAAATGTATGCCAGTGCCAAATATATTGACTTGCTCAACGAAACAGGTCGAAATGACTGGCGTCCTGACCACTATCGCATCATAGATGCACGCGCTGCCTTCATTGAACCTACCTACGGGAAGGAGAAGACAGAGGTCTTTCGGTTTATTTATCAAAACGAGAAAGGAGATCGCAACTATGCGCAGTTTAATATTCAGCGTGATGGAAAAAATGTAAAATGTATTGAAAAGACTGAAAAGGAGGGAATAATCACTTATAACCTGAAGCCAATAGACGAGCAACAAGGAACGTATAAGATTGTGTATCACGAAAAAGAATATGCTGGTATGATAGATTATTACATCCATCTAAATCGTGCCTACCCTCAATTCTACATCGTGAAATGTTCGCGTGAGGGTGAAGATTCACACCTTCACTCACCTATCATCAGTCGTTTGGGCGAAATATACTTGAATCGGGCTGAGGCTTATGCGAAGTTAGGGGAATACGAAAAAGCACGCATTGACCTTAACACCATAAGAGAACGTTCCATACCTAATGCAGGATATCCATCGCTTGACGCTTCGAATGCAGGCATGAGAATAGACAAAGAGCGGCAGTTAGAACTGGCGTTCCAAGCCGAACGCAGCTATGACGTGTTCAGAAACGGAAAATCCTTGACGCGCCATTACCCTGGACCACATCGACAGCAGGAAGACATTCCCGCTACTGACTACAGAGTAATCTATTACATACCACAAAAGGCGATTAACGCATATCCTGGTACACTGACCCAAAACCCTACGGACAATAGTGGTGTAGTGCTGAAATAATCGAAACATATAAATGCAACAAACTTCTTAAATAGGATAAGCTCATTAGAGAAATTCGATAATGGGCTTATCCTTTGTGTTGTTGCTTTCAATAGTCCTTGTTTCTATTATAGGTATTTATTTGTAGTCTCACCTGCTATAGTGAAAATGCCCACGGTGAATGATTATACCCATACAAATAACAATCATAGAGCCAAGTTTGAGATAGATGGAAGAATAGATGCAGCCAACCACTTAAGCAAAGTATAGATATAGGGATACAAAAGCCAAGGAGAAGCCAAAACTGGTAAGCACGGCTTACTAAAAACCATCCTATCTTTCTAAAATAAAAATAGTCTTTTTCCAAGTATTCATAACTGGAAAAAGACTATCCTGTACAAGCAAGGGATAGGGATGCTATCAGCTTATTCTCTTTATTTTGAGTTGTGCTGATTTTACATCAAACTTTTCTGTCAATTTATAATCTTTCATCATACCCTCTAAAAGTACAGATGCGTCAAATATGCAAGAGTTTTGCTCCATGGAGTGTATTTTCAAGGATGTGGGTTCTGACGATGTTATGGTAAGCACACCATTCTTGATATCGTATGTAGATTTTTCATCGTTTGCCTTCCAACCACCATCATATTCATAAGATATCACTTTGTGGTCTTTATCAAACTGTAGCCTTTCAACGGGAAAATCGTCTGCAGAAAGTTTGAAACCAAGCCCCTTTAGCATCTTTTCATCAAATTCCTGACCGTTCACGAAAATTTTAGATCCACTTATGGCATTAAATTTTACCTCTACGTTAAAATTCATAGACGTTTGCTTGTCAGCAAGAGAGAAAGTCAAGCCTTCCATTTCCCATGTACCAACAATGTTTTTTGCGTAGTCGGACAGCTCTACCTTATCATTACTGTCGTCACTCTTACTACATCCCGTGAAGACAATAGCTGCCGCTAAAAACAAGGATAGTGAAAAATACTTCAAAATGTTCATTTTGTTCATTGTAATATTTTTTATGATTTATACAGTTTGCAAAAGTAAGTGTTTTCTTTTCCATTTTAAGTTAAGAAACAAATATTAACATCTACAAGGGCTTTTTTGTCATAATACCAGCACCTCTGTAAATTACATGCCCAAAATTAAAAGCATTTTCTTATAAGTATTTGCCCATCTTTCTTATGTGTTGACAACACACTTTTTCCGCTTTTTGTCAACATTTCTGACACTTTTTGGGGGTCTCCAAAAGTGCTAAAATAGAAAAGAATAGATGGTTTTTTGTCAAGTTATAAGCCTTATAAACAGCAAAAATATGGCTTCACGGGCTTAAAGCATGCAAATAACGCTCCTATCATAAAGAGTTAAGGGCACAAACCCATGCGAATAAGCACCTTATCCCATTACTTTTGTGGCGTTATCTCATTACTTTTCCAGCGCACATTCGCACCTATTTTTCATACTTTGCTGTGTATCAACAAGATAGAAACTTCGCCATAACTCGCGTATTTGCAAGCAATCTATAAGTTGGTGAAAAATACGAGGAATATGAGAGGGGTCGTGTAAAGATATTTCAGCATTCAGAGAAAGCAAAAATATCGTACAAACAGAAAGCGTAGAAGGATGGAATGTCGTGAGAAAAATGGACAATAAAGCACTGCGTTCTTCACAAAAATCTGATACAAGTTGATAATCGCCCTCGTTTTTCTCACATCTTTAGAGCCAAAAATGAACATTATAGTTGCCCTGCCTCCACTTGCAACACAATGCGTTCGGTGAGACGATCTACCCCCTCGGCATCGTATTTCTTGGTAAGACTTGCTCCGAAAGCCCAGGCAAAAGCCTGCCAAAAGCCTGCGCGAATAGGTCCCATAAACGCTTGTATCAGCTGATAAGAAGACGAGTCACACTCACGATACACCAACTTGATGAGCAGTTTGCCTTGTTGGTAACTGAGTTTTTTCATGCGTGGCGTGTACTGCTCCTTGATACCCTGTTCCACTCGCTTCATATGTTCGTCTCTTGCCTTCTTGTTGGGCAATGTCTGAAGGTAGTCACCTGTCTCGATAATGATGCGATTTACTTCTTTGGCAATGGGCAACACCTTCTTGATATTGCGCACCAATCTGTTATATGCCATGCGTTGCTGCGCACTCTTGAACACTGGTTGCGGATACACATAGATGTTATTAAACTCCATGTACTGAATAGAGTCACGCCCACGGAGCACTTTTCCTACCTTGACCATCGGTTCAAAAGTTGGGCTGTCCATATCTACCTCGCGCTCTTCGGGGTGAAGGGGCGTACTCGGAAGTGGATTCTGTGCATGTGCTTGCAAAGCTGCCAACAACATGACTATCAATATAACCGTAATGTTTCTATTCATAAAGCACAGCAAATGTAATGATAATTTCGGACTGCAAGAAATAATTTTATTTTTATTTGCGTTATTAAGTTTTTCACATTATTTTTGTTGAACTATTGGAAAACAGCCTTCAACCATGAAAAAGAAATTACTCTTTGGCTTGTTTTTGTTTTGCTGTACATGGGTTTACGCCCAAGATATTCCATCTTGGCAAACTTATTTAGAGCAACTTAGCGATGTAGAAGGTATTGAATCGGGTGACTTGGAAGAGATGTACGAGATGTTGAGTGAGCAAGCTGCACATCCCATTGACTTGAATCACGCCACTCGAGAGGACTTGGCACAGCTGCCATTCTTGACCAAACAGCAAATTGAGGAACTCGTGGAATATATAGACCAATACGCCCCACTGCGGAGTGTTGGTGAATTGGCGATGATTGAATCATTGGACTTGACTCGGAGAAAGCTGCTTTCCTATTTCGTCACCATTAACCCTTCCCCCACTTCTGCCTTTCCTTCGATGAAAGACCTCTTGCAATATGGGCGCAATGAATTGATTGCAACGGGCAAGATTCCTTTTTATAGACGCAAAGGAGATGACAATGGCTACCTTGGTTACCCATACAAACACTGGTTGCGCTACCAGCTGTCGTATGGACGGTATGGCAAAATGGGCTTCGTTGCCTCGCAAGATGCGGGCGAACCATGGTTTGCAGGGCGCAACAAATGGGGTTACGACTACTATTCTTTCTATGCGCAGGCTAATAAGTTAGGCAAGATAAAGTCGTTGGTCATAGGGAGATACCGTGCTAAATTTGGACTTGGTGTGGCTATGAATCGTGACTTCATGCTCGGGAAGCTCACTACCTTGGCATCATTGGGCAACCAGTACAATACTATACGTGCGCACTCGTCACGTTCGGAAGCCAATTATCTGCAAGGAGTCGCTGCTACGGTGCAGGTAGCGAATGGACTTGACCTTACAGGTTTTGCGTCCTATCGATACATAGACGGTACACTGAACAAAGACAGTACCACCATAGCCACCATTGTCACCTCGGGCTATCATCGCACAATGCGAGAGATGAGCCGCAAACACAACACTTCTGAGTTTGTAGCAGGAGGACATTTGCAGTATTTCAGTCATGGCTTTCATGTCGGAGCAACCGCATTTTCAACGACTTTGGACAAGGAGTTGCAGCCCAATATTAAACAAACTTATCGGCAATATGCCCCTCAAGGCAAATCATTTTGGAACGCCAGCATCGACTATGGATACATTAGCAGGCGACTTTCCATACAGGGAGAAACCGCAACAGGCAACCACAAAGCACTCGCAACCATTAACAGCATTAGTTACCAATGCCTACCCAATTGGTCGGTGATAGCCATTCAGCGATTTTATTCCTACCGATATTACGCTCTTTTGGGGCGAAGTTTTAGCGAAGGTGGGCATTGTCAAAACGAAAGTGGCATCTTTCTCGGCACCAATTGGCAGCCTTTTCGCCATTTATCAATGATAACTTACGTTGATTTTGCCTATTTCCCATGGGCTCGGTATCAAGCATCACAGTCGAGTCATGCTTGGGATGTGATGACACTTGCCACTTATCAACACAGACAATGGAACTTGCAGGTGCGCTACCGATACAAGATGAAACAGAAAGACACCGCAGACAAGTCGGCTCTCCTCAATACCTACACGCACCGAGCACGTCTCGCTGCCATGTTCACCCACAGTGCATGGTTTACAAAAACACAGATTGACGGGGTGTATTATCAAGGTGCAAAACACAGCACGGGATACATGGTGACAGAAAATGTGGGCGGAAAGTTCAAACGGTTACAGGCTTTTGCCGCACTGGCTTATTTCCACACCGATGATTACAACAGCCGTTTGTACACTTACGAACGTGGCATGCTCTACACCTTTGCATTCCCTATGTTTGCTGGCAAGGGCATTCGTGGAGCTTTCAACACACGCTTCAACCTCAACGAACAGCTAATGGTGGCTGTCAAGATAGGAGCTACACATTATTTGGATCGTCAGAAGATGGGCACAGGGTATCAAGAAATCAGCGGCAACACACAGACCGACTTGGAAATGCAACTGCGTTGGAGATTTTAAGACAAATAACCAGACGGTTTGCGCAAAAGAAATAAATAATTTGTTACTTTTGCAAATACTATACGAAAAGGCAATGTCATGATATTATTGAGTTTCGACACCGAAGAATTTGATGTACCCAAAGAACACGGCGTGAACATCTCGTTAGAAGAAGGGATGCGTATTTCTGTTGAAGGCACGAACAAGATATTAGACTGCTTACAACAAAATGGAGTACACGCTACCTTCTTTTGTACGGCAAACTTTGCCGAACAGTCGCCTCAAACCATTAGGCGCATTATGCAAGAGGGGCACGAGGTGGCTTGTCATGGTGTGGATCATTGGCAACCTAAGCCTACAGACGTGTTTGAATCCAAACGCATCGTAGAAAGCGTGGCAGGTACACAGGTGCATGGTTATCGACAACCAAGGATGTTTCCCGTGTCAGACAAGGACATTGAAAAGGCGGGCTATCTGTACAACTCTTCCCTAAATCCTGCCTTTATTCCTGGCAGATACATGCACCTCACAACGCCTCGCACATGGTTTATGCGCGGAGAAGTGATGCAAATACCAGCATCGGTAACGCCTTGGGTACGCTTTCCGCTGTTTTGGCTGTCGTTACATCTCTTACCACAGCAACTCTATCACTGGATGACAAGACGAGTACTTGGACACGATGGCTATTTTGTAACCTACTTTCATCCATGGGAATTCTACGACCTCAACGCACACCGTGAATACAAGATGCCGTATATCATCCGCAAAAATAGTGGCGACAAAATGGTTCAACGATTGAGCAACCTCATCAAGATGCTGAAAAAAGAAGAGGAAGCGTTTGTTACCTTTACCGAATTTGCAAAAAGTAAATTGAACAAAGCATGATGAGATTAGCCACCATATCCCCCTGCTATAACGAAGAAGAGGTGCTGGAAAACTCGGTAGCTCGATTGACAACCCTTTTTAACGACCTCATACAACAGGGACACATCAGTGCAGATAGCATGATGGTATTTGTCAACGACGGCAGCAAAGACCGTACTTGGGAGCTTATTTGCAAGTTGCAACAAACCAACAAGTTTGTGAGAGGCATCAACCTGGCAAGCAACGTGGGACATCAAAACGCCATGATGGCAGGCATGATGACGGCTCGAACATGGGCAGATGCGGTCGTTACGATTGATGCCGACTTGCAAGACGACCTGAATGCCATTCCACTAATGATTCACGAGTACACTCACAATAACTGTGAGGTGGTGTATGGCGTGAAGACTTCACGGCAGGCAGACCCACTATTGAAACGACTGAGTGCTACCGCCTTCTACCGATTGCAGGACAAACTGGGCGTGAAAAGCGTGTTCAATCATGCAGATTTCCGCTTGATGAGCCGCCTTGCACTTGATATCCTATCCACTTATCAGGAACGCAATTTGTATTTGCGCGGACTGATACCTATGCTGGGACTGCCATCGGCATGTGTCGATGACCCCATCAGCGAGCGACAGGCAGGTAAATCCAAATACACACTGCGCAAAATGCTAAGTTTGGCACTCGATGGCATCACCTCGTTTACCGTACATCCCATATATTTCATACTGTATGCTGGTTTGCTTTTCATCTTTCTAAGCATCGGCATTGGCATCTATGTCATTCATGCATTAGTCGTAGGAACAGCCTATCCGGGCTGGGCATCAATCATGATGAGCATTTGGCTCGTAGGAGGATTCATCTTGCTGTCAATAGGTATTGTGGGCGTTTATATCGGAAAAATTTATACCGAAGTAAAAAACAGACCACTATACCATGTGACCAAAATTGTTGGAGCGGATGAAGAATAGCTTCAAAGCATACGGAGAAAGACACCCCAAGCTGCGAAAAGATGCGGGACGCATCGTTCGTTTTGGGTTGGTAGGTACGCTCTGTTCACTGATTCATTATGGCATTTATTGCCTTTTCTTGATGTTTACCAATGCGAATGTTTCCTACACGGCAGGCTATGGGGTGGGATTGGTGTGCAACTATGTACTCACTACTTATTTTACCTTCCACAAAAAGCCCACAAAGTCTAATGCAGCGGGCTTTGTGGGGAGTCATATTGTCAACTATCTTATGGAGATTGGCTTGCTGAATATCTTTCTTTGGTTGGACGTGAGCAAATGGCTTTCGCCCATATTGGTGATGGTTGTGGCTGTTCCTATCAACTTTTTGATGCTTCACTTTGTGTATCTACATCAGCGGAATCATAATTCTTGAACATCATTTCATAACATAGTTTCAGCCAAACCAAGGTGCATGGTAGGGCTTTCAACGAATACACTTGTATCAAGTCGTGCCGTATACAACGAGGATAGAGATCGGACGAGCCAAATCCTGATATCATTAACACCAACACCATGAAGACTACATCCCAACGATTGCGTTGCCACGGAGCAGACAGATACCATATACAAGCCCCACTAATGGCTATAATGTACGAACTACTCTCACTGCCTGTGCTGAAAAGCACGACGAACAGCAACACCGATGCAAGATAGGTTTGGCGAAACATCGCATTTCTGTATTGCGAAAAGCGAAAGTAAGGGATGAAAAACAATACCAACGCAGGAGCGATGAGCCACAAATCGGAATATAAAAGATTGCCTGTAATGCGGCGAACCATGCCCAACAAAGAGATATTTTGGGCAATAGATTGGAGATTTTCTCCATTCTTTTCCAACAAGGTGACATACCATTCGTGATATTGCCCTATCACATAGTCGGCATTGCTTATCAGCATAGGCGCAACGAACAGCACAACAGCCCACAATAACAACGACAAAACGAACCGCCCTTTGTGCTTGGAGAAGAAGAAAAAAGCCAGTCCTACCACCCCATATAGCTTGACAAACGTTCCTAACACGATGAGGAATGCTGCCCAAAAGTCACGCTCTCGCTCTATCAAGAAGTACGAAGCAATGATAATAGCAGCAATGCCAATGTTGAATTGCTGCATGAACAAGGACGTTAGCAACGTCTCTGCACAAAACCAATAAATAAAGATTTGCTGTTTGTACTTCAGTTGCGACCTACTAATGGCAACATACAAGCAGAGCGAGAGTGCTACATTCCAAAACAACATGCCTAACCATACGGGCATTACAGCAAAGGGAGCAACAACCAAAGCGAACAAAGGTCCATAATGATTTACATCAAAATATTCGTTGGGGTACGCCCCATACAGCGATGTTTGGTTCACAGTATGCCAAAAAACGCCACGGAATATCAGATAATTATTGTTGCGATGCAACTTGAAAACAGTGGCGATAATGGGCAAAAGTGTCCATAGCCACAACAGTGTTCGCTTATCGTGAAAGAAAGGTTTGGCTAAGAATGCCCTGCATTTGCATTGGATTGAGTTCTTCATGCTTAATTATTATAACTTATAATTGCTGCAAAAGTAAAAAAAATATATAATAGTTTTATATGATATTACTAAAAAAACATATCTTTGCAAATAGATACATCATATTCACATTATGCAAGCAGAAAATCAATTCATGCAACCACAAGACACAAGTAGAAGTAAAAAAATATGGAATGGGATCGTAAATTTCATACAACAACATTTTCGCTTCATCACGTTTATGTTGTTTATCAATATTCCATACCTATTTAATATGTCATCGTTTGGTCGTGGCGTACATCATTTTTTATATATGTGCTTTGCCATTATTTGCTTAACTCTCATAATATCACTTATTCCATATCAAAGAGTTATGCGTTTAACTAAAAGCATCATTGAACTATTATCGGTTTTATTACTATTTCTTTCTTTGTATTTCCTATATTATTATCGCTGCTTGCCTGATAGTGCAATTTTCGAAATCCTTTTAGCTACTAATCATAATGAGGCATTAGAATACCTGCAAGCCAACGTATTAAATTCACGGTTGTATGGAAGCATTTGTGCAGTCATCTTTGTTTTATCGGCATATAGCCTATTATTACTAAAATTACAATATAAGCGTTCAGCTATTTTATTCGCATCAGCATGGCTTTCTTTTGCATCATTTTTTACAGTAGTCAACCTTGTAAAAGATATAATAAGACAAAATACTGCCACACGAGACAAGCTATTACACCAATGCTGCTCTGTCGTTTCCACTGTTTTTCTTACACGTGACGCTATAAATGACATGCAAGAATTAAAGCAAATGAAACAAAAAGGGAACACACACCCTAAGCTATTAAAGAACAATAGTACTATACCGTATGTTGTCTATATATTAGGAGAATCTACTACAAGAAATCATATGGGGATATACGGATACCATCTTAAGACAACACCTTATTTAAGTAGCCTTGAAAAGACTGGCGATTTAGTCAAATTTACCGATGTTATCAGTCCAAATGGACACACAATGGGGGTTCTGGAAAAATTATTTACATTTTACAGGCAAGGCGCAAAAGGGAAATGGTATGAATATACCGACCTATTTAGTATTTTAAATCAAGCAAGTTATTATACCACCTGGTTATCAAATCAAGAGTCTTCAGGCATATACGGTAATAATGGAAGATTCTACGCAGAGCGATGTAAATCAAATTCTTTTGTGTGCATTAGAGATTCAAAAAGTGAATTTGAAAAGCCTTACGATGAACATTTGCTACCTTTATTAGACCAAACTTTAAAGCAAAAAAAGCCCAAAAGATTTATTGTACTACACCTTATTGGTACACACGTGGAATACGAAAACCGCTACCCAAAAACATTTAAGGCTTTTAGTACAAATGTAGAACAAGGCGAGAATAACAAAATAAAAGAAACAAAAGCAACTTACGATACCGCTGTGCGCTACAATGATAGTATCGTCAACGCTATTATCAACCGTTTTAAAGACAAAAACGCATTGATTATCTACACCTCTGACCACGGTGAAGATGTGATGGAAATCAACAAAAAAATAGCTGGACACGGTGACATTGATATCAATAATCACAAAGTAGAAATCCCCATGTTGGTGTATATGTCTAAAACTTTCCAGAAAAACTATCCATATATCACAAATAGAATTCGTCTATCGGCACACCATCCATTCATGACAGATGATATGATACATAGCATTCTTGATCTTATGGAGATACAAACCAAAGAATATCGTCCTTCACTTAGCATTTTTAACAAACAATTTAACTATAAGAGAAAACGTATTTGTGCAGGAAGACTTTATCCTATAAAGTAGATTTATGAGCCACACTAATTTGGAAAAGAAAATTTCTGTTGTCATCAACACCTATAATGCCGAGAAACATTTGGCACAAGTAGTAGACTCTGTGAAGCACTTTGACGAGATTATTGTGTGCGACATGGAGAGCACTGACGATACAATAACGATAGCGAAGTCAATGGGTTGCAGGGTTATTATCTTTCCAAAAGGCAATTACAACATTGTAGAACCAGCTCGACAATTTGCTATTGACCACGCAACTCACCCTTGGATTCTGGTTGTAGATGCCGACGAACTGATTAGCGAGCAGTTAAGAGCGTACCTTTATCGCCACATTGCTACCCCAAATTGTGCAGACGGCTTATATATTCCACGCAAAAATTATTTCATGGGACAGTTCTTGCATGCCCATTATCCTGACTATATCCTCCGCTTCTTTCGCAAAGAGGTGGCTCATTGGCCTGCGGTCATCCATGCAGTACCGCAGATAAACGGTACTATCTCTTATATTCCCAAGCGCAACCACGCTTTGGCGATAGAGCATTTGGCAAACGACAGCATTGCTACCTTATTCAAGAAGACAGACACTTATTCCGACTACGAGGTGCCACGTCGTCGTCAGAAGAATTATGGAGCAGGCAGTTTGTTAACACGTCCTGCATTCAGATTTTTCAAAAGTTACATTCTCAAGGGTGGTTTTTGTGATGGTGCGCCCGGTTTTATCCATGCTGTATGGGATGCGTTCTATCAATTTGCGGTCGTTGCCAAATTGATAGAAGGGCGAAAAAACAAGTCATAACAGCCCTGCAGTTACTTACTTTCCAAGAGTTTGCAAAAAGCCTCTCTGTTTGCTTCGAATGTAAATAAGCGTTTGTGTGCTGCTCTTCCTTCAGCAAACTGCTGCTGCATTTTTTTATCTGTCAATGCTTCATGCATAGCTTTGGCTAATGCTTCTATATCGCCAACAGGGGTTAGAATACCCGCTTTACCACCATTTAAGATTTCTCGAGGACCAGTTGGACAATCGGTGGCTACTATCATTTTATCCAACAACAGCGCTTCTATCATAACTGTTGGTAATCCTTCGTACTGAGAGCTATGCACAAATATCTCACACCGTTTTATATAGGGGTAGGGATTCGACATAAAACCTAAGAAATGTACATGGTCTTGAACACCACACTCTATTGTTTTTTGTTGAAGTTGCTGTAAAGACGGACCTTTTCCTATTATATACAATTCTTCTGTGTGTCCGTAATATTTTCGCAAAAGTGCGTAAGCAGCAATTAAGGTAGAGAAGTCTTTTGGATATTCCTCTAAGCGTGAAATGCTCAAAATATAAGGTTTTTCCATACGCTCATCTGCAATCAACTCTTCTGAAGCTCGTTGCAACTCGTCTGTATCTACCGAATTATAAATCATACAAATACGGTCTTTCACCTCAGGATAAAATCTACAAGCCTCTTGATACATGGCTTTAGAAATAGTTACAATGTGATTGTAAGTGGGTATTTTTCGCTTTTGTTTTTCTCCTTCCTTTGGATCGCGCTTGTAATTTTCTTCTATCGCACTATGTATGAAAACAATTTTATTGGTTTTTTCTTTTCTTAAAAAACTACCTTGTGAACTAATAAAATCAACAACAGCATCTGCTTTTTTTACCAATTTATGTAAATTGCGTGATTGCACATAACGCCTAATGGGATTGATGAAAATCTCATCCGTTAGTTTAATTATCTTATTAGCGGGTTTACGGCACTTGTATTTTAGCAAAATGGGATTAGTTACCAAATATACCACTTTCACTTCTTTGGGTATTCTGTTGTGATATACTTCTACCTCATCTATCTTATAAGCTATTGCTAACGTTAAATCATAAGCTTTTGTCTTTAATAAATTTCTAAGATATTCTATCAATACGGTTTCTACTCCACCATCTAAGAAATAACTAATTACAAAAAGTATTTTCTTTTTCTTCATCTTTTTATATTTCATACTTGTCCAAACCATTCTTACACCATGTCAGTCGTTCTCGCTGCACACGCTCCAACTCTGCCAAATGCCGCCCTTCATTGCTCTTAGATGCCTCTGGATGATAGAGATGATACACATTACCACCCATTTTCAAGGCTCGCTTGTGCACACCAGCATAATGCAATCGGAAAGCCAACTCGCTGTCTTCATGTCCCCATTGCAACAGGTCTTCGTTATAACCATTTACCTTGAACAGGTCTGAACGCCAAAAAGCCATGTTGCATCCTCGCAAGTGGTCTATCTTGCGTGCATACCTATCTGCTAAAAAGGCGCGCAAGCGTCTTGACCGAAAACTATTAAGAACAAAACTGAAAGGCAACTTCCAAGGACTCAACTCAAACTTCTGATGAGACAAGAGCCGCCAAGTCAACACTATTCCAAGCTTCACTCGAGAGCCACACACGAAGCAATTGGGTTGGCAGACCTCTAAGTGATCGCTCACAAAGTAAGGCGACAGAATAACATCACCATCCACTTGCAACAAATAGTCGCCCGAAGCAGCCACAATGGCTTTGTTCATGATTTCTGTTCGCCGAAACCCTTTGTCTTCATGCCACACGTGTATCACAGGCACACTACTTTCCTTTTGCAGCTGTTCTATCACTGCCCGCGTATCTTCTCCTGACCCATCATCGGCTATAATGATTTCATCTGGCAGCACGGTTTGGGCAAAAATGCTGCGCACACATAGGTTCAATGCTTCCTTCCAATTATAGGTAGAAACAAGGAGAGATACTTTGGGTTTGGTTGTTTCCATGTTGTTGTTCACAAAGTTATTGATAAAACATCTTTCATGAAGGCTTCACACGCTCATATATACATCTTCAAAATGCACGAAGTCATTGTTTTCCAGCTTTTTATTTTCATCCATAATCCAATATAGGGGGATGTTTCGATAGAACGATGCCCACAGAGAGAAGGTGCTCTTTACGCCCATGAGATAATCGCACTGGCTAAGCAACTGCAAATCTTCGATACCAGAACCTTTTGAAAGATACACATTCGGACAAGCCTTGCGATACCTGTTGATATCCAACCGTGCATCGTTGGTACAGATAAACACATTGATTTTCTGTTGGGGATGTAATGCTTGAAATTCTTGGATAAGTCGTACATATACCTCATCTCCAAAGAAATACTTCCCTCCCTGCCACGTTTTATAGTCACCTCGACGTATATGGACACCCAAGTTGATATCGGCTTTTGGATGTTTTTGCATCCAGTTGTTCACTTTCTGCTGAATGGCAGGCTTGATACAGAATAGTTGTGCTATCTCCGACCGATACTTCCGAAACAATTCGTCATACCTACAACCCCAGCCGCCACACGCAATGAGAGGGACTTGTGCAAACTTGCGGTCTATCTCGGGAGTGTTATCGCCCATGATACAGTCTACCAAACGCAGCCGTATCAGCAGCTTTGCCAGCAGATAAGTCATCGGACGGTGATACCACTTCTTGCAAATTGCAAAATAACGATATTTATACGAGAAACGCATGGATATGACTTTTACCCCATGCTCACGCCCGAAAGCATACAAATGCGCATATTGCAGAATGTTATTGCACATCTGCCCGTAACCTTTTATCAATATCATGGTTTTGATCCTTTCTCTCTTTTTTCAGACATAATCGTTTCTAAATCACGCAAATCCACCCTCCCTGTCTGCGCATCGTACCGTAAGTTGAACTCTTCTCTGGTTCGCTTCCAACGATTATGACTCCATAAATAGAGGTCTGAGTCATGCTCTATACTGGCTTGCAAACATTCAAAATAGCGGTCGGTTAGCTGGAAATCAGCCCATGTCTGCGGTGTTGTGGTGATTAACTTAAACTCACAGGTATAGTATCCACGCCGTACACGTCGCACATCGGCATAAAATACGGCTTGTCCCAATCGTTTTATCATGCGCTCCGTACCTGTCAGCACGGGCGTATCTTGATGCATGAAGTCAACCCAATGGTGTATGTTGTTCCAGAAAGGCACCTGATCGGAGATATATCCCAAGACGAGCGGAATATTTTTCTGTCGATATTCCACCACTTTTCTCAACGATTCTGACATCGAGATGCACACGGCTCCTCGCTTTTCACGCATGTGCTTCACCATTTTGTCAAAACATTTATTCTCTAAGGGATGGTATATCTGGGCACATTGTGCTTCATTAGAAACCCAAAAAGGGAGTGAGGTGATCCATTCCCACTGACCATAATGCCCCAAATAGATAGCCGCAGACTGCCCTTTTGCTATCACTTTGTTGACTTCCTCCGTACCGATAAATTGCATTCTTCGCTGCATTTGCCGCTTACTCATTGACATCATCTTGAGCGTCTCCACAAAGTAATCACACAACCAATGATAAAATCCTCGTATCATAGCCTCTTGTTCCGCCGCTGAAGAATGTGGAAACGATGCCATGACATTACGATGTACCACCTCATACCTATAATGCATCAAACGATAGAGTATGAGATAAATAATATCAGATGCCACATAAAGCACCCTCAACGGTAGCATGGACAGCAGATAGGAGATGCCAAAGCCTAACCTGTAAAGTAGATTCATGCAAAGATATTTGGTGACAAATATACGCATTTCACCCCTTTCCTCCAAGTTTTTGTTTCGTTTAGTTGTTTCATTGGCTATTTTCATCTATCTTTGAAGTTCAAACAGCTTGTCATGAACCACTCGAAATTACTACACATAGGCTTTGATGCCAAACGAATTGTACGCAACAAAACAGGATTGGGTAACTACAGTAGAACCTTGGTAAAAAACCTTCTTCACGCCCAAGACCTTGACTTGGACATCCGTCTGTATGCGCCCAACGAAGGAAACGAAGAGTTGCGCAACCAAATTCCTGCGCAACCATGCGTGCGCTATGTTTACCCCACGGGCAAAAAACATCCACTGTCGCAAACTTGGTGGCGGTTTACAGGCATCGTTAATGACCTGAAGCGCGACCACATCGACCTCTATCATGGGCTTTCCAACGAACTGCCACGTGGCATCAAGGCATCGGGAGTGAAGGGTATCGTGACCATCCACGACCTTATTTTCCTACGCTTTCCAAAATATTATCATTGGTGGGATGTGCTGATTTATCGTTATAAGTTTCGCATGACCTGTTGCGAAGCCACACATATTATTGCCATTAGCGAGTGTACCAAGCGAGACATCGTGAAATATGGACACGTTTCGCCCGACAAGATTACGGTCATCTATCAAGACTGTGACGAGGTTTTCAAACACCCTTGTACCGAAAGACAACTGCAAGAAGTTCGGGAGAAGTACCATTTGCCCACTCGTTTCATCCTCAACGTAGGCAGTATTGAAGAGCGCAAGAACGTACTGCTGGCAGTAAAGGCACTCAAGGACATGCCTACCGATATTCATTTGGTGGTGGTGGGCAAGACTACACCCTACACAGAGAAGGTGAAAAATTACATTACACAACACCATCTGCAAAGTCGCATCACCCTGTTGCACCATGTTCCCTTTGCCGATTTGCCCGCTATCTATCAACTGGCTGAGTGCTTTGTCTATCCTTCTCGCTACGAAGGTTTCGGCATTCCTATCATTGAGGCTATACACAGTGGACTACCTGTCGTGGCTTGTACAGGGTCGTGTCTCGAAGAAGCTGGAGGAGCAGACTGCTTATATGTTCATCCCGATGACGTCCAAGCCATGCGAGAAGCATTGCTAACTTTGCTAAACGATACGGAAAGGAAGGGTCGCATAGCTCGAGCCAAGGCATATGTGCAACGATTTGACACCGAAAACGTAACTCGACAGCTCATCAATTTATACAAAAAGTGCATGGAATAAATGCTCTTTTTTGTCCTAAAAAAATACCAAAAAACGGTCAGGAAAAATCTTCAAAATAGACGAAGATACACCCCATTTTGGTTCAAAAATGCAGCTAAAACAGCTCGAAATATGCGCTGATTTTGTTAAAGCAATGGGTGAATGCCCTTAAAGTAATACTTTTGGAGTGCTGTAAACATGGGATAAAGGGCTTATCAACATGACTTAACGCCCTTAAAGCATTGCTTTAGCAACTAAAACAAAGGAAAGAAAGGCAACATTATCTGCACTTTTCAAGATAAGTAACTCATATTCTGACACTTACAAAACTCTTCAAATACTGCGATATTTGCGAG
This sequence comes from Hoylesella timonensis 4401737 = DSM 22865 = JCM 15640, assembly GCF_000455445.1. Lineage (GTDB taxonomy): Bacteria > Bacteroidota > Bacteroidia > Bacteroidales > Bacteroidaceae > Prevotella > Prevotella timonensis. Next base: position 99,639 of record NZ_HG417093.1, on the reverse strand, counting down.
CAACTTATCATCTGCGTGAAAATATTGAAGTTATGGAAAGCCTTTTGTTAAGTTTTTTGACAGTTTTACAGGGTGTTTTTTGCGGCTTCAATCACCATGCAAAACGTCAAAAAAAACTCAATTCTTCATCGTCGCACGACTCCATGCAAAGAGTTCGTACACATCAAATCACAAATCACTGGTGCAAAACTATGGCATCAGCTTGTCGTGTACCATTCTGTACATATATTGCCAAATGATAGCTTTTAGCTCATGCTCCATCTGTGCTTGCTCTTTCACCTTTCCCAAGAGGTTGTGCTGCATGAGCTTGTCGTCTAATCGATAGATGGCTTTGGTGTGTTGTCCATCAAATTGCAGCACGTAGCCATATTTACAATACTGATAAATACCGTTGAGATAGTTCACAGCATACGTCTCTTTCATGGGGGTTGTCATGAGATCGCAGCCAAAAGAGAGGAAAGGCTTGTTGTAGCCCAATATGCTGAGCACTGTTGGCAAGATGTCTATTTGCTGCGCAATACCTGGATAAATGCCAGACTTTACCTCGCCCGAGGGGTCGAAGATGACGATAGGTGAGCAAAAACCGCCAATATCGGTCTGATATTGCTGATGATCGCTCAAGTTGGTATGGTCGCTGGTCAGCACAAAAATCGTATTCTTGTACCAAGGTTGCTTCTTTGCGGTTTCGAAAAACTTACCGATAGCCATGTCGGTATAGCGAATACATTTGTGTATCACAATGCCCTCTTCTGGATATACCTTTTTATATTTCTCGGGAATGACATAAGGAGTGTGGCTTGTCACAGTAAAGCAAGCCGTCATGAAAGGCTCTTTTAGCTCGCCAATCTTCGTTGCCCAATACTGTAAGAACGGTTCGTCCCAAATGCCCCAGTGTCCATCAAAGTCGGCATCTCCGCCAAATCGTTTGTCGGCAGCATAGTCTTGTCGCCCAAAGTATTGCTGGAATCCTACTTTGTTAGCAAACGCCATAAATCCCATGCTACCACGATTAGCCCCATGGAAGAAAGCAGTGTGATAGCCTTCTTTGCCCAAAAGTCCTGCCATACTGGTGTAATTGTTCATCGAAGCAGGCGACAACACGAAGGGTTCTTTGAACATTGGAATGCCACAAAGCACAGATGGCATTCCGTCGATACTCTTACGACCGTTACAGTAAGAATACTGGTAGGTGGCACTCTGTTGAATGAGTTTGTCCACATGGGGTGTATATCCCTTATAGTTGCCATTTTCTAAATCCTTGTTCAGGGCACCAATGTACTCTCTTCCAAAGCTCTCGACAATGAGTACCACCACATTCTTCTTTTGGAACGGATGGGTAGAGACAGGACGATGAATGGGTGAGAACACTCGTTCGGCAGCTTCGAGGTTTTCAAAGTAAGGTGGCACCTCGAATACGTCTTTTCCAATGGTGCGGATAAGCGCAAAGGGTGTGTTGAGAACAATGGCACATTCGGTGGGTCTGTTGACATATTGGTTGGCATTGTTCACGGTTATGGGGCGAATCCCCGACTCAAGTCCACCTCTGCATGCACCTATGGCAAGCGGTGTAATGGCGAGCAACAAAAGCAACTGCACCACTCCGAAGCCGATGCGACTGCCCAGCGTGGCATAATAGGTGTGGTGGGTGCGTGGCATGAGATAGAGTTTCCACATCAACCATACCACTGCAATGGCGAGCAATAATAAGTACCAATGTCCCCATAGCTCGCCCCAGAACACATCCAGCAAGTTGTTCTCGTTGCTGAACTCACGAAATACGCTCGTAGTAGTACGACGCAAGGTGTACGGAAAATACACAGCATCGCATAGATTGATGACCAAAGTAAGCGTATTGACGACCACAAAGACCCATTTGCACAATAGATGATAGCCTCGACGTTCTTTGATCCACAAAGGGAAGAGCATCATGACGATGTACAAGGAGTTGGTGTAAGTGATGGCAGAACGGTCGAAAATATAGCCACCCCAAAACCATTCGCCCACTTGGGAGATGGATAAACCTTCAGAGAAATAACTGAAATTCTCTAAAAGGAATGCCACCCGGGCAATGAGATACACCACAAACGCCATAAAAATATTCACCACTAATGACACAAATGGTGCCAAGTACTGTTTAGCTCCTTTGCTTTTAGACGATTCAACGCTATATTTCATCTTTTCCATTTCGCTCTTTAGCTTTCGTTTTTCATTATATCATCGTTCCTGCATATCGTGCAGTTTCTTGTAATAGCCATCCTTACTCATGAGTTCTTCATGCGTACCACGCTCTACAATGCGTCCTTCGTGTAGCACACATATTTCATTGGCATGCTTGATAGTAGACAGTCTGTGTGCTATTGCCACCGTTGTGCGTGTGCTCATGAGCTTCTCCAGCGCATCTTGCACCATGCGTTCGCTCTCAGTATCAAGCGCACTGGTAGCCTCGTCGAGTATCAAGATAGGTGGATTCTTCAAGATAGCGCGGGCGATGGACACACGCTGACGCTGCCCACCACTCAACCTTCCGCCTCGATCTCCAATGCAGGTATCAAATCCATCTTCTGACTCCATAATGAAGTCATAAGCATTGGCAATACGAGCTGCTTGCTCTACCTCTGCTTGCGTGGCATGGTCGACGCCAAAAGAGATGTTGTTATAAAACGAATCGTTAAATAGAATCGCCTCTTGGTTCACATTCCCGATGAGTTGTCGCAGGTCGTGAATACCCAAATCACGAACATTGATACCGTCAATCAACACCTCGCCCTCTTGTACATCATAGTAGCGTGGTATCAAATCCACCAAAGTAGACTTTCCACTTCCACTCTGTCCCACCAATGCTACCGTCTTTCCTTTGGGTATCACCAAGTTAATATGTCGCAACACCCATTGCTCTCCATACCTAAAAGATACATCACGGAACTCGATTTGATGCTTGAATTCCTTGATAGGAACAGGATGTGGAGAATCTTGTATGGTGACTTTCGCATTTAATATCTTGTCTACTCGCTCCATCGAAGCCAAGCCTTTCATGATGCTGTAACTGGCTTTTGATAGCTCTTTCAAAGGATTGATGATACTATACAGCATCACCAAGTAGTAAATAAACGTAGGACCACTGAGCGTTTGTTGGTTGAGTACTAAGGTACCACCAAACCATAGCACGATGACAATCATCACTGTACCTAAGAACTCGCTCATGGGATGCGCCATTTGTTGCCGCACATTGACTCGAAGTATATGATTGCGATAATCACTGTTGATCTTATCAAACCGCTTATTCATCTTTTCCTCGGCACAAAAGGCTTTGATGATGCGCAGTCCTCCCAACGTTTCCTCGACCTGACTCATGGTGTCACTCCAGAGACTTTGTGCCTTGATGCTATTTTGTTTAAGTTTACGACCAACAATCCCCATTAACCATCCAAAGATAGGAACAAACACAATGGTAAACAATGTGAGCTCCCAAGAGATTATAAGTAAGGTTGCGAAATAGGCAATGATGAGGATAGGATTCTTGAAGAGCATGTCTATCGAAGCCATGATAGAGTTTTCCACCTCCTGTACATCACCACTCATACGTGCAAGGATGTCACCTTTGCGCTCTTCTGAGAAGAATCCCAGCGACAAACTGGTAATCTTGCGGTACAACTGATTGCGGATATCACGTACCACACCTGTACGAATCGGCATGATAGTGGCAGAAGACAGAAAGTAAGCTGCCGTCTTTAGAAAGGTCATGAAAGCCAAAAACAAACCTATCAGCAGCAAGGTGGTCGTAGAACCATAGGTATCAATCATCACCTGCACGTAATAATTGGCATTATTAGCTAACATACGGGGTAAATCTTTAATGGCTTCAGGCCAAGGCATGAGTGTGGTTACCTGCACTTGATTCACCTTAAACAGAATGTTAAGAATGGGAATGAGCGCCGCAAAAGAAAATATATTCAATACTGCTGACAAGACATTGAATAAGACGGACGCCCATAAATAACGTTTGTAGGGTGGCACGAAGCGCCTAAAAACTTGTATAAACTCTTTCATGAAATTGCTAAAACTAATGCTGTGAGAAATAAATAATCTCTGCGGTATCATGCAAAGGTAAGCCATTTATTGAAAAACGACAACTTTAACGTTATATTTTTGGTTAACAAGCAGTTTATGGTTGCGTGCGTACAACCATTGTTTGTGCGATTTGTCTAATTAAATTGCTTTTGCTACCTTTGTATCATGAAACCATCAAATACGATGCTAAAGGGAACAATCCCCGTATAACGGTTCGTTTCACAGCGACGTATTCACAACAAATGAGCAGTATATGGAAAAAGTAATCATCAATTCTTACGAAGATTTTGCCAGTTACTTAGGCAAAGACTTAGGTGCATCCGAATGGTTGGAAGTAACACAAGATCGCATCAATCTATTTGCAGACGCTACTTTAGACCATCAATGGATTCACGTAGACGAAGCGCGTGCACAAGTAGAAAGCCCCTACAAGAGCACTATTGCGCACGGTTATCTTACCTTGTCTCTATTGCCACACCTTTGGGAACAAATCATTGAGGTGAACAACATCAAGATGTTGGTCAACTATGGCATGGATAAAATGCGCTTTGGACAACCAGTTCTTACTGGTAGTCGTGTAAGAATGACCGCCAAGTTGCATGCCATTAGCAACCTTCGTGGCATTTGCAAAACAGAAATCAACTTCAAAATAGAAATCGAAGGACAGCGAAAACCTGCCGTAGAGGGAATTGCCACCTTTTTATATTACTTTATATAAGCAAATAAAAAAAGGAACTTTTCGGCAAAAGCTACCAATAAAATCACTGCAAATAAAGAGAAGATGAACGACGAAAGAGATCAAAGAAGGAAACTTGTCTTTTGACCTGAAAGTTCATCTCTCGTATTTCGCAGTTAGTTTTTTACGCCTCTCTTCCCCACTAAGAAAGCCTTTGCCGAGCCAAAGCGCAAGAACATGTCTAACCGTACGGGGATATGATTGGTGTCATCGGTAACGAAAAAGTCGACAATCTTCTTATACGACTTGTCTTCTTTTTCCATATATGACAATTGTAAACAACGATATTTTTTCCCATCATCCGCCTTGACGTGGGTTTTCCCATGATATTTCAACATGGCAGGCATCGACTTTTCACCGTCAACCATCGTAAAGCGATAAGCGTAGCCTTTCTTCCACTTGGACACATCGAACGACCTTGCACGTAAAAAGATATTCAACATATCGAACACACATTCGTTCTTGTAGCCCTGCCTCCATAGATGCTCACCACTACTGGTTATCTGATGTTGCTTGACATAGACTTTCTTATTGGGATAAGTATAAAAAACTTCGTCTATATAATAACGTGAACCTTCTTGTGCTGCTTTGCGATAGTACTGCGGTGCCAAGTTAAGCGAGGTATAAGCTTGTAACGTATCACGCAATACAAAGAGATGATCCGCCTTACGATTTCCTCTGGTAATTAATGAAGCGCGATAACTTGGCTGTCCTTTATAGTTGGAACGTACCACGGACATGGAAGCATTTCCCACCTTCACCCATACGAATTTCCAATTAAAAAAAAGATTGTAGGTAAGAAGCTCACCAGAAGTAAAAGCCGTGTTCTTCATATCACACTGTGCTTGTACAGCGACCGATGAGACCAATAATAGTAATAATAAAGTGATTTTTTTCAATAATTTCATATTCGTTTGTTCCTTATTTTTGTACCAATACGATGTATTTGCAACATCGTGATTCTTCATCAGAATAACACTTCGTGGTATTATTTCAACATACCTGGCACATATTTTTTACCTAAGTCGAGGGCACGCTTGGCATTTCTATTCTGAATTTTGCGTTGCTGCTCTCCCTTTTGTTTGGTGATTTGTGCAGGTTTTTGCTGATACAGAGGCGTCTGGGTGAGATTCCAAGTTTCATTAAAGTCCCATTTTGCACGACATGTAATCTTCTTTGGATAATAATAAACTTCTTCGGGCTGCCTATTCTCATCGTAATTCCCCGTGTCCCAGCGACCATTTCCATTCGTGTCTACAAACAAACGCGCATAATAATCGCCCGGTTTAACATAGAAGAATCGTGCTTCACCATTGACTACAGGCACCTGCTTCACTGGTTTATCCGAAGTGTCAAGCAACTGAACCACCATAGGTGCTTGCTTTGCGCCCGCAATGGTTAATAGAATGGTGCTTAACTCATCATTCGATTGAACAGAAAAGCCTTGTTTCTTCTTCGTTGATGCCACTCCATAGATATCAATAAAGGCGGCACTATCAAGTTCAAGACTATACTCTATCCCTGGACGCCACTCACCTCGCAAGACATAGTCGCGCGTATGTTCTAAATAAGCCTTATTGAGAGCCTTCACAGTAGTATCTCGTTGTTGCTCAAATTCATACGGAGAGACGTACCAAAGCGTGTCATGTTTGGCATAAAGATGTATCTTGGACGTGTCAATCTTTGCCAAAGGAGTTTCAAAATGAAAGCTTACATTCTTATCAGCCGTCATTGCCGAGCCAGCGGTAACTTGTACATCCAAGTTTTCTTTTGGCATAATAGAGTCGTAAGGCTCGCCTCTTTTTTTAGCTTTTTCTTGTTTTTTTGTCCACTCGTCTATCTTTTTCTGTTCCAATTTTAATCGCTTTGCATACGGAATCTTAGACAATAACGAAACAGTATCCACTTGTTGATGCAGATGTCCCACAGAATCGGTGGCTTGATAGCTTAACTGAACCTCTAATGTGTCTTGATGAATGAGCGTTGTGTCACGCAACCAATACGTCAAGGTGTCGCCTCGAGGAGTCGACTCCATGATGAAAGCGTCCTTATCATTAAAGTTAAGACCTTTTATTTGCGGGAGTTGGTCACTGCCATAGCTAAAAAACAGCGAGAAGAAGTTAGGCTCTTTACGCTCCGTCTTAATGAGATAACGATTTGTCTGTATCTCGGTGAAAGCCCTCAACGTAATATCATCTGGTAAGAAATGCGTATAATTCACTTGCAGAATATTCTTGATATGGAGCGAATCTGCCCAAATCGTATCTTGTCGAATATCAGGTTTAGAACTTGGAGTAATCAGGTCATGCGTGAAAGCCAACTTCTCACTTTTCTGATTATAAAAGTAATTTCCATCTACATCCTGCAAAGCGTAAATACGATAAGTGCCTGGAGCAATGCCACGAATGGTGAATTTGCCACGACTATCGGTTCGAGACACGCGCAACATGGGCTTATGTCGGAAGATAGAGTCGCTATGATTGGCATAAAGACCCACCAAGATTCCCTTAATGGGTTCTAAGTTTTCGGCTTCCAGCACATAACCACTTACCTCCATGGTATCAATCTTTGAACCTGTTGAAAAACTATAAGTATAATTTCCCAAAGGATTGCCCTCGTTGTTATCCGAGATTGCATCGCTAAAATCGACCGTATAAGTGAGGTCTGGCTTCAAAGAATCTTTCAGTTCCACCACGATTCGCTTTCCTTGCGACTTGATTTCTGGTGCTTCTATCTGTGGAGGAGAGATGACAACCTTCTCTGTGGGATTGTCAATCTTAATAAATTCGTCAAACTGTATGTATATTTTCTTATCCGTGACATGTACAGAACCCTCCTTAGGTGACGTACTGACCACTTTTGGAGGAGTCTCGTCGTACCATCCTCCATCGGGACTTCCCATGCGAGCACAAGACATCATCAGGGAAGAGGAAAGCCACAAAAGGAGAACATACCATGCTGCGCTAAGCGAGAGCACTTTGCCTGCATTGCAATGAAGTGACTTTAGGTAATTGAAAAAGTACAAATGACGCATTTTCATTCAATATAAATGAGAATTATCCCTTAACAAGATTTTGTTCAGAGGTATTGAGTTCGAGCAATTCCTCAATAATCTTTCTACTATTAGACAAACGTGGAACCTTGTGCTGTCCACCCATTTTCCCTTTCATTTTCAGCCAATCATTAAACAAATTGGTACGTGCCATGATGATATCCAAATGTTGCAGTGTGACATTGTGAAAACGTTTGGCTTCGTAGTCACTATTTAATTCCTGCAAACGCTTGTCTAAGATAGACGCAAATTGTTGTAAACTTTTTGGTTTTTTGACAAACTCAATCAACCATTGGTGTCTACATTTGGCATTACTGTCCATATATACGGGTGCTGCGGTGTATTCTGAAATCTCTGCACCCGTTTGCTCACACGCATAAGCCAACCCTTTTTCTGCATTGTCCATAATCAATTCCTCACCAAAGGCATTGATGAAGTACTTTGTACGACCAGTAATAATGAATTTATAGGGATTTTTTGAAGTAAACTTCACAGTATCACCAATCATATAACGCCACAATCCAGAAGATGTAGAGATGAGCATGGCGTAGTTTTTATCCAGCTCAACGCCCTCCAATGGTACTACTGTGGGGGCTTCCTTCACTCCAAATTCATCCATCGGAATGAATTCATAGAACACATCATAATCCGGCATTAAGAGCATGGAAGAATCATCTAAGTCGCTTTGTATGCCAAAGAATCCTTCGCTGGCATTATAGGTTTCCATGTAACACATCTGCGGAGAGGTGATGAGTTGCTCATATTGCGGACGATAAGGCGTGAAAGGGATGCCTCCATGGAAGAAAACTTCAAGGTGAGGCCATACCTCTTCCAAATGCGTCTTGCCACTTAATTCCATCACTCTCACCAATACAGACAGCATCCAAGAGGGAACTCCTGAGATATTCGTTACATTTTTATGTAATGTTTCCTTTGCAATACGATCTCGTTTTACTTCAAAATCTTGCAAAAGTGCCGTAGACTTCTTCGGCACACGCATCACATTAACAAGAGGATTGATATTTTCTATCAGGATTGCACTAAGGTCTCCCACTAAAGAGTTGTGTACATTATAATTTGGAGAGTGGCTTCCTCCTAATATCAAAGCTTTTCCGTCGAAAATCCGACTGTCAGGACGATTAAGGAGATAGAGTGCCACCGTGTCTTTTCCTCCTTGATAATGGATGTGATGAAGAGCCTCGTTAGACACGGGTATGAATTTGCTCTTATCATTAGTTGTACCTGACGATTTGGCAAACCACTTCACTTGACCGGGCCACAACACATTTTCTTCCCCATGCCGCATGCGGTCAATGTCACTTTTCAGCTCTTCATAAGTACAGACAGGCACATTTTTTACATATTCCTCATACGACTTTATACTCCCAAAGAGATGGCTACGCCCATACTCTGTATCTTTAGCCTGCTCCAACAGGTTCATCAGTACCTGCTGTTGCATTGATTCAGTGTGTCTGGCGCATCGTTCAATCTCTTTTTGACGCGACAGAAAGAATTGGCTTGCTATACTTGTTAGCCCCATTTTATTATCGTGCAGTTTATCAGTTTAATATGCAAAAATAACCTAATCTTTTGTAACAAACGCACAATTCACGTATTTTAAGACACATGGCACACGGAGTTCTTTCTATTATAAATAGGTGGCTGATGATGAAAAACCAGTTTTTCGTTTTGTTTCAACAACAGCCTTTAGGAAAGAAACGCATTGCACGGCTTACCTCATGCGCTTCTTTTGCTTTTCTTCTTGTAACAAGCATGACACTTCAATTTTATCATTTTTAGAGATAGAAATGCGTTGCTTTTGTCCTGTTATTTTACCAAAAAACGGTCATCTAAAATCTTCAAAATAGAAAAAATCAATAGGCAAACACCCTACAAAAATGGGCTGATTTTCACAAAATAAACGCCTTTTCAGGCTGAAACATTGAGTTTACGCTCTTGGAAACACGCTTTAGAGGTGTTATCTACATGTAATAACCGCATTAAAGCATGCAACTTGCAGGCTTATCTCAATGCTTCAGCCACCAAAAAGTGGTAAATTTATGAATGAAAAACGATATTATAAACATAACACTCTCAATAACAACAAATTACAAACATTGCTCATAACTCGCGTATTTGCGACCAACTTCAAAGTTGTTCGCAAATACGCGAGTTATGAGAGGCACTTTGTAAAGATAATTCAGCATAGAGGAGTCGCTGAAACTGCGCACCAACAATTTTATATGCGCTATCTGATAAGAGCCTTTTCGCTATAAAAATATGAGTCTTCAATGTAAGAATTGTGTACACGAAAAAGTAGCGTAACAACTCTTACCCTTCCCATTTGTTTTTCCATTTTTATCAATTACTCGCCTGAAGATAGCCGTATTTTGATTATCTTTGTGCTTCCATTTAACAAAACAAACATGCACTTAAAAGCTATTATTCTTGATTTTGACGGTACTTTGGCGGACACCAAGACACTGATTACCAACACCATGTTAGAAGTTATTGAGCAACTTCACTTAGAACCACGCACCCGAGAGCAATGCGCCAAGATGATTGGACTGCCCTTAAAACAGACTTTTACCGACTTAATCCCTATGACAGACGAAATGGGTGAGCAATGTGTTGCAACGTATGACAAGGTGTTTCATGAAAACAACGTTCCCGGTGCGGTACCACTTTTCCCAAATGTACTTGAAACTTTGCGAGAATTGCACCGCTTAGGATACGTTATTACCATTGCCAGTAGTCGCTCCAAGCACTCTCTTCTTAACTTTATAGACACCTTTGAATTGAAAGACATCATTCCCTTTGTAGTGAGCGCCAATGATGTTTCGAATGCGAAGCCTCATCCTGAGTCCGTCTTAATGACCCTAACACATCTAAACATTCAACCGCAAGAGGCAATGGTGGTTGGAGATACGGTGTATGACATCCAAATGGGACAAAACGCCAATGTATTTACTTGCGGTGTTACGTACGGCAATGGCACGCGTGAGCAAATGACGTCACTGCACACCGACTTTATTATTGACGATTTCAAGGAACTACTGAAGATTGTAAAAAGGTAGCAAAAACAAAAAATAAAACCACCTAACAGCATACATTCTCACAAAAACATCTCTTCAAAAGCAAGTGAGTACGTATGCTGCTTCAACAGGAAAAATAATCAATTAAAACCCTATGTCAGTGAGCTAACGACTGTTGTTACAGCTTATTTCCATAACAAAGGTCACCAGCGTCGCCAAAACCGGGCACAATATACTTGTGTTCGTTAAGACCTGGGTCGATTGCTCCACACCAGATAGTAGTTTCTTCCGTGGGAAAAGTTTTCTTGATGTGGTCGATACCCTCTGGTGTCGCAATGACGCAAGCTACATGGATGCGCTTAGGCGTTCCCTTTGTGAGGAAAGCTTGATAACCCAACTCCATGGAAGCCCCCGTAGCCAACATAGGATCGGCAATGATAAGGGTTTTACCTTCAATACTCGGTGTAGCCAAATATTCCACATGCACACCCACCTCATGTTGCTCTTTGTCAATATATTGACGATAAGCAGACACGAAAGCATTGCCCGCATGGTCGAAGATATTTAGAAAACCGTTATGGAACGGAAGGCCTGCGCGAAAGATCGTAGCCAATACAACCTCGTCGGCAGGAATATTCACCTGTGCAACTCCCAAAGGAGTAGTGACATCCTTCTTCTCATAATCAAGAGTCTTGGATATCTCATAGGCTTCCAATTCACCTATTCGCTGAATATTATTACGAAACAACAAACGGTTTTTCTGGTAGTCAACATCTCTTATTTCCATTAAATACTGGTTCATAATTGAGTTCGACTCACTAAAGTTGATAATCTTCATTGTTTTCAATGTGTTATGTTTTCATCCTGCAAAAGTAGCCATTTCCATTTGTTTTTGCAAAGTGAAAATTGCAAATATCAAAACAATGCTTTCTTTTTTCAATTCTTTAACCTAAAACAGAAACGATATATATATTTTTTATAACCTAAAATTTGTCGACGGATATATTTTCTGTAACTTTGTAGTCGAATTAGAAATTCATTGTTCAAGAATAATTATTCACACTTAAATACATTTTTATATAATGGCAAAGTTTGATAAATCAGTACTCGAAAAGTACGGAATTACAGGTACAACAGAGGTAGTTTACAATCCTTCTTACGAATTGTTGTTCGAAGAAGAGACCAAAGAAGGCCTTGAGGGCTTTGAGAAAGGTCAGGAGACAGAACTGGGTGCAGTTTGTGTACAAACAGGTATTTACACGGGTCGTTCACCTAAGGACAAGTTCATTGTTGACGACGCTAATTCTCACGACACCGTTTGGTGGACTACTGACGAATATAAGAACGACAACCACAAGATGACAGAATCTACTTGGAAGGTCGTTAATGAGTTGGCTAAGAAAGAACTTTCTAACAAGCGTTTGTTCGTAGTAGATGGTTTCTGCGGTGCTAACAAAGACACACGTATGAAGATTCGCTTCATCGTTGAGGTAGCATGGCAGGCTCACTTCGTGACCAACATGTTCATCCGTCCTGTTAATCAAGAAGAACTCGACCAAGAACCTGACTTCATTGTTTACAATGCTTCTAAGGCTAAGGTAGAGAACTACAAAGAACTGGGATTAAATTCTGAAACTTGCGTTGCTTTCAACGTTACAACCAAAGAGCAGGTTATCTTGAACACATGGTATGGAGGTGAAATGAAGAAGGGTATGTTCTCAATGATGAACTACTACTTGCCACTGAAGGGCATTGCTTCAATGCACTGCTCTGCTAACACTGACATGAACGGTGAGAACACCGCTATCTTCTTCGGATTATCAGGAACAGGTAAGACAACCTTGTCTACCGACCCAAAACGTTTGTTGATTGGTGATGATGAACACGGATGGGACGATAAAGGTATTTTCAATTTCGAAGGTGGTTGCTATGCTAAGGTTATCAACCTTGACAAAGAGTCAGAACCTGATATCTACAATGCTATCAAGCGTGACGCTCTCTTGGAGAACGTAATTGTAAACGAAAACGGTAAGATTGACTTTACAGATAAGAGCCGCACAGAGAACACTCGTGTATCTTATCCTATCTACCACATCAAGAATATCGTAAAGCCTATCTCTGCTGGTCCTGCTGCTAAGCAAGTAATCTTCTTGTCTGCAGACGCATTCGGCGTATTACCTCCAGTATCTATCTTGAACGAGGAGCAAACCAAGTACTACTTCCTCTCTGGTTTCACTGCTAAATTGGCAGGTACAGAGCGTGGTATTACAGAGCCTACTCCTACATTCTCAGCTTGTTTCGGTCAGGCATTCCTTGAATTGCACCCAACAAAATATGCTGAAGAGTTGGTGAAGAAGATGAAGAAGAATGGTGCGAAGGCTTACTTAGTAAACACAGGTTGGAACGGTACGGGCAAACGTATCTCTATCCGTGACACTCGTGGTATCATTGATGCTATCTTGAATCACTCTATTGATGAGGCTCCTACCAAGACAATGCCTTACTTCAACTTCGTAGTTCCTACCAAGTTGGAAGGTGTTGCTACCGAAATCCTCGATCCTCGCGATACTTACAGTGACGCATCACAGTGGGACGAGAAAGCAAAAGACTTGGCTCAACGCTTCATCAAGAACTTCGACAAGTACACTACAAACGAAGCTGGTAAGGCTCTTGTAGCTGCTGGTCCTCAGTTGTAATACATTTTTCGCATCATAGCGATTAAAGCTGGGGCTTATCCATCCAACGATGTGATAAGCCCCTTTTTTCGTTACTATCATTTGCAGACCGTACAAAATACACACCATGGACAAAACATCCCTCATAATTCATCCAAGAATGATGGCTGCCATCATCGTTACACCAGCCGTTTCGAGCGTTGTCTGCGCACAAACAAGCCAAACAACTTCATCACCCAACGTCATTGTTATCGTAGCAGACGACTTGGGATACGGCGACTTGCAGTGCTATGGTGCACAGCGAGTGAGTACACCTCATGTGGACAGCCTTGCGCAAAGCGGAATCAGGTTCACCAATGCACATGCCGTAGCAGCCACCAGTACGCCATCGCGCTACTCACTTCTCACAGGTCAGTATGCTTGGAGACGCACAGACACCGACGTGGCAGCTGGCAATGCGGCTATGATTATCCGTCCAGGGCAGTTCACTTTGGCAGACATATTCAAGAGCAAAAGCTACGTTACCAGTGCTATTGGCAAGTGGCACCTGGGACTTGGCGACCAGACTGCGGAACAAGATTGGAACGCTCCATTAGCTCAATCATTGGGAGACTTGGGCTTTGACTATCATTATATCATGGCAGCCACCAGTGATCGTGTTCCTTGCGTATTCATCGAAAACGGGAAAGTGGCTAACTACGATCCTTCAGCACCTATTGAGGTGAGCTACAAAAAGCCTTTCCCAGGCGAACCGACGGGTCAGACAAACCCCGAACTGATGTACAATCTCAAGCCCAGTCATGGTCACAACATGGCAATTGTAAACGGAATTGGACGCATTGGATATATGAAAGGGGGTGGAAAAGCGTTGTGGAAAGACGAAAACATAGCAGACTCCATCACAGCACATGCGGTAAATTTCATACGCGAAAACTGCAACAAACCGTTCTTCATGTACTTTGCAACCAACGATGTACATGTGCCAAGATTTCCACACCAACGCTTTAGGGGCAAAAGTCCTATGGGATTGCGAGGCGATGCCATTGTGCAATTCGACTGGTCTGTAGGAAAAATCATGCAAGTTCTCGATGAGTTGGGGCTGCGGGAAAACACTCTTATCATCCTAACCAGCGACAACGGTCCTGTGATAGATGACGGTTACCAAGACCAAGCTGAAGAGAAATTGGGTGGACACCGTCCATCCGGTCCCTTTCGTGGCTACAAATACAGCGCCTTTGAGGGAGGAACAGCCGTGCCGTTCATCGTGAGTTGGCCTGCCAAGGTAAATGCCAAACAAGAATCGCAGGCTTTAGTAAGCCAAATAGATCTGATGGCAACCCTCGCCAACCTGCTACAAGCGCGCCTTCCCAAAGGCAGTGCACCCGACAGCCAAAATGGATTATCCGCGCTGTTAGGTACGGACAAGACAGGAAGACCGTATGTCATTGAGCAGTCAAGCGCACATGTACTGTCGGTGCGAACAGCAAAATGGAAATACATAGAGCCGAGCAATGGAAAGCCGATGATTACTTGGGGACCCAAAATAGAGACGGGCAACAGCCCAACCGCACAACTCTTCGACATGAGCAAAGAACTATATGAGCGAGAGAACGTGGCTACCAACCACCCTGACGTAACTGACAAACTGGCTCGCATCTTACAGACAGAGCGAGAAAAAGGATTTACACCAAAGCATTAACCGTTGAGAGTGGACGCATCAAACTATCGATTAAAAAAAGAAGGGCACACACTGTCACGACTTTCAGTTTTTTTGTAATTTTGCAACAGCTAACTTGTTTGTACCATTAGCGGTATCTTTTCAAGATGGAGTTCTAAAGATTTACACCACAAATAGTATAAAAATGGATAATTTCAGATTTCACGTTGTTGCAGAAGCATCGAAAAAAGCGCCCTTAAAAATAGTAACATCGAAAGAGCGACCGTCTGCATATTTTGGCAAATATGTCTTTAATCGCGCAAAAATGCAAAAATATCTGCCAGAAAATGTATTCCAACAACTATCTGATGTGATTGATAATGGGGCTCACTTCAATAGAGCCATCGCCGATGCAGTGGCAACAGGCATGAAACAGTGGGCACAAGAAAACGGGGTTACACATTATACACACTGGTTTCAACCTCTCACTGAAGGCACCGCCGAGAAACATGATGCCTTTGTAGAGTTCGACGGTAAGGGAGGAATGATAGAAGAGTTTAGTGGCAAACTATTGATACAACAAGAAGCAGATTCCTCTTCTTTCCCGAATGGTGGCATTCGCAATACCTTTGAGGCACGAGGCTACTCGGCATGGGATCCTACATCACCTGTCTTCATCGTTGATGACACCCTGTGTATTCCTACCATTTTCATTTCTTACACAGGCGAAGCGTTAGACTACAAAGCTCCCCTATTGCGTTCGTTGCATGCTGTCGACGTAGCTGCAACTGCGGTGTGTCAGTATTTTGACACGCAGATAAAAAAGGTACACACCAACTTGGGCTGGGAACAAGAATATTTCTTGGTGGATGAAGATTTATATCATGCTCGTCCCGACTTGATGCTAACAGGGAGAACCCTTATGGGACACGATGCTGCAAAGAACCAACAAATGGATGATCACTATTTGGGAACGATTCCAGAACGTGTGCAAGCCTACATGAAAGACTTGGAGATTCGTGCTCTCGAATTGGGGATACCCTGCAAGACGCGTCATAACGAGGTGGCTCCTAACCAATTTGAGTTGGCACCTATCTTTGAAGAATGTAACTTGGCGAACGACCACAACATGTTATTGATGTCGCTCATGAAGCGAGTAGCACGCAAACACGGGTTCCGTGTACTGCTACACGAGAAGCCATTTGCTGGCATCAATGGTAGTGGAAAGCACAACAACTGGAGCTTGAGCACAGATACTGGCGTGCTCCTCCATGCCCCGGGTAAAACCGCCGAGGACAATTTACGCTTCGTGGTGTTCTTGGTAGAAACGTTGATGTGTGTATATCGGCATAACGGATTGCTCAAAGCCTCGATCATGAGTGCCACCAATGCGCATCGACTGGGTGCCAATGAAGCTCCACCTGCTATCATTTCCTCCTTTTTGGGAAAGCAACTCTCTGATTTATTACATCACATTGAGATAGCCGATAAAGACGATCTCTTTACCTTAAATGGTAAACAGGGGATGATGCTCGATATTCCAGAGATTCCAGAACTATTCCTTGACAATACCGACCGCAACCGTACCAGTCCTTTTGCATTTACAGGAAATCGCTTTGAGTTTCGTGCTGTCGGTTCAGAAGCCAACTGTGCTTGTGCGTTGATTGTGCTAAATACTGCCATGGCAGAGGCACTTAATGACTTTAAGCAACGCGTTGATGAACTCATCGCAAAGGGCGAAGACAAAACATCGGCTATCATTGACGTTCTGCGCAAAGATATAAAAACCTGCAAACCTATTCACTTCGATGGCAACGGCTATAGCGACGAATGGGTAGAGGAAGCCAAACGCCGTGGATTAGACTGTGAAAACAGCTGTCCTATCGTGTTTGACAGATACTTAGACGAAGAGAGTATCGAGATGTTTGAAAGCACTGGGGTCATGGCACGCAATGAGTTGGTGGCACGCAATGAAGTAAAATGGGAGATGTACACCAAGAAAATTCAAATTGAGGCACGTGTGATGGGCGACCTCACGATGAATCACATCATCCCTGTTGCCACGCATTACCAAAGTCAAATTGCGGAGAATGTGAGCCACATGTTCAACATATTCGATCGAACTGAAGCAGAAAAGCTCACTTGCCGTAACAAAAAGATTATTAAAGAGATTGCCGAGCGTACACAACGCATTGAGACAGGTGTGGAAGAACTGATAAATGCGCGTAAGATAGCCAACAAAATAACCTCTGAACGCGACAAAGCGATTGCCTATCACGATACCGTTGCACCAAAGATGGAAGAGATACGTTATCAAATTGACAAACTCGAACTCATCGTTAGCGATGAGTTGTGGACACTGCCTAAATATCGTGAATTGCTATTTATTAGATAAAAAGACATATACCTTATTATAATAAGAAAGGAAACAGAGGGGTTTGCGGCTCGTATCGCAACCCCTCTGTTGTTGTATTGAAGCAATCGCAACCCCGTAGGTATCACCGCAAATCCTATCAACCCAGAAAATCATCTATGCTTTCTCCCCATAAAAACATCTTGAAAGTCAGTGGGTGGTTGGGCATGTAGCGTGAGGAGTTGTCCCGAAATGGGATGCTCAAAGGTAATAGAAGTGGCATGCAGGTAAAGCCGATTGGCATGATGACCATAGAGTGGGTCGCCCAAGATAGGACAGTTGAGCCCTTCTGCATGCGCACAATGCATGCGTAACTGGTGCGTCCTGCCTGTCTCGGGGAACAAAACTACCCAAGTTTTACCGTGTCGTACACCTAACACACGATAGGAAGTCACAGCCTTTTTGCCATGCTCCCAATCGACTACCTGCCGCGGACGGTCAAAGGGGTCAGGACGAAGGGGCAGCGTAACAACGCCCTTCCGCTGAGATAACGCTCCTTCCAAGATGGCAATATATTCCTTTTGTATATGATGTGTCCTGAATTGGCGTTGCAGATGACGGTAAACCACACTGTTTTTTGCCAATATCAGCAAACCCGATGTAGCCATATCGAGGCGGTGGACGGAAAACAACTCAACCGACGAGGGCATCTGACTTCGCAAAATGGAGTAGACAGAAGGGCGCTGAGAACGTCCCGGGACAGAAAGAATACCTGCTGGTTTGTCCACAACAATGAGGGCATCGTCTTCATAAACGACATGAAGTTGACTGTGTTGCTCTTCGACAGACTGCTCTGCATCCACTTTCAAACCTTGCAACATAAAAGAAAGAATGGGCAGGCACTTGCCACGACAAGCAGGGTAAAACTGCCCATGATGACGTACAGAGGTCTTGGGAGAAGCGCCCCACCAAAACTCAGCAATGCAGACAGGCTTCAAACGGTGTAGATAAGCATACTGCAAAAGCTTGGGCGCACAACACTCCCCTGCACCTGCTGGCGGCACACCTTGCGCTGTTTGGGCAAAGATGGTAAGGAGGTTACGTTGCTCTCCCTTCGCATTCAACATGACGAAATGTGAGAAAAGCCAGCGTTGTAAGTCGTCCGATAAGGTTCGGCGTAATGCTTTTGCATCTTCCATTTGTTGCTCGTGTTCGGCTAATAATTGCAGAAGTGGTATCCGTTCTATGCGCAACCGTTCCTTGAGTCGCTTATATTCGGCTTTCATAAACTGACTCTCCTTGATAAGGGCAGCTTGTTGCTCTACACTCAGAGTTAGTTCTCTACGCTGTTGGTCACGCCTTTTTTTGGCGACTTTCATCTCTTCTTGAAACAATGTCAGTTGGGCAGCTGCCTTTTGGTCATATTCTTTTAACTTCGTTTTCAACGTTTGGTAGTCCTCATCAACCTCTAAACACTTTACCCTTACATTGATTTGAGTAATGAAAGCCTCTTGTTTCTTAAAATATCCCTGTGGCTCAAGATAGTCAAACACCGCAGGCACAAATCCATGCCAGTTGCTACGCCCACCGATTTGCCCCGAGTAAGCAGCTAAATAGCCCAATGAATGTTGGGCATCTTCCACTACC
The DNA here is from genome assembly GCF_000455445.1 of Hoylesella timonensis 4401737 = DSM 22865 = JCM 15640. GTDB lineage: Bacteria > Bacteroidota > Bacteroidia > Bacteroidales > Bacteroidaceae > Prevotella > Prevotella timonensis. The sequence continues at coordinate 80,416 of NZ_HG417093.1, read as the reverse complement.
AAAACGCCAAACATCTTTCCTAATGCAATCTCTTCCTGCCATGCTGGTTGCGATGCCACATACCGCTGCAACTGCTCTGCCGCCAAAAGAGCGAGCGGATGCGGACGATAATTGAAGGGATTATTCAATTGCTGGGGACGCTCCACATCGGTGCTAAGTGGATGAAAGCAATGAGCTTCAAAACCTTTGTCTACGGAATTTTCACGTTGAATCATGGAAGTGTGCATAAAAGGAGGTCGTTCAAAAGCCATGACTGTGAAGCAAACCAACCTCAAAGTAAAGGCTGAAATTTTCTAACCCGCTACAAAAGTACGGACTTTATACGAGATACCACCGCATTCATGCTTTATTTTAGGGTTCACCGCACGGCTCTTTCAGTTGAGAAAGGGACTTAAATATGAAAAAATCTTTGTTCTTTGGCTCCCACTATAAATTTATCGCATCCAACGAATCGCATTGCTTACTTCGGGCATGGTAGATGGCTATTGAACAACGAACAAACACCAAAGAGACGAAAATATAGCTTGTAAGAGGATATTGGGACACTCGACTACAATTTCACCGTGTCATAAGGGATGAAGTTAAGGACTAACGATAGCACTCTCGAAATCATGTTTTTGTCCTGTTATTTTACCAAAAAACGGTCATCTAAAATCTGCGAAATAGAAAAAATTAATAGGCAGACGACATGCAAAAATGGGCTGATTTTAACAAATAAAACGTTGATTGAAGCTAAAACGTTGAGTTTACGCTCTTGGAAACATGTATTAGAGGTGTTATTCACATGCTTCAACGGCATTAAAGCATGCAAATAGCAGGCTTATCTCAATGCTTTAGTCGCAAAAAAACGGTAAAAATGGGGATGAAAAGAGGACTATAAAGCGTAACCATCTCAATAACAACAAATTACGAACATCGCTCATAACTCGCGTATTTGCGACCAACTTTGCCGTTGGATGATTTCACGCGAGTTATGAGAGGCACTTTGTAAAGAAAATTCAGCATTAATTACCCTCTCATGCAGCACATCACCAATTTTACAAATGCGGCAGGGTTGGTGGTTTTTATTATAAAAATCTCGCTCTTCAATGAAAGATTGGTACCTCAAAACGAGGTGCAGAAGAAAGCATGTAAAACTATTCAAAATTTACAATCACAAATATTTTGATAATAGGTTTTCTTCATCTATCTTTGCAAAGCAAAGACTCATCAAAGACAACCCCCTATAAGGAAGTTGAGAAAAACGGAGAACGAAGTTTTGCAAAAACAAATCAATGATCAATGACAGACATGAAAAAAACGGGTTTAAAGAATCCTTTTAGCGCAAATGAGCTAAAAGATTACGTATTCATCACCATCGCGATGATGTTTTACTGTATCGGGTGGACAATTTTCTTGTTACCTAATGACATTGCAACAGGTGGCGTACCGGGTATTTCTTCAGTATTATACTGGGGATTAGGAATACCAGTACAGTATAGTTATTTTGCTGTGAATGCCATCCTTATTATTTTTGCTTTACGCATATTGGGACTGCGTTTCTGTATCAAAACGATTTATGGCATCATTATCTTGACAGCCCTTACTTCACTGGTGCAAACGTATATGAAAGACGTCTCCTTATTGAGCGACCAACCTTTTATGGCAAGTGTCATCGGCGCCGTATTCTGCGGATCGGGAGTAGGCTTAGGATTATCAGCCAATGGTAGTACTGGAGGAACAGATATTGTGGCTGCCATCGTGAACAAATATCGTGACATCTCATTGGGACGCGTTATTTTACTTTGTGATGTAGTGATTATCTCTTCCAGTTTCTTGGCATTACACGATTGGGAGAAAGTGATTTACGGATATGTTGTGTTGTTCATCACCTCGTTTTGTGTAGACCAAGTGGTGAACAGTATGCGCAGGTCGGTACAGTTCTTTATTATCTCTGACAAATATGAAGAGATAGGTCGACAAATCAATGAAAATCCACACCGTGGGTGTACGGTCATCAATGCACAAGGATTCTTTTCTGGTAAAAACATGAAAATGCTGTTTGTATTGGCAAAGAAGTCAGAATCAAACAAGATATTTTATCTCATCAACGAAATCGACCCCGCAGCATTTGTATCTCAGAGTGCCGTCATTGGTGTTTATGGGGAGGGCTTCGACCGGTTCAAAGTGAAACGCAAAAAGACAAACCACCACAAGGGCATTGAACCAACTGCAGTAGACGTAAACCCCACGCCAATCGAAGAATTGAACGGATAAACAAGGCGAGGACGACCGTCGCAATAAAACGATATGATGAAGATTTAGAAAAAGAAGTAATGAAATAAATACAATTTTTGTTGCAATGCAAGGATAAAAATAGTATCTTTGTGGTGAAGTGCTTCCTGCTAACGTTATCAACACCGAAAAATAGGAACACAAGCGTAGAGACGCATAAAATACAAAAACGTTTACCATTATACAAAAACATTATGAAGAAGAAATTTATTTGTACCGTCTGTGGTTATATCCACGAAGGAAAAGAAGCACCAAAAGAGTGCCCAGTATGTCACGCTAAAGCAGGAAAGTTTAAAGCTTTTGACCCGAAAGCAATAAAGGGAACAAAGACCGAAGAGAATCTCATGGCTGCATTTGCAGGCGAGAGTCAAGCTCACACCAAGTACCTCTACTTTGCATCTAAGGCAAAGAAAGAAGGCTATGAGCAATTGGCTGCTATCTTTGAGGAAACGGCACACAACGAGAAAGAACATGCCAAAATATGGTTCAAGTTCTTGCACGGTGGTGATATCCCTACCACAACAGATAACATCAAAGAAGCTGCCGACGGTGAAAACTATGAGTGGACAGACATGTATGCGAACATGGCGAAGGTAGCAGACGAAGAGGGCTTCCCAGAGATTGCAGTGAAGTTCCGTGCTGTTGCTGCCGTTGAGAAGCACCACGAAGAGCGTTATCGCAAGATGTTGAAGAACATCGAAGATAAGATTGTCTTCTCACGCGATGGTAGCTGCGTATGGCAGTGCCGCAACTGTGGACACATCGTTGTCGGTAAGAAAGCTCCTGAGGTATGTCCAGTTTGTGACCATCCACAGAGCTACTTCCAGATTGAACCAGACAATCTGTAAGTCGACAGACATAAGACAAACGTCAACGAGAGATACTGCTTTTTAAGTATCTCTCGTTTCTTTTGTTGCGTACGCATATGATGAACGGAACAAATGATCAAAGCTAACCAAAAGAAAGATATCTGCGAGAAAACATGATAGAGGGCAATTCATGAGAGAAGTTATCAAGCAGATAATGCAGACATCATCGTAAAAGGGTGCATCATAATTCGTTTTTATGATGCACCCTTCTTATATAAATAAGTAATCTATCAAATTTACTTCAATTTGCAGTAGCCATATTTAGCCGAGCAGCAAAGCTCTTCCTCGATGCGGATGAGCTGGTTGTACTTCGCAATACGGTCGGTACGGCTCATAGAACCAGTCTTAATCTGACCTGAGTTAGTAGCAACGGCAATATCAGCAATCGTTGTGTCCTCGGTCTCTCCTGAACGGTGAGAAGTAACTGTGGTGTAACCAGCACGGTGAGCCATTTCAATAGCCTCCAATGTTTCGGTCAACGAACCAATCTGGTTAACCTTGATCAAGATAGAGTTGGCAGCACCCATCTTGATACCCTTCTCCAAGAACTTCGTGTTGGTTACAAACAAGTCGTCACCAACCAACTGGCAACGGTCGCCAATCTTCTCGGTCAGCTTCACCCAGTTGTCCCAGTCGTTCTCATCCAAACCGTCCTCGATAGAGTCGATAGGATATTTTGTAATCAGTTCTTCCAAGTAAGCAATCTGCTCATCAGCGGTCAGCTTCTTACCATTAGGATCCTTTGGCATGCCACTCTTCAACTGACGATAGTCGTAGAACCACTCACCGTTCTCCTGAACAGCAAATTCCGAAGCAGCGCAGTCCATGGCAATCTTCACATCCTTGCCTGGCTCATAACCTGCATCTTTGATAGCCTGAATGATTGAATCCAATGCATCCTCAATACCATCGAACTTAGGAGCGAAACCACCTTCGTCACCTACAGCGGTAGACAAGCCGCGCTTCTTCAACAACTTTGCCAAAGCGTGGAATACTTCTGCACCCATACGAATGCCTTCTTTGATAGAAGGAGCACCCACAGGACGAATCATAAACTCTTGGAAAGCGATAGGAGCATCAGAGTGTGCGCCACCGTTGATGATGTTCATCATTGGAACGGGCAACGTATAAGTGTTCACACCACCGATATAACGATATAGTGGCATGTGAAGAGCTTTGGCTGCCGTGTGTGCAACTGCCAAGCTAACACCCAAGATAGCGTTAGCACCGAGCTTGCTCTTGGTAGGCGTACCGTCCAAGGCAAGCATCTTATAGTCTATCTTGCGTTGTTCCAACACGCAAAAACCTTTCAATGCTGGAGCAATGATGTTGTTCACATTCTCTACGGCCTTTAATACACCCTTGCCACCATAGCGAGCTTTGTCGCCATCGCGCAACTCCAAGGCTTCGTTTTCACCCGTAGATGCACCAGATGGTACGCTGGCACGACCCATCACACCATTTTCCAATGTTACCTCAACCTCTACTGTAGGATTACCACGAGAGTCAATAATCTCTCTTGCGTGAACTTTTTCAATTACCATAATTAATTATTTATTTTGAATGAATAATATCTCTGAATTCATTGCAAAGATAACGATAATTAAGGAATTCACCAATACAGAGATATGAAATAATGTGAAATGAACAACATTGCGCTTTGAATATTGAACATTAAGATTTGAACTGTCAACTTAAAAACTTAAAAACTCATCAACTTGTCAACTTGTGAACTTGTAACCTTGTCAACTCGTAAACTAAAAACTTATAAACTTAAAAACTCATCAACTCAAAAACTTAAGCTATCAACTCGTGAACTCGTCAACTTGTCAACTCGTAAACTAAAAACTTATAAACTTAAAAACTCATCAACTCAAAAACTTAAGCTATCAACTCGTGAACTCGTCAACTTGTCAACTCGTCAACTAAAAACTTAAAAACTTAAAAACTTAAAAACTCATCAACTCACAAACTTACACAAACACTGCTCCCGCAGAACTTCATGTGAAGTCTGCGGGAGCAAAGTAATATATGTTTGTTCAATTGAGCTTACTCAATGACAATCTTTGAGGTCTGCACATTCGTGCCGTCGGTAGCCTTGATGAGATAAACACCTGAAGGAACTTGTCCTTTCAGCTTCTTCGCATCGAGAGGCAAGCTGAAGGTACCTATCTTAGCACCAGAGAGGTTGAAGAGTTCTGCCTCGCCCTTGGTCAGGGTAATAGAAACATTGTCAATACCTGTCACAGCACCCATCACTTTCTCAAAGTCAGTCTCTGGAGTGTCGGCGAACATAAAGCGATCATGTTCGATACCGTCTACCGTAGCCGTGAAGAAGTAACGTGCCTTACCGTTGTTGAACGGAATCACATTTTTAGTCTTCAAGTCAACCAACTTCAAGTTCTGATAGTTCAGGCTCCATGCGTTCAGCTCCATGTTGTAGGTGTCACCCTTAGCGGTTTCAACGCTAAACTTGCTTCCTATCAACGAAGGCAAACTGGAAATCTGTACATTCTTACCGTCAGTGGTTGTGGCAAATACAGAAGGTTCGCCCATGTTCAGCTTCTCACCCTCCAATTGAGAGTCGTAGGCTGGTGTAGCGTCCTCTTCTTGGTATGTCCAGAACTTATCAACCACCTTACCATTATCCATTGTTACCATGACACTACCGCGGTTAAAGTCACCATCCATAACAAATGACTTGGCGCGCAACGGCTCGGACTTAGACTGCAATCCTGTGTAAGGAATGGTGAGTGTACCTGTCTTCGTACTGTACACAGGGTTGTTGTACTTCACCATGAAGCCTTGCATAGGTGCCAGTGTACGGGTAATACCACCCTCACCAGCTTTGCCAATGTTCACAGCCTCATAGCCACCCTTTTCCTTTACAGACTGTCCATTCTGGTTCTTCCAGTCATCCCAGCTACCTGTGGTGTAGATGTAAACAGTGTTGTCCATCTTAACACCATCTTCACCCGATGCTAACGTGATGTTCTTGATGTCCACACCAGCCATGAACGAGTTACCCACGATGTTGTAACCCAATCCGTAACGCTTGGCATTGTCATCCCCTTCTGCCTTAGAAGCTTTAACAACAGCTGCTTGTCGTGTCAACGTGATTTCCTGATTACAGAGGTTCAGCTGGCCTTGAATCTTGTGAACACCCTTACCTGCATCGGTTATAGGAGCCACCTCATAGCCTACGAATGCCTTCATCTCGCTACCCTTAGGAACGTCTGTCCACTTGCGGTAATAGTGATCGGGATCATTCAGCTTCTCACTGTAAGCACGGATATAAAGATCCTTAGAGCGTGTCTGCTTCGTGGTCTGTTTAACAGGCAATCCTATATACTGCCAGTCAAACTCATTCCATACCGTTTTGTTGTAGTCTGGCGAGGTCTCATCCTTGTCATCCGTAGCAGTACGACGTTGTACATACTTACCCAATGGCTTGAACTCAACAGTGGCAAATACAGTAGTGTTGCATGAATTATCATTGTTCAAGATGAACGTACCCACCTTCTTACCGTCGGTTGATGTCTTCATCACAAGCTTGTCCTTGTCACCGTCTTTGGTAAAGCCCTCCACGCTCTTCACGGTCAAACCACCGTCAGCGGGAACAACCACAGCTGGGTGACCAACGGTCTTGGTAGTGGCACCTTCCTCAAACTTCTCGTTAGGAGCGTTGTTCACCAACTTGTTTGCAGAGATAAACTTACCAGCAGGCAAGTACAGGTCGCGCTCTGCCACCTTCTTCTCACCCTTGATGTCTTTCTGGTTATTGGCAAAGATGATGCTTTGCCCGTCCTTAGGAACATCGTTGGTCCAGTTGTTCTTGTTATTGAAGTCGTTGTCCACGCCACCAATCCAATAGTTGTTGCCGCAGGCATTCTCGTCTGGGTCGTAAGCAGAACCAGCTCCCTGACCGCCATTGGCAGCCACAGGAATACCGTCTTTATCTACTTTACCCTTGATGATACCGCCTTCAACCATGTCCTCAGTGATGTCGCCATCACCCTCTATTGCATCAGGACAGCCGTCGCCATCGCTATCAAGGTCAAAGTAGTTAGGAATACCGTCCATGTCATCATCGCAAGGCAGCATGATGGTTACCAAGGTGTTCACCTGTCCACTCTGGTCTGGACTTTGCGTAAAGGCAAAGTACTTCTTGCCGGGATCAGTGTTCAGATACGATAGTCCAACATAGTTAGTAAGGTCAGCATCGTCATTGTTAAAGATAACCTTTCTCGTTCCGTCATTTTCTATAACCGTATAGCGTCTGTCATTCTGAGGTGTGTACAACGCTGTTTGTGAATAAGCATCAGAGTTTGTCAGAATATTGATGGCAAACTGGTTATTCTTATGGAACGTAGACGCAGGCGTGCTCTGCATCAGCACGTATGGATGCATCGTTCCACCAATCTCCCAAGTGGTGATGGTCTTGTCGTTGCTGTTCATGGTCATGAAGCGGTCGTTCACGATAGCATAATTGCTGATAGTCACCGTAACGGCACCGGAATTCTTTTCATAACCGAACTTGTCAGAGATATCTGCCGTGAAGGGATCGGAAGTTGCCGATGTTGCACCAAGTACTGATGGCAACAGCGTAAGCACCTTACCGCCTGTTGGTTTGCTGTTGAGATAGTTATTGTCGTTTACCATTTGAGCAAACAATCCCTGTGTCTTTACATTGCCAAGATAACGCACCCACTTGTTGCCTGTAGGCGTGAGCGTGTTGTCCTTCAGCGTGAGGTTGGTTTCAGCGATGTCTGTACACTCCACATCGTTCTTGATACCGTCATCGTCCCAGTCGAGGTCGCCAGGAGCCACAGCACATTCTTTGAAGAATATCTGTGCACCGGTGTTTTGTGCAAACTCGCGCTGCTTATCATATTCATAACAGTCATACTTAAACACTTCGTCAGCATGATCGGTGAGTTGGCGCACGATAATGGTATAGAGATAGCCTTCCTCTATTTCGGAAGATGGGAAAAGGTCGTTGCCTCTAACGATGATGCTGTCAGGATATTCCCATGTACCGGCAATCGTTTTCTTTACTACTTTTCCTTCATCATCAAGTATCTCAATGACTCTGTCTGGTCTCTTGAACTTCTTATCAGATGTCTTTATCACCTTTCCAGTTACTATTTTCTTGAGGTTACGACCTTTCTGCTTCCAAACATCATAGGTAAACTTGAATGGTCCTTCGCCACCCTTGCTTTGGAACATAGCCCAATAGTTTTCTTTGTCATCGGCACAATAAGTAGCAAAAGTCTTTGGTGCTTTCTTGCTGGTGATAATGTCGGCATGCGGCATTGTTACGTCAATTTCGTCACGCTCGTTAATCTCCTTACAATCCGTCTTCATTCCCTCGCCATGTTCACCCATCTCGGCAGACGTTGGCTTGGTGTAGCCTTGTCCACCAATGGGCGCAGCCTCTGCGGGGATATTAGGGTTGCTGGCATTATATGAATTACCACCCAAGTCTACATAAGTACCTGTTGGGGAAATTTTATAAAGCTTTGTAAGTGTTTCGTAAATAGATTTATTACATTGAAGCTTGGTGTTCTTCACCTGAAATATGTGGCAAGCAACTTCCGTGAGATTAGCACACAAGTCTGCACCTGTTTCAGTAGAAGTCAAAATCTTACTGTCGTTGTAACACTTGTTTCCATAGAATGTACAACCATCCATGACATCAATAAGAGGAGTAGATGCATTTATACCTGCACCACAAGTGAAATAAATGGCACCGCCACCACCGTTACGTGCGCCTCCACGAGAAAGACTTGTAGAATACTGGTAAGCCACATTGTTTACAAAAACACTATTTGTAAATTTCACGGTCTTAAGCTGTTCTATATCTATGTAAACAGCACCACCATTGCCATTTCCTTTCGTTTTGGTATGTTTAGCCGTGTTACCATAAAAGGTATCACCCGACGATATAAGATTATCCGGATTGGACAAGAAAATAGCACCACCTGTGTATGCCTTGTTGTTATAGTAGCGGTTATTCTCCGTTTCTAAACCTCCGCTCTTGTAAAAAACTACACCACCATTGCCAGTCGCGGAATTGTCCGTAAACGTATTGTTTCTCAATATGGTACCCTTACAGTTGACCAGCATGCAGATGGCACCACCGCCATTACCTGATTTCTCAAGTCCATAGGCAAGGTTATTTTTGAACACACAGTTGGTTACGATGACCTCATGACCATTATTTATCTGCCCAATGGCTCCACCATTGTTGGATTTATTGCCATCAAACTCACAGTTGTCAAAGGTAATCGGCTTGTCTGTCACGAAAGTGTTATTTCTGATACTGACTCCACCTCCGTAAGAGTTACTGGTGTTTCCAATGAATTTACAATTCGTAAACGAACCATGACCACTTGGGAGGGAAACTGCGCCACCTGACGGGTAAATAACACCACCACTTTCGGCTCCATCTTTACAAGTGTTGCCTACAAAGACAGTATTCTTTACCTCAAATGGCATGTTGGCGATGTCAATTTCAAAGGCACCACCACCTTTTTTAGTAGCATTGTTGCTAAAATAACAGCCATCGATGATGAGCGGGTTGGCACCTCCAAAACGAATGGCACCACCGGAACCCGTACCACTGGAAGCATCCTTATTGGCAGTGTTATTACAGAATCGAGAGTTCTTAATCTCCACCTTACCGTCTACGTCTATGAACATGGCACCACCTTCGAGAGCTGTTGTAAAGTTGTTTGCAAAATTACAATTCTCCACTAATACAGAAAGCGGTCTGTTTGTTTCATTCTTAGAGCTAATATGAACAGCACCACCATCGCCTTTCGCCAATGAGGCGCCAGTGCTATTGCCATGATACTCATCGTTGCGGAATACAGCTTTACGTGGTGTGTTTGTATTAATTTGGCTATTGCCGGTGATAATACTGATAGCACCACCAATATCACCACCGAAGTTATTGTAGTATTGGTTGTTTTCTGAAAGGAAGTTCACAAAACCACCAACCTGCATGATACCACCGTTACCAGCTCTTGAGTTGTGGAACACCGAGTTGGTAACTTCTACTTTTTCAAACCCGTTGAACAACATCGTAGGCTTTTGACCCGTTCCTGAAAGAGCATCACAACGATTCACCTGCATGTGGTCTATCCTGACGTACGAGTTGGGGTTCTCTGCCTTAGTACCTGAATTTATAGCACCAATGAGACAACACATCGCCGTTGAACCAATATGACGCATGTCATGGAATGTGACGTAGCTGACATCTATCTGCGTATTAACATGTTTGGCAATTTCTTCAAAAGCGAGGAAACCTCCTCCGAACAAACCTATACGCTCTCCTTGCAGCACCTCTATACGTTCAAGTTCAACCTTGGGGTTGTTGTGGGCATTTCTCACAAATATGGCCCCAGCACCAGCTGACTTATAGTAATTGATGACGCAGTCGCTCATCTTGAAATGCACATTTTCTTTACTCCCTTCATCCAAGGTTATCAAAGCCCCATAATTATCATTACCATTAAAACGCTTGGAATTGAAAGTCAGTCCACTTAATGTAAGCGTCTGGTTTGCTGCCTGCGTAAGGAACACGGATGTCTGTATATTCTTGCTGCATATCAGCTCTGTGGTGTACTCCTTGGGGTTGTTGCTACATTTGTCCGTGGGCAGTGTACGCGCTCCCGGAGTGGGGAAACCTCCTTTGATGGTGAGGGTCTGTCCCGCCTTGGTGAGAAAGTAGAAACCCGATTTGTAGCTCACGGGTTCTCCCACATCATACTGTCCTTCTGCAATATAAATATTGACATTGAGGTTTGTACTCTTGTCTGCCATTGCGAGCGCTTGACGAAGCGTCTGGAAGGCATCATTCCATGAAGTACCGTTACGCTTATCATTGCCTGCCTTGGCAGACACGTAATACTCCAACGGTGGCACCGTGGTCTGTGCTTGTGCTCCGAGTGCCATGAAGCACGCGAGCAGCATCGTCAGCATATACCTTGCTGGTAATAAATGTTTCATGTTGTTGTTATTTTTTTTCATTTTCTAATTTACTATACGTCTGTTTACTTACGATCGCCGACATGGGGTTTAGTATTCCCAGCCTGTGTCGAACTCTTCATCGTCAAACTCCGTTTCTTTTGCATTGTTGCCTTTTGGTTTGTCAGGGTCAAATTGGCTGAACGGTACATCGGTTGTACCTGGATCGGCAGCCAGTAGCATGATTCCGGGACTTACATACGTTTTTTTTGCCATGTTTTAATTTTTTTGTTTTTATAAATAAATAAGTTTTCTATGTCTTGTTACCAGCTATAGCTGGCACATTCTTCTCTTTTTACAAAGGTCTGTAGCCGAACATTCACCCAAGTATCTGTCGTACATCGGGTTGTTAATTCAGCATTACCGTCATCCTATTTTGCATATAGCGCTCAGGCTGTTCCCATTTCTATGGTTTGTGAGCTATATATATAATAAGGTGGAATGGCAACAGCGCCTCATCACCTAAATAGATGCAAAAAGTTCGTATTTTGAACAATACAAAAGTAATCATTACAAATGGCGTAAACGCACGAAAAAATATCAAAACGACAAATATGTCTATCTTGCCCCTCCCGAAATGTTAATATAAATTAACGATGAGGTTTCAATGTTAAAACTTATGGATATTTATCTTATATACATCTTAATTTCTCTATCTTTACAAAAATTAAAGCTGTTCTGCTACAGGCTAAAGGCTTAAAACATTTGGCGTATGAAATTTTATAATCTGAATAAACACCGCCAATGTCCCAACTACATAGGGTCAAAGGCCATGGGTTTTGCCTTGTTCACTGGCATTCGAGGTGAACGTGTAGAAGACATCTTGCCCGTACCCTTGATGATATTCGTCATAAGTGGTAAAATAAAACTTTGGTTCAAAAAGGGCATCGAAACAGTTGTCAAAGCTGGTGAAATGGTGACTGCTGTTTTCGGAAAGGAGTCGTACATCACTGCCATGGAAGATAGTGTATGCATGCGACTCTACGTGCAGGGCGACGGACTGGATTTTTGTCACCGCATTGTCAATTCGGACTTGTTGCTGAACCGAATTGAAGACAAAGGCGAACAAGGCAAGGTGTTGCCCATGATACCCGAGATACAAGCCATTATGCGACAAATGACGGGCTACATCACCGACGGATTGATGTGCTGTAATGTGCATGCCATGAAACAACAGGAGTTAGCTGCGGTACTGCAAGCTTATTACCGTTCGGAGGATTTGCTGCCCTTTATTGCTCCTATCTACGATCCGAATGCGCATTTCTACAACGACGTGATGAAGTTGGCGGGCGATTATCTCCCTGTGAAAGAAATGGCAGCAAGACTCAACATGAGCTACCCCTCGTTTGTCCGACACTTTCGCAAGGTGTTTAAGGAGACCCCACAAGCATGGTTATCGAAAACTCGCATGAACGATTTGAGAAATCTGATGCGCAATACCGCTCGCACAGAACAAGAGGTGGCGGATGAACTGAAGTTTGCATCGGTGCAAAGCATGCGCTCTTTTTGTAAAACACGCTGTGGCATGAATCCCTCGCAGTTGCGAGAGCAATAGTGTTTTCTCGCCTTTTCACACCATCACCTTGTAGATTGGGTGAACAACGAAAGACACAAAAATAACTAAAGGCTGGTTCTATAAAGACTGGTTCTATAAATTAGCTTTGTTAGATTTTGAGCTTATTTTTGAGGTCAAAATGAAAGAGCGTGAAGGAGTGTAGCGAGCTACACGACCGAACAATCTTACATTTTGAACCAAAAACGGAGCAAGCCGAATGCAATCAAACTTGTTTGAATTGTTGAGGCGCAGCCTGTTTTATATAAAAAGAAGCCAAAAGATAACAAAACGTATTTCATAAAATTTTAATGACTATATGCGGTGATAATTTATAGAACCAGCCTAAAGGGTTTGTATGCAGCAAAGACGGGCTGAAAGCCCAACAAGTGTATAGCCCAGAGCAACGCTCTGGGTACAGTTGACCCTCTATTTTGCGCTCTGAAAGAGCAAAAGGAAGAGGAGAGAAAGAGCACATCACTGGCTCCTTTTGCGCTTACAGCGCGCCAATTAGTTAATTACCGCTTACCCATGGTGTTACCATGGGCTATATTCCGTTTGGGGCTTCGCCCCGTCTTTGCTCGAAACCGTTTACTGATGTACAATGTCTTGAAGTGTTATCTTGCGGTCTTCGCCCCGTCTTTGCTCGAAACATCAACTGTTGTACATTGTCATGGAATGTCACCCAAGCGTGCCAAAGGCACAATATTTTCGAAATCTGCGTCATTTGCGAGCGCATCTTACAAAGAAAAAACGCATGCGAGAAAATGTAAAGCAGCAAAGACAAAAAACACAAAAATACATTGAACTTTGAACAAACTAACAGCAAAGACAACAAATAAATACAAAAAAACCGCTAATCATTTTGCAGTATCAATATAATTTGCCACCTTTGCAAGAACTAAATCTAAACGAAAAAAACATTATGGAAGAAGGTTTACGAGTGAAAGAACTCGAAAATGTAGTAGTCCGCTTTTCCGGTGACTCCGGTGACGGAATGCAACTGGCAGGTAACATCTTCTCTACAGTATCGGCAACAGTGGGCAATCAAATCTCCACATTCCCCGATTATCCTGCAGACATTAGAGCTCCGCAAGGTTCGTTAACTGGTGTGAGTGGTTACCAAGTCAATGTAGGAGAGAACGTTCACACCCCTGGAGACAAGTGTGATGTATTAGTTGCCATGAATGCCGCTGCCCTGAAAACACAACGACAATTTGCCAAACCAACAGCAACGTATATTATTGATACGGACAACTTTAAGCCTTTTGACTTACAAAAGGCAAAGTTTGCAACACCCGACTACTTAAAAGAATTGGGTATTGATGCAGACAGCGTGATAGCATGCCCTTTGACAACGCTGGTAAAAGCATGCTTAAAGGATTCGGGCATGGACAACAAGTCGATTCTCAAGTGCCGAAACATGTTTGCATTGGGTATGGTATGCTGGTTGTTCGACCGCGACTTGCAACTCGTGAACAACTTTTTACAGCAGAAATTCCACAAGAAACCGGCTGTCTTAGAAGCCAACATCAAAGTGGTAAGAGCAGGATATGACTACGGAGCCAATACCCATGCGAGTGTGCCCAACACCTATCGTATTGAGACTCGTAACAAAGTGCCAGGCCGCTATATGGACATTACGGGAAATAAAGCTACCGCTTACGGTCTTATGGCTGCCACAGAGAAGGCAGGTGTGAAACTCTTTTTGGGTTCTTATCCTATTACACCTGCATCCGACATATTGCACGAATTGGCTAAACACAAGTCGATGGGCGTCATCACGATGCAGTGCGAGGACGAAATCTCGGGTTGTGCAACATCCATCGGAGCCTCGTTTGCAGGAGCATTGGGCGTTACGTCTACCTCTGGTCCCGGTATCTGTCTGAAATCAGAAGGCATGAACTTGGCTGTGATGGACGAACTTCCATTGGTAATTATTGATGTTCAGCGTGGTGGTCCCTCTACAGGACTCCCTACAAAGACCGAACAAACCGACCTGCTGCAAGTGCTTTATGGTCGCAACGGTGAATCACCAATGCCGGTTATCACCCCAACGAGTCCCACCAACTGCTTCGATGCAGCCTATATGGCTTGTAAGATAGCATTGGAACACGTCACACCCGTGGTGGTTTTGAGCGATGCTTATATTGCCAATGGCTCATCGGCATGGCCTATCCCACAAATGGATAAGCTGCCTGCAATCACTCCTCACCGTGTCACCCCCGAGCAAAAAGGAAACTATACCCCTTATCAACGCGACCCAGAAACTTTGGTTCGCTACTGGGCTACTCCTGGAATGGAGGGTTACGAACACATTATAGGTGGATTGGAAAAGGACTCGGAAACAGGACAAATCTCCAATAATCCCTCTAACCACCAGCAGATGGTGAACAACAGAGCCGAAAAAGTGGCTCGCATCCCAGTGCCCGACCTGAAAGTATTGGGCGAGGCAGACGATGCCGATTTATTGGTTGTGGGCTTTGGTGGTACCTTTGGACATCTATACACTGCCGTTGAAGAACTGGTGAAAAGTGGCAAGAAGGTGGCTTTGGCACATTTTGAATTTATCAATCCTCTGCCTGCCAACACCGAAGAAGTACTGAAACGCTACCCAAAGGTAGTAGTGGCAGAACAGAACATGGGACAGTTTGCCAGCTATCTACGTACCAAGATAGACGGTTTTGTGCCTTATCAATTTAACCAAGTAAAGGGTCAGCCCTTCGTAGTGGCTGAACTCATCAACGCATTTGAACAAATTTTGGAGGGAAAAGCATGACAGCGTTTACAGCAAATCAATATAAAATAGGACAACCTCGCTGGTGTCCTGGTTGTGGCGACCATTTCTTTTTAGCCAACTTACACAAGGCAATGGCGGAAATTGGTGTTCCACCTCATGAAATCGCCGTAATATCGGGTATTGGCTGCTCCAGTCGTCTACCTTATTATATGAATACGTATGCCATGCAAACCATTCATGGTAGGGCGGCATCGATAGCATCGGGAGCAAAGGTAGTAAATCCAGACTTAACCATCTGGCAGATTAGTGGTGACGGTGACGGTCTTGCCATTGGCGGCAACCACTTTATCCATGCCTTGCGCCGTAACATCAATATCAACATGGTGTTGTTAAACAACCGCATCTATGGTCTCACAAAAGGACAATATTCGCCTACATCGCCTCGTGGCTTTGTCTCTAAATCGTCTCCTTACGGTACGGTAGAAGATCCGTTCCAGCCTGCCGAGCTTTGTTTTGGCGCACGTGGACGCTTCTTTGCTCGTGCTGTAGCCAACGATGGTCCAAGTGTGATAGCCGTTTTACAAGCTGCCTATCACCACAAGGGGGCTGCACTGTGCGAGATACTGCAAAACTGTGTCATCTTTAACAACGGTGCTTACGACCCGATTTACACTCGCGACGGCAGGAAACAGAATGCTATCTACGTAGAACATGGCAAACCTTTGCTCTTCGGTGAGAACAATGAATACGGACTCATGCAAGAGGGATTCGGACTGAAGGTGGTAAAATTAGGCGAAAATGGCATTACCGAAAAGGACATTTTGGTACATAATGCGCACGAAGAGGATAGCACGCTGCACGCAAAGTTAGCCATGATGGACAACGAACATGGCTTCCCTGTTGCCTTGGGCGTGATTCGTGACGTGGAAGCACCTACCTATGATGATATGGTGAACAAACAGATAGAAGAGGTAAAGGAAAAGAAAGCTTATCACAACTTTACCGAACTGTTGGAAACAAATGATATCTGGGAAGTGAAATAACATCCGCCTTTTTGCGCTATCGCAAAGAGATAAATGAAGAAAACAGACTGTTTTGGAAGACAAAATAAACTATTTTGCCTCACAAAACAGTCTGTTTTTCGTTGCTACTCTCTCCAGTTAATGATTATAATTCGTGCGCACAACCATGAAAATCTGCGCTATTTGCGGAATTTACATGTACAATTTCTCGCATAAATTGCTTCTCTTCAAAAATAGGTTCGCATGCATTATTTTTCTAAAAAATGCGCTCGCAAATGACGTAGATGGCGCAAATAGCGTGCCTTCATACTCTATGCGATATAAGAATGAAGGCACATCGCTTTTATTTGAACAACGTACAAAAGAAATGAAAAGCCACAGAGAGGGCAACGATTACTTGTTTTGCGGGAAGAAAGTAGCGCAGATATGCTGCAAATAAGCTTGAGCTGCCTTGAGATGAGCCGCCTTTGCGTTTCCTTGACTGACGGCCACCCACTTACGGTTGATATCATACGTCACCAGATTCGCTTCATCCAATAAGCCTAACGTATGAGGCGCCGTGAAGAATGCAAAATGAGGTGAGTTAGGATTGAACATGTCTTTACTGTATTGGAACATCTGATGCGATAATCCCAACTGACCACATAAGGTGGCAACCAAATCGGTTTGTGAACCGCAGATATATATGTTTCCGGGACCTTTGAGCGCACCCCCGAGGAATAATAAAGGTATATGATAGCGATGTATGGACAGAGGATTGCTCTCTGTTGGGTTGCCACCCACATGAGAAGATGTAATGACAACCAACATCTTCTTCCACTGAGGCAATTGCTTGAGCTCGGTAATAAATTGTCCTACACAACTATCCGTGTAAGCATAACGATTGAGCTTCTTGTTGGTTAAGCGTTGGGACGGAATGACAGCCGACTCATCCAAATGAGCGGTTTGTATCACCTTCAACCAAGGCTTTACACCTTTGTCCTGTCGTAGGTTGTCAAGGAAATAACGGAACAGATGCTGGTCGTAAACTCCACCCTTTTTCGCACATTGTTGCTTGTCAAACTGTGCCTTAGTGGTGACAGATTGAAAACCAAGGGCACTTAAATACGCTTCCTTTTGCTGTATATTCGCTGCTCCTCCATCAAGGAAGGCAGAGGTATATCCTTGCTTGTGCAGTTCACGAACCAACGAAGGAGCGTGTTGTCCGCCTTCATCATGACTCACAGCTATTGCAGGTGTGCTGGTAAGCAAGGCAGAGATACCTTCGTTAGATGTCGTTCCACTGGCATAAAACTTTCGGAACAGCATGCCCTCGGAAGACAGTTGATCTAACTGTGGCATTACGTCTTGCATTCCACCCAACGAACTCATGAACTGAGAATCTACACCATTTAACACCAACAGTAAGATATTCGGACGTGCAGTATTTAAGATCCAAAACTTGGGCGCATGGTATTCTTGATGAATCACATCAGGGTCAAGCATTCTTTGTGCCAACTTATTCGCCTCGTCTGCATCCATGAAGTGGTAAGATGGAATGCTGCTTGGCTGTTTTTCGCACGGAGCAATGGTTGGTGTAGAGCCAAACATACAATGCAAAGGATTAAGAGAGGCTTGATACAGTTGTGGGTGGTTTTGAAAATCATCCTGCCGATTTGTTGTCAAGGAATCATGAGATGCCAATTGTCGGACGGGAAGAATTAAAACACCTATCAGCAACACAAAAAGAAGAGTGAAAAAAGGTTTGTTGAGTGGTAACAGTTTTTTCTCAAATCGGTCGTTCCGTAGCATGGGATAAAACAAAGCATAGACAAAAATAGCCATGAGAACAATGCCCACGCCACCGCCTAAAATTGCCCATGCATTCATGTCGGAGAACATCGATTGAGGCGAGTGAAGGAAAGTCAACCATTGAGAAGCACCCAAATGTCCGCCTACAGAACGAAAGAAAGCCAAATCCGTGATATAGACCACTGCGATGAGTAAAGAGATGAAGACAAAATAAAACTTTGCCAAACGGCGCCATATCCGGTTTCGTGCCCAAATGGTGATGAGTAAAAGGATAGCAGGTACCAGCGTAAGAGCAGCAGACACGGATAAATCTTGCATCAACCCATGCCAAGAAACCTGCCACCAATCGCGCCATGTCATTTCTTTAAACAGGAGCCAATGATATAGCATGAAAACAGGTTTTTGTACCAAAAATAAAAGTACAAACAAGAAATAGGTCAAAAACAAATACTTAAAACGTGTGCGCATATCGGTGTCAGACAAAAAACATGATTAAAACTTGTGCAATGATGACACGAATGAACATCCCAATGGGATAAACCGTGGCATAACTAATACTGGGAGTATCGCCATCAATCGTATCATTCGCATAAGCCAAAGCCATGGGGTTCGCCATCGCCCCACAGAGAATACCGCAAATAGTGCCGTAATCGAACTTCTTTGAACGCAGTGCGAACAAGCCGATGATAAGCACAGGTACCAGCGTGAGGACGAAGCCCACACCAACCCACAACAAGCCTTCTGGTCGAATAACCGTGTCGAGAAAATTCTTTCCCGCATCCAAACCTAAACAAGCCAAATACATTGCAAGTCCCATGCGTCGCAACATAAGGGATGCCGAACGTGTGGTATAGGAAATAAAATGCATGTGCGGTCCCAATGCACCTACCAAAATACCCATGATAATGGGACCTCCCGCTATTCCTAATCGAATGGGGGAATCCATGCCTGGCAATGAAATAGGAATGCTTCCTAACATCAGACCTAAGACCATACCAAAGAAGATGCTGCCGACATTAGGCTCGTTGAGGGTTTTTACCGAGTTTCCCAAAAACCGTTCTGCATTCTCTACTGCCTTTGGTTCGCCCACAACAGTGAGTCGGTCACCATATTGCAGACGCAAATCGTTCGTAGCCAACAATTTTACATCACCACGAATGACACGACTAACATTCACTCCATAGGTCTCTCGAAGATGAATTCTACCCAATCGCTTGCCATTGAGTACAGGACGAGTTAAAACAATAACCCGTGATTCGACATTAGAATCGATATAATTCCAATCTATCTGGTCTTGATTCCAATCGCGCTCAACCCTTTTTCCAAACAAGATTTCTAAGCCAGAGACAGCCGCAGGAGTGGTGACCACCAACAGGCTATCCCCCGTATGTAATTCAGTGCTTACCATAGGAACGATGACTTCGCCTTGTCGCCATAAACGAGAAACGATGAATTTGAGTGGTGTACTGATTGCCAATTGTCCTATCGTCTTCCCTTCAATAGCAGGATTGATGATTAAAAACTGACACACAAACGTGTGATCTTCATCAATGGGTAGCTTTGGTTCTAAGTCATTGGGCTTCACAAACAATTTACGCATCAGCAAAATAGCCAAGATGACGCCCACGACACCTAATGGATAAGTCACTGCCGTAGCCAATGCAATGCTATCCGATGGATGTCCTAAATGTCCTAAAGCCTGTTGGGCAGCACCTAAAGCAGGCGTATTAGTCGTGGCACCACAAAGCAATCCCACCATATTGGATAGAGAAATGCCGGTCAGCGGACATAATGCAACCGCCATGAGCGTTCCAAGAAAGATAACTCCCAAGCCCCACAAGTTAAAGGTAGTACCCTCATGTCGAAAGGCACCGAAGAAGTTTGGTCCCACATACAGCCCTAAAGTATAAACGAAGAGTACTAATCCGAACGTCTCTATATAGTCAAGAGCTACAGTATCGACAGATAATCCAATATTTCCAGCAATAATACCGACAAAGAATACAAATGAAACGCCCAACGAAATACCCTTAAACTTGAATTTGCTCAATGCCGTACCCGCTGCAATAATCAAAGAGACAATGACTACCGTTTGTACTGATGAATGAATAGTAAAAAGACCGTTTATCCAATCCACAACGATAAAATATTGTGATACAATCTATTATATAGGTATCGTATCTATTAAAATAACAGTTTATTTAATAAGAGCAAAGGTACATGAAATATAAGAACTTACAAAATAAATGATACGATTTATTTATCTGTAACCACGGCTCTTTCATTAAAAAAGGTAGTTTGCAGACAAAAACAATCATCAGTATTTGTTCAACAACGAATGAGATTGGCTTCAGTTACCATTGTTCAAAACCAGAAACCTTTACCGTCGTGAACGGGAACATCAGCCATATTCCAATAAAACTCTGCCAAAGCAGTTTTGATATCCTTGATACCAAAAGCCTTCATGAGCGACAGTACTGTCCTTTGATCATGCTCGGAAAGGTCTTTCAGCAGGGTACTCTCCACCAATTTTGGATTCTCCCAAACCGCAAGGTCCAAGCCTTTTTCATTCCAGTCCATATACACGTTGACGGGAATCTGTATAGCTGGCATCCATGTCTCCTTTGCTTCCTGCTGTGAAGAGGGCGCATAAAAAGGAGAAGGCTTGCCCCCTACCCCTTTTGATTGGTGCGCCCGCATGAGTCGAATGTTAAGTGTGAATTGCTTACGGCTACGCAAAAAAGTAAAAAAACCTTTTATACCTATCGGGTTGTTGTCGTCCAAGAACGCAGCATTGTCAAAGTGTACGGTCTTATCCCAAGGCTTTGTGTCGCAGTAAGTGTATTGGAAGAAATCGGGATGGTTGCCATCCGACTTCTCTTCTACTCCACCATACGACGGTTTCACGTTGCTCACGGTGAAGAAATGCTGATAGTGTTGGTCCTCTCCTCCATTTACTATCTGCCCCGTTATATCCTCATGCTTGTCGTTGAAATAGCGCAAAGAGAAAGCATATCGCACAAATTTATCAGCATTTCCCATCACATTAACCGACGCGGGATTTGACTTGTCTGCCACCCATTGATTGTTTTCCAACGTATATTTCAACCTATACGACTTGCCCAGGCATTGGTTATTCTTTGAATATCCGTTTTGATGGAACGTCTTTTCGCCATGCAAATGCCCTTCATACACCTCTATTTCCACCGTTTTGGGTTGAAACAGCGACGCATCGAGGGGTTTCGCATCCCCTTGAGCCACCTGTCCGTCGACGTCAAAGGGCAGCGACACCGTAATATCCCACTGACCGGTAGAGGTGAGAATCGCTGCAGGAAGATAGAAAGGTGACAACCGATTGTCCTTATCATATTTGCTCTGAGCCGCATGGAGCAAGTCAACTGACAGGTTGAACGCTTCACTTGGATGCACAATCTGCAACAACCCATCAAACCCAACAGGGTTGGTAGCCCCCATGTCTACCCCATTGTATTGGTCCACATAACAATAATCGTAGGGAAGTTGGCTCTTATCTGTCACGCGAGCTTTGCCTGTCTTGCCCAGCACCGTCGTGGTTTTGTACAGCGAAAAGAAATGCTGGTGTATCTTATCTTGTCCCAAATCGAAGAACTGATGATTGATTTTCTGCCCCTTACTATTATAATATTCAATGGATAGGTGGTACACCATGGTTGGATTCTCCTTGATGCTCTTCACTTGAAAGTGCTTGAGTGCACTGCTAACATGCCACCCCTCTTTGGGTGTTATTTCCCAAACGATTTGTTGTGCCGGCGTTGTTGATGGGGTAAAATCTGCCAACACCAACTGCTGGTTAAACGATTTGTTACCCTTGATGGACCCCTCTTGCAAGGTAAACACGGCCTTCACCGGGTCTTCGTGCAACTTGTTTTTTGTTTCATCCACTGCCTCTTCGGGTTTACACGATGCTACTACGAATACCAACAACATACAGAGGTATGCGAAAACGGTTGAAAATATGGTCTTTGTTCTCATTGTTTTTTTATTTTAATAATGTTTGTTTTTTATAAAATGATGAATACGGTTATCGTTATTGATGAACCCATTAACTATTAACTGGTCAACTTGTTCACTTGTCTACTCGTCAACTACCAACTTGTGAACTCGTCAACTATCTCAATTCAACTTCCAACGAAGGGTGCAACGAATGTCCCTCCCAAGGTCATGGGCGTAATAACGACTCCGATTGGTGTATTCCTTATATAATTGATTCAACACATTGGTTCCTTCAAACAACAAGGATAGTTGTTGATGATGAGGCATTTTCCAGGTAACACCACAGTTAAAGCCCACCAAATGGTATGCCGCAGGAGTATCGTCTGTTAGATCGGTAGCCACATTAAACCTGCGTTGCTTAGCCACATAGCGATGTTCAATGCCCACAGAAGGCTGCCATGCGACACGAAAAGCGGGTGTCCAAGTGAGCTGTTGCGTGAACTTAAACGACGGAATGTACGGCAAATATGCCTTTGTTCGTTGTTCGTTTGCCCATATCCATGAACCATAAACCCTGTAATCGAGCGTCTGTAGCGGATAAAGATGCACGTCCACATCCACCCCACGAAACAAGGCGTTGGTCTGAACATACTGAAACACAGGATACGCTCCCGATACTACTACCACGTTTTGCCGTGTAGGATAATCGTAAATGTAATGATTGATCCACTGTAAATACGCATCTATACGAGCATGTACCCAAGAATCATGATAACATAACGACGTAACCCACTTGTAACTTTGCTCTGAACGCAACGTAGAATCGCCTTTCACAAACGTGCCAGAACTTAGTTCATTGCCATTGCTGTACAGTTCGTAGACATGCGGTGCACGCCATGCCAAGCCAAAATTGGTCGCCAATGTCAACAGATTTCCTAAATGCTGATGACCACCTAACGTGAAAGTAACGTTCTCAAAATGCCTGTTGCCTCCATATCGATGACCTGTCCAATCGTATCCATCGGCACGAGTGAGCTGATTGTCATAACGCACACCAGCCTCTGTCCCCCAGATATCGCCCAAATACTTAGCGATGGCATAAGTGCCAAACGTTGTTTCTGTATAGTTGGGTATTACTGGTACAACGCCCGTACCGCGCTCATTACTGTTCTTCATGAGCATACCTTGAACTCCCCACTCGGCTTTCCAGCGATTGAACAGCCTGCTACCGTGCAACTGACTTTGCAATGACTGCAGACGTAAACTAACAGAAGGTATGTCCGAGTGGTTCATTCTCCTGATTCTGTTTTCACGTCTGTCATCTGCCTGATAGGTGGTTTCCCAACTCCATTTCATGGAAGATGACGGACGATAATAAACATTAAAGAAAGCCGAATGGTGCGCCACACGCTGAAAGGGATAATCTATTTGATACGTAAAAGGCGTAAACTCTACCGGTTGCCCTATCCTGATGCGCTCTTGCAACAGCTGTTCGTTACCCATTTGCGCACTACGCATCACTCCCATTTTCTGCCAAAACAAGCTGTACCCCGTTTCTACGCGCCACTGGTCATGCTGGTATCCCAACGAAAAAGCAGCGTTGCGTTGCCGCATGCCCGTGTTGTTAAGCAGATAAGCCGCCGTACTTCGGTCGCCCGAGTGTTCAAAAGTGCCTTGCAAGCTCCACGCTATTTGGCGATTAAAAGGCAGCGTTCCCTGCATTTGTCCTACCGCTCCTATCTGCCGTCCGTTGCTTCCATAGTAGCTCATCACATCGGCTTGAACACCTTTCGAGCCATACGGCAAGGGTTTGGCATTCATCAAAATGATACCACCCAATGCTTCCGCACCATATCTTACCGACTCAGAGCCTTTCACTACCACCACGTCATTATAAGCATTCTTATCTATTTCGGGTGCGTGGTCGATACCCCACTGCTGACCAGTAAGCCTTGCTCCCCTACTCACTACCAATATTCGGTTGCCATACATGCCGTGTATCACGGGTTTGGCAACGTTGGAACCCGTCTGAAGCATACTCACCCCACTGACGTTCTCTAACATCGACGCCAAAGACTTACCCGCCGCACGAGCAATGTCTTCGTGAGTAAGCGTGGTACTGATACTATTGGGCGTAACAATTTGTCGCTTACTCTTCACCACTACCTCGCCCAAAGTAATGGTATCTTTTAGATGTTGGCGAGGTATGTGTTCTATATCCTGCGCACTCACCAACGTACTATTGCTCATCACCATACACGACAATAGGATGATAAGCCATAAATTTTCCTTTTTATTCATTTGTATAATTTCTCCTTTTCATTCAATAGGCTTCGCCTCAGCCATTCAATCATGATTGAATAGCCTTCAACTTGCACTATTTTTGCATAAAAGATACTTCGCCTTAGCAATTTCAGGCAAGCCTGATTGCGTTCGGCTCGTAATCTTTTTTAATAAAATAGGGGTATGAATATCATCATTCTACAGACGAAAGAATGCTCTCTCATCTGAAGTATGAATTATAAATTATGAATTATGAATTAAAAAAGGGGGCGAATTTGCGTTTACCGTAAGCGGCTCACGATAAACGATTTGTTCCGCAAAAAGAGGTTGAAAAACATGCTTAACAAGCAACACAGGCTGCCAAACAAAGAGTTTGGGCATATCCATCTTGCACAGATCAAAGTTACAAATGTAGCAATACGCCTGTACAGTAGTTTGGTGTTGCTCTGTTTGGTCTAAGTGCTGAACAGTTACACTGTGCGCATGAAAGTCTTTGACAAAGAGAGCTAAGATGAAGGTCAGCACCATCATCCACGCCATCAATATTCGTTTGAATTTACTTGTTATCATCCGCACTCACAAGAGCCTATGTTATCTAAAAAGCAAAAGTAAACAAAAAAAATGTCTACCATGACGTGTTGTCACCATTTAATACCTATTTTTTGATAATCTTAACAGACTACTTCGTATATTACATCTTCGTTAATACTAATTTACCCAATAGGTTGAAGCAACGAAAAAACGCCACATATAAAAATAAGGGACACGTTTCAGAGAAGGCTTATTAATGCTGAATTATCTTTACAAAGTGCCTCTCATAACTCGCGTATTTGCAACCAACTTCAAAGTTGATCGCAAATACGCGAGTTATGAGCAATGTTTATAATTCATTGTTATTATGTACGTTACAACAAACTCATCTCTTTTCTTTTCTATTTTTACCGCTCTTTTGCGATTGAAGCATTGAGATAAGCCTGCAATTTGCATGCTTTAATGCGGTTATTACATGTGAATAACACCTCTAAAGCGTGTTTCCAAGAGCGTAAAATCAATGATTCAGCTTGAAAAGGCGTTTATTTTGTGAAAATCAGCCCATTTTTGTTGTGCGTTTGCCTATTAAATTTTTCTATTTTGAAGATTTTGGATGACCGTTTTTTGGTAAAATAATAGGACAAATACGTCTAACACTCTTACCAAAAATTATGAGGAGCCATTTGATTACATATAAAAAACTGTC
>NZ_HG417093.1:28953-53226 GCF_000455445.1 Hoylesella timonensis 4401737 = DSM 22865 = JCM 15640 | reverse complement strand
AAAACTGTCTGCTACAAAACTTAGCAGACAGTTTTTTATATGTTTGGTGAAAGGTTCCTTGGATAACTATTTTTGACAACCACGCACTTGGAAATTGTCTATTTTAGCTAAGTAAAACGCCTTGAAGTCTTCCCAATGGTAATAAGGAGCGATAGCAGAAGGAAGAGGCAGGTTGGCTTCGTTCTCATTCAGAAGTACTTTGACAAGGATGTCGTGTGGACGCTTTTGCGAACGATAGAACACGAATTGCAGGTTGCAAGCCATAGGGAAAATACGATAATCTAACCAATTTTCATCGTCTAACAGTTCCAAGTCTTCTACTTCTTTGTCGTAGCCGTCAATTCCTAACAAGCATACCAAAGGCATTACCATGGTGTCGTGGCCATAACGAAGCGTTGCGCCAGGGTGAGAAAGTGCCACACAACTATCTGCCTCGGTAATGATACGGCGCAGCAACAACCGCTGAGAATAGGGCTGAACAGCACCATTGAGTGGCGACGGACCATAATTGATGTACCACCAAGCATTGGTTTTGAGCCAAGCGTCATACAACTCATCGTGAGTAAAAAGAGGGAGTAATGAAATCTGATGACGCAGTTCGGTGCTCTGAACATTGCAGGCAAGATTGTAAAGCTGATAGTTGAAGTCGGTTGCATTCACGCTATCTCGCCAATATAACTCGTCATTAAAAATTCTATTCATCACCCCTACATGATTATCATGCTTGCGTGCAAAGGCATCATAAATATCCTTCACCTTGCCAGGCATTTTGTTTTTATACAGAACCGTGTCGCCATATACCAAATAAGGCATATCATGTTCACTCGCATCATGCGTAACTTGCAGTTGTGGATTGATGCGTATGAGTTGATGTAAAGCATTCTCCATCGACAAGATACATCGCACAACGGTGCTACTCTTTGCGTCTATATGCGTTGTTCCGCGAAAAACTTCTGGAAAACGCTCGTACATTCGCCGTGCAATTTGTTGGTGTTGCTCGGCTCCACGCAAGGTTAGCTCACCCAATCTTCCTTTTGCCTCATTACAAATCATGCTTACTTTGCGCAATACCTCTTTGCCTGTGGGGGTCAGTTTTCCCAAACTGTCGGCATGCTGCAACGTATGAAGCGGACCGATATAGTCGGTTGGTTCGATAAGATAACGCGAACCATGTCGCCCATAATGACTTATATAAAAAGGAACATAACCCTTTGGTGCTGGTGTCAACTTGGCTTGTAACGGTCCCGGATAAGCATAATAGCCATTGGCAGCCAATAATGGGTTTTGTAATATTTCAGTTTTTGAACGCTGGGCATACACAACCGTGTAGCTAACTGCCAGTAAAAGGAGGATAAAATATTTCTTCATCGTCTTAGTCTTTGAGTCTATACCACTTACAAAAGTAGTGTTTTTAACGAGAAAAGCAAACCAGTTTTCTTATTTTCATCAACGACGATTGGTAAAAAACCAAAGCATTTGCTTTACGTTTTGCAAAAGAAATAGTATCTTTGCCTAACTGACAATGCCCTAACAAACCAAAGATGAGAGTTTGTCTAGGGGATTGCAGAACGACAAATCAACTACTATCAAACCTTTTCTATGCATTACTTATGGTCTGACGATTATTGGTTGCTCCTGATGCAACTTTACCTAAAGAAGCCAATAGGCATAAAACCTTTGTACTCACGTGCCATGGTAGATCTTAGCTTAGCACTTCATATCCCCCCACAGACATTGTATGAGCAGATGTTCAAACTGCGACGATTGGACACACCTCGCTTGGAAAAGCTTTGGAAAGAATATGCTACACATCCCAACAAATTGACTCGTGATGTAAAAATCTTGAAGAAGATGCACGGATTTGGGCAAGCTGAGACCTTTTATGATGGAGTAGAAATCAACGAAACGTTTGAGCAAGACTTCCAACCACTGAAAGAGGACAAAGAGTTAATGCCTATCATGCTCATTATCATCCTCGACTTGTATTTTCGCCTCATTCCTATGACTATGGTAAACGACACGCCAGAGATTATTAAACTGGCAAAACAGATACGTCTCAAACCCCAAAAAGTGGTAGAAATCATGGAAGTATTCCAGTTTTGTGACCCCTATCTGAATAGCGAAAATTTACTCATACATCCACTATTGGCTCCTTGTCAGGAGATTTGGCAACGATATGGCAACACGAATCCCGAACAGTTAGCTGCCTTAGCCAGTCAATTGAAAGACTACTTCTAAAGACAGTCGACAACAACAAGAATAGAGCCATTGACAGGAAGAGACGAAAGAGAGGGCGGCACCTCTTAAATAAAAACCAAAAACAAATGGTTTATAGCAAATTCTTTTGTATTTTTGCATGGACATAAAACGCCTCTTTCATTCTTGAAAAAGAACGCATTTAAGAATCGCTAATAAGCATTATGGCTCAAAAACTCATACAGACACAGAAGCAAACTCAACAACAAGTGCAACGCCTCTCGCAACAACAAATGCTACAGGTGAAGCTCTTGGAGATGCCGTTGACTGAACTGGAAGAGAGTGTAAATGCTGAATTGGATGATAATCCCGCATTAGAGAAGTCGGAATACGAAGATACTCCTGCCCATGACCATGAGCATGAAGAAGAACAAGAGGAAAACTTTGAACAGAAAACTGAAAGAGAAGAGCGAGAAGACGCTTTGGACAAAGCATTGGAAAATATTGGCAGAGACGATGAAATGCCAGAAACCTACACAGGATACCATACCAACAACAATGCTGAATACGAAGAGATAGTGTATGGAGACGCTACCTCTTTCTACGATAAGTTGAAAGAACAGATGGGTATGGAGCATCTAACGGATGAGCAACAATATGTCATGGAATATCTCATTGGCTCGCTTGATGATGACGGATATTTAAGAAAAGAGATAGATACGATTAGTGACGAACTGGCAATTTACCATAACATTGACGTATCTACAAAGCAGATAGAAAACGTTTTATCCATACTTCAAAGCTTTGATCCAGCTGGCATTGGTGCTCGTTCGTTACAAGAATGTCTCTTGTTACAAATAAAAAGACGCCCTGACGACAAGCTCAAAGAAATCTTATGGCAAGTCATTGCAAACCATTTTGAAGCCTTTACCAAAAAACATTGGGACAAAATTCAAAGTAACATGGGATTAACAGACTTGCAAATAGAAGCTGTTCAAGAGGAAATTCTAAAACTAAATCCCAAACCAGGTGCGTCGCTGGGCGAGACATTAGGCAGGAACGTTCAGCAAATAACACCCGACTTCATTGTTGAAGTAAATGATGACGATTCTATATCTTTTACCCTTAATCAGGGAAACATTCCCGAATTGACCATCTCTCCCATGTTTTCTGATATGGTGGATACGTACAGAACCAACAAGGGGAACATGAATCGACAAGAGAAAGAAGCACTCCTGTACGCCAAACAGAAGGTGGACAAAGCACAAGGATATATAGAAGCTATCAAGCAACGTCGACATACTCTCTACATAACAATGAGAGCCATTATCAATTGGCAACGAGCTTTTTTCTTAGATGGCGATGAGACTGACTTGAAACCGATGATTCTAAAAGACATAGCCGACCAAACTGGATTGGATATTTCGACCATCTCACGCGTCAGTAACTTGAAATATGCGCAAACAAAGTGGGGTACTTTTCCGCTAAAGTTCTTCTTTACCGATGGCTATATCACCGAAGAGGGCGAAGAACTCTCCACTCGAAAAATCAAATTAGCATTGAAAGAAGTCATTGAACACGAAGACAAACGCAAGCCGATGAGTGATGAATCGTTAGCCAAAGAAATGAAAAAACGAGGATATCCCGTAGCACGACGCACAATAGCGAAGTATAGAGAACAGTTGGGCATATCTGTTGCTCGCCTTAGAAAAGAATAAATACAACCTTGCATGCGAAACACAAAGCAGCAAGTCATGATAGATACGATTCGTCATACAATGATGACGAATGATAAAAAATGAAAGAAAAAAACATTATCTTAACTGCTCGTGTGATGAGTATCGTCTTCACACCGTTCTATCTACCCATCTTAGGACTGATAGTTCTATTCTTCATGAGTTATCTGAGCAACTTAGTGCCTTGGTATTACAAGCTCACCGTCATCATGATGGTGTACCTTTTTACGGTTCTTCTTCCCACCCTTCTCATTCATCTCTATCGTAAATATCAAGGCTGGACACTCATTGAGCTGGGCGTAAAAGAGAGACGCATGGTTCCTTACATTATTTCAATCGTGTGCTACTTCGTGTGTTATTACATCATGAACTTGTATCACATTCCACACTTCATCAGTAGTATCCTCGTTACTGCCCTCGCCATTCAAATTATCTGTGCGTTAATCAACGTCTGGTGGAAGATATCCACACACTCAGCAGCTATCGGTGGCGTTACAGGAGCATTGCTCGCATTTGCATTGATGTTCCAGTTTAATCCCATTTGGTGGCTATGTTTATCGTTATTGGTGGCAGGATTGGTAGGCACCAGCCGTATGATTCTAAGGCAACACAGCCTGTCTCAAGTCATCATTGGCTTTATGGTTGGCCTTGTAGCCGCCTTCTATATTATTTTAGCAATATAAAAAACACATTAAAACCCTAAAAATATGAAACCATTAGTGAGCATTATCATGGGTAGCACAAGTGACCTACCCGTTATGGAGAAAGCCTGTAAATTTCTCAATGACTTGAAAATACCATTCGAAGTCAATGCGTTATCGGCTCATCGAACACCTGCTGCCGTTGAAACATTTGCCAAAGAAGCCGCAGGTAGAGGCATTAAAGTAATCATTGCTGCTGCAGGAATGGCAGCAGCCTTACCAGGTGTGATTGCTGCCAACACTACATTACCCGTCATTGGTGTACCTATCAAGGGGATGTTAGACGGTTTAGACGCCATGCTCAGCATCATTCAGATGCCTCCAGGCATCCCAGTAGCAACAGTGGGTGTAAATGGAGCCATGAATGCAGCTATCCTTGCTGTCGAGATGTTGGCACTCTCAGACGAAGCCATTGCGCAAAAGATGAAAGAACACAAGGCTGGCTTAGGCGCAAAGATACAGAAAGCAAATGCCGATTTGTCTGCTATCAAGGACTACGAGTTCAAGACTAATTAAGGAAATATGCCAACATGATAGATCTTTTTAATTACCATCGTCGTGAGTCCTCTGTTGTACACGTGGGTAATATCACGATTGGTGGAGATAGTCCGATACGCATCCAGTCGATGACTACCACGGACACAAATGATACGGAGGCTTGCGTTGAGCAAGCCGAACGTATCATACAAGCAGGTGGCGAGTTGGTTCGACTCACTACACAAGGCAGAAGAGAGGCAGAAAACTTGAAGAACATCCATGCTGCATTACGTGCAAAGGGGCATCATACACCATTAGTTGCCGATGTTCACTTTAATGCTAACGTGGCTGATGTGGCAGCTGAAAACACCGAGAAGGTGCGTATTAACCCGGGCAACTATGTAGATCCTGCCAGAAAGTTTATTCAAATAGCGTATACTGACGAGGAATATGCACAGGAACTCAAAAAGATTGAGGACCGTTTTGTGCCTTTCCTCAACATTTGCAAAGCCAATCATACCGCCATTCGCATTGGTGTAAACCACGGTTCGCTATCCGACAGAATACGTAACCGATACGGTGATACGCCCGAAGGCATTGTAGAAAGTTGCATGGAGTTTTTGCGCATCTGCAAAAAAGAGCAATTTGAGAATGTTGTCATCTCTATCAAATCCAGCAATACCATTGTCATGGTTCAGTCGGTACGCTTATTGGTTGATGCCATGGACAAAGAAGACATGCACTATCCCTTACACCTTGGGGTGACGGAAGCTGGCGAAGGCGAAGACGGACGCATCAAGAGTGCGGTCGGCATTGGTGCTTTATTGGCAGATGGTATTGGTGATACCATCAGGGTGTCATTGTCCGAAGAACCCGAATGCGAGATACCTGTAGCAAAACACATCGTCAATTACATTACCAAACGTGCAGGACATCTCTTGATTCCTGCAGAACAAAACAAGAATTTCAATTACTTGCATCCTACACGACGCAAGACACGTGCTGTTGGCAACATCGGTGGAAACAACAAACCCATTGTCATTGCCTCGAATGAGGGAGTTAAAGCCGATTATATTTACACGGGACCAAAGGTTCCTGCCAACCGTCAAAACCACAAATACATTGTCGATTACAGCGAATATCATAGCGAGAAACATACCTACCCCATTTTTCCAGCCATGGCAATGCCCTTTATCGGCAGCATGAGGTCGGACATCAAGTTCTTAGTCTTACAGTATGGAACGCCAGTAGAAGAGTATGTGGCATGCTTAAAGGCACATCCCGAGGTAGTTGTAGTATGTGTGAGCAATCACCAGAACCGCTTAGGAGAGCAACGTGCCTTGCTTCACGAAATCATGAACCACGGTGTTGACAACCCGGTTGTCATTGCCCAAATGTATCGGCACGATGAAAAGAACGCTTTTCAACTTGATGCTGCGGTCGACATGG
This sequence comes from Hoylesella timonensis 4401737 = DSM 22865 = JCM 15640, assembly GCF_000455445.1. Lineage (GTDB taxonomy): Bacteria > Bacteroidota > Bacteroidia > Bacteroidales > Bacteroidaceae > Prevotella > Prevotella timonensis. The sequence goes on along the minus strand of NZ_HG417093.1, from coordinate 46,667 downwards.
GTGCCTTGATGGTCGACGGATTTGTGGATGGTATATGGCTCATGAATGATGGACAATTACCCCATAGCGTGTTAGAAGAGACGGCATTCAATATTTTACAAGCAGGACGGTTGCGGATGAGTAAGACCGAATACATCAGTTGTCCGGGCTGTGGACGTACGTTGTACGATTTGCAAGATACCATTGCGCAAATCAAAGATGCCACAAAAGAAATGAAAGGGCTCAAAATTGGAATTATGGGCTGTATCGTCAATGGTCCCGGAGAGATGGCGGATGCCGACTACGGCTATGTTGGAGCTGGCCCGGGAAAGGTGTCTCTCTACAGAAAACAAACGTGTGTTAAGAAGAATATACCTACCGAAGAGGCTGTAGAGCAGTTATTAAAGCTCATCCATGACGACCAGAAAAAGGGAAACTCATGAACACCTGATATCAGTTGAATAGCACTATTCAGCGCAGCGCAAAGAGAGAAGCCATTTGTGTACTGATGAAGATACATTGATTTGTATTGTTCACCTACACAAATGGCTTTTTATGTGATTCCTTCACAGAGGGTTTCGCTCCTGATGGTTTACCACCTGTTCCTATTAAAATGATACCTTTCGGGCCATAGGTGCAAGGCATAGATGTAACCCTCGTGGTCGTAAACCTTTGCCAAGCGATATAAACGTTTTACGAAGGCTTGGTAATTCTTTTGAGATACAGGCATCCACTGCACCTCTGCCATGGCTGCCATGCGTGGCAAAAGCATGTATTCTGCCTGTTGGGAATAAGGAATGTATTCTGTCCACAAATTGGCTTGTGCACCAATAATATGCTGCTTGGCTTTCGCCGATAACGAATCGGGGGCTGGATCAAAGCTATAAACCTTCTCCACAGGTAGACACCCACCCCATGCCATGGGTTCGTTGCGTGTCTGGTCGGTTTGATAATAATCAAAATAAGCAAACTCCGTCGGTGACATAATCACATCATGTCCATCGGCTGACGCCTTGTTACCATTAGAAACACCACGCCAACTCATAATGGTTGCACTGGGATTGATGTCTCCTTCCAAGATTTCATCCCACCCTATGATAATTTTTCCTTTGCTATTAAGATATTTCTCCATGCGTTTGGTAAAATAAGCTTGCAGTTGGTGCGTATCAATACCTTCGCGTTTGGCTAACGCTTGACATTTTGGACATACTTTCCAGTAATCGCGTGGCGTTTCATCTCCGCCAATGTGGAATTCTTTCGCTGGGAAAATTGGTACCAGCTCGTCGATGATATCCTCTAAAAATGGATATATTTTCTCATTCCCCAAGCATAGTACATCCAAATAAATACCCCATCCAAAGCCAACCTCATATGGACCACCAGTACACCCTAACTCTGGAAAAGTGGCGAGTGCTGCCATCATGTGACCAGGCATATCAATCTCTGGAATTACCTTAATATGGCGCTGGCGTGCATATTCTACAATTTCGCGTGCCTCTTCCTGTGTATAATAACCACCATAAGGCGTACCATCATCCAAATCAGAGTCGCGACCTATCACTGTTCGCTGGCGAACGGAACCTATTTTAGTCAGTTCAGGATATTTCTTTATCTCTATGCGCCAACCTTGATCGTCCGTTAAATGCCAATGAAAAGTATTCATGTTGTGCAATGCCAACAGGTCGATGAATTTCTTTACAAACGAAACGGGGAAGAAATGTCGCGCACAATCGAGCATCATGCCACGATAACCAAAGCGGGGTTCATCATCAATCTCAACGGCTGGAAACACGATAGCGTCTTGATGAATCTCTTCCGCCAATGACTTTCTAAGAGTCTGAATACCATAAAACACTCCCTTAGGAGTCTTACCAGTCACACGAATGGACTTGTTAGAGACGGAAATGTGATAAGCCTCATCTCCTTTCAATTTCTTATCGAGCGCAAGGACGATGCAACCATTCTTTGCACGTCTATCATTGGTCACTGATACTTCTTTATTAGTCATAGACTTGAAGTACTGTGCAAGGAAATGGGCATTGCGTTGCATCGCTTCGTCTGTACCAGCATACACTATAAGTGTACCATCAGTAAGGCTGAAACCTTGTCCCTTTACCAACTTAATGGATTGTGGAAGAGGTACCACTTCATAATTGGCAATACCTGCATACGACTGAAAAAATAGAGTAGTTAGCAGCATGATGCATAAAATTCGTTTCATCGTTAACAACAATCTTTTTAGGTTTTAATAAATAGAAAAATGGGGTTTTTAATCCATATACTGGCAAAGTTACGCTTTTTTATTGGATTTGCGCCATTTTAACGCAATGGATTCCGCACGTATTGCACAAGGATAAGCAACAAAAATAGACTGTATTGGCGAGCAAAACAGTTTGTTTTGGTTCGCAATACAGTCTATTTTCTGTCCTTGACCTAATTTACTTTATTTGCTTGAAATGTAACCTAATCGGACCGTCCAACATATAAGGTGGTTCTGAATAAGAGTATTTCATCATTTCCACTAATTCATGCCAACTTGGTTCAGTAGGTTCTATATCATAAATAGATACTTCTAAGATTTTTTCCTTTTGTGGGGTCTTCAGCAAGCGGAAACCTATGAGAGCTTTACGCACATTGGTATGCGCCTTATCAAAGGCAACATTCACCTTCTCCAACTCATACTCGGTGAGTGAAATCTTTGGCGGACGACCGACAGCACCCTCAAAGAAGAGGGACTGACGCTCACCCACAAACTTCGCTTTCGTAGGAGCTATAAAGTAATTCTTCAGTTTGCCATCGAAATGAGGCGTCAACTGATAGCCTTCAGCAGGTGTTCCTTCGAGTTCCATTCTATCGGTCTGCATGGTGTCTATGAGCACGGCAGGGTCGTATCCCCAAGAGTTAATAAACCAGTCTTTATTGGTAATGCCCTGGAAACTCCACTTGCCCGACAAGTTGTCTGGACCCACGATGCGAATATCTGTGGTAGGATTGGTGCCAGGCAACAATCCTGTATTCTCGGCTAAACGTAGGATGACATGATCTTTCCCTTTTTCGTATTTTAAGAATTCAAGGGTTACCGTACCTGTGTTCTGTCCTGCGCGGAACACTGCCTGCTTCGCATCGTTCATAAATCTGAAGTGTACACCCTCTTGCGCTGTAGAAGCTGGATCGACCACCACGTCGAGTCTTGTCTTTTTAGCAAACGAGAAGGCACTTCCACGAGCTGTTCTTAGTCGAATCACACAATCGCGCGTCAACCCCAACTCACCCTCTTTGTCTTCAAAACTATAGATGTTTTGCCCCAAGAGTTCTACTTCTATATAATTGAGCGCACCTATTTTGACGCCTTCTACTGGTAACAACGTCAATAAGAAAGATTTAGGCTTGGACACCGCTTTACGCGTCACCTTCAGATAAGCCACCGAATCGCCCTTGTTAATGGTAAATGCGCTATCAGAGAGTTCGTAGTCTTGATGCAATACTGCGTTGGAAGAAGAGGACAAGCGATAAGGGATGCGTACGGTTGATGCCGCTTTTCCTTCGGTGACAATAGCCACAATAACCGTATCGCCCACCACATTACCTAAGATATAATGTGGCTCTTCCAAGCTCAACTCGGTATGATAATTGATCGAATCGTCTTTCGAACATGACACCACCACCAGTGCCAGTATCAATAGACAAAATCGGATAAATGTTTTCTTCATTGTCATCATAATTTTAATGATTGTTGGTTGACTTATTATATTCATCCTTAATGGCATCCACCTCTTGTTTATCGGTGGAAGACAAATCCTCTGGCTCAGGCATTTTATATACCTTTTTCAGGTAATTACTTGTTTCGCGTGGAGGTACCTCGTCTTCCTGTTGACAGGAGACAGTCCCCATTGCTGTCATCAACATGATGACGGTAGGGAGAAAAATTTTGAGATATTGTTTCATCTTCATTGTCATTTTAATTAGTAAGTAATGATTTTGTCATACCCTGGGTTCTGTTTCAAACCGCTGATTTTCTCTATTTCAGCAATAGGAATGGGGAAAGTGTACATGTACTTGCGTGTGGTGTACTTCATAGAATGGTAAGCTGTCCAGAATTCAGGTGTTCCATTGCGCTTTAACTCAAAGAATCTATCCCCTTCTAAAAACAACTCTTTACGTCTTTCCTGTAAGATGGCAGAAATCAAAGGATTGAGAGGCTTACCCTCAGCGTCCTCCTGAATCACCTCATAGGAATTGGCAGGAGGCAGCGTTGCCATGGTCCATGCTTGCGCATCTTTTACACGTGCCAACCGAAGGTCATTGAGTTCGGCTAAAGCCTCGTTTGTTTTGCCCAAATGGTAATAGCTTTCGGCTTGCATGAGCTTCAGCTCTTCGGAGCGCAACCCACAGAAGAAAGTTTTGACAGCCACACGTTCAGGGGTGACATAGAATTTGTAACGAACATCTTTTGCCGTGTCAGAAACACTAAAACTATTCAAAAAACGAATACTAACTGGGCGGTATTTGATTTCTGTCGTAGTGGCAAGGAAATCCTGATTGTTTCCCGAAGACGTACTGTAAGCCTTGATGAGCTGGTTTGACCCTACCTTGAAAGGCATACCCATTACCTCTTTATAATTATTGATTTGAAGAATTGGATAGGCTTTTAACAGTTCGGCTGTCAACGGAAGCACTTTACTCCACTGCTCTGTCCAAAAATACAATCGAGCTAAATAGCCCTTACAGACAGGCTCTGTAAAGCGGTACAACGCATCGGTGGAATGATAATTGATTGATTTTTTCAAATCAGCTTCGATGAAGTCGACCGTAGCTTGCATTGAACTCCGCAGCGGACGATCTTCAAGATTGAAGGTCTGAACCAATGCCAAGCCTAACTGACTATCCATTTTTCCATGCGCTGGTGCTTCACAAAAGTAACGCAACAGCTGATAATAACACACAGCACGCAAGCCATAAGCTGTTGCCAAGATAGTGTTGGCAGCTTTAGTGCCGTCATCATCAAGGTTGTCAATGACAATATTACAATCGCGAATGACCTGATAGAGTTGTTCATATTTGCCCGCTGCATACGTTCCACCGACAAGATTACCCACATAAAATGGCAGTCCTTGACCGCTGTTAGCAGTGAGACAAGCCTCAAAATCATCTCCACATCCAGCATCTAAATTCACAATGGTACCCACATTATCCATAAAGCCAGTGGAGCCGCCTTCGTCCATGTCATTGAGATGACTATGAAGGAGAGCCGAAAACTCTTCAGGAGTTTTAGGTACAGTCTTTCCATAAGGTTTGATATCCAAGTATTTGTCGCAGGATACAAGCGACATGGCGACGAGAATTATAAAATATATCTTTTTCATACTGATTCTAACTTTTAAAATCCAACAAATACACCCATTGAGAAACTACGTGCCATAGGATATACTGCACCCGGACTCTCGGGGTCGATTCCCGAATAATTGGTAAAGGTATAAATATTATCTGCTGTGAACGAAACACTGAGCGAGCTTAAACCAATGCGCTGAATCAACTTGGTGTCAAAACTATAAGCTAAATTCAGTGAGCCAATCTTAAAGTAAGAAACGTCTTCCAATAAAGAGGCTTTGGTAATTTTTGGAGAGGAAACCACATAATTGTCCAAACCATAATATTTGCCATACGCATCGAGAATACGAGGATGTGCATCGGTTCGATGATTCTTTGTGGTCCAACGATTCACCACATCCCTTGTCACATTGAGGTGATTCACATATAAGTCGTTCATTTGTGAGAGTCCTTTTTCTACTGGGGTGCCACTCAAAGAACCATAACCTACAGGACTATTGATCTGATTGAGAATCTTTCCACCCAAAGAATACGTGCCGGATAAGCTCAATGTCAATCGCTTATAAGACAAGCTCATGCTATATCCGCCATTGGTAGGTGCGTTAGAAGTACCCAAATAGAACAAATAATTTTCCGCATTGTTGCGGTCTGCAGAGGTTTCAAATACAGCATCAGGGCGTGGCTCGTACGTAATGAGTCCTAACCGACTATCAATGCCAGCTACTTTTCCGCTGAAGATGGAACCGATAGGATAGCCCACATAGATTCCTTCACCTAAACCTGAAACAATAGACTTGTACTCCAACAACCTGTTGCGATTGTAGGCGATGTTTCCAGAGATTAACAAATTCCAGTCGTCTTGCTTAATCACCTGAGCCGACAAGGTGAATTCTGCACCTGTATTTGACAACTTAGAAGTGTTGAACGATTGGTTTCTGAAACCTGTAGAATAAGGAATAAACACCTCTGAAACCGCATCACTCGTTATGCGTTTATAGATTTCACCCGTCATTCGGATGCGATCATTCAAAAATCCTGCATCGATAGACACCTTCATATCTTTGGTTTTCTCCCATCGCAAATTGGGATTTGGTGCCTTCTTTATCCAGCCCATCCGATAATAGTCGGTATCTGTTTTGCGGAAAGACTGTCGATAATCCATGATCACTTGTGGATGAACCGACTTATTGATGTTACCCGTAAACCCATAAGCAGTGCGTAAAGACAAGCTACTGATAATAGGTTTAAGCTTTTCCATAAACGATTCTTGGTCAACATTCCACGACAGACCTAATGAGCCTGTGGGGTTGAACTGTTCCTTGCTACCAAAATTATTGCTACCATCTGTTCTGCCCGTAAACGAAAATACATAACGATTGTTATACACATAATCTGCAGAAAAATAAAACGATGCAAACCTGTCTTCTACAATGTTTTGTCCCGACAGATTATCCATGAGTAAAGCATAGTTTTTCAAGTCGTTATACTCAAAAGTCTTACCTTCTGGATAGACTGGCATGGCAGAATTACCAGACACGGGGTCGTACCCATAGCGTTTAGCAAAGATACTCTTTGCATATTGTCCACGGATTTCTGAACCCAATAACCCACTGATATAATGTTTGTCATTGAAGGTGTTGAAGTAATGCAACTGTCCTCGCAAATTATAACTACTATTGTAGGAAGAGCTTTGCGCAATAGAAGAATAAGTACGCTTAGAGGTTAATGTCTTTAAATCGAAAGGACGGTCTTGCCAAGCTGTATAAGTATCTTTATCATTGATATTATCTCCGTTGTTGGTTGTGTAGCTGTATGAGCCTAAACCTTCAAAGTTAAGATTATCAATAATATTGATAGTGATGTTTCCAATAACGGTTGTAGAGAAGTTTTTGGTCTTGCTGGACGTATTATTTATCTCTCTCATGATGTTCACCCCGTTATCGGGCAAAGGCAAGGTTGATTTAGAACCGTTAGCGAGCATGATATTATAATAAGTCTGATCAGCTGCATAGTTCCCTTGCTCGTCATACACACGCTCATAAGGGTTGGCAAAATAGGCGTATTTAAACAAGTCTACTGCCAAAGAAGGACTATTAGACGTTTGCCAACCTAAATCTAATGACAACCCAAATTTTACACGTTTGTTGGGCTTGATGTCCAACTTAGAATTGATGTTGTAGCGTGAATAATCGGTTTTCTTCACCAATCCTGCATTCTCAGAATAGCCTAAAGAGACATAAAAAGTACTCTTCTCCGAACCTCCCGATAAAGACAAGTTGTGGCTTTGCGATACAGAATTGCGGAAAAGCTCATCGAACCAGTTGGTTGTATGACTGCCTAAGCGGGCGATTTCTGCATCCTGCTGTTCCTTATTCATACCCTTATACTGTCCATATCCCGAACGAATCATGCCCACAATGCCTATCACAGGGTAACGTTCGTTCTTCTCGAAATAGGGTTTAGAGTACTCATCCCACAGTTCTTGCTCCCAAGCAAGTTTCTCTTTCGAATCCATTAAGTCGACTGCGCGTGGTGGACGAGTGACCATGGTAGCATTGGCAGAATAGTTGATACGTAATTTTCCTGCCACTCCTCGCTTGGTTGTCACCACAATGACACCACCCGCAGCACGTGAACCATAAATGGCTGCTGCCGATGCATCTTTCAAAACGGTAACGCTCTCAATGTCATTCGGATTGATACCTGCAATACCATTGGAAAAAATATCGCTGAAATTGCCTGACAACATTTGTGCTTTCGAGATGGTGGGCAAATCTTTTTGAAGTGCTACCCCATCTACCACCCACAACGGGTCTGCATTTCCAGTAATGGTATTGGTACCACGAATACGCACTTTGGCAGATTCGCCAGGACGTCCAGAGAGTGCTTTGACATCAACACCTGCCATCTTTCCTTGTAACAGCATATCCAAATTGGCGGTAGGATTCTTATTCAAATCCTTTGCCGTAATGGTAGATACCGAACCAGTGGTACGCCGTTTGGTGGTACGAGTATATCCCGTTACAACCACTTGTTCCAACAACGAGGCGTCATTTTCAAGCACAATGTTCTTTGTCAAAGCGCTTGTCACCTTGATAGTCTTAGATTTCATGCCCAAATACGACACCGTAATGGTATTTCCTCTATCTACCCACAATGAAATTTTACCGTCCATATCGGCAATCACTCCGACAGGTTTACCCTTCACTTTCACCGTGGCACCTCCTAAGGGATTGCCATCTGTGTCAGTAATGGTAGTGACTACCTGCACCATGGCATCGCTCTCTTGTGGATTTTGAGCTACGATTGCCAAAGAGATGAGGCAGAAACAAAAAAATAATAATGCTTTTTTTCTCATAAAAAAGAATATAAATAGATTATTGATGATTTACTATATCAACGTCTCTCGGTGAGAGTTTTAACAGATGATCGAGAAAATAATAACGTATCAAATTATCATAATAAGGGCCGTACACGGCATGATCCATGCCTGGCAATACCATGAAATCGAATCGTTTGTTGGCCTTAATCAGCGCATCTGCCATTCGCAAGGTAGATGCCCATGGCACATTGTCGTCTACATCACCAGAAATAAGTAACAATTTACCTTTCAGTTGATGCGCTAACTCCATATTGGTGGGCACACGTTTTAAGCCATGATAAGTCTCACCCCACCACTGTATATAGATATTGTTGTCATGATTGCCCGATGCTGCCACAGCCACCTTATAGAAATCTGGATAAGTGAGCAGGGCTGTCACCGACTCGGCAGCGCCTCCTGAATGTCCATAAATGCCCACACGAGCAAGGTCAATAAACGGATAGCGTTGAGCCAATGTCTCGATAGTATGTTTATCATCGCCCACAGCATAATCTCTTAAATTGCCATAACCGTAGGTATAAAAGGCTTTGTCACGAATGGGAGAACTGCCGCGCGGCTGAACATTAATCACCACAAAGCCCAACTCTGCCAAACTTTGGTTGCCATTGTCATCTATCACAAATGCTCTGGGTACTTGATCGGCTTGTGGACCGGGATAAACATTGGAGATGATAGGATATTTCTTGGTGGCATCAAAATTAGAAGGCAGATACATCACCCCTGTTAATTCTGTTTTTTTGTCGGGTGCTTTCACGGAAATAAGCTTTGGCTTTATCCAACCTGCAGCCATAAGTAGCTGTTCGTTGGCACGCTTTATATCGTATCTGTGGCTTGGATGACGTACATCTATTACCTGAAAGATGGGCGGCATGTCCATACGCGAATAAGTGTCAATAGCATATTGACGGTTATCCGAGAACTCAAGTGTATGTGTTCCGTTGCCAGGTGTCAACAGTTGCTGATGCTTACCATTGAGCGTAACCGTGTAAAAGTATCGATAATTAGGATCAATACCTTTTTCTTGTCCGTAACCAGCAAAGATCATCGTATTGGAAAGTGTGTCAATATGCACAATAGTGCTCGCCACTAACTGGTCTCCTCGGGTTATCCGATGGAGCAATTTACCGTTTTTATCATAGAGATAATAATTGCCTCGTCCTGTTCTATCCGACCACCAAATGATTTGCTGACCATGATTTACCAACCGATAGTTCATCTCATTAATATTAAGATGTGGCTTAGAAACCTCGGTTATCAATACTCTCACCTTACCTGTTTGTACGTCGATATGACATAATTGCAGCGTGTCAACCCCTCGACTGCGACGGGTAAAATAAATGTCACGACCATTATGGCGGTCGTTTAATTCTACATACTGGTCGTTAAACTTTTCTATGGGCAGTAATTTTGCCTCATCTGTATCAGCATTATACCAAAACAATTTGTATTGGCGTACATGTTTTTCATTGGGTAGGGGCATCTTTTTGGTTTTTAACCGTGGGCGTGGTTTTGCCAATGCATTGATGATATACAGGTCGGCAACCTGACTATCATCCTGAACAAAACACACAAATCGGTGTCCGTACCAGCTGCCAGTAATGTTACTTCCTAAGAGTGTGTCTTTTGCCGAACGGTGACAATACGACGCATACGCTTTACCGTCGGTGGTAAGCTGCCTAATTTTTCCCGTGAGGTTGTTTCTTACGTAAAGATTGTATTGGTCACCAAGCATCGTAAAAGCCGAATCAACAGTTTGATAGGGATATTTTTGACGGTCTTCTCTCTCAAGAGTATTGCTTTCTTGAGATGTCTTTTGAAGTAGCAGTTTTCCTGTCTTTCGATTAAATAGCTTGACAGTACCTTTGTTCTTAAAGGTAAATAGTTGACTATTCCCTTTCACAAATTGTACATTCAAGTATCGTAATTGGTCATTGCCAAAAGCAGTATCTCCTGTAAGTTGTTGATATTGCTTCAGGAAAGCAGGTACATCAGCGATCAATTTTTCTCGCTTTCCCGTCTTTGCATCTAAGATATAACGCACCAAATGACCATTCTCCATGCGGTGATAGTTCACAAATGTAGATTTATCTATCCATGTCGGAGATGCCAAAACATCACTACTCAGGCGCTTTTTAACTGCCTTTTCTGAATGTAATGCTACCTGCTGCCAATTTGTTTGTTGTGCCCAAGCAAAAATAGGAGGTGCTAAAAGTAATGTAAGAATAATTTTTCTCATCTACCTACGCTTTGTTTTTTCTGCCAATTTTACGGCTTGCAATGCATTTAAGCTACCACCACTGATGCTTGCATCTTTATTTTTCATTGGCTGAACACTATTCATTAAAATCTCTACTACTTGTGATGCTTTCAATTTCGGAAAATAACTCCTTATCAAAGCAGCTACTCCACTTACAATGGGAGCCGCAATAGAAGTTCCATTCTCGGTAGCATACTGATTGCCTGGTACAACAGAAGTAATCTCTTCACCCGGTGCAAATAAGTGTACACGTTGCTTTCCGTAGTTGGATATGGAGGACACAGCTCCCTTTTTAGTAGAAGCACCCACCCTTATAAAATTGGGATAAAACTTTCCATGGGCATCCAAACCTGTAGGAAAGTAATCGAGCGAATCCACATTCAAGTGATTATTACCAGCCGCATGCACAATCAAAACATCTTTTTGAGCAGCGTATGCAAGGGCATTATTCACCATTTGAGGGGTTGGAGAGGTATATTTTCCTAAACTGATATTGATTACTTTTGCGCCATTATCAACCGCATAACGAATAGCTGAGGCGATATCTTTATCGTATTCATCGCCATCGGGAGCAGCACGAATAATCATGAGCTGGGCTTTTGGATACACTCCTCTCCAAATTTCATGACCATTTTTTCCTTGACCTGCAATGACACCAGCCACAAAAGTTCCATGATAGCAACCATCGATTGTTAGTATAGGATTGCCATAAAATCGGTCTGTCTCATCCAAGAGATTATCTCCCATGAGCAATCGCTTATCCTTTGCACGCTCAATTCCGTTAATTCTCGTTTTCATCAACTGAAGATGATTATTTTGTTGATGAACAAATTGCGTCCACTTCATGGTTGTTTTGGCACGTAAGAGGTCGGCATAAATCTTCTCTGCCGATTGTTCCCACAGTGTGTCTGGTACTTGCAGGTGCATCACGCCATTGATTGTGATGGTGTCGATAGCTGCATAACGGCGTACCAAGGCATCCATAGTTTGCAATGCTTTATTCTTAATGATTGAATACTGATACATGCGAAGATAATTAGCAATACCAGCTTTCTTTTTCATTTGCAAATAATAGTGATATTCTATACTGTCCGCAGTGTTCACCTGGTTGATATTTTTATACTTTGGATACAAACGCTTAAACTGTCGATATTCTTCAGTACCTGCACTGGTCATGTTAAACGATCCATCTGCCGTACCTAAGAAATTCCAACCATGAACGTCATCAATATAGCCATTTTTATCATTATCTTTTCCATCTCCTGCAACTTCTTTAGGATTTCTCCACAAAGCATCCTGCAAATCAACAACAGTAGTATCAATGCCTGAATCGATAATTCCTACAATGATTGGCTTTTGCTTTTTTTGATGATACTTTGAAAGGTATTGAAGAGCAGCATCAATAGCAGCTCCCTGGACAGAATCGGGATTTAATCGATACCAATTATTTGGTTCAGCAGCACGAGCGAATGCGACTGATGAAAGACCTAAACAAAATAACAAGCAACTTGAAAACAAAAATTTTCTACAAAACATCCAGCAAATAAATTTGAAAATAAAATACAAATGTAATACTTTTGAAATAAAATAACAACATTTTAACTGATTTTCATTTCACTAATGAATCTATAGTATAAGATTCTAATTCGTTAACTTGATAACCAATGAAATTCTTGCTTACTACTCTATCCAAAAAAGTCAGGCTGTTTTGTGCATAAAAACAGGCTGACTTTTCCTAAATATTGTCTATTACTATTTTTTGAAAACATTATCAAACGCTCACCATAATATTATTTCTGCTGCGAAAAAGCTTGTTGTTCTGCCTTCGCAACAATCTCTTCTCGGGAAAGTTCGGCAGCATTGATATCATCCAAGTGAAGTTCATCTATTTCTGTTTCTAATGAAGAAGTTGGTTCTTCTTCTTTCAATTGGTCATCGTCTGTAAATACTTCTTCTTGAAAAGGAGACTCATGCTTCTCTATCTCGGTAGTCTTCGTAATGATAAAATCGTCTTTAGGAGCTACATCTGGAACTATCGCCACAGGTTCTTCCTCCATTTTTGTACGATTTGTCTTAGCAACAAACACCTCGTCAATAAACTTTGGTTGACGTTTTAATTGTTCCAAAGTGAGTTTACTCGCCAATTGTTGGCTCTCCTTCTTACTAAATCCTTCGCCTGAACACCCTTCAATGCCTTCCAATTCGACAAGATATTTGAAAATGGGATTTCCATTTTCATCCTTCTTTTGTTCCAACAAATTGAAATGAATCTTGACTCTATTCTTCTGACTCCACTCTATCAGCTTGCTTTTAAAATTAACTTCTTTATAAGCAACCTTATCTATATTGAGCATTTCTGACAATATACGATTTTTCATAAATCGCATACAAGCATCATAGCCACGATCCAAATAAATAGCACCTACCAAGGCTTCGAAAGCATTTCCGCCCACATAGCTATTGTGAGAAGAACTACGACCACTGCTCAATAACAGCTTACATATTCCCATCTCGTTTGCCAATTTGTTCAATGTGCTGCGTTGAACCAATTTACTACGGGTATTTGTTAAGAATCCCTCTCGTTTTCCAGGAAAATGTTCATAAACAATATGACCGACGATAGCATCGAGGACGGCATCTCCAAGAAACTCTAAGCGTTCGTTGTTCACTGGTCTTCCCTTGGCATTGCGTCGCATCACACTTTTATGCATCAAGGCTAATTTATAATAACTTATATCGTGGGGATAAAAACCAATGATGTTATATAAAGACGAATAAAGCTCCCTCTCTTTTCGGAAAGGGAGCTTTATTCTGTCTATCAAATTATTCAGCATATTTTTTGAATACTACACAAGCATTATGTCCACCAAAACCGAAAGTGTTACTCATTGCTACACGCACTTCACGTTTGCGTGGCTGGTTAAATGTAAAGTCCAAACGATAATCTATCTCTGGATCTTCATCATTCTCCTCATGGTTGATGGTAGGGGGAATGATATCATTTTTAATCGCCAATACACTTGCCATTGCTTCCACGGCACCAGCAGCTCCCAACAAGTGTCCTGTCATACTCTTGGTAGAACTGATACTCAACTCGTAGGCATGTTCACCAAATACATCTTTAATGGCTTTGGCTTCCGAAATATCTCCTACTGGAGTAGAAGTTCCGTGAACATTGATATAATCCACTTCTTCGGGTTGTAACCCTGCATCTTTCAATGCTTCGGTCATTACAAGTTTTGCTCCCAAGCCTTCAGGATGACTGGCTGTGATATGATAAGCATCGGCACTGGCTCCTTCACCCACCATTTCGGCGTAGATTTTTGCGCCACGTGCTTTCGCATGTTCTAATTCTTCAAGAATCAAACAGCCTGCTCCCTCGCCCATCACGAAACCATCTCGACTGGCACTGAAAGGTCTTGAGGCATGCGCAGGGTCATCATTTCTGGTAGACAATGCATGCATGGCGTTAAATCCTCCAACACCACTTTCGCAAATAGCTGCTTCTGCACCTCCTGAAACAATGATATTTGCTTTACCCAATCGTATTTGGTTAAAAGCATCTGCCAAAGCCGAACTGGATGAAGCACAAGCACTGGTAGTGGCATAGTTGGGTCCATGGAATCCAAAATGAATGGATATCTGTCCAGCAGCAATGTCGGAAATCATCTTAGGGATGAAGAATGGATTGAATTTTGGACCGTCTTCTTTATGCTGTCCATAATATACCACCTCATCCTCAAATGTCTTAATACCGCCAATGCCAACGCCAAAGATAACACCAATACGATTTTTATCTACCGTGTCCAAGTTTATTTCTGCATCCTTTACACCCTGCATAGCAGCAATCATTGCTAATTGAGTGAAACGATCTAATTTGCGAGCTTCCTTTCTATCAATATAATCATTGATATTCAAGTCTTTTACCTCACAAGCAAATTTAGTCTTGAAGTTGGAAGTGTCAAATAATGTAATAGGAGCAGCACCGCTTTTACCTGCCAACATGTTTTTCCATGTCTCTTCAGGCGTATTACCAATAGGTGTTACGGCACCCAGTCCCGTTACTACTACTCTTTTTAATTCCATAGATTTAATTCCTAATAATTGATTAAAAGCAAATTGAAATTGAGCTGAAAGAATCCTCTCAGCTCAATTATATTTTGGCTTTTAATTATTTTGCATTTTCTTCAATGTAAGAAATTGCATCACCAACCGTAGCAATATTTTCAGCTTTATCGTCTGGAATAGAAATACCAAATTCCTTTTCAAATTCCATAATCAATTCTACTGTATCCAATGAATCAGCTCCAAGATCGTTTGTAAAACTTGCTTCTGGCTTTACTTCAGCTTCATCAACTCCGAGTTTATCAACGATAATAGCTTTTACTTTGCTTTCAATTTCAGACATAATTGTAATTCTTTTAAGTGTTTATAATTTAATCTCTATCAAAAATACGGATGCAAAGAAACACATTTTTATTCACATTTACAAGTATTTTGCCTAAAAAAGTACTATTTCTTGCACAATATCACTATTATTGTGCAATTATAAGCATTATTTCAATGAAAATATCTGTGTTTGATAAAGTTATCATGAACTAAATTGTCCCATCTTTGAAAAATATTTTTAAGATTCTAACAACTAATATAATTGACAATACTTCTACCAATTATTAAAATCAAAGCAAATTTTGAAAACACAAAAAACGTGTTCTTTTATTTTGCCATTCACCTTTTATTATTTATATTTGCAACATTAACATAAACCAAAACATTATGTCATTTAGCGAACAATGTAACAAAATTTTTAATCAAGCCATTGACGATTATCATGTAAAAGATCATATAGATACTCCAATTCAAAATCCTTATGATAGGGAATCTATTGAAAATCGATTATACCTGAAGTGTTGGATTGACACCGTTCAATGGCATTTTGAAGATATTATCAGAGATCCGCACATTGATCCTATGGAGGCACTGGCGCTAAAAAGGCGCATTGACCAATCAAACCAAGACCGTACCGATTTAGTGGAGCAGATAGATAGCTATTTCAGACAACAATATAGCGATGTGCAGGTACTTCCAGATGCACGTATCAATACTGAAAGTCCAGCTTGGGCGATTGACAGACTGTCGATATTGGCTCTGAAAATCTACCACATGAAAGAACAAGCGGAAAGAAAAGATGCTTCTTCAGAACATCAATTAAAGTGTACTTCTAAACTGAATGTTCTTTTAGAGCAACAAAAAGACTTAGGAACTGCCATTGATCAACTACTTGAAGACATCGAAGCGGGACGTAAATATATGAAGGTGTACAAACAGATGAAAATGTACAACGACCCTTCTACCAATCCTGTTCTCTACAAAAAATAGATGAAAACAGAGCATCTACTCATTATACGTTTCTCGGCAATGGGCGATGTAGCCATGACTGTGCCAGTGATTTATTCTTTGGCACAACAATATCCACAACTTCGCATTAGCGTCTTAAGCAGACCTTATGCTCAAGCTTTCTTTGACAATTTGGCACCAAACGTGGACTTTATGGCGGCTGACTTAAAGCAAGAATATCGAAAAATAAGAGGACTAAACAAACTTTATCGCCGCCTTACAGCCAAACAATTCACTGCCGTAGCAGATTTTCATGATACCCTGCGGTCTAAATACCTTCGAATGAGGTTTTTTATGGATCGCTTCAAGGTGGCTCATATTGACAAACATCGCTCGGAAAAACGTAAACTTATTGATCATCAAAATAAAGTATTAAAGCCCATTCAATCTTCTTTTCAAAATTATGCTGATGTACTGTCTGAATTAGGATATCCCATAAAATTAAATTTTAATTCTATATTCCCGACCAACAACGAAGCATTTACATCTTTAATACCTAAAATAGGCAACTATAAAGAGAACGAAAAATGGATAGGATTAGCACCTTTTGCAGCGCATACGGGTAAAATTTACCCCTTGACACAGATGGAACAAACCCTGCAAGGCTTACTAAAAAAATATCCAACAGCACGCATTTTTTTGTTCGGAGGCAGTAATCAAGAAAAAAAATATTTTTGCAATGGACTAAAAAATATCCTTCTTGTACGGTTGTCCCTACTACCCTGTATTCATTACAAGAAGAACTAATATTGATGTCTCGATTAGATGTCATGATAAGCATGGATAGTGCCAACATGCATTTGGCGTCATTGGTGAACACACCTGTTGTCAGTATTTGGGGTGCCACTCATCCTTATGCAGGGTTCATGGGTTGGAACCAAAGCATCGAGAATGCTGTACAAACAGACTTACCATGTCGTCCATGCTCTATATATGGTGAAAAGCCTTGCCGTCGAAAAGACTACGCTTGCTTATATCAAATAAAACCAGAACAAATTATTCAACAAGTTGATAAAATATTATCTCGTAAAGATAAGTTACATTAATTATTAATTAAAACAAACAAGATTATGAAAAAGTACGTATGCGAAACTTGTGGTTATGTATATGACCCAGCACAAGGTGATCCAGATAGCGGTATCGAACCTGGAACAGCTTTTGAAGACCTGCCAGAAGATTGGGTATGCCCTCTCTGCGGTGTAGGTAAAGAAGATTTCTCTGTAGTAGAAGAGTAAATAAAAAATACACTTGATAATTTCATCAAGTAAAAAATTTTCAAAAATAGCAATGAGTATTATTCATCTCTCATTGCTATTTTTTTGTATCTCTTAATAGATTGTCAACCAATAAGTTACAATGCTAAAATTAATT
>NZ_HG417093.1:19533-28927 GCF_000455445.1 Hoylesella timonensis 4401737 = DSM 22865 = JCM 15640 | reverse complement strand
AAATTCATGGAGATAAGGGCATTAACTCATGTAAATAAGGGGCTTAACTCATGGAGATAATGCCCTTAAGTCATGTTTACAATAAAACCATCTTGATGCTTTGTTTTTTGAACTATTTTATGCCTTGCTTTTTGTACAATTTATTTACTTTTTTATTTGCATAATATTAAGCACAAAATGGTGGATAAACAGGTGGATAACTCTGTTGATAAGCTGATACTTTTCCACGCTCTATAATTTCAAAGCCACTTATCGTGGATATCTACCCTTTTATAACACGTCTTTCAACAGTTTGTCCACAGTTTCTTCATCAAAAAAGATATCCACTTATTCACTACCCCCTATAAAAGATAGAATGTGTTTAACTATCCTATAATTCTGAAAATCAAAGAGAAGATATTATTGAAAGATAAGTATAACTTACATTGAAAGGTGGATAAACAATATACCAAACATTTCACTAATTATTTATCAACAAATCCACAGTACATCATACCTTCTATTTTATTTTCTTTTATAAGAAATAAAAAATATAAAATATATAAGGTATGTGGATAACGTCTATGAAATTTCAAAATACAATTTTTCTGTATTTTACTAACCTCTCTTTTGGTATGGTTTCTTACCATAGCATTGGGCAATACTGATAGCAGCAGTCATGATGATAAATGGCATGAATGGAGCCTTAAATCTTGTTTCACCGTGTACAGCCAATACCAAAACCAAAGAGCCTCCCACAAGGATGCTAAGCGTTAGAAAGAGTACTTTATATTGCTTCTCTTTTCGCAAAAAATGAAAAGAGAAAATAGTTGAAAGTAGTAAGAGCCAATAAAAAATCATATTATAAAGTCCCAACCATTGAATAGGCATAAGATTCTTCAAGTTTTTCAATAAGCTGCGATAAGGAAGTGTGATGTAATTGTTTTCTGCGCTTGATTTGTCAGATAAGAAAGCAGAAATATTGTCCATATCGTTCATATACATATAAAATAATCTTCCTGGAACTTTTTTCAAGTAGGTAAATGGATGTTGTTTTAGCCAGTTGATACTCCGTTGTTTCCAAATATCCTTACATTCAATGGCTGTTTTATGTTCCCTATCTTCAATATATCTCAGCGTTCCCTTCGGGTACATTTCGGCATTGTAATGAGGTTCAACACTTGTTTCATAAGTAGCTGCCACCATATTAAACCATAAGGTATCACTTTGATAAAGAAAATAACCAGTGCGTAACCAGCAACTCGTTCCAACGACAGTAATAAACAGTAAATATCCTGCAAGAAGACTACCTGTCTTACGCCACCATTTTTGCCGTTCAAAAATAAGAAAATATAAAATAAATGTGCCTATAAAAATCAATCCAAGCGGTCGAAACCAGTTAGAAAACGCCATGATAAAACCAGCTATAAAAAGCTGTTGATAATGCGAAGAATGAAGAATAAGAAATATTCCCCATAATAAAAGCGTGACAGAAGGTATTTCAGAAAGAATCGTAGTGCTTTGTCCCCAATTATTTGGGTAGCATACATACAGTAAAATAGCAATGAGTGCTATTCGTTCGTTCAAAAGTTTTTGAGTAATTCGTGCCAACAGATAAGCCGAGCAAGCTTTGAGTAAGCACATCAAGATAAGGATTGGAACGATAGAATTGAATAAATACAGTGAGAGTATCACCAAATTTATTTGTCCAATATTCCATATAAAGGGTTCTCCTTGTATGGTAGGAGTACAAGGATAAAGTTCTCCATAGTTCAGACAGGTATGTGCATATTCCAAATAACCTTCTCCATCGTTTGTCGGTGTATAACCAAATACGATGAGTATCAGCAATAAAAAGATAAAGAATATAATACTTATCTGACGATAGCAATTTTGCATACAGTTCCTTTATTGCCTTGTTGATCGGCTGTTTGCACCATATATATGCCCGAAGCAACTGGTTTTCCGTTCATGTCAGTGCCATTCCAAACAAAAGTACCGCCATTACTTTTTCCTTGAGCAACGAGTGTACCATTGGCTGTAACTATCTTTATATCGGCTTGATAACTGAGACCAACAATTGTGATTGGCCCTGTATAGCCTGGTTCTACAGGATTTGGGTAAGCATAAGTCGTTTCCTTGTTCATCGTTTCTACAGCTTCTGTAGCATCACTGTAATAAGAACAAAGTCCTTTATCGCTACCAAAAAACACTTCACCTGTTTTATCATTAATCGCAATACTTTGAATATGGTTAGAGGGTAATACACTGTTGTTGGTGGTGAAATGATGTATTTGTTCGTTACCGTCAGCACTCATTAGATACACCCCATTGTTTCCTGTTGCAAACCATTTTCGGTTGCTTTGGTCAACAGCAATACACGTAATATCTACTCCTGATAATAAGTAGTCGGCAAGATTGCTACCATCTTTACGATTTATCTTGGGTTGTGTAAAAGTAACATTAGGAAGTTGGGATAATTGCGATGCTTCCAATAAAAGAGGTCCCATATTTGTTCCAATCCAAAGATTGTGTTGAAGATCTTCGGTTACATATTTAACAGCAGTGGGAGTCATAGAAGTACCATCTTGGTTGATGAAATTGGTAATGGTATGGAATACTTCATTTTTACTGTTATAACAAAATAAGCCTGGAAGGCGGTAATCTCCATTTGAAAACCACAGTAGACCACGACTGTCTATACAAGGATGATGAAGTAAACTGGGACTTAATCCATTTTTCATCAACGATTTTTGATGGTGAGATTTCATCGTTCCATCGGGTAATAATTCAAGGATACTTTGTCCTTTTGTCTGATTATTGAGTATCCAAAGATGTTGATTTTCATCGAATATCAATCCATTAATAGGGACATACGTATTGTCAAGTTCCTTTCCTTTATCAACAGCAGGCATGAGAAGACTGTTGTCTTTGTTATAAAAGGATTTAAGTTTTCCGTTTTGAAATTCGTAGAGTCCCGTTCTACCACCAGCAAAAACATGGTTTTTATCTTTCGGATTGATAGCCAAGCAATTGATATCGGCATAAGAATATCCTGTTATTTTCTCAATATCATCTTGATAAATATGCCATTGATTGTCTTCAAGAACTTGGATAATACCTGGGTGTGACAAACTTATACCCCCTGGTTCGTAACCACCTCCAGTGGTATAAAGTTGGTGATGAGCAAACTTTAAAAAATAAAAATGATTATATTGAGGACCGTGTGGACGATACTCTTCCATTTTCTTCATCAATACTTCATCCTTTGAGTTGGTATTTTTGGTATAATTTCCTATTCTCTTCCAATTATTTTTATCTAATAAATTGGAAGATAATTTTGCCGCATATTTCCCTTTTGTGGACGATTCTGCTATCAATTGGTCTTGCTCTTGATGAATCCAGTCTACTTGAAAGCCTAAAAAATAAGTATTACTTATTTCGGCATCTCTTACATTCACTTTCATAATGCCAAATCCTGTAGCGAGATAGGCATAAATACCATTCATGAAAATAGAATGGATGGTTTTATCAACGGTTAACGATTTATTATAGTAATCTGAAAGATTGGTCACATTGCCGTTGTCATCAAGCAAATCTATGTTATAGTTTTTGTACACAATAACCAACCGTTTGGCTGCCCTATTATACCCAATGTGCGTAATTTCTGTATCATTTAGCCCCGTTGTTCGGTCAAAAGTTTGGACACTATTATCACTTTTATGATACGCAAAAAGTCCACCTGAGGCTAATGTATAAATCGTAGATCCAGCTTGCTGTACATCTGTAATGTGGTCATAGGATGGATATACTTTCCATGTTCCTATTTGTGCCATACCTTGTAAACAGCACATAAGCAAGAGAAGGACAGATACGAAGGTTGTTTTCATGCTGCAATTGGGTTATGAAGTTTCATTGATCTTGCTATGAAGATATTCTGCTAACTTTTCTACAGCCTTTGCACGGTGCGAGATATGGTTTTTTATGGTTTCACCAAGTTCAGCAAAACTTTGCTGATAACCATTGGGAATGAATAGTGGGTCATATCCAAAACCAGCGTTGCCACGTTTTTCTTTTGCAATGATACCGTCTATACGTCCTTCAAAATAATGTATTTCAGGTGCTGCAAAAGCATTTTTAACATTTTCTTTTTGTTGATTTTTGTGATGTTGCAGCAAGGCAATGACAGTGCGAAAACGAGCTTTTCTGTTTTCTTTATCTTGTAATTCGTGCAAAAGTTTCTGCATATTTGCTTCGCTATTATGGTCGGTTCCCTCTGCATAGCGTGCACTGTGAACCCCGGGAGCACCGTGAAGAGCTTCCACTTCGAGCCCCGTATCATCGGCAAAGCAGTCTAAACCATAATGCTCAGCCACATACTTAGCTTTTAGAAGAGCATTTTCTTGCAAGGTTTCTCCTGTCTCTGGAATATCCTCATGACAACCTATATCTTGCAGAGACACTATTTCAAATCGTTCTTCTAATATGTCACGAATTTCCTGAAGCTTGTTGGGATTGTTTGTTGCGAATACGATCTTCATGTTTTTTCTTTACTTTTACCTTGATTTGATCAAATCCCTCGCCGTATACTCCAATGACAGAACTCTGACTGACAAAGGCATTTGGGTCGGTCATTTTGATGAGTCGGAAGATGAGTTGACTCTCGTTTTTACGAGCCAAGAGACAGATTACTTTGATTTCTTGTCCTGTGTACCATCCATGACCGTCAAGAATAGTCAGTCCATGGTCGGTTTCCTGAGATAGAATTTCTGCTATTTCTTCGTGTTTTCTCGAGTAAATCATAAACTGAACGGATTGTCGTTGACGGGCAAACACAAAGTCGAGCATGAAACATTCAATGATAATGGTGCAATAACCAAATACTACTTTGTGGGCGCGTTGTGCCATTTCACCAAATTGCGGGAAGAAGAAACAGCTGCTGACTATAAAGATATCAATCAATATCAATACCTGTCCAAGTGACATATCCTTGTATTTGTTGACACAAGCAGCAATGATATCCGAGCCTCCTGTACTACCATTGTTGAGAAATACCACTGCCAGTGATGAACCAGTGATACAGCATCCAATGACCATTGACATGAAGTCTTGTCCCTCGCCCAATACCTTGATAAAGTTTCCGTTAGCATCTAAAGGCATTAGACTTTGTGCAAACATTAACATGAAATAAAGGGCAATGATAGCGTAGATAGTCTTCATCATGAATCGGAAGCCTAAAATCTTGAGCGCAACGATTAACAACGTAAAGTTGATAATCATATAAGTATTTTCCAACTTAAAGCCCGTGGCATAATACACAATGGCTGACATACCAGTAACACCACCCGTTACAATCTGGTATGGCAACAAGAAAATGGTAAATGCGGTAGTGTAAAGTAAAAGACCCAATGTAATGAAGACATAGTCTTTCACTTCATTCATGACATATTCTTTATTTTTTATCATTTTAGTACGATATTAATAATTTTACGTGGAACTATAATAATCTTTACAATGGTTTTTCCTACCATATATTTAAGTGTGCGTTCATCGGCGAGTACCTTTTTTTCAATTTCCTCTTTACTATCATCTATCGAGAAAACCTTTTGGAAACGAGCCTTTCCATTGAACGAGACAGTCATCTGAATATCATTTTCCTTGAGGTATTCTTCGTTGCATTCGGGCCATTGTGCATCGCAAACAGTAGTGGTTTCTCCAAGTGCATGCCACAGTTCTTCACTGATGTGTGGGGCGAAGGGTGCCAATAGCTTGATAACGTCTTTAAGTAATTCTTTATTTGTGCATTTGCTTTGTGCCAACTCATTTATGCAAATCATGAATGCAGAAATGGCTGTATTATACGAAAAGTGTTCAATGTCGCCCGTTACTTTCTTGATAAGTTTATGTACAGACTTTAGTTGTTCAGGGGTTGGAGCGTCATCATTAGGCAAGAACTTATCGGTTCTATTTTCGTAAACTAATCCCCACAGTTTTTTCAAGAATCGGTGACAACCGTCTATACCATTGGTATCCCATGGTTTGCTTGCCTCAACAGGGCCTAAGAACATTTCATACAGACGCAACGTGTCTGCACCATACTGTTCTACTATCATGTCAGGATTGACCACGTTGTACATCGATTTTGACATCTTCTCTATCGCCCAACCACAAATATATTTATCATTTTCTAAGATAAATTCTGCATTTCTGTATTCTGGTCGCCACGCTTTGAAAGCTTCTATATCCAGCACATCGCCATGTACTATATTTACATCCACATGGATGGGCGTGGTTTGGTATTGATTTTTCAATCCTAACGAGACAAATACTGGTGCAGCCGAATGGTCATCATTATTGATACGATACACAAAGTTGCTACGTCCTTGTATCATACCCTGATTCACTAACTTCTCAAAGGGTTCTTCCTTGCAAGAATAACCATAGTCATGTAAAAACTTGTTCCAAAACCTTGAGTAGATTAAATGCCCCGTTGCGTGTTCTGTTCCACCCACATATAAATCTACATTCTGCCAGTAAGCGGCTACATCCTTAGCTACCAATGCTTCTTCGTTATGTGGATCCATATATCGTAGATAGTAAGCTGAGCTTCCAGCAAAACCAGGCATCGTGTTCAGTTCGAGTGGAAAGACAGTAGTGTTATTTATCAGAGACTTATCAACAACTACATTCTTTTCAATATCCCATGCCCATTTCATGGCACGTCCCAATGGGGGTTCACCTGTTTCTGTAGGTTCGTATTTATCTATCTCGGGCAATTCGAGAGGCAAACAGTTTTCGGGAATCATGTAAGGCATACCACCTTTATAATATACAGGGAATGGTTCGCCCCAATAACGCTGGCGAGAGAAAATGGCGTCACGCAAGCGATAGTTCACTTTTACATGACCTAAGCCCTGTTTGGTGATGTATTCTTTGGTGGCAGCAATAGCCTCTTTTACCTGCATGCCATTGAGACTGAAGGTAGTTTGTTTTCCTTTTATCGGACTATTGATCACCGTTCCCTCTTTTGCATCATAACTTTCTTCGCTCACATCAGCTCCCTCAATCAGTGGAATGATAGGTAAATCAAAGTGTTTGGCAAAAGCATAATCGCGGCTGTCGTGCGCTGGAACAGCCATGATAGCACCTGTTCCGTAGCCTGCCAATACATAGTCGCTCACATAAATAGGAATGTTATCGCCCGTGAGTGGATTCACAGCATAGCTACCTGTAAACACACCCGATACTCGACGGTCGGAGATACGCTCTCGCTCGGTGCGCTTTTTGGTGGCATCTACATAGGCTTGCACTTCTTGCGCTTGCGACGAAGTCGTAACTTGTGAAACATAGTCACTTTCGGGAGCCAAAACCATGAAGGTGACACCAAACATTGTGTCGGCACGAGTGGTGAAAATGGTGAGCTCGATGTCGCTGTCGGCAACCTTGAATCGTACTTCTGCACCTTCCGATCTACCAATCCAGTTGCGCTGGGTCTCTTTCAAGGATTCCGTCCATTGTACGTTGTCCAGTCCGTCGAGTAAACGTTGCGCGTACGCTGACACGCGTAAACACCATTGACGCATTTTCTTTTGTACTACAGGGTAACCTCCACGTTCGCTCACTCCATCAACAACTTCATCGTTTGCCAGTACTGTTCCTAATCCAGCACACCAGTTTACCATGGTTTCTCCAAGATACGCAATGCGATAATTCATCAATATGGTTTGCTGTTCTTGCTCACTCATGGTTTTCCATTCATGGGCTGTGAAGGACAATTCTTCACTTTGTGCCACATTCAAACCGTCACTACCCTTTGTTTCAAAGTGCTGTATCAGTTTTGTAATGGGCTGTGCTTTCTGTAAGTCATTGTCATAATACGATTGAAACATCTTGATGAATGCCCATTGTGTCCAATGGTAATACTTGGGATCGCAAGTTCTAATCTCTCTGTCCCAATCGAACGAAAATCCTATTTTATCCAATTGTTCCCGATAGTGTTGGATATTTTGCTCGGTGGTGATGGCTGGATGCTGACCAGTTTGTATGGCATATTGTTCGGCAGGCAATCCATAGGCATCGTATCCCATGGGATTCAGCACATTAAATCCTTGTTGACGTTTATATCGAGCATAAATATCACTGGCAATATAGCCCAAGGGATGACCCACGTGTAGCCCTGCACCAGAGGGATAAGGGAACATGTTAAGTACGTAAAACTTTTGTTTTTGCTTGTCTTCTACAACATGATAAGTCTTGTTTTTCACCCATTCTTGTTGCCATCTCTTTTCAATGTCTCTGAAATTGTATTCCATAGGATATCTTTATTTTCTACTTGAAATAATGATCAAATGCTATTTAGGTAGCAAAATTACTAAAAAAAGAAATATAAAATGAATAAAAAGTGAATTTTATAGAAAACTCACGGGTTAGTTATTGTTCATGTTAAAAAATACTACCTTTGCAGAATGATGAGTTATCAATGCAAAATAGGATGTATAGGTCTCGTTACAGCTTTAATGATTTGTAGCTGTAACGAGCAAAAGCAGCCCCATCCTATGAGTTCGTTTCTCACCAGTAACGATACGATGGAAGACACAACTCAGATTTATCATCATATTACTTTGGATTCAACCGAGCAGTTGCAAATATATTATCCACATTTCAAGCGCATGGATTTGGTGTGTGGAGTGATGCCACAGCCAACCGATACATCGGTTATCATGGTGTGTGCGGCAGCGTTTACGGGTCAACTTAAAAAGGAATTCAGCCATGAAAATATCGCTGGAAACCATGTCAGCGGAGGAGTTTACCACAAAGGCTACCCTTGTAAGGCAAACACAGGTGCTTTTGTATATGCGCATTGTCAATGGAAGTTTATTTATCAGGATTACGCAGCCGAAGTGGCACGGGCAGCTGATGAGAGTGGTATGGGCTTTGGACAAATGATGTTAATCAATAACGGACTACGTATGCCTGCCAATGTTGTGGGAAAGAATATTTGTCGGGCTTTGTGCGAGCGCAAGGGAAAACTGTGTATAATAGAGTCGCGGCAGCCTTTGTTGCTCATCAATTTCATCAAATTTTTAGGTAGATACGGTGTTACGCAAGCCTTATACTTAGACATGGGTGAGGGTTGGAATTACTCTTGGTATCGAGACAATCAAGGAATTGTGCAGTACATACATCCAAAAACGCAAGATTACGGTACCAATTGGATTACCTTTTACCGATAATTAAGAACGGCAAACAGATGGTATTTGTCTTCTTCTCACGAAAAAAATACCTGCAAATTAATGTAAATAAGCGAATTATAAGCTGTGGTTTGTCAATAAAATTCAGAGTTATTACCTTTATTTCTACAAATTGTTTATCAGCTAATCATTGAGAAAAGTCCTTTCTATAGCAGCAAGTTCAT
>NZ_HG417093.1:0-17675 GCF_000455445.1 Hoylesella timonensis 4401737 = DSM 22865 = JCM 15640 | reverse complement strand
TCAGCAATGATAAAAAACATTTATAGCAAACTTTTATTAAAAATGTTTGCTGCATTCGAAAAAACCTTTTATCTTTGCATCCGCATTTAAGCCCAGATGGCGGAATTGGTAGACGCGCTGGTCTCAAACACCAGTGGGGCAACCCATCCCGGTTCGAGCCCGGGTCTGGGTACTATAAATCCCTTGTAAGTCGTTGATTTACAAGGGATTTTTCTTTTTCGACGCGTACTAAAAGTGTACTATATAACAATGCAATGAGAAAGGTGTACTTTTATAGTTTCTCGTCACTCAGATTTATATTTAATTAACGACAACTCTTCCCTTTTATTCTGTTTGTTTCCCTTTCTTGGCTTTTTCTCCAACGAATGCCCTATCTTTGTAAACAGTACCCACCATAGAAAATTACAAAATGGAAAATGACAATCTAAAGATACAGCTTGACAGTATTCAACGAATATTAAACTACTGCATTACTCAGACCTACAATGTGCTCATTGGAAATATTCTGAGGAAGAAAGGTTGCATCAACAATATACAGTTCAAAGAGATTTTGCAAAAAGAATATATCCGAATAACCGATGAACTATCTTCCATTTATCTGAATCATCCTGCTCTTGCATGTGTAGAGGAATATTACAACGATGATGACTTTTTGTGGGAAAGCACTTTCTTTGAATCACTGACCAAAGAACAAAAACAGAAATATACCTCCTTCTCCGTATCTTCATTTGAATATACGAAGTACATTGACCGACACACCTCATATGATGATGCTCTGCCGATGTTTTCGTATCTTGTTGATGCGATTCTATATGAACGGTATGCAAAATATCTCATAGGAGAAATAGAACAAATTGAATTGACAGAGGTACAAACCGATCGGTCTCGCTCTTCAGTCTTGATAAACGACGACCCATGTGAGCAGAAAAAGAAACCGGTCATCATTGGTAAAGGAACAAATCCATTTCAATCTGATTTTACAGATGAGCAAATTGAGGTTCTAACCACTTGCATCAACGAAATTCAATTATTCACTACTCGCATATCTCCCAAGATACTCAAAGACTTTTTTGCTTGTAAACTAAAAGGTGTTCTGAAATCAAACAACAACCGCCAACTGGCATATCTCATGCAAAGTCTTAATCTTCGAGGGTTCATTACTGATGAATGGCAATCTGCGATTGCTCGTAATGAACTTGTCTTGGGGAAAACAAAAGATACGCCACTGACACGCACCGACCTTTCCACTGCAACAGATCAAATCAATATGAAGCAGCCGAAAGGATGGGAAACCATTGATAACTACATCAAACAACTGAAAAAAGGTTGAGCATAGGTTGACACCTCAAACATCGCTCAACGCCATTTACTTTTATCGTTTCTAATTTTGCCATCGTTAACAAATAATTAGCGAAGGTGCACCTTCATATTGTTTAATTCAAAATGTTTACAATATGGAAAAAACATTAGAAACCCGAGTTGAAGAACTCGAACAAATGGTATTCATGAATAAGAATGTGCTTAGCTTTGATGAAGCAAGCAAGTTTCTCAATCTATCAAAGAGTTATCTTTACAAGCTCACATCGGGCAATCTGATTCCTCATTATAAGCCACAAGGTAAGATGCTTTATTTTGAGAAAGCTGAGCTTGAGGCGTGGTTACGGCAGAACCCAGTTAAAACTGCTGCACAAATAAATCAAGAAGCTCAGCGGTATATCATGGGCAACAAACCTTTAATGCAGAAGTAGTTCATGGCACAAGAAGAATTTATCCGTGTTGGCACGACCTTATACAAGATCGTGAACCAACCACGCATCAATGGCGGTTTCGTCAAGAAGCGTATCGTATGGAACAACGAAACGCTACGGCAAGACTATGGCAAGGACTTCATTGCCACTGTACCGAAGTATGATGGTTTCTGTACTGTTCCTAACCATGTGAATTATCAACCAGTTATTGACAAGTTTCTCAATCTCTACGAGCCAATAGGACACCAACCAAAAGAGGGAGAGTTTCCGCACGTTGAATCCCTTATAAGTCACATCTTCGGGGAACAATACGAGCTGGGTATGGATTATTTGCAGTTGCTCTATCTACAACCCGTGCAGAAACTACCCATCCTCCTAATGGTGTCAGAGGAACGCAATACTGGGAAGAGTACATTCCTCAATTTCCTTAAAGCCGTTTTCCAGAACAATGTAACTTTCAACACTAACGAGGATTTTCGCAGTCAGTTCAATTCGGATTGGGCAGGAAAGCTGCTCATTGTTGTGGACGAGGTATTACTCAACCGTAGGGAAGATAGTGAGAGATTGAAGAACCTTAGCACTACTCTTTCTTATAAGGTGGAAGCAAAGGGCAAAGACCGAGACGAAATCTCCTTCTTTGCTAAGTTTGTGCTGTGTTCCAATAACGAGTTACTCCCAGTCATCATAGACGTGGGAGAAACCCGATATTGGGTAAGGAAGATAGAGCATCTTAAAAACGATGATACCGACTTTCTGCAAAAACTGAAAGCAGAAATCCCAGCCTTTCTCTATTTCCTGCAGCACCGAACGTTGTCCACCCACAAGGAAAGTCGTATGTGGTTTGCTCCCAAACTGACCTTTACTCCAGCCTTGCAGCGCATTATCCGGAGTAACCGAAATAAGGTTGAGTTGGAAATGTCAGAACTCTGTTTGGAGATAATGGAGCAGATGGCTGTTACCGAACTTTCATTCTGTATTAATGATATGGTATGCTTGCTGAACAACACAGGATGCAAGGCTGATAAAAGCCAAGTCCGAAGGATTGTACAGGATATTTGGAAACTCTCGCCTGCTCCCAACAGCCTTACCTATCTCACCTATCAGATTGACTACAATAGTTTCAGGAACTATTCGCCCATCAAACGAACAGGCAGATACTATACCGTAACCAAGGAACAACTCACAAACATTTAATCATTATTTTGATGAAATGATGAAAAATAAACATAACAAATTGACTGATAATGCCTATTTAGTTCATCTTTTCACTCATCAATGTAAAAGAATGATGAAAGGATTCTTTGATACTGCCCAAAAGAGAAATGAATTTAGTTCCTCTTTTGGCAGGTATCGGGATGGAATTTGCGAATCCTTTTCCCGATTTCACGAAATCGGCAACACTTTTGTCCGCACAAAAGTACAACTTGCTAAATAAAGTCAAGTATGCAATAAAGGAGAAATCTCAGTATTTCGGGAAAATAATAAGAAACGAGATAGGGAAATAACGAAATCATGCAATCGAGATATTGGTACTTCTAAGAAGTATCTTCTACTTCGATAAGCATTGCGATGAAGCAACGATGAGTATATAAGCCTTTTATAATTAGCATATTATGTTTCATTTCATCAAATCATCAATTTTTCATACCATTCAACTTCACTGTAATATGAACATTCAAGAAATCAAAACAATAAAGCTGCAAGATTTTCTTGCAAGTCTGGGACATACGCCTATCAAACAGCAAGGTAATAAGCTATGGTATCTCTCTCCCTTTCGTACTGAACGCCAAGCTTCATTCAAGGTAAATACAGAACTCAACCAATGGTACGACTTCGGTATTGGCAAGGGTGGAAACATCATAGACTTAGCAGAACTGCTCTACAAATCCTCTGATGTGTCATATCTTATTCGCAAGATAGAGGATAATGTTCCCAATTGTACATCCATATTTTCTACATCATTTGCAGATATTAAGGAGAAACAGCAAACAAACTATTTTGAGAATTTACAAATACTTCCTTTATCTCACCCAGCTTTGATGAGATATCTCTGGGACAGATGTATTGATTTGGAGGTGGCATCTTCTGTATGTAAGGAACTACATTATGACTCCAATGGCAAACATTACTTCGGTATTGGTTTTCCCAATATCGCAGGTGGCTACGAATTACGCAATCCATTCTTCAAGGGCTGCGTTGCACCGAAAGATATTAGTCATTTCTATGCCGACAATCCAAAGAAAGTCTGTTTTCTTTTCGAGGGTTTCATGGACTTCCTGTCACTCATAACACTGAAAAGGAAAGAAAATCCACAGAATACTGGACTAAGGCAACAGGATTATTTGATACTCAATTCTGTAACGAATATTCATAAGGCGATAGAGAGATTATCACGCTATGACAGTGTTCAATGTTTCTTAGACAATGACGATGCAGGAAGAAATGCCTACCTGCAATTATCAAAAAGACTACGAGATTCTGTTACGGATTCATCAACTATATACAATGGTTTCAAGGACTTGAACGAGTATCTGTGTGCTGAATTCAAACGTTCTGAGAAAGCAGAAATCAAGAAAACCAAAGGGATTAAGCGATGATTACAGGAATATGTTCCGCATAATCTATTTTTCGAGGAGCAAGTTTATGTTTTGGGCATACCAAAACCACTTGCTCCACCTCCTATCACTCGGTTTGGAGGATTATCCCGTTGGTCTCCATCAAATCAATAAACGAAACAAGTATGATAAGAACAGAATATAAAAAAGGTGGTCGTCCAACCAAGGGCGTAGCCGAAAAGAAGAAATACCGTATCACGGTGAAACTGAATACGCAGGATTACTATACGCTCAAAGGTAAAGCCAAAAGTGCAGGAGTAACCATGAGTGAGTTTGTAAGAAAAGTTCTTGATAAAGGAAATATCATTGAGCGACTGACCGTAGAGCAAGCAGACTTCATCCGTAAGCTGTGTGGCATGGCAAATAATCTCAATCAGTTGGCACATCGTGCTAATGCGGAAGGATTTCATACCATTGCTCCTTTCCATAAAATCATCATTAGCAAGATTGATGAAATCCTAAATCTGATACGAAGATGATTGCAAAGATAATGAAAGGTTCGGGCTTCAAGGGTGTAATCAATTACATCCTTGACCCGAAGAAAGGAACGGAACTCATTGATAGTTCTGGAGTGAGAACAGACAGTATCAACCATATTGTTCAGAGCTTTATTGACCAAACGGAACTGAATCCAAGAGTGAGAAAAGTTGTCGGACATATCTCTCTGAGTTTCTCTGTGCAGGATTCTTCCAGATTAAGCAACGAGTTCATGGTACAGATGGCTCGTGAGTATATGGAGAAGATGGGAATAAAAGATACGCAATACATCGTTGGGCGCCACTTTGACAAAGAGCACCCTCATGTGCATATAGCTTTCAACCGAATAGATAATAACGGCAAGACTATCTCTGACCGTAATGATAGATTCAAAAGTGAGAAGATTTGCAAGGAACTGACCACCAAATATGGTTTATACTTTGCCGATGGGAAGGAGAAAGTCAAAGAGTATCGCTTGAAAGAACCCGATAAGACCAAATATGAAATCTATCAGGCATTGAAAGCAGAAATAGCTCGGTGCAGGGATTGGACAACTCTCCTTAGTCGTTTGGAAAAGCAGGATATTGGTGTCCGTTTTAAGTATAAAGGCAACTCACAGGAGGTGCAGGGAATTATCTTTGAAAAGAACAGTTATCATTTCAATGGCTCAAAAGTGGATAGGGGGTTCAGTTATTCCAAGATAGACTTTGCTCTGCAACAGAATAATAAGGAACACGAACAGCAAACACAGGGAATGATAAACCTCATATCCAATGTTGCTAGTGTTACGAGCGAAATTACCAACAACCTCATAGAAGGAGGATTGGATTTGTTTCAAACTCATGGTACTGTCCCTGCGGAGGTTTACAACACACTCGATAAAAAGAAGAAAAAGAAAAAACGTAAAATACATTTATAACTATGGCTGATAATAATACATTTGTCCTCTTTGAGGAAATCAAAAACAAACTGGAGACAATTTACAGGGAGCTAAAGGAGTTGAAAGAAAATGAGAATGGCTCTGTTTCCCTCCCTGTTCAATCTACACCAGCACAAAGTGATGAGCAGAAAGAACAGGAATTGCTCAATCAGTATGAGCAGCGGACAAAAGAAGTGATTAACAAGTATATTAGTGTGCAAGTGCGCATCAAAGACGAGGAGGCTAAATCCATGGACAAATTGGTGGCAAGCGTCATGACCATGTTGCACGAATGGCAGGAGCAGAAAAAGCATCCACGACCGCAGGAACATATTCATAGGCATAGTTTTGACATTAAGTCCTCGAAAGCATTTACTACTATGGTGGCAGTATCTATGCTTTGTTTTGTTTCTTTGGTCGGTAATTACTTCTTGTGGCAAAGTAAACAGCAATACAAGGATGATGCCTTGAAATTTCGTATCATTAGAGTATGGAGAAGTTGTAGCCCTAAGGAAATCCTATGGCTTAACGATGTGTTTGACATTCATCGCAATGAAAAGATTATTAAACTAATCAAGGAAAAAGCAGATGATTACGATATGGAATTGAAGCACAAGGCAGATAGTCTGATACAAAGAAAATTGAGGTAGTTCTCCATATGTAACAAGCCCAACCAAAATTCTCGTTTGGTTGGGCTTGTTATGCAATATTTTAGTATATGATTTCCCAAAAACCATTTTTATCAGAGCCTACTCTACGAAGATATTTGCCACGCATTTTTTCAATATTTCGCATGATAGTACTTCCATTCAGCCCTGTAATTGTTGCCATTTCATCCTTAGTTATATAAGGATTTTCAACCATTAACTGCAAGATGGATATACGATTAGTTGTGAGCTTTTCTCCATTTACAGTTGCCTTTTCAATTAACCTCTTAATAAGGTTCTTGCTGTTTACAGTTGCATTTTGGGTATTTACAGTTGCATTTACAGTCCTCTTTTCTGCATTTGCAGTTGCATTTATTTGGTTTTTAACTTGAGATGAACCCTTCGGTATTGTAATTTTCAAAATAAAATCATCAAGATGGAAAGATAGATGTGGTGTACCATTAGCTTCCAATTCCCTGCATACACGATCAACACCCTCTCCAAACTCTTTTACATAGTCGTATGCTTTTAAGAATTGAGCAATTTTCGGATTGCGTGAGAAGTGTGTATGACGAATATTAGAAGGCTTGACTGTTCCAGGTAATCTACCAGGCGACTCGAATACAAGACGATCGTCAAGCATCTTTATTTGGATTTCCGTACCCTTAATATTGTAGGCGCGGTGGCAGCAAGCGTTGACAACCATTTCTTGAATAACAAACTTTGGATAATCTCTGTTGGTTACAAACTGCCCATGCTGTCCTAGGAAAGTGTGTTCCTCCACTTGGGTTTCAAGATAAGCTATCGTGGCCTTCACCTGATCAAGTATGGTTCCTTCAAAGGTTACGTCCTTAACCACGTTCATTTCTGCACCCACTCTCTCTTCTGTACCTTTATAACGGATAAAGCGAGTACGCCCACGGGGAAAGAACTTTTGAGGATATTTACCAAACAACAGAATACAAGCTACACTAACCTGCTCCTCTCCCTTTGCATTGGTTGCTATGAAGTTATTATTCTCATGTAGATATTGCTTGGCAGACTTGGCATAACCAATCAATTCTGTATATCTTTCGACAGCGGTCATATCAATATCATCTACCGTAGCACCATACACAGCCGTATCCTCATAGTAGCGCTCTCCCTTATCGTACATCAATTGTATGCGTTCTTCAAAAGACAACTTTCTACTTTTATCGCCAACACGCATATAGGCTTCATCTGCCTGATTAGCATGTAGTTCAGAACTTGCAGGAATATGCATCAATAAAATATGATTTTCGTTTCCATCTTTATCCGTGCATGGTAACAAGTCGCTGGTAATAGACACAGAAGGATTACAGAAGTCTAAGGGCACACGCAACAATTCATTTAATTTTTCCGTATGCTGGTCAACCCCTTCTGTCTTCCTTGTCTTGTCAGACACACCGATAGCAATATCGCCACCGTCAGCATTAGCAAACGCCACGATAGTAATAGCCAATGCCTTCGGTTCAATCTGAATGCTTTTGCAATCAAAGGTCTGGTCTTCCTTACGAGTTGTAATTTCTTGCATTGTCATCTCTAATACTTTACATATGTTAGTATAACGGCTATTTTTGTCTTATATATATACATCGTTATTTATAGTATATGGTTAATATTCATTTACTGCGTTTTGCTTGGTTTCTTTTGCATTATATCAACTATCTTTTCTATTTTCTTAGGGTATAAGTCCTTATCTATCTCACTTTCAAAAAGACAGAAAATAGTGTTATTAAACAACTCTACATAAAATAATAATATTGCTGGGAGATACGCGTAATAATGTTGCCATAAGTGTTCAATATCAGCATGGGCTGCAAACATAAAATTAAAATTCATTTCTCCAGTTTTATTCCATGGTCTTGTCGTAACAGGATGAATTGCTCTATTGGATAAATTCAGAATAGACCCCATATTTTCTTTTTTATAGATACATTCATATATGAATGACCCTTTAATACTATTTGCTATTCTTATAGAGTCTGTTTTATCCAAGTATTCCCTAAGTGTATTATCGTTAAGATGTGCAGGATCGTAATCATTACGCTTGATAAAATCATCATAAAAATTATCATCATATACAAAACGCAATAATATTTTGAGGTTATCCACGAGCGGTCTTCTTAACAACGCATATGTTACAACTAATCGCATCTTGTTCGAACAGTCTAAAGACTCTTGCATAAAATAGCAGAAATCCTTCAATAGTCCCAAGATAATACTTTTATTTAGCTGCAATCTAAAACCTGCCTGATTATGTTCTCTTAAATAATTCCAGACATCAAAATCTTCTTTCTTTATGTTTGGTATCTCTACTTCATCTATAGGATAAGTAGTTACCTGTAAGAACTTATATTCATCTCTGACCAAGAACTCTTCTACCTGTCCTATGAGTTCAAAACACATTTTGTGTGTTTGCTGATATTCTTTGGGTAAATAATAGAAATCCATACTTATTTATTTTTTCGGTACTATGTCTTGTCATCGTTTACAGCTCGTTCAAATACTGCAACAACTGCTTGACAGTAATTGCACCTTCTATCTCTTTTGTTTGGAATACCATAAAATATTTATAGTCGCTTCCAGCAAGGTCGGCCCATTTATTACCAAGCCAAATCTTGTTCTTCGAATCCTCATTGACTAAATGGTCGCCTTTTGTCTCTACAAGAATAGTGTTTCCAGACTTCATACGAACGATAAAGTCGGGGTAATGATTGATATACCCATTAATGCAGAAATCCTTCTTTTCTCGATTACGGTGCCAGAACAAGACATTGGGGTTATCAGCTATGGCTGAGATGACATTGTATTCGAAGTCATTAACAGTTTCTTCTGCAACATACAACCCTTTATCGATGCCAATCATTTCTTCTTTTGGCATTGCAATAGCATCAATAAAGGTATAATGCCCTTTAAGTTGAATCTTTCCCACATTTAACCATTGTTGGAAAACCTGTTTCTGGTAATCCTTTAAGAGAATCTCTATTTTCTCTTTGATGGTATCTCGTGTCAAGTAGAGGTTGTCCACCAAACTAGCAATAGCATCGACATCGAGCCCAGAAATCACCCTATCTATGTATTTCTTAATATCTGGCTCCACAACATTGTCAAACTTAATCATACTTGCAATTTGCTTGCTTAGCATATCTTTCTGAGTGGTCGCAGACTTATCCATATATTGCTGTCGGATAAAGTCTATGGCTTGCTGATTGTTGCGACGCACTGGCACATAATCATCGCCTGATTCCGCAACATCGATAGTAACACCCTGTGGACGGACAATGGTGAAATCTACAGTAGCATCCTTTGATGGCAAATCAAAACCTTTCGACAACATCGATTTTTCCAAAGGAATCCATTCCTCATCGGAGAATATTGATGCAACAGTCTTTGTGTAGAAGACAGGGAGGTTTATTTCTGCTACTACCTCTTTATAACTTTCATTGATAGGATAATACATTTCTGCTGGTATAATAGCCGCAAGTGGATCGATGTTTCCTCTTTGTACCTGTTCATTTATTTTCTGATTATACTCATTGCCCATCTGTTCCGCCTGCTTTTGTAAGTCTTGGATATATTTATTTGGAGCATCGTTCCGTATCGTTTCTTTGATTGTAGTTACCTCTTCTATTGACAATTCAATAGCATCCTCTGCCTCATTCTCTTTCTCTTGATTTTGTGGCTTATCAAACAAATTGGGAATACTTTTCTTTTCTTCAGCAACACTATCCATATTTACTTCACGGAAGTCTTTTTTACTGAATCCCGCCTTTTGTAACGAAAGAATGATTCTCTCAACTGTATCACGGAAGTCATTACTACTTGTGAAAACATAGGAAAGATTGAGCAAAGGATTCTGATGCTGGGTGATATATGGCTGACGGAGTATGCGCCCCAAAATTTGTTCTACATCTACACGACTTGTTTTGTTCGCCAATGTTGCCAAAATGTAGGCAAAGGGACAATCCCAACCTTCTTTCAGCGCATTTACGGTTATAATGTATCTTACTTCACAAGCACGACTCATCAAGTCAATGCCCTTTAATTCGTCTTTATTAGCCGTCTTGATTTTGATTTGCTCCTCAGGAATACCAAAACCAATAAGGTTGTTTTTTATCTTATCAAAAGTAATGTTGTCGTTATCAATCTTTGGTTGAGCTTGAAATAATACAATTGGACGGATGTATCTACCACCATGCTTTTCCATCTCAACGGCATGTTGTTCCAGACTATTACGCATTCGGATGGCACAAACAAGCACATCTTTAGGCGAGTTGCGATTTTCCACGATAACGGGAAGTTTCACCATGTTTTCACGCTTCAGTTGCATGGCATCTACAAAACTGATGATATTGCTATTGTCGCGTGGAGTTGCTGTCAATTCCAATATGAATCGGGGAGATAGATTGTTGAGCAGTTCTACTCTTAGATCGGCCTTGAAGTTATGACTTTCATCTACTATCACCAACGGGTTCTGCTGGGCTATCACCTGTATGAGTGCCGTTGGGTCTGCATTGTCAATCAAGTGGTCTGGGTGAACATAATATTGCGTATGTTCAAGGAAGTTTCCATTCTCTCGAAAAGCACGAGGCTTCAATTGCTCTACACTTTTATCTTTCTTCACACGGATGGTCTCCACAAACGACTGGGCACTTAACACGAAGATGGTCAGATTATCGTGCATCTGTACAGGGCTAATGCCTTGCCCCATCAGCGCAGCCTCCTTGTCCACCACTGTTACACGGTGGGAAAATAATGCATCTATTGTTTGACGATAGGGATGAGTGGCATCCTGTAATTTCTCCAAAGTTTGCTTGAGAATGGTATCGCTGGGAACAAACCATGCCACAACCCGATTAGGAGTACCTGTTTGCAGGTTATCCATAATTCTTTTAATAGCATTGCAGGCAATGAATGTCTTGCCACCCGCTGTAGGAACTTTCAGCGTTACACGCGGCGCACCGTTCACGGTATTGACATAGGGATGCAGATAGCTGTTACTGAATCCGTTCACCGAAACCCCTCTGTTTCCCCAATATTGAGAATAGGCTACAGAGAGACTTTTGCTACCATTCAAAGCCTCAATATATTGCTCCAAATCTCGGAGCACTTGGTGTTGATATTCTTTCAGTTGCATACTTTAAAATCTATTGATGTCACGAGGAATCTTCTTGAATGTAATATTCAATTGCGCCAGCTGCTCTTTACTAATCGTGCAGATATCAGCATAAATGACATAATGGTCTGCAGTCTTGGGTACTATGTTTAATGTGTCATACGACAAAGTTGTAATCTCATTGGGCTCGTAATAAAAGAAATAGCCCGTACCGTCCTTGTAGTCTAACAGGTAGGGATAATCCACTGTTTGCTGACTTGTCAGGTAATCGTGGGTCTCTGTATAATAAATGTATTCACGCATTTTTCCTATACCGACCTGCTCGTTTAGGTTACCATCTTCATTGAACAGAGGAGAACCTAATTCGTAGTAATCGAAAGAGCCCCCCAAGCCTTCAACTGTTTTCTTCCCTTCTCCGTAGCCTTTGATTACCCGGCGTATTCGTTCCGCAGTAATACTTTCTGCATAGTCCATCAGTTCTACCAAGATAAACTTACGTTGCCCTTTGTCTTCCTTGTTTTTCTTCATCACTGCATGGGCAGTAGTGCCACTGCCTGCAAAAGAGTCAAGGATAATGCTGTCTTTGTTAGTGGCTATGGAAAGTATACGATCTATGAATCTTACAGGTTTTGGGGTATCGAAAGGGGCTTTCCCTCCAAAGATGGAAATCAATTCTTTCTTTGCCTCATCGGTATGACCCACTTCTGTGAATGACCAAAAGTTGGTTGCTTTCTTCCCTTTAAGCCCCGAGAGATATGTTTTTCTTCGAATGCCACCTTTTCCTCTACTTGTAAAGAAAAATCTTGGCCAATTACCTTCTTTGTAAACTGTTTGCGCTTCTTTTTTTGCTTCTGTCAGCGGTTTAGAGAGGATAATAGCTGGAATATTTTTCTTTACTTCCTCTGCACTTACTCCGCAGATTTCAGCACGCTTTGCATCATCATGTAAATCTTCGAGTTTATATGCTGTCCAACCCGTCATATATTCAAGCATGGTTTCCTGTGAGTATCGCCAGCACGCGGACATTGTCGGATAAATTAATTCTCCAGTGAAAGGGTGCTGAATGGCATAAACCATACCTTGATGGGTCGCTGCAGCAGGAGCAAATGCTGATGTATTCTGCCAATCACCTTTTACGTCTTTGTCCGGATTCTTGTAATTCCTATCCATTTCAGCTGTTCGTGGCAGACTTAATGGCTCCCATTGTGGCTGTTTACTATAAACCAAAACATGCTCAATCTCACTTGGAATTCCTTTTGAGTCATTGCGCATGGAGTATGTCCTTTGCCATGAGACATTGGCAACAAAGCAACTTGCCCCGAACACCTCGTCACAAATCTGTTTCAGATTGTACAGCTCATTATCATCAATGGAAATGCAAATTACTCCTTTGGGAGAAAGAAGTTGATGTAATAACCTGAGTCTTGGGTACATCATACACAACCACTTGTCGTGTCGGCTGAGATCTTCGCCCTCGGCACCTACCACTTCTCCGAGCCATTTGCGTATATGTGGGTCGTTCACATTATCATTATACACCCATCCTTCATTGCCTGTATTATAGGGAGGGTCTATATAGACACAATCCACTCGCCCCTCATACTCTGGCAACAATGCCTTTAACGCTTCGAGATTATCTCCATGAATAATCTTATTTCCACTATGAGTTTCCGAAGTATCAGAAGGATTGTCTCCTCGATACCCATATTTGTGTTCCAGCACGCGGAACGGTACTTCCGCATGATGGTTAACGACCTTGTCTTTTCCCAACCAATGTAATGTAGGCATATCTGTTATGTTACTTTATCAATTGTTGTTTCCAATGATTATAGTATTCTTTCAAATATGTTTTTTGTCCCCCTCGAAAAGTCCTACCATCCTTCAGGCGTTGTAATAACTTTCCCACTTCTGAGGATTCCCGATTATTCCATCCAAGTTCTGTCACTAAATAATTTTCTATATCAGAAGGTGTTACTCCTTGAAGATATTTATGAATAGTACGAACATAAGTCTTACACGATTCTTCATCATCTGGATGTGCCAAGCTCTTTGAATTGAACATACGATTATCCATCTCACGAAGGGCAATCGGTAAGATCGGATCTATTTCATGTTTTGACTCATTATCAGTAAACGAGCCTGATACGTTCTGTGCATGCCATCTCATTTTCCATTCATTAAGTCCTTCCATGTTCCATGAAAGTGCAATGATATATTTGGCTGTCATATAGTCATCTACTTTAAAGACAGCCTCAGAATCCATGTGACAGCATACTACAACATCTTTAGGCATGTTTTTATACTGACATTCCCTTTTATATGTGATTTCTGTGGCACATTTTATAGGCTTAGTGCACTCCTTAAACTTCATAGGCCGAGAAAACATTTGGTTTACATTATCTTCACCAAATATTTTACCTACTTGCATAAAGTTATTTTTAGTATAACTATAGAAGACGACACATTCTACTTTGTCATCAGAATCAGCAAGTTCAAATGCTTTGCGGACACATGCAACCAAAGCCTTTATATCAGGTCCATATGCATCAGCATAATATTTTGTTATTGTATTCATGTTATTTCAAAAATTAAGCAATATTTTACGTGGTTTTATTGATACAGATTTGTTTTCGCTAAACAGTTCTGAATTAATCTCATCTGGCATTAACCCAACTATGTCTGATAATTCTTCCATTGAGTAATTGAGCTCTGAAATGTGTAAATCAAACATTCTGTTTACAATTTTAGGGTTATCTATTGGAACTTGAACAGACTCATTTTTTCTTTCTCCATGTCGACCAAGAGTTACATATAAGTATCTTGATGTTTGCTCTGAAATGCATTTCAACTCCTTAGCTCTATAAATAATAGCAGCCTTAGAAACCTTCCAGTAATATTTCTTCATCCCTAAATCTTTATATTTAAGATTATAGAGATCTTCTTTGCATTGACTCTCTGGCATTAAAAACTCTCCTGCAAATTCATTAGCTTCTATTTCTTTGTGATCTTCAGGCTTCTCTAAATTCTCTGAACGTAAATGCATTACAAGATGACCTAATTCGTGGGCAAGGCTAAATCGTTTTCTATCATTAGGAATGTTACGATTTATCCAAATTACTGGAGCTTGATTTGTTGTGAACATTGTTAGACCATCAAATTTATCCATATCATCAACATCCAAGAACATTACAATAACGCCATTTTTTTCGAGCAATGAAACGATATTATCTATTGGGCCTGCAGAGATACCTAAATAATTCCTAATCTTATAAGCTATTTCTTGTGGACTATTATCTGCAGTAGGCTCAATAGAGGGAATTCTCAATTCGGGAATATTTATTGACTCCAGCATCTCATCTATACTTTTGCTCAAAATACTGATTTTGCTTTCAAGAATAGAGAGCTCCCTTACCGTCATTGAAGATCTTTTCCTATAAAAGAGACTTGTTTCGCCTGCGATACGGATATCTTTTTCAAAAAAAGATGCAGGATAGTTAAGTGTTTTAGCTATTTTAGAGACAAATTCAGGGGTAACTGTTAACACACCCTTTTCAAATCTCGAAAGGGTAGCTTGAGCAATGCCCAACAATTCGGATAACTTACTTTGAGAAAGCCCTCGACTCTCCCTTGCAAGTTTTATGCATTTCCCGTTAATCATATTATACGGCCTCCTTGCCTCTTTGTTTTTCTGGTTTCACTGTTACCATTGGCTCATCACTAGAAGGATTTTTTGTCATTAAGATTTGGTTCGATGCAGCAATATCACCAATATCTATAGGTGCCCAAAGATGTTGATCTCCTTCCAAATATAATATATAAATATGTGAAACTCTTTCGATTTCATCCAACTGATAGCCAAGAATTAGCATAGGCAAAGTGTCATCACCTTCTGCTTTTTGGTATATTCTCTTGGTGGAAGACTTCGTAATATTTACCCATGGCATTCCATTATCATCAAGTTTTTTTA
Source organism: Hoylesella timonensis 4401737 = DSM 22865 = JCM 15640 (assembly GCF_000455445.1). GTDB lineage: Bacteria > Bacteroidota > Bacteroidia > Bacteroidales > Bacteroidaceae > Prevotella > Prevotella timonensis. The sequence goes on along the minus strand of NZ_HG417093.1, from coordinate 2,162 downwards.
TCCAGACTTTATAACTCCCTATCTCTAAAATAGAATTTCTTTTGCTGATTTGAGCTATTCGGACACCTTCTAATTGGGAAAGATGTTCAATTATCAATCCATGCATATTACTTGTACAGAAGGTATTTTCACGGCGGGCGATTGCATGCCCTTCTGCATATTGCAAATAGCAGTCTCCCGCTTCAAGGATTTTAGCAACAATATTATTGGCTAAAGGGGTGAAAAATTTCAAAACGTCGTCCCGACTAGCATCTTGACGGGGATTCATTTCTTCGTCTGTAAAGAGAAATAACGAATGATTTCTCAAAAATGAAATATTATTTCTAATCATAATAAAAATTTTTGGTGCAAAGATAAACAAAAATTTTAACATACGCATAATATTTAAAATAAAATGCGCATAATTTTATAAAAAAATTGTGTACTTTGGATTGAAAAATATTTCGTCTATTAGAATAATAGTATGCACTCCTTGCTATATATGCGCAACATGGACTAAATTTCTTCTTTCGTTAGAACAATGATTGCTTATTGGCGAAAGAAAAAGATATTATCTCTTCGCCAATAAATGGATCAACACTATAGGTTGAGTGCTGGCAGGCTATTGATGGCGTCCTCCTTCAATTTATCCACTGCACGAGTATATTTTTCGGTGTGTTTCAACCCACTATGCCCCAATAGACTGGCTACAGTCTTGATATTGGCACCATTATTGAGGATGTTCACGGCAAAGCTATGGCGGGCGCAATGCCAGCTTATATGTTTATTGATGCCCGCACGCTTTACCCACCGTTTTACAGATTTACAACAACTCTCGTATGTGGGTAAATTGAAAATAGAGGTATCTAAATCTTCGGGAGCTTCTCCTATCAATGAAAGCAAACCATCGTTCAAAGGGATAACGACACCGCTATTGGCAGAATGTCCTTTGGTTTTATTCTGCTCAAACTTCAAAAGATGGTTGGTGTAATCGATGTTCTTATAGGTCAGGTCTTTCACATCGCAGAAACGCAAGCCACAATATAGGCAGAGGATGAAGGCTCGTCGCACATTTGGGTTTTCGTTGTCGTAATGGCATTGAATCAGAGATTGGATTTCATCCAGTGACAGCACATCCTTGCGCAAAATCTGCTCGTCAACCTTGCACACCACACCCTTACATGGATCTTTTAACATCACTTCATGGTCGATAGCGTAGCGCACCACTTTCTTGAAACGCTGGTAGATGCTCTTTGCTCCTTCGCCCACGCTTCGTGATTGCAGATACTCCACAAAGCGTTCCATCATGTCCTTGGTTATCAAATCGGGCTTAATACTAAACTCATAGAGTGGATATTGCTCTTTAAGAAAATCCTTAAAACGATTCAAGGCAATCTTAATCATTCGCAGGTCTTTCTTCGTGTAGCTATCTATGTAAGCCTGATAGTAGTCTAAGAAGTTGATATTTCTATCTTTCTTCAACCGATAGCCAAGCATACTTTCCTTAAACTGCTGTTCACGCTCTGCACGGATCTTGGCAGCCAGTTCAAGCGTTTCTTTGTTCTGCTGTCGCTCGGCAGGAGTGCGTGGCTTGGCTATTAAATACAACTGCAAGTTTTCTTTTCGTCTGTTGTGTTTGATGTGAACTTTGGGTTTGCCTATCATCTTACCTGTTTCATACAAAACAGGATTACCATTATCGTCTAAAACAGGCGTTTCTTCTCTACCGAGATAATACTCCAAATAGAGACTAATCCGACCATCAACAAGCACATTTTGCTCCAATTTCGGGTTTTCCTTTGCTTTTTTCTCTAACTTTGCCATAATTGATAGTTATGTACCTAAATGCGTGTCAAACCGAGTAAAATCATTAACTCGTTTATTTTCAGATGTTTTCTTATTTTGCAAAGATACTAAAAAGTTTCGAATATCAAAGTGTACTAAAAGTGTACTATCCAACCAAAAATAGGCAAAAATAGGCTAATTTGGCAAAAATAAGAAAAATGTAAATTGCTGATTATCAGTATTATATATTCTTTTAATTTCTATTGTTTTCACGGAATTGTACCGGGTCTGGGTACGAATAGCGGCTGATACTCTATGAGTTGTCAGTCGTTATTATTTTTCTGGGTAGTTATAGGGTACCCAAAAGCGATGGTACCTCCCAGCATTTTATGGCTCAG
>NZ_HG417092.1:287965-318340 GCF_000455445.1 Hoylesella timonensis 4401737 = DSM 22865 = JCM 15640 | reverse complement strand
CAGTCTGTTCTGGACACCAAAACAGTCTGTTTTGGTAGGTAAAATAGTCTGTTTTGGTAGGTGAAGGCATGTAGATAGCAATATTCCCCCAATGCTTTAGGTTCCTTCATAGATATTGCCATATTTTAAGGGGGCTTTCTCACGTTATTTCGTTACCTTTGTATGCTCAACGCATTTGCGATGAATATACAAGACATTCAACAATTATATGGAGCTTCGCCCCAGGCGGGTGCACTCCGAAAAGCATTAGAGGACAAATCTGTAAAGACCGTTTTCTTACAGGGACTCGTGGCTTCTGCTGCGCCCATGCTATTTGCTGGCATGGCAGGAAAGTTACAACAAACCATCCTATTTGTACTTCAAGATGCCGATGAGGCTGGTTATTTTTATCATGACTTAATGCAGGTGATGGGCAGTCAGCAAGTGTTGTACTTCCCCTCCTCTTATCGGCGTGCCATAAAGTACGGGCAACGTGATGCCGCTAACGAAATTCTGCGTACCGAAGTGCTGTCGAAACTAAGTTCGGGAGAGCCTCTGTATATTGTTGCTTCGCCCGAATCGCTGTGCGAGTGGGTGGTTTCAAAGCATAAATTAGAGGAGCGAACCCTACAAGTGGCAGTGGGGCAAACGGTGGATATGCAGACGTTGAAAAAGTCGTTGCGTGCCTTCGAGTTTCATGAAGTTGATTATGTCTACGAACCAGGACAGTTTGCTGTGCGTGGAAGTATTGTTGATGTCTATTCTTATAGTTGTGAATGGCCGTATCGTATTGATTTTTTTGGAGACGAGGTAGATACCATTCGTACGTTTGATGTGCAAGATCAGCTTTCTAAAGAACACAAAGAGCAAGTTCAGATAGTGCCCAAACTGTCGGAAATGAAAGAGGATAAAGTTCCGTTTCTTCAGTTATTGCCCTCCACTGCCTTGTTGGTAATGCAAGATTTTACCTACGTTCACGACACCATAGAGCGCATATACAACGAAGGATTTGCCAAGCAAGTGATGCAAGAACAGTTGGAAGGTGCTACCGAGGTGGAGCAACGAGAATTGATGCATGCTTGGCAAAAGGAGCAACAGCTCATTAGTGGACGTCAATTTCTGCAAGACATGGCAGGCTTTAAGCGCATTCAGTTTGGCCAACAATCTGATATGACGCCTCAAGTCTCTATTTCTTTTGATATTACTCCACAACCCCTATTTCATAAAAACTTTGATTTGCTGTACCAAACATTGGCGAATTATGCACATCGGGGGTATGCTTTGTATATTTTTGCGGAGAGTGGAAAACAGGTAGAGCGACTTCGTGAAATCATGAAGGCGCAGCAAGAAAATAATTCCTCTATCCCCATTCAACTTGCAGCGGAGTCTTCCAGTGGAGTAGGAGCTTACTTGCAGTTGCAGGCTCCGAGTGCTCGACCAGCAACGGAGGACGCTGAGAAGGGGACTGGTAAGGGGGCTTCTATCCATGCAGGGTACATCGATCATCAACTTAAACTATGCTGTTTCACTGATCACCAAATATTTGAACGCTTCCATAAGTACAACCTCAAGTCGGATAAGGCACGAGCTGGCAAGATGGCACTCACGCTTAAAGAACTTCAGGAAATGGAGCCGGGCGACTTTATTGTGCATGTTGATTTTGGTATTGGTAAATTTGGAGGTTTGGTGAGAGTTCCTACAGGCAATACGTATCAAGAGATGATTCGCATCATCTATCAGCGAGGCGACATTGTAGATGTTTCGATACATGCGCTGTATAAAATCTCCAAGTATCGTCGTAGCGATACTGGTGAACCTCCTCGTTTGTCTACATTGGGAACAGGTGCGTGGGAACGGCTCAAAGAAAAGGCAAAGAAGCGCATCAAGGACATCGCGCGCGACCTCATCAAGCTTTATGCCAAGCGTCGGCATGAAAAAGGTTTTTCGTTTAGTCCTGATACCTTTATGCAACAAGAATTGGAAGCCAGCTTCTTATATGAGGATACCCCAGACCAAGTGAAGGCAACGGCAGAGGTGAAAGGCGACATGGAGAAAGCGCGTCCCATGGACCGTTTGGTGTGTGGCGATGTAGGGTTTGGCAAGACGGAGGTCGTCATTCGTGCAGCGTTCAAGGCAGCTTGCGACTCCAAGCAGGTGGCGGTGCTGGTGCCAACCACGGTGCTTGCTTTCCAACATTTTAAGACTTTCAAGGAACGTTTGCAGGGCATGCCCGTGAATGTGGACTATCTTTCCCGTGCTCGAAGTGCGAAACAGACCCGTCAGGTGTTGGAGGATTTGGCGGCAGGGCGCATCGACATCATCATCGGAACGCATAAGCTGTTGGGAAAGTCGGTGAAGTGGCACGACTTAGGTTTGCTCATCATCGATGAAGAACAGAAGTTCGGAGTGGCAACGAAAGAAAAGTTAAGGAAGCTGAAGACTAACGTTGACACGCTCACCATGTCGGCAACGCCCATTCCCCGTACCCTACAATTCTCGTTGATGGGCGCGCGCGACATGAGTATTATGCGCACGCCGCCTCCCAATCGTTATCCCATTCACACGGAGATAGGTACGTTTGGACACGAAATCATCACCGATGCCATCAACTTTGAGATGAGCCGAAACGGACAAGTGTATTTTGTGAACGACCGTATCTCTACGCTGCCCGAGATAGAGAAGGTGATTCTAAAATATGTACCCGATTGCCGCGTGGCGATTGGGCATGGTCAGATGCCGCCCGAACAGTTGGAGAATGTCTTGATAGACTTTATGAATCATGATTACGATGTATTGCTCTCAACTTCGATTATTGAGAATGGTATTGACATCAGTAATGCCAATACCATCATCATCAACAATGCTCATCGCATCGGATTGTCAGACCTTCATCAAATGAGAGGACGTGTGGGGCGAAGCAATCGTAAAGCCTTTTGCTACCTGTTGGCACCCCCTAAGTCGGTTCTCACACCCGAAGCGCGCCGACGTCTCGAAGCTTTGGAGACGTTTTCTGAGTTGGGTAGCGGGTTCAATATCGCCATGCAAGACTTGGATATTCGTGGGGCAGGAAATCTGTTAGGGGCAGAACAGAGCGGTTTCATGGAGGATTTGGGGTACGAAACCTATCAGAAAATCCTTTCACAAGCAGTTACCGAGTTGCGTAATGACGAGTTCAGCGACCTTTACGAAGAGTCTATTGCAAGTGGAGAGGTGGTGTCGGGCGCCGATTTCGTGGACGACTGTGCCGTGGAGAGTGATTTGGAAATGTATTTCCCCGATAACTATGTGCCAGGAAGCAGCGAGCGTATGTTGTTGTATCGCGAGTTGGATAATATTGAAGATGATAATGAGCTGACGACTTATAAACAGAGGTTGGAAGACCGGTTTGGTCCTGTTCCGCATGAAGGTGTAGAACTGATGAATGTCGTGGCATTGCGGCGAGTGGGCAAACGCTTGGGATGTGAGAAACTCATACTGAAACAAGGAAACATGACCTTGCAGTTCGTCAGCAATCCCATGAGTGCATATTATAAGAGTAAGGCGTTTGATAGCGTGCTCAACTACATTGCCCAGCATGCCCGTCGCTGCGACTTAAAGGAGGTGAAAGGCAAACGCATGTTGCATGTGAGCAACGTTTCGAGTGTTGAAGAGGGCGTGAAGATACTTAGAGAGATAGAGGGTAGTGCGTCCATGGAACGATGAATGCGCCTTACAGATGTTCAGAAAAGTATTTCCACAAAGGAGCTATCATCAGTGCCTGCATGAAATCGCCATTCTTGAGCATCTCGAAGACCTCGGCTTTAGGCAGTAACTCAAACTCGATGTCTTCGGTCTTGTCCAAGTGTTGACTGCTGATTGATTCTACACCCTTTGCCAAAAAACAGTGGCAAAGGTTGTTCGTGGTGCTGGGATTGGGAGAGATGGTCATGAGTTTGCTCCATGTTCCTCCACCAAAGCCTGTCTCTTCTTGCAGTTCTCGCTTGGCAGCGTCGAGCGGTTCTTCGTCTTTTTCTATCACGCCAGCACAAATTTCATTCGACACAATGCCTAATCCGTGCCGCCATTGGCGTTCAATAATCAAGTTTCCCTTGCAGTCTTCTGCTATAACATTTACCCAATCGGGATATTCCAGCACATAGTATTCGTCGTGAATCACGCCGTTGGGCAGTTTTACCTCGTCTCGACGAGCCGTCAGCCACGGTCGTTTGATGATATAATCAGACTTTAATGTTTCCCATTTTTTGATTGACATGCTCTTTTATTTTAGATAGTTGGATGCTCTACTTTGCAGTGCTGCGAGTCACTCGGAAACCGTTGTGTTTCAAGTGTACGATGTAGCAAAGGTACGACTTTTTTTTGATGGCACAAATCTAATCTTTTTATGTGAGTCTTTTTAGCAGGAGGTTAGCCGCTTCTTTATCTTTTCTTTAGGTCTGTATGGACAGGCGTTTATAAAAATAGATGTTGTTTTGGGAGCTGAAATGTCTGTAAACTGCCTTTTTTTGCGTACATTTGTCAACGCAACAAATACACTATTGTAAAGTGGGGGACAACGACATCCCTTTCAATCTTCGTAAAATTGGACATAAACAACTATCTTGTGCGGCTTGCCTCTGGTGACGTATCTGCATTTGAGGCAGTTTTTAGACAATATTATCCTCGTGTACGTGCTTTTGCATTAGGACTTACAAAAGAGGCAAGCGATGCTGATGACATTGCGCAGCAGGTATTTGTGAAGTTGTGGACGCATCGCAGCCAACTTGTTGCTGTTCGAAATTTAGATGCCTATCTGTTTAAGACGGCACGCAATACTTTCTTGGATTATATTAGAAGTAGGAAGAAGAAACTTGTCATTGAGCGCATTGACGAAGGGATGTGTCTTCTAGATTCTGCGTCTCCTTTTGAAGACTTGGAGCGTGAGGAGTTGAGGTTGCTTGTAGATATGGTGGTAGAGACAATGCCACCAAAGCGGCAAGCTGTCTACCGAATGAGCAGAGAGCAGGGTCTAAACCTTGAAGAAGTTTCCAAAGCCCTGTCTATCAGTAAAAAAACCGCAGAGAATCACCTTAATTTAGCGTTACGGCAGTTAAGAAAAATAGTTTATCTCTTCTTATTAATTGTTAACAACTTGGGTGTATTTTGACGGAAGTTCGTCATTGATATAAAGCAGACAATATGAAATATAGAGACACCATCATCAAATACTTCTTTCATCACAATGTTTCCAGTCGCACGAAGAAGCGTGTCTTCCGCTACTTGGCAGATGAGCGAATATTGGCAGAAAAAGACGATACCATGCAAAAAATATGGGATGACACACGTCATGCCACACTGCACGACGATGAGCTGGACATCGCCTTGATGCAGGTTGAAAACAACTTGTCGCTGGTATCTGGCAACGCGACCAAAGCGGAAGACGTTGTCATGCGCCCTCGTTGGAGAATTTTTGCTGCCTCATGGCTGGTTGCCGTCATGGCTATGTCTTTCTCTGCCTACTGGTATATACAGACTTCCAAAAAAGCAGAGCAGGTGGATCAGGTGGAATTTCTTGAGGCTATGACCGACTATGGACAGAAAAAAAACATTGTTTTGCCAGATGGCAGCAAGGTATGGCTCAATGCAGGATCTACACTTATTTATCCAACAGAATTTGTACAAAAAACGCGCAAGGTATTTTTGTCGGGCGAGGGCTACTTTGAAGTTGCTAAAAGAAGTAGCCCCTTTGTGGTAACCACACGTTGCTTGCAGACTAAAGTGTTGGGTACATCTTTCAATGTAAAAAGCTATGTTGGTGAGGATGCCGTGACTGTAACCTTGAAAGCGGGAAAGGTAGTCGTAGCTGTGCACGACAGGTTTCATGACGGAACACACTTTCTCGTGCCAAACGAGCAGTTGGTGTATGTTCCATCCACAGGAAAAGTGGTTGTGCAGCAAGTAGGTGATGAGATGAGCGACGCATGGCGAAAGAGCAAGTTGCAGCTTACAGATGTCTCTTTGAAAGAAGCCCTGCGACAAATTGAAAGGATGTACAATGTGAAATGCCATTTACTGAACGGTCGATATGCTCAGCAGCGTATCCGTGCACATTTCAATCAGAACGAGAAGTTGGAGAACGTTCTCTATGTCATCAAACGCCTCATTCCAGGTATTGCCTATCGGGTAGAAGGTAATGATATTTACTTTGAGTAGCATTAAAGAGGCTTCACATCGTGTATTTTTTAATTGTTATGATTATTTAACACTATTACTTTGGGTGTTGTCGCCAGCTTTCACGTCTTACCCATGAAATTAAACCTATAACTATAAACCATGTATGAATAAAAGAGTAATTTGTTGCTTGAGATTGGCATTGTGTATGCTTATGGTCGGAACAATCTCCATCCATGCGCAACGTGTGTCGTTCAATGGAGAGCGTATGTCTCTGAAGAAGGCTTTCGAGCGGATAGAGCAGCTCTCGAAGTATAAAATCGAATACAATGTGTCGCAGTTCAATGCCGATCGCCTTGTCACCTTAACACAGAAAGACACGGATGTACTGCAAGTTCTGACTGATTTGCTTGCCGGCACAGGGTACACCTATTCTGTGAATGGAAGTTATATTCTGATACAACCCGTACGGAAAACTCAAAAGAACTTGCGAACGATTCAGGGTATGGTTGTAGATACCTCTGGTGAAGCAATCGTAGGAGCCGTTGTTAAGCAGGCAGGAGCTAAAAAAGGTGTGGTAACCGATATTGATGGGAAGTTTGTCATTGATGTTCCAGAGGGTGCCATGCTGACGATTTCCTATGTAGGAATGAAGGAAACAGCAGTGAAAGCGACCGCTGGGATGAACGTTATTTTGGAGAGTAATATCGAAGCACTTGACGAAGTCGTTGTCGTAGGCTATGGTACCCAAAAGAAGGCAAATCTCACAGGGTCTGTGGCACAGGTGAAAATGGAAGACGTCTTGGGCGACCGACCTGTGGTAAGTGCTGCTTCGGCATTGCAGGGAGCCATGCCCGGACTCACCATTGGTGGTGGTTCTGGACCGGGTGTGGCAAAGTCTCTTAACGTCAGAGGTACGCTGTCCATCAACGGCGGTGCCCCATTGGTGCTTATAGACAATGTTGAAGGCGACCTGAGCACACTAAACCCTGACGACATTGAAAGCGTCACTGTGCTGAAAGATGCAGCCAGTTCGGCAATCTATGGAGCGCGTGCAGCAGGTGGTGTCATACTTGTTTCGTTGAAACATCCCAAGTCCAACGAACACTTCTCAGCCAACTATAATTTCAATGTGGGGTGGGAACAAACCGCAAACTTCTTGAAGCAGTCGTCACTCAGGGAATATCTTAATGCCTACATGGAAGCGGGCTATTCCAATTCGTATTGGGCTGGCAATGGTGAAGTGTCCAAGTGGCGTGACTATCTTGACAAATATAATCAAAATCCTTCTTCTGTTTCAACGGTAGGAGACGGTATCTTCCAGGATGCAGATGGAAAGGTGTATTGGCTGAACGAGAATGACTTGGCCAAGAATATGATGACAACAGGTGCCATTCAAAACCATAACCTGACGGTTTCAGGAGGTACAGACCGTATCAGATACAGGCTTTCTGGTAGTTTCAGCAAGGAAGATGGACCCTTGATTACCAATAAGGACATGTTTGAACGCAAGACAATCAACGGATTCATAGCGGCTGATGTTTTGAAGTGGTACACGCAAGAGGCCAACATCTCGTACACAAATTCTGATCTCTCAAAACCAGAGGTTGTCGGAAACATGAATCACTATTACACAACAAGGCTGATAAATTATTATCCAGAAGGTGACATACCAGGCAAAATATTGGGAACTAATGAGAGTTTGCCCTCGCAAACACCTTCCAACATGATACGGTTGGCTCCTGTCTCTCATGAAGAGAAATCCGTACCACGCATCTCGCTCCGTTCCATTTTCAAACTCTTGCCTGGTTGGATTATCACAGGTGAATACACCTACAATCGAACAGACACTCATTATCAGTTTTATTCGGACAGGTTTCGCTTTGCTGATGTTCAGTTGGCCGCAAAGAATTCAACGGAGAAAGGACAAGACTTTTACAGAATGTACGACACCACTGCGAAATACAATGCTCTGAACGTTTTCTCCAATTACGAACATACATGGGGAAACCACGCCTTCAAGGCGATGTTTGGTTTCAACCAAGAGGAGTATTATTATCGGTACTTCTATGGAAACGTATTGGCGCAAGCCACTCCAAGCGTGCCATCGTTTGAAGGTGGAACGGGTGAAAAGAAAATCATAGACAAGTATTCTGAATATGCCATCAGGAGTGGTTTTGCACGTTTTAACTATGTGTATGCCGATAAGTATTTATTTGAATTGAACGGCAGGTACGATGGTTCGTCCAAGTTCCCGAAAGATAATCGGTTTGGATTTTTCCCGTCTGTAAGTGCCGGTTGGAGATTGGGGCAGGAAAAGTTCATGAGTGCGTCCAAGTCGTGGCTGGATGATCTTAAGTTGCGTGCGTCTTATGGAACAGTGGGAAACCAGCGTATCGACCCCTATCAGTTCACGCCTACAATGTCTGTAAACAGTGCAGGTACTTACATTTTAGATGCAGGAGGGAAGACTACTTACATTACCTCACCGGGACTTGTAAGCAGTAGTTTTACATGGGAAAAAGTAACTACCTTTAATGTTGGATGCGACCTTTATGCTTTCAACAACCAGCTTAATGCTACTTTTGACTGGTATAACCGTAAGACCACAGGAATGTTAGCAGCGGGTATAGAGATTCCCAAGGTAGTGGGAACGACAGCTCCCTTGCAAAACGTGGCCGACATGAAGAACCAAGGATGGGAGTTGAGTGTAGCTTGGCGCAGCAATGTAGGCAACCTAAACTACAGGATAGGACTAAACGTTTATGATAGTTGGGCAGAGATTACCAAGTTCAACAACGAGTCGCGGCTGTTGTCAGATTACTATGTAGGGCAGCGTATAGGAGAAATCTGGGGATATGAGGCTGATGGCTATTATGCCATTGGTGACTTCGACCGAGATGCGGCAAGAAAGGGAACCTGGGTGCTGAACAAAGGAGTGACCAGAATTAATGGCTACAACCCGCAGCCAGGCGACATGAAGTTCAAGGATCTGGACGGTGATGGTGTTATTACCGCTGGGGAAGGCACCGTGGAGAAGGCAGGCGACAGGAAAGTTATAGGCAACAACGCCTCGCGTTATCAGTTTGGTATGAACATAGGTGCCAGCTACAAGGGCCTCAGTCTCGACGTATTGTTGCAAGGCGTTGGCAAGCGTGACTATTGGCTGGGTGGGTCGGCTCTGTTTCCTTTTGCTGGTGTTGATGCTGGTGATGCGGTATTCCAACCGCTCTACTATAACCAGACAGACTATTGGACAGCTAAGAGCTACGATCCCAGCAGCCCAGACTACATGGTGGCTGCCAATCCTGGCTGCGAGTTATTCCGTATTTACGACCAAGGCAACAACATCCGTTCAAACACAAGGATAAGTGATAGGTATCTCCAGAACGCTGCATACCTGCGCGTCAAGAACGTCACTCTCTCTTACCTTCTTCCAAAAGAATGGATACACAACCTGTTTATTCGCAGTGCCAAGGTGTTCCTTAGCATGGAAAACTTGGCCACTTTCACATCTTTGCCAAAAGGGTATGACCCAGAGGGAACGGCCGCTGGCTCACATGCAAATGCTTTAAGCAACGGGATTTCCTGGACGTATCCTTATTATCGTACCATCTCAGTTGGTGCAAGCATTACTTTCTAACTCAACAAGCAAATAACATGAAAAAGATTATATTAACCTTATTGGTCATGGTGGCGCTGTCTTCTTGCAATGATGCCTTCTTGGACAAGTATCCTGTCACGGACATGATAGAAGACAATGCCTTTTTGGAAAACGACAACTTCAAGGCTTTTATCAACCCATGCTATGAGATGTTTACCAATACGACTATCCGTACCAGTATAAATCGCTGTTATGTCAACGCACAATTTTATGGGGATATGTACGGAGGCTTGGTAACCCATCGGGACAACCAGCGAAATCCTTATGCCTACCAAACGGTGATGCCCACTACCGACGGGGGAGGATGGGACTTCTCATACATCCGTCGTATCAACATCTTGTTGAGCCATCTTGGTGACGGACACCTTACAGCGGCACAAGCAGCACATTGGCGGTCGGTGGCTTATTTCTTTTCTGCCTATTGGTATATGGAGCTGGTAGATCGTTTTGGCGACGTACCTTGGGTAAACAAGGTGCTGAGTGAGAACGATGAGGCAGCGTATGGGCCACGTACGCCTCGAGCCGTGGTGGCAGATAGCATCATTGCCCGTCTGGAATACGCCGCAGACAACATCGGGACGCAGCACGACGGTGACAACACCATTACGGCACATGCAATAAAGGCGGCATTGTCTCGTTTCTTGTTAAGAGAGGCAACGTGGGCTAAATATCACGGACTGGACGAACCTTACGAGGCTTATCTCCACAAATGTATCAAGGTATCCAAGGAACTAATGGATGCCTATCCTACGCTGTACAAAGGATGCGGCAGTGAGAAAGAAGATGCCGCAGGCTACGGTGAGCTCTGGACCACAGAGAACTTGAAGGGTGTGGACGGCGTTATACTGGCCAAGGAGTTTGTAGACAACATGCTGATGCACCGCTATAATGATTACGAACACATAGCCGCCAATGCCGCCGATGTGCCGCAATATACAGTAGATATGTTTCTGATGAAGAACGGCTACCCCATTGCAAACCCCAAGTCGGGCTATCAAGGTGGAAAAGGCAAGGATATGTGGGACACTTTTGCTGGTCGCGACCCCCGATTGTACCAAAACATACAGCCTCCTTATGTAGTGGCGCCAAACAATGGAGCAGCGGATAATGTTCACTCATTCAGGAGTTGGCGATTTTTGAAGGCTGGCGACAACAATCAAGGTCATGTAGTGACAGCCGCCGAGGCAGCCAAATATCGTTTCTACATCGACTACATGGGCGTCAACGACCAGTGTGTAAGAGGCGGCATGTATGGTGGAAAGGGCATGAAGAGATGCCCTGGACAAAACTGGGGAGCTGCTCTTACACCAGTAAGTCCTAACTTCACCACCGATTCGCGAGTCCCCTTTATGAGGTGCCGCACGGGATATTATTTTTGGAAGAATTACGATATGTGGGAATTCTCTACTGGTTCATCTGCTTTTTGCACTGCCGACAAGCCTATCTTCAAGATAGAAGAGGTATTGCTCAATTATGCCGAAGCCGCATGGGAACTTGGAATATTCAACCAGTCTGTTGCCGATGCGACCATCAACAAGCTGCGTTTACGTTCAGGAGTTGCACTCATGAAAGTAGCTGAAATAGATGCCGACTTTGACCCTGATAGAGACAAGGGCAATGCTCCATGGTGGACAGGCAAAGGTGGCAAGTTTGGCAATTACAACGTAGACCCTGTGTTGTGGGAGATCAGGCGAGAGCGTCAAACAGAACTCTTTGGCGAGGGGTTCGCATTTTATGACGTTCGCCGTTGGGCAAAGGCTGCCTATTATGTCAACCGCCAGCCCTGCGGACTTTGGACCACAGCGCAAGACAATATCTATGCACCCAGAAAGAATAGTTATTCTGGACAGTTTGTCGATTACGAGAAGATACAGTCATCTGGCAAAGCCAGTGCAGAAAACAACACGGTGGGAAGTGGTTGGATTTATACCTATGAAAGTCCGTTGGTGGCAGGCGGTTGGCTGGATGCGTATTACCTCATGATGGTACCCACAAGCCAAATTGTGCTGAATCCTAAACTGACACAGAATCCTGGTTACAACCAGCTGTTTGGATTGACAAAATAAATAAACATGAAGCACTTTGATATTCGAGAAAACATCATGGTTACAGGTGTAATGGCATTTGCAGTTACACCTGTAATGGCAAAAGGACACCCTAAGGCCGCAAAGCTAACCAAACCTAACATTATTTATATTATGTGCGACGATATGGGTTATGGCGATTTGGGGTGTTATGGGCAGCCATACATCAGCACACCCAACATCGACCGCATGGCCAGCGAAGGCATGCGCTTTACGCAGGCCTATGCCGGTGCGCCTGTAAGTGCACCCTCAAGAGCAAGCATGATGACTGGGCAACACACTGGGCATACTGCCGTCAGGGGCAACAAAGAGTATTGGCGTGACGTGCCATTGGTAACCTATGGCATAAACAAAGACTATTCTGTTGTTGGTCAGCATCCCTATGACCCCAGCCATGTGATTCTGCCAGAGATAATGAAAGACAATGGTTATCGAACAGGGATGTTTGGCAAGTGGGCAGGAGGGTATGAAGGCTCGGTGTCAACGCCCGACAAGCGAGGCATCGATGAGTTTTATGGCTACATCTGCCAGTTTCAGGCTCATCTGTATTATCCAAACTTCCTGAACGAGTACAGCAGGCAGCGGGGTGATACGGCTGTGAGAAGGGTGGTGCTGGATGCAAACATACGCTATCCTATGTTTGGCAAGCAGTATGCTCTGCGTACACAATACTCTGCAGACATGATACATCAGCGTGCCTTGCAGTGGCTCGACAGGCAAGACGGGAAACATCCTTTCTTTGGTATCTTTACTTATACCCTGCCTCACGCTGAGCTGGTGCAGCCCGATGATTCGCTGGTAGCATTCTACGAGCGTAAGTTTTTCGAGGACAAGACATGGGGAGGAAACGAGGGTAGCAGGTACAATGCTGTGACACACACGCATGCCCAGTTTGCTGCCATGATTACCCGGTTGGACATGTATGTGGGACAGATATTCAAGAAACTAAGGGAGAAAGGTTTGGACGAAAATACGCTTGTGGTGTTTACCAGTGATAACGGTCCCCATGAGGAGGGTGGTGCCGACCCCGATTTCTTTGGGCGAGACGGCAAGCTGCGAGGCTTGAAGCGACAATGCTACGAGGGGGGCATCCGTATTCCTTTCATCACATGGTGGAAAGGACATATCAAGGCGGGTACAAGCACCGATTTGCAGGTGGCTTTTTACGACCTGATGCCTACTTTCTGCGAGCTGGCGGGTGTAAAGGATTATGAGAAAAAATACAGGAACAGAAAAGTAAAGACTGATTACTTCGACGGTATATCGTTTGCCCCAACGCTGCTTGGGCGAGTGCAGACCACTAAACACGAATATTTGTATTGGGAGTTTCACGAGACCAACCAGATAGGCGTGCGTATGGGAGATTGGAAGATGGTGGTGATAAAGGGCACGCCACACTTATATAACCTTGCTTCCGACCTGCACGAAGACCACGATGTGGCTGCTTTGCATCCAGACATTGTAAGGCAAATGGTGCAGATCGTACAGAAAGAGCATGTGGATAGTAGGCTGTTCCAGGTGACCTTACCTGAGTAAGAAAAGACTGAAACTGGCTTTGTGATTTTTGGGTATGACGCAAATTAAGACTCAGCCAGTGGTGGCGTGTGTCATGTAGGGTGCGGCGTTGCTGAATGTCGCACCCGCTGTGGCGGTGGGCTGTAGCCTGCATGTGCTGTTAGTGCTGCTGTCAACTGATAGGCCTGTGACGGGAATTGACCAGCAAGTGAACGCAACCTACCGCAACGAACTTTTATTCAAAGGGAGGTTTGACAAGATGGTTTATCCTCGTGTTCTTCTATTTCTTAGTAGAAATGAGGTGCTGTGGTTGATGGTTATGTTACGTATTCGTCAGATTTAGTCCAGCGACATAGCCCATTGTCCATGCCGCTTGTAGGTTAAATCCCCCTGTGATGCCGTCGACATCGACCACTTCGCCTGCAAAAAACAGATTTGGACATGCCTTGCTCTCTAACGTAGTAAGGTTGATGCTCTTCAAACTGATACCGCCACAGGTAACAAACTCTTCTTTCCAAGTACCTTTTCCTGCTACGGTGTATGTGTCGTTAGTGAGAGTTTCGGTCAACTTATAGATACTTTTGCTTCCCAACTCATTCCACTTTTGCTGAACGGAGAATCCTGCACGCCCAATCAAATAGTTCCACAAGCGTGCGGACAACATGTAAGGTCGGACGGAGTGCAGTTGCTTTTGTGCATTTGCCATGGCGGTTTGTCGCAGTGTGTCTGCTACAATTTGAGTATTGGTGGTGTGAATCCAGTTGACTGAAACATCAAACTGATAGTTGCGCTCGTTGAGTATTCGGGCGGCATAAGCCGACAATTTGAGCGTTGACGGTCCGCTCAATCCCCAATGCGTGATAAGCAGTGTGCCTTCACTTCGCAGTTTTGTGCCAGGAATGGATAGATAGACGGGGTCTACGCAGATTCCCATTAGTTCTGTAAGACGTTGCTCTTTAATGCTGAATGTAAACAATGAAGCACATGGCGGTTCTATTTTGTGTCCTATGTCCGACAGATATTGCAGTTTTTTCGCATGCGGTGTTCCTCCTACTGTGATAGCTACACGGTTAAAAACCAATGGCTCTTGCCGTACAAAATACAACTTGATGTCTCCATTTTCCAGTGGAGTAATCTTCTTTACACAATGCTCTGTATAGATGTCCACACCCCATTGCTGTGCCAATCCCATCAAGCAATCAATGACAGATTGTGATGTTTGTGATTGTGGAAACACGCATTGGTCAGCCTGTGTGGTGAGTTTAACCCCATTATCCTCAAACCATTGGTACGCATCTTGATAGCCAAAGACCTTAAACAAGCGTTTCATGAGCTTGTCGCCGCGTGGGTACACCTGCTTCAAGTCGGTTACTTGTGCGAACGAGTTTGTGATATTGCAACGCCCACCACCTGTCACAGCCACTTTCGCCAACACCTTTTTCCCTTTCTCAAAGATGCAGACGTTGGCATTCGGCATTTGTCTTTTGGCGGTGATGGCAGCCATGAAGCCAGCTGCGCCACCACCAACAACGGCAATACTGAGCATGTTTATTCGCGCTTATAGGTCGTCTTCAATGGCTGTACTCTTAGCGTATGCCGTACTTTTTGCCTCAAAGAAGTCGGTCTTTACCATGTTCGGGTCAGAATATTGCGCTACCCATTTCATGTCTTCGGGTTCTTTTTGATTGTCCTCATACAGATAATCAAAGCCCAGGCTGTGCCAACGCAGGTTCCCCAGATAATGAATGTAGTCTGTCACCATTTGCGCATTGAGTCCTTGAATGTCGTTTCCAATCACATATTGTCCCCATGCAATTTCCTGACGAACGCCCTCTCGCATCATCTCTTCGTACACTTTCACTTTTTCGGGCGTAAACATTTCGGGCTCTTCTTTTTTCAATTCTTTGATAATGTTTCTGAACAACCACAGGTGAGTGTTCTCATCACGGTTGATGTAGCGTATCTCTTGTGCCGACCCGGACATCTTTCCGTTGCGGCTGAGATTGTAGAAAAACATAAAACCACTGTAAAAGTAGATGCCTTCCAAGATGAAATTGGCAATACAGGTCTTCATCAGTGCATACAAATCTTGCTTTTCATGAAACTCGTTATAGCAATTTCCGATGAAGGTGTTGCGCCTTAACAGATGCTCATCTGTTTTCCATTGATACAGAATGTCATTGCGTTGCTCGGGGCTGCATATCGTGTCGAGCATGTAACTGTAACTCTGACTGTGCACGCACTCTTGAAAAGCCTGTATGTGCAGGCATAGGTTTACCTCGTTAGCTGTGATGTATTCGCACAGTGAAGGCAGGTTGTTGCTTTGCAGGGAATCGAGAAAAACCAAGAAACTCAATATCTTGTCGTAGGCAGTGCGCTCGGCTTTGTCCAGTCGTGGATAGTCTTTTGTGTCTTGGGTGAGGTTGATTTCTTCTGGAATCCAAAAGTTGTTCATCGCTTGCCTGTACCAATCGCTTGCCCATTGGTATTTCATGTTGTTGAAATCATTGAGGTTGGTGGTGTTTCCCCCAATCATTCTTCTCAATCGTAGGTCTGTATCTCCGTTTGGATTGAATAGCGAATTGCGCTTTAATTGTGTCATATTTTTTTAGTTTACGAGTTGATAGTTTACGAGTTTACGAGTTTATAGTTTACGAGTTTACGAGTTGATAGTCTGCTTTTTACCCCATTAACTTGTCATCACATCAATTTGTTTCTGCCTTATGAGGCGCAGCTTTCACACTCTTCTACCTCTAACGATTTGCTTCGGATATAGTAGATAGTTTTCACACCGCAGTGCCATGCCAAGGTGTACAGTCCCAACAGTTGCCGCATGGTATAATTATTGGTGATGTATAGGTTGACACTTTGTGCTTGGTCAATATGTTTCTGTCTTATTCCTGCGGCTCTCATGCTCCACGATTGGTCTATCAGGTATGCGCTTTTGTATACCCAATAGGTTTTATCCGATAAGCTTGGAGCAACTCGGGGCAACATGGCACCCTTCTTTTCTTCCAAGAAGAACCGTTTCATCACAGGGTCTACGCCTGCCGTGGTGGCTGCGATGATGCTTGTGCTGCTGGTGGGTGCGATGGCTAAGAGGTAGGCGTTGCGCATGCCCTGTTGGCTTACTTTCTTGGCAAGTGCTTTCCATTGGGGCGATGTATATTGTCGCTTGGTGAAGTATTCGCCTGTTTGCCAGTCGCTACCCTCAAAGTATTTGTAGCTTCCCTTTTGCTTTGCTATGTCCGAACTGGCTTCAATAGCCAGACGATTGATGCGCTCAAACACTTTGTCTACGAACGACAGATGCTCTTCGCTTTCCCATTTGATGCCCCTTATGGCCAACGCATGATGATAACCACTCACGCCCAAGCCGATGCTTCGATAGGTGCGGTTGGTGATTTGTGCGAAAGGAAGAGGGTAAAAGTTCAGGTCTATCACGTTATCCAAAGCTCTTACCACACTTGACACAACCTCTCTCATCTCTGTTTCGTCTTCCAGTTTCAGGTGTCCCAACGACAAACTGGCAAGGTTGCACACTACGAAGTCGCCCGGTTTCACGGTTCTTACCACTACGGTGTCGCCCTCTTCGGTGCGTATCTCGTTTGATATTTCCTCTATCTGCGACATGTTTTGTGCTATCTCCGTGCAGAGGTTAGAGCAGTAAATGATGCCTTTGTGGTGGTTGGGGTTGGCCCTGTTCACCGTGTCTCTGTTAAAGGTGAAGGGAGTACCCGTCTCCACAGCCGATTTAAGGATAAGTCTGACAATCTCTTTTATAGACATAACTCTTCGTGAAATGTTGCTGTCATGCACGCAATCCCAATAGCGTTTCTCCCACTCCTCACCGTAGAAGTCCTCTAAACAATAGCCTTTGGCGGTCATCACCTCATTGGGACAGAACATATACCAGTCTTGGTTGAGATTTTCTTCCGCCATTTTCCAAAACAAATCGGGGTAACAGATGGCGGGAAAAATGTCGTGTGCTTTCATCCTGTCATCGCCATTGTTGGTGCGAAGTTGTAAAAATTCGGGTAAATCCTTATGCCATACGTCCAGATAAACAGCCACCGCACCCTGTCTAACGCCTAACTGATCGACGGCAACGGCCGTGTCGTTTACTAATTTCATCCAACGAATAACGCCACCTGCAGCACCCTTGAAGCCTCTTATCCTGCCGCCAGCAGCGCGCACCTTACCAAAGTAGAGTCCCATGCCACCGCCAAACTTGCTCACTTGCGCAAAGTTGTCTATGCTTCGGTAGATGCCTTCCAAACTGTCGGGAACGGTATCAATGAAACAACTTGACAGTTGGTGAAATGGTTTACGCGCATTGGAAAGGGTGGGGGTTGCCATGGTTACTTGTAGTTTGCTCAGCATGTTGTAAAAGCGTTGTACCCATGTCATGCGGTCTTGTGGTTCGTTCATCGCCAAATGCAAGGCTATTCCCAAGAACATTTCTTGCACACTCTCAATGGGACTGTTATCAAAATTACGAATCACATAGCGTTTAATAAGTAGTTCCAGTCCCGAGTAGTTGAGCAAGTGGTTGCGACTGGCATCCATAAATGTTGCCGCTTGTTCTATTTCGGCTTTGCTGTATTGTTGCAAGATATATGCGCCATAAAGATTTCTGTCAGTCAAGAACTTCATCTTGTCATACAGAGACATCAGTCCCTCACTGTCTTCAAAGCGTGCGATGCGTTTGTTGAGTTGGTAATTGAGCAGTCGGGCTGCAATGAATTCCCATTCGGGAGCCTCTTGTGTGGTAAGCTCCACCGCTGCCTTGATAAGCGCATCCATGCGTTCGGTGGCTGTCATGCCTGCTTTGCTGAAACTGGCATACTTGTCAATGAGCAGCAATATACTATATTCTTTGTCTGTATAGTCTGCGGCAATGTGTTTCAATACCTCTGTGATATGCTCGTCTTGCAAATCTTCGGCGATGCGCCTGTAAGTGCGACGTATCTCGGTTCGCTGCCATCTGAACAGGATAAAACTCTTAGCTTCGGCGTAATAACCGTTTTTCATCAGCGCCTTTTCCACCTCATCCTGAATGCTCTCCACATTTTGCTTGATGTGGTTGGTACAAACGATATCTTCTACCGATTGTACCATTTTGTAGATGGTGGCGTCGTCTATCTCGTGTTTCGTACTGATAAAGCTCTTCTTGATGGCCGTGGCAATTTTCTCTTTGTCATATTGCTCGGTAGAGCCGTTACGTTTAGTAATATCCATTGGTTGTTATAATAATAAGTAAGAGTTGTGATGTTGTTTCTGCAAAGTTAATGAAATGCGTTGGAAGAAAAAATTATATCTTGTACTTTTTACAGACAAAAGAATAAGTTGGGTAACGAGAAGTGGTTTACTGATTGGTGCTTACCCATAAAAGTAAAGTATAGTTAATAATTCTTTAATATGTTAATCGAATTCGTTTTATTTTACAAAAATAATTCTCAAAATAGAAAAAGAAGTTGCCCATTTAGGTGCAAAAATAAGGCTTTGCTCGCTTGTCTCTATCACTTAATCTTGTTATGTCAATGGGATAGGGCGGTTACTCCATTGAGTTTGTCCCACTATCTCCATGCTTTTGCGTGCTTATTTGCACCAAATAAGGGCAGTTTGGGCATGAAAGAGGCGTTTTTTATAAGCAATTTTATGGGATATGATTGCAATGTTGTTTCTAATGTATTGGTGGTCAAAAAGATAAGTAAACTTGTGCGTGCTTCTCGTATTTTAGCAGAAGAAGTTGTGTCAATGCTAAAATGCGCTGTATTTTTGTTAAAAACCTAATTTAATATTTTGCCAATTCTATCATTTTTTGTAATTTTGGAATAAATAAGAAACGATTGCGACCATGGATATAGAAAAAATTAAAGACATGATAGCGTGTTGTGATGGACTGTCTAACACACTCGGTATGGAATTCTTGTCCACTCCCGAGCCTGATACTTGTATGGCTCGAATGGAAGTAAACCATAAAAATAAACAGATATTTGGTTTCTTAAGTGGTGGCGCCACCTTGGCTTTGGCGGAAAATTTAGCAGGAGTAGGCAGTATGGCTATATGCCCCGACAAAATTTGTGTAGGTATCAACGTCAGTGGCAACCATGTGCGAACAGTGATGGAGGGAGAAACGGTTACGGCATTTGGCCGACTGCAACATCAAGGAGCAACGCTGCACCAATGGCATATCGAGATAAAAAACGCTCAAGAAGAACTCATTTCAACTGTGCAAGTTATCAATTATGTGATGAACAAGTCTCAGAATGAATAGTTTTGCGTATTATAGACTGCCCGATAAAAGGCATTTTATAAAACTTACCCAAAAGAATGGAGAGCCTGAGACTTACTTTTCATTAACAGATTTGAATGGAAAAGAGGGCTTTGTGCTTGTTCCTTTCACGATAGATGCGGCGCATCCCGTCGTGTTGATTCATCCTGAAACGAAAGAACGGGTGTGCGTGGGCGATTGTTTTGCAAGGCTGCGCAATGGCTGCGGAGCGGCGGTATTGGCTTCATCTTGTGATGACAGGGAACGGTATGGCGAGGCTTTCCGTTGTTTTCATCAACAGCTCAAAGACGGAAAGTTAGCGAAAATCGTGTTGGCTCGTCATGAAGAAATACCGCACTCGGCACAGGTGGATGCGGAAACATTGTTCTTGGAGGCGTGCCGAACATATCCTCATCTCTGCATTATGTTGGTGTCAACGCCCCAGACTGGCACATGGCTCATGGCTACACCAGAGGTGTTGCTCGACGGTGACGGGGAGATATGGCGCACCATGGCTTTGGCTGGCACGATGAAAGCGGAGGAATTGGCACCTGATGCTGACCGCTCTTCTGTCAGTACGCCATGCGTGAATGGCGATGGCATGAATGATTGGTCGGCTAAGAACAAGCACGAGCAACAGTTGGTTGCTACTTATATCCAACAATGTCTGTCACCTTTCGCCGATCAACTTACCCAGCGAGGACCTTATACCGTTCAGGCAGGTGACTTGGTGCATCTGCGCAGTGATTTTATGTTTAGCCTTCATGATACCCAGTCCTTGGGATCTCTACTCGAGGCGTTGCATCCTACACCTGCTGTGTGTGGGCTGCCAAAGACTGAGGCACAGCGTTTCATCCTTCAGCACGAGCATGCCGACCGCTCTTATTATAGTGGATTCGCAGGCTTACTCAATCCAAATGGCGAAACTCATCTTTATGTTTCACTTCGATGTATGCAAATTTTAGAGAATAGTTATCGTCTCTATGCTGGCGGAGGACTGCTCCTTAACAGCGTAGAGCAACAGGAGTGGGAAGAGACTGAAGCGAAAATGGAAACGATGAAGGCTGTTACTTTGAACTTTGAACATTGAACTTTGAACTTTATGATTAGTAAAGCTATTAACGTGATAACTCAAAAACTCACAAACTCAAGAACTAAAAAAAATAATCAACTCGTGAAATTGAACTTTGAACTTTGAGCATTGAACTTTATGATTAGTAAAGCAATTAACGTGATAACTTAAAAACTCACAAACTCAAGAACTAAAAAACAATCAACTCGTGAACTCGTCAACTTGTGAACTCGTCAACTATTAACTTGTAAACTTGTCAACTAAACACTTCCTTCATGCTCTATTCAGATAAAGAGAACGTAAACATACTCACCGCATTATTAGTGGCACACGGCGTAAAACACGCTGTGGTGTGTCCCGGTTCGCGCAATGCACCCATTGTACATAATTTCAACGAATGCCCCAACATCACATGCCACCCTGTGACAGACGAGCGGTCGGCTGGATTTTATGCCTTGGGTATGGCTCAAATCTTAAGGCATCCTGTTGCCGTTTGTGTCACCTCGGGTACGGCGTTGCTTAATCTTTTGCCAGCTACGGCAGAGGCTTATTATCAACATGTGCCTTTGGTGGTAATTTCGGGTGATAGACCTGCGATGTGGATTGACCAACAAGACGGACAAACCCTGCCGCAGTTGGATGCCTTAGGGCGTTTTGTCAGCAAGGCAGTCTCGTTACCCGAGCCTTCTACTGATGATGAACGGTGGTACTGTAATCGATTGGTAAACGAAGCATTGCTTTGTTGTCAGCGGCATGGTGGCAGTCCGGTACACTTGAATGTGCCCATTTCAGAACCCTTGTTTACGTTCAATGTACCAGCGTTACCAACCGAACGTGTTATCCGACAGATAGCGGCAACGACCGATGTGGCTCACTGTCAGCCGCTTTTGGCGGATGTCCAATCGGCTAAGCGCCCGATGATAGTCGTGGGACAGTTAAGTAACAAAGAGGCTCGGTGCATGGCTTTGCAATTATGCGAGTTGTCAACGGATGTGGTAGTTGTGTACGAATGTCTCGGAATGGCTTGTCATGAGGATGCGCCTCGCTATCCCAATTCACCAACCGAAGGGCTTTTTCCCCTACATATAGATAAGGTTTTGGCGCGCATGCAGCAGGTAGAACAATATCAACCTGATGTAGTGGTGTACCTTGGAGGAACGTTGGTGAGCAAGCGTTTGAAAGCTTTTCTGCGCCAATCTCCAGCTGCCAAGACTTGGATTGTCAATGAGCAAGGGGCGATATATGATACTTTTCAAAACTTGACAGGCGTGATTGAGGGTGCACCGAATGATGTCTTGGAGGTAATCTTGCGGTATGTCCGTGGGGAAAAAGAAAAACAAAGACAGCCTTTTGAGTCTGTTTTTCGTTCAAAGTGGGCAACGTTGATTCAACAAGTGCAGGCGCAGAATGAGCGTTTCCATCCTCCTTACTCTTCATTGCAGGCTGTAAAATTACTTTTTGAGACCGCAAGTAACAAGGGCAGATATATCCTCCATGCCGCCAACAGCATGTCTGTTAGGTTGGTTAACCACTTTGCCAGCGATTATGTTTTTTGCAATCGGGGTGTCAACGGCATTGATGGGAGTTTGTCAACGGCAGCAGGTTGCTCGCTGGTGACAACTCAAAACGTGTATTGCGTCATCGGTGATTTGAGCTTCTTTTACGACCAAAACGCCCTGTGGCATAGCTTAGGGGGCAATTTCAGAGTGCTGTTGCTGAACAATGGGGGTGGGGTTATCTTCCAAAGTTTGCCAGGTTTGAAAGATAGTACGGCTCATCAGACATTGATTTCTGCCCAACATCATACATCGGCTTGTGGGATTTGCCAGCAAAACAACGTGGCTTATCTTTCGGCACATGATGAGGAAGAACTTGAAAATAACATGAATCACTTTGTGAATGACAACTTTGACCGCCCCGTAGTCTTTGAGGTGTTTACCTCGCAACAGCAAGATGAACAGGCAATGAACGAATACAAACAAGTTTAATTTGATATGGAAAAAAGACAATGGAAGTCTATTGACGGCTTCAACTTTAAGGAAATCCTCTTCGAGGAGTATAACAGAATTGCGAAGATAACAATCAATCGTGAGCGTTATCGCAACGCTTTTACGCCGCTCACCACATGGGAAATGTCGCAAGCCTTTGCCTATTGCCGAGAGTGTGCGAGCATTCGTGTGGTTATTCTCACGGGAGCAGGAGACAAAGCGTTTTGCTCTGGTGGCGACATGCATGTGAAGGGACGAGGTGGATATGTAGGAACAGACGGCGTGCCACGGCTCAACGTGCTGGACGTACAGATGCAAATTCGACGGCTGCCCAAACCTGTGATTGCCATGGTGAATGGCTATGCCATCGGAGGTGGGCATGTGTTGCATGTCATGTGTGACCTGACGATTGCCAGCGAGAATGCCATTTTCGGACAAACGGGACCAAAGGTAGGGTCTTTTGATGCGGGTTTTGGCGCTTCCTACTTGGCTCGAATGGTGGGACAGAAGCGTGCCAGGGAGATTTGGTTCATGTGTAAGCAGTACTCGGCACACGAGGCAGAACGTATGGGCATGGTGAACAAGGTGGTGCCATTCGATGAATTGGAAGACGAATGCGTGTCATGGGCGGAGACAATGATGCAGCGTTCGCCCTTGGCGTTACGCATGATCAAGGCTGGACTGAATGCCGAGTTGGACGGACAGGCTGGTATTCAGGAGTTGGCAGGCGATGCTACCATGCTGTATTACACCATGGACGAGGCGCAGGAGGGTGGAAAAGCATTCTTGGAGAAACGCAAACCCGACTTTGATAAGTATCCGCAGTTTCCCTGAGAGCAATTAACCAATTACCTAATTGGCCCAATTAGCCTTATTAGGCTAATAAGGCTTATTAGCCCAATAGGCCTAATAAGGCCAATAAACCCAATAATAAAATAACCACTAAAAATATTAAAGTCATGCAAACCAACCAGTTTTTGCCGCAAAAAGGTAATTATCAAAACTTAATTGTTTATCAAAAAACCGAGTGCATCTATGACATTACCTTTTATTTTGCTCACCACTTTTTGGCAAAGAACGACAGAACGGTTGACCAAATGGTGCAAGCAGCTCGCTCGGGGAAACAAAATATAGCTGAGGGGTGTGCTGCTTCAACAACTTCTTCAGAAACAGAAATAAAGCTCTTGAATGTGGCTAAGGCAAGTTTACAGGAGTTGTTGATAGATTATCAGGACTATTTACGGGTGAGAGATCTTGCTATATGGGATGTAAACGATGCTAAAACAATACAGACCAGACGTGTTTGCGCACGGCATAACGACTCGGCGTATTATCGAAACGCTATCAAGGAAAGAAGTGATGAAACCATTGCGAACATTGCCATTACGCTCATTCATCAAGCTGATATATTCCTTAGAAAATACATTGATAGGGTGAAAGATGATTTTGTGAAGCAAGGAGGAATCAGAGAGCAAATGTCGAAAGCAAGAATTGATTATAGAAAAAGTCATTAAAAAGATGAATATGAGCTTATGTTATGCTGTCAGTCAGCGCACACTGCACTTCAAAAATCCTGCCACTACCTCACGGAGAGTGTACCAAACACGCAAGAGTTACTATGTAACCCTTTGGCGTGAAGACCGTCCTTCCGTCAAAGGGGTAGGCGAGTGTGCCACCTTGTCTGATTTAAGTTGTGACGTTTGTCCTGATTATGAACAAATATTAACCGAAGCGTGCAATGAGGTGGCGCACGAGGGAAGTATCAACTACGAGCGTTTGCGACCTTATCCGTCAATACTCTTTGGGTTGGAAACAGCGTTGGCGCAAATAAAGGCAAACGGAAGTGCTGCCTTGTTTGACACCCCTTTCGCACGAGGAGAGGAGGGAATCACCATCAACGGCTTGGTGTGGATGGGTACATTTGAGGAAATGGTGCGTAGGATGCAGGAAAAATTGGAGCAGGGTTTTCGTTGTGTAAAATTGAAAATAGGGGCTATCGACTTTGAGAAAGAATTAGAACTGGTACGCGCTATCCGTTCGCATTTTACCTCAAAGCAAGTTCAGTTGCGCCTTGATGCCAACGGAGGTTTCGCACCCGATGAGGCTCTCGCAAAGTTGGAACAGTTGGCTAAGTATGACATTCATTCGATAGAGCAACCCATCAAGCAGCATCAGTGGCAGCAAATGGCGCTCTTGTGCCGTGAGTCGCCCATTCCTATCGCACTCGATGAAGAACTCATTGGTGTGAACCAGCGACAAGAAAAAGAAGAGTTGCTCAATGCCATACGCCCACAATTCATCATTTTAAAGCCTTCGTTGCATGGCGGTATGTATGGAACTGAAGAATGGATAACGTTAGCAAGACAACGAAGCATAGGTTCATGGCTCACCAGTGCGTTGGAGAGTAATGTGGGATTAAATGCCATTGCACAACTTGCCGCAAAGGTTTATGGACCGCATGTCACCTTCCCACAGGGCTTGGGAACAGGACTTCTGTTTACGGACAACATACCTATGCCGTTGGAAGTGAGAGGAGATCAGTTGTGGTTCATACCGACAAAGACATTAAATGGAGGTAAAAAATGACTTATCAAGAATTTATCAGCGAATGGAATAATGAGGCACAGACCATCCATGTGCAAACCAGTGGGTCGACAGGTGCGCCGAAGAAGCTGAATGTAAGGAAGGACAAAATGATTGAAAGTGCCAAGATGACGTGCAACTTCCTTGGATTAAAGCCTGGTGACACCGCATTGTTGTGCATGAATCTCGACTATATTGGCGCCAAGATGATGGTGGTTCGCTCATTGGTCAGGCAACTTCATTTAATACAGGTAGCTCCTTCTGGTCATCCATTGGCAACGGTTGACGTTCCGATTACCTTTGCCGCCATGGTTCCCCTGCAAGTATTTAACTCGCTGCAAGTACCCGAAGAACGGGAAAAATTGCGCCAAATCAAACATCTTATCATTGGCGGAGGGGCTATTGACGATGTCTTGGCAGCCCAACTACATGACTTTCCTCATGCGGTATGGAGTACATACGGCATGACCGAAACCCTTTCACACATTGCCTTACGCAGACTGAACGGTCTCGAGTCTTCCAGTTGGTACACGCCCCTGCAAGGAATAAAGGTATCAACGAATGCCGATGACTGCTTGGTTATTGACGCCCCGATGCTTTGTGACACGCCGATTGTGACGAATGATATTGCCGAAATCCGAGAGACAAGTACTTCTGAGGGGAAAAACACCCTTGCTTTTCGCATCATTGGTCGACAAGATAATGTGATAAATACGGGTGGCGTGAAGGTTCATGCAGAGGAGTTGGAGAACCTGATGCGTAACTTCTTGACCTTTCCTTATATGATAACCAAGCGAAAGCATGCTAAATTTGGCGAAATTGTTGTACTCTTTGTTCAAATGGAACTATCTGATTCTCGACAACAAGCAGCTTCCCAAAGTCCTCAAGCTTTGTTGCGAGTCCTTCATAAAATATGTCATCGAACCCTTCCTCCTTACTGGGAACCACGTTTATACATTGCTGTGGATAAGATACCTATGACTGCGAATGGCAAGCCCAATAGAGCCGAAGCGCTTCTTATGGCGGAGACATTTAACTTTCCTGCAACCCATGTCTATGATTTAGATAAGGTTGAAGCGTAACCCTCGTAGTAAGGAGCTGGTCAATCGTTCATGGGTACAACTAATATCACATAATCTTTCTTTAACATTTTGTACTTCGTATAGTTCTTTATACTTTTGCATACTGTTGCTGTCTGATTCAATTCCTAATGGTTATCTTTGTCCTTATCAGTTGAAGCTTGTGTGATATGAGTGCGAAGTTAGAACAGATATACAGGGAAATAATATTTTTTATATGGTGTCAAAAATCCTTTTTGGTAAGAAAATAAGCTGGTTACTCACAATTTTTGTGTTATGGGTGGTCGTTTTCGTATTACAAAAGCCTTTCTTTCTGCTATTTACAGGTGAAGGGTTATCAAGTTTATTTGCAGTTCTTTGGCACGGTTTGCCGTTAGATTTATCTTTGGCGGGCTATATAACAGCAGTTCCTGGACTTCTCATATTGCTTAGTTCTTTGCCTTTCTATAAAGATCATACATCGTTCGTCAAACGAGTTGTTTCAAGCATCTATCGATGTTGGATGGCATTAGCAGCAGTCTTAGTTTCGCTGTCGTTTGTGGCTAATATTGCTTTGTATCCTTATTGGCAATTCCCACTGGATGCGACACCCCTGTTTTATATTGTTTCTTCTCCCAAAGATGCAATCGCCAGTGTTAGCTATTGGCAATTGCTACTCGGATTGACAGCAGTCATAGGGATTTCTTTTCTTATATACTCCCTGTTCAAAACCATAGGTCGTTGTTTCTCCACGACGCTATGTCAGCCTGTCTCTACTTTGCATTGGCTGCTTCTTCTCGTTTTCGTAGCAGCCTTGTTTCTACCTATACGAGGAGGATGGTCGGCGTCTACGATGAACACAGGCAAAGCTTATTTCTCGAATCATCAACGACTCAACCATGCCGCTGTTAATCCGTTATTCTCCTTTATGGAAAGTGTGACACATCAACAAGGTTTTTCTTCGATGTATCGCTTGATGGATGAGCAGAAAGCACATCAATTAGTATCGATGATGTTGTCCTCTAAAAGCGAGGCTGACTCAACAGTTTCCTCTTCTTTCCTAACCATACAACGCCCCGATATCTATTTGATAGTGATGGAAAGCTTCTCCGATACCTTGATGAGTGCTGCCAGCGCTACTCCCGGACTCAATCGTTTGAAAAATGAAGGCGTATATTTCTCCAACTTTTACGCTAACAGTTTTCGTACAGATCGCGGTTTGTTGTCTATCTTGTACGGCTATCCAGCTCCAGCAACTGTAAGCTTAATGAAGTATCCCAAGAAGACTGCCGCCCTTACATCCATGCCACAACTCTTGAAAAAAGCTGGTTGGGATTTGCAATATTATTATGGTGGCGATGCCGACTTTACCAATATGCGCTCGTTTCTTATCAATCAAGGCTTTTTGCAGATTGTTGAGGATGTTGATTTCCCTGTGAGTCAACGTACAAGCAAATGGGGAGTACCAGACCATTTGTTGTTTCAAAGGGTGAAAAGAGACCTTCGGCAAACAAAGACCTCCACACCTATTTTGCGCGTTATTCAAACCTCCAGCTCGCATGAGCCTTTTGATGTGCCATTTTATAGACTTAATGACAAAGTGCTGAATGCCTTTGCTTATACAGATAGTTGTGTGTCTGATTTTCTTAAATGCTTAAGATCTTCTCCACAATGGAACCGTTCTTTGGTAATTCTGCTGCCCGATCACTTGGGTGCTTGGCCATTAGACATTGATAATTTTTCTTTTACACGCTACCATATTCCTATGATATGGACTGGTGGGGCAGTGCGCCAGCCGCAGAAAGTCGACACATTTGCATCACAACAAGACTTGGCAGCCACTCTGTTAGGCACCTTGGGCATAACTCATGAGGCGTTACCATTTAGTAAAGATATGTTTAATCCAGCAGCACCTCATTTTGCTTTCTTTATGATAAACGATGGGTTTGGACTCATGGATGCGCATCATGGGGTGACCTATGATTTTAAGCGACAACAAATCGTTCATGCTTTTGGAGACAAACAGCAACAATATGTGCAGGCAGGCAAAGCCTATACGCAAACAATTTTTAACGATATAGCTACAAGATAATGACAGACAACTTACTTTTACTCATTCATACGTTGGTACACTGGGATACCTTGGCAACCATTTGGCTGAATGGAGGACATACAGACTATTGGGATAACTTCATGGAAATTTGCACCGGGCGGTTCGTATGGATTCCGTTTTACGCTTCTTTGGTGTACCTGATGTATAAAAAGTTTGGTTGGAAAGACGCTTCGGTATTCTTCATACTTACTATTTTGCTGTTGGTTTTGAACGACCAAACCAGTTCTTCTGTTATTCGACAAGCTGTTTGCAGACTTCGTCCTGCCAACTTAGACAATCCTATCTCATCAGTGATACAGATAGTAGACGGATATCGAGGTGGAAAATATGGCTTTCCGTCGGCACATGCTGCCAACTCATGGGGATTGGTGTTTTTGATGATTTACCTTTTTAGGCTAAGAACTTTGAGCGTTTTATTGGTAGTATGGGCTTTGTTGTTATGCTATTCTCGTTTATATATGGGTGTACACTATGTTGGCGACTTGTTGGCAGGCGCCTCGTTAGGACTCCTCAATGCCACACTTGTTTGTTTTACCGTGTGGTGGTATGTACGCAATTTTGCTCAAAGGCATAGGGCGACATCCGTGTCTCAATACACCAAGTACATACCTATCGCAGTATGCGTGTTCTCTGTCGTCGTCATGCTGATTTTAGCCTCGTTTTATGACCCCAGTATTGGGCTTTAATCCCTCTTGTAAGAATAGCATTTGGTGTGCTTAGTTTCCCTCTCTTAGAAAGTCCAAAGCTTCTTTGATTTCTTCAACCGTGGCTGTCTGGTCTGTCTTCACTTTTCCTATATTCTCAAGCAAAGTAAAGTTGATGGTGTCTCCTACATTTTTCTTGTCATGCTTCATCAGTTGGATAAGCGCATCATAGTCATGACAGGTGATAGGAAGTGTTCCGTAGTTCTCGCGAATAAACTGGTTCAGCTGGTGCATCTTGTGGGTAGGAAACCCACATTTAAGGGCACTCAAATACAATTCGCATATCAGTCCGTAGGCAACCGCATAACCATGTAGTACGGGAGTATGTTTCAATGACCAAGACTCGAAAGCATGTCCAAAGGTATGACCTAAGTTGAGTGCTTTGCGTAGACCTTTCTCATGAGGGTCTTGTCTCACAATGCCCTCTTTTATTTTCACCGACTCTTCCACCATCTGTTGTAGGAGCTGGTAGTCAATAGGGTGCTCCAAACTGAACGAAAGTAACTGAGCAAACCTATTTTCATGAGCAAGTAATCCATGTTTCAGCATCTCTGCATAACCACTTCGCAGGTTCTCCAAATCCAGTGTCTGAAGGAAGCAGGTGTTGAGGATCACAAAGTTCGCATCGTTGAAGACCCCAATTTCGTTCTTCAGCCCATTAAAATTAAAACCTGTCTTACCACCCACTGAGGCGTCTACCATTGCCAAAAGGGTAGTGGGGATGTTGATGAATGAGATGCCACGCTTAAAGGTTGAAGCGGCAAATCCACCAATGTCGGTGACCATTCCACCTCCCAAATTGATAAGACAAGAATGGCGAGTGGCATGGTTGTTTTGCAGTGCTGTCCAAATTTGTTCTACTGCGCGCAGGTCTTTGTGCATATCGGTGGGGGCAATAGTAATGAGTTGTGCCTTCTTCAGTATTTCCAAATTTTGTATTCTCGTCCAACAGTGTTCTCTTGTGGTGCTATCTGTGAGTACAAACAGATAGTCGGGTTGGCAGTCTGCAATAGCTTTGGTAAGGTCTGTTTGTAAATGATGAGAGATGATGATGTTTTGATTCATGCTATATTTGCTTGATATACGCTTCGTGTGCCTGCAAAAATACGAAAAAATGTGGGCATCTCTCAATTCCTGTAAACATTTTCTCTGTTTTTTGCATTGCTATCTTTTGAGTTTATTTCTTATCCC
>NZ_HG417092.1:264345-286990 GCF_000455445.1 Hoylesella timonensis 4401737 = DSM 22865 = JCM 15640 | reverse complement strand
TAAGCGCATTAGCGCATTTTCAAAATTCGGCTAAATGTAGCCAAAGGTGCGGAAGAAGTAAAATATTGCAATTATAAAGAACTGTTTGTACGTTTTTTTACTATTTTTCCCATTGCAATTAGTCAAATATATTGATACCTTGTAACAATTTTGCGTAATTTTTAGTAACTTTGCAAACAACGTAAATTGGCATGAAAGTGCTTTTTATGTAAGGCTTTTATCAACCATTGAGGACAGTGAAATTCAGCGAGGTGATTGGTCAGGAGGAGGCACAGGCTCGGCTTGTGCAGCTGGTACACGAGAATCGTGTGCCACATGCGCTGATGCTCTGTGGTCCACAAGGATGCGGCAAGTTGGCTTTGGCTTTGGCTTTTGCCTCTTATGTCTTAGGAGAGCGAGACGCAAACGGACAGTCTATCCTTGCCTCAGAAAGTGCCATACTCAATGCCGAGGCGATGTTGCGTAACTGGCAACACCCCGATTTGCATTTTACGTATCCAGTGATTCGTCCCACAGGTACATCTTCCGATCACAAAATGATTAGTGACGATTTTGGCAAAGAGTGGCGAACGTTGCTCAATGACACCGTCTATTTTAGCATTGACCAGTGGCTTGAGTACATGAAGGCAACTACCCAACAGGCTCAAATATTTGAGGCAGAAAGTGACAACCTGACGCAGAAGTTAAGTCTGAAGTCCAGTCAAGGAGGGTATAAGGTTTGCTTAATATGGCTACCTGAACGAATGAATCAGGTTTGCGCCAACAAACTGTTGAAGTTGTTAGAAGAACCTCCCTCGCAAACTTTGTTCTTAATGGTATGCGAAGAACCTGACCGACTGTTAGAAACCATTCTGAGTCGTGTGCAACGAATCGATATTCCACGTATAGAAGACGTGGCTATTGAGCAAGCACTGATACAGCAACGAGGAATAGAAGCCAACAATGCACATGATATTGCTCGTATCGCAAACGGCAGTTGGCTTAGGGCATTGCAGACATTGAGCGCAGACAACGAGAACAAGCAGTTCTTGGACACCTTTAAGCTGTTGATGCGCTTGGCTTATATGCGCAATATCAGGAGCTTGAAGAAATGGACAGATAGCGTGGCAGGATTTGGACGTGAAAAGCAACGGCGGATGCTGACCTATTTCAGTAGGATGATTCGTGAAAGTTTTATGTATAACTTTCAGCAACCTGAACTCGTTTATATGACGCAGGAAGAAGAAGATTTTACTAAAAACTTTGCTCGGTTTGTGAATGAAGCCAATGTGATTGAAATTGAAGAGCTATTGGCAACGGCACGCAGAGATATAGGACAAAATGCCAATGCTAAAATTGTTTTTTTTGATTTAGCCTTGCATTTAATTGTGCTATTGATGAGAAAATAAACATATAATAGAGATGATGCGCCTTCCGATGTTATTAACGGTAGAGACAAGTGCAGGAAATCTCATGACAAAAAAGAAACAATGGATTACAAAAATATGAAATTCAAATTAGCCAACGGTTGTGACAGAGGACTCTGTCGTCGGTCTTGTGGTCGTCAAGACAGACCGCTGAACACTTACGACTGGTTGGCTGATGTTCCGGGTAATAACCTAACGACAGATTTGGTTGAAGTACAATTCAAAAATACACGTAAGGGATATTACCATAATGTGAACGGACTGGACTTGAAAAAAGGCGATATTGTAGCAGTAGAAGCAAGTCCAGGGCATGACATAGGAGTGGTAACGTTGACAGGAAGTTTGGTGAAACTCCAAATTAAGAAAGCCAATCTGAAGTCTCCTGATGAGATACGACGGATTTATCGAATAGCGAAGCCCGTGGACATGCAAAAGTATGAAGAGGCGAAGGCACGTGAAGATGATACGATGATACAAAGTAGGAAGATTGCTAAAGACTTGGGGCTACAGATGAAAATAGGAGATGTGGAATACCAAGGCGATGGCAACAAAGCCATTTTCTATTATATTGCCGATGAACGTGTGGACTTTAGACAACTCATTAAGGTGTTGGCGGATGCCTTTCATGTGCGTATTGAGATGAAGCAGATAGGTGCTCGACAGGAGGCAGGACGTATCGGCGGAACAGGTCCATGCGGACGAGAACTGTGCTGTGCCACGTGGATGAAGAACTTTGTATCAGTAAGCACGAATGCCGCTCGCATACAGGACATTTCCTTAAATCCACAAAAATTGGCTGGGATGTGTGCCAAACTGAAGTGCTGTCTCAACTATGAAGCTGATGACTATGTGGAATCAAGCAGGAAAATCCCAAGTAGAGAGATTATTCTGCAAACCGTTGATGGGGATTACTATTTCTTTAAGGCGGACATCTTGGCTGGGTTAGTCACCTATTCTACGGACAAAAATCTCGGTGCTAACTTGGAAACGATTACCACTCATCGTGCCAAGGAGATTATAGAGATGAACAAGCGGGGTGAAAAACCTGCATCGTTGCTTTCGGAAGGTAGACAAAAAGAAAAAGCACGTCCTGTTGATTTGTTGGCGGGAGCTGACATTAGTCGATTTGATCAAACGAAGAAACGGAAAAGAAGACGCCAACAAGGTTCTGAACAGGAGGCAACACGTGGGGCAAGTCAAAACAGAAATCGCCGAAAGCCCATGGACAAAGAAGGTCGCCCAACAGAAAGAAGACGTTCGGAAGAGACGATGAATCAGTAGTGGAGCATGAAAAATGTAGGGATATTCGTTTGTTGCTGTTTGCTTTTTTTTGCTTGCAATGAAGGCAAGGTGTATGATCGATTTCAGCATACACCTCTTTCTGGGTGGGAAAAAAATGATACTTTGACCTTTGATGTGCCACCGATGCGCCAGTCGGGCAACTATCAAGCTAAATTAGCCATGCGCATCAACAGTAGTTTTCCTTTCAAAAGTCTGACCCTGATAATAGAGCAAACGGTGTTGCCCCATCGTAATAAATATGTAGACACCTTGGATTGTGAACTCATTGGCAATAACGGGATAGCACAGGGACGAGGTATCAGCTATTATCAATACGATTTTAATATAACTCAGTTAAAGTTGCAGCAGGGTGATTCGCTTCATATCAAGGTAAGACACGATATGAAAAGGGAGATTCTACCAGGTATCAGCAACGTGGGTATCACCCTTATAAGAAAGTAAATCTGTAGAGAGGTGTCAGTCCACGCATGCCGAGATGTGTTTTCTCTATTGTGTGGAAGGGGGAGAAAAGGATGTTGAACTGCTCACTGAAGATATTTTTTGAGTTGGCAAATGTCCATTTTCCCTTTTTTATTTGTATCTTTGTAACGCCCAAAAAAACTAACTATATTATTATTAACCCATAAAAGAATGAAAAAGTTAAAGACATTATCTATGATGCTTGCTGTAGCAGCACTTACGTTGTTGCCCAGTAAGGGAATGGCACAATTCAATTGGAAGTATAAAATCGAAGGTGGAAAGATTGTTACCGAAGTACCTCAGCGGACAGCAGGACAGCAGTCGGCTTTGTTATTAAAAACGCCAAAACTGAAAACCGTACGCGTGGCTTTCGTTGGCTTGGGTATGCGTGGCCCTGGTGCTGTGGAGAGATGGACGCATATACCCGGTATACAGATCATGGCATTGTGCGATTATGAGAAGAAAAGAGCAGAAGACTGTCAAAAGTACTTGAGAAAAGCCTCGATGCCAGCTGCCGATATCTATAGTGGTGAAAAGGGATACGAGGAAATTTGCAAGCGCAAAGACATTGATTTAGTATATATTGCTACCGACTGGTTGCACCACTTTCCAGTGGCTAAGTGTGCTATGGAGAATGGGAAGCATGTGGCCATCGAGGTTCCTTCTGCGATGAACATGCACGAAATATGGCAGCTTATCGACATGTCAGAAAAGACTCGGTTGCATTGTGTGATGCTTGAAAACTGCTGTTATGATTTCTTTGAGCTTAATTCGTTGAACATGGCACAGAAAGGTTTGTTTGGTGAAGTCATCTATGCACAAGGAGCATACCGCCACGAGCTATCTCCTTTCTGGGATCACTATTGGAAAAAAGACCAAAACGACAAGTTAGGATGGCGATTGGACTATAATCAAAAATATCGTGGAGATGTTTATGCTACCCATGGACTTGGTCCAGTAGCACAGGTAATGAACATCCACAGAGGCGATAGGATGAAGACTTTGGTAGCCATGGACACAAAGTCATTCAATGGAAAGAAACACGTTGAGCAGATGAGTGGAAAGCCTTGTGAGAAATTTGCCAATGGAGACCAAACTACAACGCTTATTAGAACGGAGCAAGGGAAAGTGATTGAGATACATCATAACGTCATGACTCCTCAACCATATAATAGAATGTATCAGCTCACAGGTACTGAAGGCTTTGCCAACAAATATCCCGTTGAGGGCTATGCACTATCTTCAAAGAACATGAAGCAAGGTGGCGTGTCTCCTTCGAACGATGACTTGTCGGGGCATGAGTACCTTTCAAAGGAAGATATGAAGGCATTGGAAAAAGCTTATGCAAGTCCTTTGGTTACAAAATATGGCGATGAAGCGAAGGAAGTAGGCGGCCATGGCGGTATGGATTTCATCATGGACTGCCGTTTGGTTTATTGCCTACAGAACGGATTGCCTATGGACATTGATGTTTATGACTTGGCAGAATGGTGCTGTTTGGCTGAATTGGGAGCGATATCCATGGACAATGGTTGTCTTCCAGTAGAGGTGCCCGACTTTACAAGAGGTGGTTGGAATACGATAAAGGGTTATTCGCATGCTTTTGCCTCTCCTGAAGAAGAGGCGGCAAATGATGCCCAAGCAAAAGCTTTTACAGCAAAATTGAAGGAAAAAGGTAAACGTTACTGGGAGAAAATAGATAAGAAAAATAAAAAGTAACGTATCAAGAACGGGAGTCAAAAACAATGATAATTTGGGTTTGACTCCCGTTTTTCCTTTCTGTCGTATTGTTACGTATGAACGATGTTGCGTGCCGCATCAATTCGTAAGAATATAAATAACAGGATGGTAAAGCCCCATAGTGATGAACCCCCATAGCTAAAGAATGGTAAAGGGATGCCAATAACGGGGGTAAGCCCAAGTACCATGCCCACATTGATAAAGACATGGAACAAAAAGATGCTGGCGACACAATAACCATAGATACGTCCAAAGGCAAAAGGTTGTCGTTCTGCCATTTTCAAAAGTCGTAAGATTAAAGCCAAGAAAAGCAGTAATACGCCTGCCGATCCAATAAACCCTTCCTCTTCACCTACCGTACAGAAAATAAAATCTGTGTCTTGTTCGGGAACAAACTTTAGTTTTGTTTGGGTTCCATTCAAGAAACCTTTACCTTTCAGTCCACCAGCTCCAATGGCAATTTCGCTCTGATGCACGTTGTATCCCACCCCCGAAATATCTTCTTCTAAGCCCAACAGCACTGTTATACGCACTCTTTGGTGAGGCTTCATCACATTATTTAAGACATAATCGGCAGAGTAAAAGAAAGCCAATGAACCCAATGCAAACAATGCAATATAGAGATAACTCTTATATTGGCTTGCTAACCAGCAGTAAAGTAGAAAGCCAATCAAGGCGAATGATACAACTAATTGAACCCAAACGATATCAAATGGCACTACAAACTTGGCAAACAACAGGGCAATGAGAGTGATGCCGAGTGAAATAAGCGTGAGGAGTTGACTCTGTTTCTTATCCTTACAGTAGAGGTAAACCATGGATGTTGAAAACAATTGTAAGAGCAAAATGACAATGAATTTACCCAAAGAGACAGGAAGTCCCCACAACTGTACGTCTTCATACTTGATGCCAACGACAAAATAAATAATCATAGCCACCCCAGTGAATAGAACACTGCCAGG
This sequence comes from Hoylesella timonensis 4401737 = DSM 22865 = JCM 15640, assembly GCF_000455445.1. Classification (GTDB taxonomy): domain Bacteria; phylum Bacteroidota; class Bacteroidia; order Bacteroidales; family Bacteroidaceae; genus Prevotella; species Prevotella timonensis. Next base: position 281,121 of record NZ_HG417092.1, on the reverse strand, counting down.
CATTCCTTCTCTATAAAACATGAGAAAGAATGATAAATAAACCAAAGCAGAACCCGTTTCTTTCTGTGCTACGATGAAAAGCATGGGTAAAAGTACAATGCCTAACGCATAAGCAAAGTCTTTCCACTTATGAATATTAAAGCCATATCGTCCCATGTATTTACCAACAGCCAAGGCAGTAGCAAACTTTGCAAACTCTGCAGGCTGTAGACGCAAGGGACCAAGCACTAACCATGACCTTGAACCTTTTATCTCGTGGGGATTAAATATGGTTGCAAAAAGTAACAATAGCATGACGGCATAGATGATATATGCAAACATGTCATAGTATCTGTCATCTAACATGAGCAAGACAAATCCGAGAAAAATGGACGAAGCAATCCAGATGATTTGCATTCCTGAACGCGTACTCAAACTGAAAATATCGGTATCACCATACGTGTAACTTGCTCCACAGACACTTAGCCAGCCAAAGATGAGCAGTGACATGTAGATAAGAATGGTCCACCAGTCTAATGAACGAAAGACGCTAGACGGTTTATCGGTTACTCTTGCCATATCCTATTCTTCTATTTTGAAATACCTTTGCTTTCGCCTCTGATGCTGGTGAAAGCTTTCCTTTGATGTATTGTTCTATCATGAGAGACCCAATAGGAACGCCATAATCAGCACCAAATCCTCCATTCTCAACATAGACGGCAATGGCTATCTTTGGGTTGTCCATGGGAGCAAAGCCCATGAATACGGAATGGTCGTGTCCACGGTTCTCTGCTGTACCTGTCTTTCCACAGACAATATAATCAGATCGGTTTGCTGACCTACATGTTCCTCGTTCTACAGCCGACCGCATTCCTGCCACAACGTAATTATAAGCTCGTTTACTTGCTTTGGTATAATGCCTTCGAGTGTATAGCGTATCCATCGCCTCGCCTTGTACTTTTCTCACAACATGAGGTACATAATAATATCCTCGGTTTGCAATGGTGGCCCCGAGATTGGCGATTTGCAATGGGGTAAGATTGACTTCGCCTTGCCCAATCGAAATACTAATCACCGTCAGTCCATTCCATGAGCCTTTATAAGCATGATCATAAAACGCTGCATTGGGGATGAGACCACGCTTCTCTCCAGGGAGATCGATGCCTAACTTGTATCCAAAGCCCATGCTGACCATATAGTCGCGCCAGGTGTTCATGGCTGTTTGTACGTTTTTATATTTCTTGCGATTGCTCATCATATAATACAACCCCCAACAAAAATAAGCATTACATGAGGTACTGATAGCTGGAATTAACGCTAAGGGTGAAGCATGACCGTGACAACCTACGTGAAGTCCACGGAAATAAAATCCTCGATGGCAGGCAAATGGGGTAGAAGGGGAGATGATACCTTCTGAGAGAAACGTCAAAGCCTGTGTCGTCTTAAAGGTTGAACCGGGTGGATATTGTCCCATAATGCTACGGTTCAAGAGAGGTTTCCAAATATTTCGCTGTAAAGCAAGATGATTCTTGCTGCGTTTCTTTCCCACTAACCAACGTGGATCATAAGTAGGTGTAGATACCATGCACAGCACTTCACCCGTAGAAGGCTCGATGGCGACAATGCTACCTATCTTTCCTTCCAGCAGTCGCTCACCGAGTGCTTGCAATTGTAAATCGATAGAAAGCGTTAAATTCTTTCCGGGTATAGGCTTTTTATCTAATGCTCCATGTTGATAACTGCCCTGCACGCGACCATGAACATCGCGTAATAATATCTGAACCCCTTTCTGTCCTCTTAACTGTTTCTCGTAAGAACGTTCAATGCCCAATTTTCCAATATAGTCTCCTGCTTGGTAATAATCATCCTCTTCAATGTCGCTGGGTGATACTTCTGCCACATCTCCTAAGATATGTGCTGCGTATGGATATTGATATTGTCGAATGCTACGCTTCTGAACATAAAACCCTGGGAACCGATACATTTTCTCCTGAAAGATACTAAACTCTTTATCACTGAGCTGACTCATAAACAGTTGTTGCGTAAACCGTGAGTAACCCGGATTCTTGTAACGATCTTTAATTTCCGTCATTCGTTGCTGGTAGAACTCTTTGGTAATGCCCAAGGCTTCGCAAAATTCGAGTGTATCTATTCTACCCTTTTGCTCATTCATCACGACCATGATATCGTAAGCTGGCTGATTATACACCATCAGTTTGCCATGACGGTCTGTAATGATTCCACGAGACGGATATTCTATTTTCTTAAGAAAAGCATTACTGTCAGCATTCTTTTTATAATCATCGCTCAACAGTTGCAAAGTAAACAGACGAATGGTATAGATGACCACAATAGTAATGGCCACCCCTGCAATAACATACCTGCGGTTTTCAAGATTATAATCTTTCATTCGTCAATTCGTGGGTCAACTTTGCATGTCTACCCTCGTCTAACATTCTCTATTGTCATGAGTAGAACCAGCGTTAAAACCGTACTACCACCGACACACTTGAGCCACTGAAGCCAGTTAAAGAAGTTGAATGCTTCGAGCGAAAAGAAGATGAGACAATACAAGAACACTAATACAAGGGCATAGCCCCAAAAGGCAGATATGCCTAATGTGTGCATCGACGGCTGTAAGTCTTCCGCACTATCACGTGGCAAGAATAATATTAATACATAGGGTTGTATCAATCCGATAAATGTCATACTGGCAGAAGCCAGTCCGGGCGTGTTTGAAAAGATGTCAACACTTAGTCCTGCCAAGAATCCACAAACCAAAATGCCCCATTTTGGGAAGTTTCTTCTAAACAGCAACATACTGTACACATACAAAAGGGGTGTGGCAAAACCAAAGAGGTGGATATGGTTAAATATCAGCACTTGTAATAACAGCAATATTACAAATATGGATATACCTTTCAATAAATCAACCCCCATCTCTTTACTCCTATCTTTATTTAGCTTCCAGTGAATCGCTGGCTGCCCTCATCAGTTCTATGCGCTCTTTCATAGCCGTGTTATCGACCACAGAAACATCGCGCAACGTACTGAAATTCGTTGATAACTTGACACTTAATCTATAAGAAACTCCATCTGCAGAGTTGTACACATGCAGAATCTTTCCCACCTTTATTCCGGATGGGAAGATAGACGAATAACCACTGGTTACGATATTTTCGTTTAACTTGAATCGTGCGTGTCGTGGAATGTCATCCAGATAAGCAATGTCGGTAGCTCCACCTTGCCAAATCAAGTAGCCAAAATACTCTCTATTTTCTATTTTACAACTGATATTGGACTTTGTATTGAGCAATGGAATCACAACTGAATACTGTGGAGATACCAAATAGACAATGCCTACAACCCCTGTTCCGCAGACCACCCCCATGTCCTTTTTCACTCCATCTTTCGAACCTTTATTGATAGTTATGAGGTTATCAGGCCGAATAATAGAGTTGCTTACGACTTTGGCGGGAATCAACTTCATCTCTTGTACAGGTAGCAGTAAGCTATCTTTCACGTAAGATGAATCTTTTGTTACTGTTGTCAGTTTCTCAGATAAGTCTGAAATCTTCTCTTCCAGCGCTATATTTCTTGCCGTGAGCTCTTCATTCACTTTGGTGAGCGAGAAGAAATGCTCTAACTGCGAACTCCAGTCATATATCCTACCAACAACGACATTCGCTGATGAAAACCACACACTACTTTGGTAATTATTGTAGCTGAAAAGCAGGGTAAGGCTAATTGCCTCAAGTAACACAAATACAAACCAATGGTGCTGACGTGCCAGAAACTCAATGAGATTCCGCATACTTACAGTTGATTATTAGTGTGAAAATACACCACTCCTTATCTCATCAAGAACGAGAAGCGATCTACGTTCTTCAATGCGATGCCAGCTCCTTTGGCAACACTGTGTAGAGGGTCTTCTGCAATGTGGAATGGTATGTTGATTTTGTCTGTCAAACGTTTGTCAATACCACGGAGCAATGCACCACCACCACTGAGATAGATTCCATTTTGAACAATATCTGCATACAATTCAGGTGGAGTTGACTCTAATGCAGACAAGACAGCGTTCTCTATTTTAGCCACAGTTTTGTCCAAACAGTGTGCTATTTCTTGATAGCAAACAGGTACTTCCATAGGTAATGCGGTAATACGATTAGGACCGTGAACCACATAATCCTCTGGTGCCTCATCTCCTAAGTCAGTCAAAGCAGAACCCACATGAATCTTGATACGCTCAGCCATACGTTCGCTGACTTTCACATTATGCTGTCTGCTCATGTATTCCTGAATGTCGGCAGTAAGGTCGTCGCCCGCTGTGCGTATGGAGTTGTTGGATACGATACCTCCCAAAGAGATAACAGCTATCTCAGTACTGCCACCACCGATGTCGACTATCATATTTCCTTCGGGTGCTTCTACATCTATACCGATACCAATGGCTGCTGCCATGGGTTCAAAAATCAAGTACACATCGCGCCCGTCAGCATGTTCAGCAGAGTCGCGTACTGCACGAAGTTCTACCTCTGTACTTCCTGATGGCACCCCTATAACCATACGCAGTGAGGTAGAGAACAAGCGTCTACCAGGTCTTACCATCTTGATAAGTCCACGCATCATCTGTTCGCAGGCTGTAAAGTCGGCAATCACACCATCACGCAGAGGGCGAATAGTACGAATATTGTCGTGCGTCTTCTCATACATCATTTTTGCTTCTTCGCCTACTGCTATCATTTTGTCAGTACGACGGTCGAGCGCAACGACGGAAGGTTCGTCAACAACTATTTTGTCATCACTGATAATAATAGTGTTGGCGGTTCCTAAGTCCATTGCAATTTCTTGGATAAAAGAAAAAAATCCCATTTCTAAATCAATATTTTATTGAGACCTAATGTTGGATTTCGCTTCGATTTGCGATATCCATATCTGTCATATTATTTGGTAAACCATGTATGTATGGCTGTATCATAGTGGCTGCTCACCTTGAACGCATGCTCTGCAAACATCTTTCTTCCCTCTAAAGTTGTCTGTGCTCCTTCTTTATTGAGAATATCTTCCAACATGCTATATTCTGCCTTGCTGGGTACAATGACAACATCTTTGAAGTTTTTTGCCCCTGCGCGAATGAGCGAGATGCCGCCAATATCAATCTTCTCAATGATGTCAGCTTCAGATGCATTGCTTGCTACTGTCTGCTCAAAGGGATAGAGGTCGACGATAACCAAGTCGATTGCAGGTATTTCATATTGTTTCATTTGCTGTTGGTCACTGTCATTGTCTCGTCGAGCCAAGATACCTCCAAAGATTTTAGGATGTAATGTTTTCACTCGTCCGCCCAAAATAGAGGGGTATGAGGTGACGCTTTCTACCGTTTGGCATTCATATCCCAACGATTCTATAAACTTTTGTGTTCCACCAGTTGAAAGAAATTTCACGCCCTCTGCGTGCAGTTTTGATAACAGAGATTCAAGTCCGTCTTTATGATAGACTGAAATCAGTGCTGTCTTGATTTGTTTTGTTCCAGTCATACTTTAATGTATATTTGGTTACAAAGTTACGAAAAACCCTTGAATGCACCGCAATAAAGGATAGAAAAAACTTTTTTTCACAAACATTCTTGTTCAATTTTCCCGAACAATCAATACATCTATCTCTGCTAATGCTGATATATTTGCTTTTCGTAACTTTCAAATGCACACATTAACTCAATGGGTTAGGCTTGTTAGGTCATTGCGTTAATCCTGTTAAGTCAATGGGTTAAGCTCATTAAATCAATGAATTAGGCGCATTAAGTCATTGGGTTAACGATACAAAGTCAATGGGTTAAGCCTGCTAAGTCACTGAATTAGTCTATTAAGTCAATGGGTTAAGCTCGTTAAGTCAATGAATTACAGCACAAAGTTATTGGGTTAAGCTTGTTAGGTTATTGAGTTAAGCCTGCAAAGTCAATGGGTTAAGCTCGTTAAGTCAATGAATTACAGCACAAAGTTAATGGGTTAAGCTCGTTAAGTCAATGGAGTAACGCCACAAAGTCAATGGAGTAAGCACGTTAAGTCAATGGAGTAATGGTACAAAGTCAATGGGTTAAGCACGTTAAGTCAATGGAGTAACGGCACAAAGTCAATGGGTTAAGCACGTTAAGTCAATGGAGTAACGACACAAAGTTAATGAAAAAAAGAAAAAAATGGGTAAACTTTTTCAGTTATTTTTTAGAATTGATAAAGTTTACCCTCTTTTTCTTCTTGGCTTTCTATGAGCGTAAAATAGTAGTTGATACGTTGATAGCGAAATGTAGTGAGTACATTAAGCGCCCTTCTATCAACTTTTCAGCTCATTTTCAGCGTAAAATTTAACGGATAGTTCTGTTTGGCAGAACCGTCATTTCTTAATATCCGTAGATTTCTTTTAACTTATCAGCAAGCTTTGCACCACGCAAGTCTTGTGCAACAATTTGTCCTGAAGGGTCTACCAAGATATTGCATGGAATGGAATTGACGCCATACACATCAGCAGCCGCACATTTCCAACCTTTCAAATCAGAAATATTGTGCCAAGGAAGTTGTAAATCTTGTATCCCTTTCTTCCATGCTTCAAGCTTTGAGTCAAACGAAACGCCAACCACATCAAATCCCTTAGCTTGATGATAACGTTTGTAGGCATCCACTACATTTGGCATTTCCATGCGACAAGGTCCACACCAGCTCGCCCAGAAGTCTACCAATACGTAGTTTCCTTTGCCTACCCATTGACTCAGTTTTGCGGGTTTTCCCTCGGTATCATGCATTGCCAAATCTGTAAACTTCAAACCGGGACGGCGCTTTTCCAAAGAACGGAGTTGCTGTTTGGCTCTTTCCATCATCGGATGGTTATAGTAAGCGCTGGTATTGTCCAATGCAGAAACCAACTCCTCATAGGTCAGTGAATAATAAGACTGCCCTAAGAAGTAAGCCGGAGTCACCCCTTTTTTGTTCGAGTTGGCAAAGGCTAAGATATCTTTTATCTGCTTTTGCTCCGTTTGTTCCATCATTCCTTCGAAGACACCTTTTTTAGTTTGTCCCTCAATCGTTTTGTCCGAGGCTACAGCTTGATATTTTTTATAGATGTCCATCATCTTTTCATCCAGTTTGTTCTGTTCCTTTTGGAAGTTCGCAAACTGTACATTCTGCGGTGAACCAGTGACATTGCCATTCTTTAAGTTGACAGTAATAGGGGTGTGATCATTCACTACTGTAACACTGTGTTGCTGGTCAGCAGCCACTGTGATAAAAGTGTTGAGGGGTTGAGTGCCATTTAGCTGAAATTTATTGTCCTTCACAGCCACACTATCCACAGATCTAAACTTGCCATTGTAGAAATAATACACCCAATTAGTGCCTTCTGGTGCATTTCCAGAGATGACATATTCGGCATTTTGAGCCTGCGTGGTTGTGACGCCCAAAGCAAGCATTGTAAACAATAATAACTTTTTCATTGTACTTTATTTTATATTCGTTTTGCGCAAAAATACTTGTTTTTTTTGAAATAGCCATCATATCTCACTAAAAATAACTAACTTTGCAGACAAAAGGAATTACAAAAAGACTGATGATGTAAATCCTTCAATGAATTTTATCCTTTATTAGCTCAAAACAGAGTGCTTGGTCAACCTCTTAAAAAACAAGAAAAATGGAAAAGAAAAATCACTATGTGAGTGTGTTGTTTATGCTTTTCAGCATCCTTTTTTGTGTTTGCTTGATAACAGCAAACGTGTTAGAAACAAAGCAAATAGCCGTAGGTCCGATATCTCTCACAGGGGGGCTTATCGTGTTCCCTATCTCGTATATTATTAATGATTGTGTTTGTGAAGTGTGGGGCTATCGCAAAGCTCGACTGTTGATATGGTTAGGGTTTGCCATGAACTTCTTTTTTGTCATGATGGCAGCCTTGTGCGATCTGATTCCTGGTGCAAGCTATTGGACTTTAGGACAGAGTTTCCATGATATTTTCGGGTTGGCACCACGAATTGCTTTTGCCTCTTTTATCGCTTTTTTATGTGGCTCATTTGTCAATGCTTATGTCATGAGCAAAATGAAGATAAGTTCGCAGGGTAAAAACTTCTCTCTTCGTGCGATTTTAAGCACCATTTTTGGTGAAGGGGTAGATTCGCTTATCTTCTTCCCTTTAGCATTTATTGGTGTTATTCCAACCTCTGCACTTTTACCACTCATGTTTTGGCAGGTGATACTTAAAACGGCTTACGAAATTGTAGTATTGCCGATTACGATTCGGGTGGTACGAAAACTGAAAGAACATGAGGGCGTGGACATCTACGATGAGGATGTAGATTATAACGTGTTACAGGTTTTTAATATCTAAATTGGCAATTTCAAACGAAAATACAAATGGAAGATACTCGCAAAAATGAAGGGTTAAAGGCGCTGGGTTCGAAGACAAAATACAAAATGGATTATGCGCCAGAAGTGTTAGAAACCTTCGAAAACAAACATCCAACGAATGATTACTGGGTACAATTTAACTGTCCAGAATTCACTTCTCTATGCCCTATCACAGGTCAACCAGACTTTGCGGAGATTAAGATTGCATATATCCCGCAAAAACTCATGGTGGAGAGTAAGAGCTTGAAGCTCTATCTCTTCAGTTTTCGTAATCATGGTGACTTTCATGAAGACTGTGTGAACATTATCATGAAAGACTTAATCCAACTCATGCAACCCAAATACATTGAAGTCATAGGACTTTTCACGCCAAGAGGCGGTATTAGCATCTATCCTTATGCTAACTATGGACAGCCTGGTACAAGGTATGAGACCTTGGCAGAGCAACGATTTTTTAACCACTCTATACAACCATAAAAACAAAAACAGAATGAAAAAGATTGCCATTTTCACATTAGTAGGATTATTGCTTTTGGCGATACCAGTACAATCGCAGCCACAACGCAAGAAAATCGCTATTGTGTTGAGTGGCGGTGGCGCAAAAGGTTTCGCTCATATTGGTGCCTTAAAAGTGATAGAAAGAGCTGGCATCCCTGTTGATATTGTCACTGGTACTTCGATGGGCAGTATCATAGGCGGACTATATAGTATTGGTTACGATAGTCAGCTCATGGATAGCATTGTTCGTCAGCAAGACTGGACCTTGATGCTCTCTGATAAAATTGATGTAAGGAACGAAAGTTTGATGAGACGCCAAAAGCAAAATACTTATATCATAACCAGAGATGTGGACTTTGGTAAGAAGAAACCAACTTTTTCAGGAGGACTTATTGATGGAAAAAATCTGCGCAAGTTGTTTGAGAAGTTGGTTTATCGATACCGTGACTCCATTGATTTTAATAAGTTGCCTATTCCATTTGCTTGTGTTTCTACCGATATTATTGGTGATGCCGAATATGTGTACCATAGTGGTTCTCTGATAGAAGCGATGCGAGCCAGTATGGCGATACCCGGAGCTTTCACTCCTATCCGAAAAGGAGAGATGGTATTGGTAGATGGAGGTATGAGTAATAACTTCCCTGTAGATGTAGCCCGAAAAATGGGAGCTGATGTGGTGATAGGGCTAAGCGTACAGGAACCTGACAAGACAGCGGATGATTTGACACGAAGAGGGAGTGTCATAGGACAGATTATTGATATTAACTGTAAGAAAAAATATGATGAGAATGTGAAGAATACAGATATCTTTATCCGCTCGTGTACAGATGGATATGGTACTACTTCTTTCTCAAAATCAGCCATAGACACCTTGATTCGACGAGGAGAAGAGGCTGCTATGAAGCAATGGGACCAGCTTGTTAAGCTCCGCGATGAACTCGGAATTAAACCAGGTCAGAGAGCCAAATACCTTACTGAAATCACCGTAGACACCTTGCCCCAAAAAGTTAAATTGGCAAATGTGGTATTTGAAAAGGTGGATGCAGCAGATCAGAAGTTTACTTTGAGAAAGTTTCACCTTCTGAAGAGAGATAGCATCAACACAGGGATGTTTCAAAAAATAGCAAACTCAATGCGGGCAGATTTTTACTATAATGATGCAGATTGTTATCTCACACCAACCGATGAGGGCGAATGCCTACATATTGCTGCTATTGGCGATAAAACGAAGAAGGCGAGACTTGGTGTTCGTTTTGATACAGAAGAGCTTGTGGCACTGCAAGCCAATCTTGGGCTATTTGTAAGAAATAAGTTTTTGCCAATGGCTGCAGATTTTACACTGCGTTTAGGTAAGAGATCAATGGCGCGAGCCGACTTCTCGTTATATTTTAATCATTGGGGAAAGGTCAATGCTTCTTATGTGTTCCGCCACCAGGATATAAATATTTATGAAAAAGGTGAAAGAGACGCCAATATCATTTATAATCAACACACGGTGAGTTTGATACCTTTTGATTTTAATATCCGCAATTTTAATTTTCAACTTGGCACTTATTTTGATTTTTATCGATATAATGCTGTGTTACAAGATGCGAAACGAGAACTCTGGCAAATCAACAAGCGCAATCAACATTTCATCACTTATCAGGCGAGTGTGAAATACAACTCTGAGGATAAATGGTATTTCCCAACACGTGGTGCCAAGTTCGAAGCGACGTATGGCTATCATACAAACAACTTTGTGGGCTATGACGAAGAGCCTGGATTTAGGAGTGTCAACGCAATGTGGAGAATATCATTTGCTTTGAGCAATCGACTGACAATACAACCGATGCTTTACGGCAGAGGTGTGTTTGGTAAAAATCCTCCTTATATTTTACAGACGGTGATTGGAGGAAATCACTTCAATTATTATGCAGAGAACCAGCACTTGCCTTTCGCTGGTATTAGTTATTTAGAGTTGGTAAGAAATAAATTTGTTGCGGCGCAACTAAGATTTCAACAACGTATAATTGATCATAATTTTATCATAGCTAAAGTAGGTGTCTATAAAGACGGTGATAAAATGGATGATATTTTTGATCATAGCTTAAGGGTCGGTGTACAAGCCGCATACTATTATCAAAGCATTGCCGGACCTCTTGGAGGTTCGATTGGTTGGACGACAAAAACAAAGCAACCTAATTTCTATATCAATTTGGGTTATGTTTTTTAAGAGCTGTCAAGACTGTCCGCCGTATTTATGAGCTGTTGCTGTTAACACGGTGTGTTTTAGGATGAGCGAGGTGAACAACGAGTTAAATGAGTTTCATTCCTGCTGCAGCACACTCTTTACGCATATCTTCAGGCCAAATGCTGGCTTGAATTTCTCCGATGTGTGCTTTCTGAAGCAAGACCATACAGAGCCTGCTTTGTCCAATACCACCTCCCATACTCAGTGGTAATTTATCATTTAGAAGCTGTTGATGGAAATAAAGCTGCTGTTTATCTTCCTGATTTTCAAGCTTCAACTGTCTTAACAAGCTCTCCTTATCAACACGAATGCCCATGGACGAGAGTTCTATGGAACGTTCTAAGACAGGATACCATATTAAAATATCGCCATTAAGTCCAGCCAAACCATTTTCTGTCACTGTTGACCAATCATCATAGTCGGGCGCACGACCATCATGTTTTTCTCCATTACTAAGCTTTCCACCAATGCCAATAATGAATACTGCCCCATATTTCTTACAAATAGCATTCTCTCGTTCTTTTGGCGATAAGTCAGGATACATTTGCAATAGTTCTTCACTATGAACGAAATGAATATCGTGAGGAAGAAAGGGCGTTAGCTGTGGATACGTTTCACAGGTAAGATATTCGGTGCGAAGCAATGATGCATAAATACGTTGTACCACATTTGTTAAAAAGGCAATGTTGCGGTCGGTAGGGCGGATAGAGCTTTCCCAATCCCATTGGTCAACATACAATGAATGAAGGTTATCCAATTCCTCATCTGCTCGAATCGCATTCATATCCGTGTAGATACCATACGGTGGCTCAATTTTATACTCTGCTAATGTTAACCTTTTCCATTTAGCCAAGGAATGTACCACCTCTGCCTGTGCGTTCTCGAGATCTTTGATAGCAAACGTAACAGCACGCTCAATACCATTCAAATCATCATTGATACCTAAACCTTTCAAGACGAATAGGGGAGCAGTGACACGTCTGAGTCTTAATTCGGTTGCAAGATTTTGTTGGAAAAAATCTTTGATAAGTTTAATACCTTGCTCTGTTTGTCTCATATCCAACAAAGCTTGATAGTGTACTGGTTTTATCAATTTGCTCATTTTGGTGTAGTTGCTCTTTATTCGTTCAAAACTTTATGAAAATGCTTTCACTAATTGTTATGCAAAAGTAGAAAATTTATGGAAGATATACAAGAATAAATGATGTAAATCGGTCAATATGATTAAAAATAAACGCTTCATCTTTCATATTGTCTTAATTCAATCAGTAGGAATCATGAAGGATATACTCCCATTTTTATCGTCACACAAAAAGATGACGTGCTCTGTGGACACGTTGCAAAGAACAGGTTTGCGGCTGAAAAAGAATAATTTGAGTACACATACTTGTTAAATTCAATAATTTTCTATACTTTTGCATTCGTTCATTATGGCCTCGTAGCTTAGCTGAATAGAGCGTCAGATTCCGGTTCTGAAGGTCTTGGGTTTGAATCCCAACGAGGTCACTCCTACTAACAAGCGGAAAGTCCGATAAGTAAAGGCTTTCCGCTTTTTGCTTTTATAGAGAAACTTCTAAATAGTCTTTGAAGTATGTTCTGAATACAGAAAGTAGCAAATAAAAAGGGACTAAAAAGGAATTAATTAGAGATTTGGCTTAAATTCCCTGCTTATCCCGAACAGAGGTATCATATTAAAGCCTATTGATGTGTCATACAAAGGCCATCCGTACTCGTCAACTTCAAGGTATTTCTTATAGGTTGTTTTCCTTAATTTCCCTGTACTCTTTCGTTTTCTTTCTGTCTGCGGCTTAAAGATATAGTCACCCTAAAGACCTACGATAGTCAGTCGGTTGCAACCATTATGTTTATTGAGGTTCAGCGATAATTTGGGTTGTACGCCCGTTAGAGATGTCTGGGTACGAATTACTTGCTCGGGTAATTGGTTGAGTTATACTCTAACAAAGGCACATCTTTTGTCCCAAAGAACTCCCGTGCACATCCTGGATGAAAGTCTTTCTGACCCACCTCCAATTCTTTGTGTGTATGATCAGTTAAAGAGAAATAAAAAGATGCTGTATACTTTCCTCTACATTTAGGCTCTAATAAAAATATAAGTTTTTGATATTCAATGATATATATATCGTAATATTTGTATAATTCACCAAAAATGACTACCTTTGGGTGTTAAAACATTAAAGAAACAGATCGAAAACACTTTGACAAATCAACTATTTTACCTATTTTTGTCGTAAATGAGGCAGCTTGCCGAAACATTGGAAAACAACTTTAAATCCCAATAAGATGAAAAGAGCATGTAAATTGAAATTCTTTATTTTGTCGGTGGCAATGTGGCTGTATTCGTCAGGAGCCTCGGCACAGAGCAATTTTACGATGAGCGGCGCACTGACCGACGTTGGAAACGACTCCATCCTCGTGGAGTATGTAGAGCGAAATCCGGACAAGAAAATCATCAATTTTGCTACGCCCGTCAACAACGGCCATTTCAATTTTTCGCTTTATATAGACAAGGCCTATCAAGGGTCACTTCGGTTGAAATCCAGTCCCAAAAAGGTCATGTACTTTTTCTTTGTCCCCAACGAATTTGTCAACATTGAAGGAGATTTCATCGACGAGTATAGCGTCCGCATTTCGGGCAGCGCATTCTATCAGCAGTACGCCAAAGTGACGGACGTGGGAAGGTCTTTCCACAAGGAATTTGACATCGCCCAAAAAGAGTATGAGGCGGGAGTGGCTGCCGGTGACAATGCCGCTCGGCTCGACAGTATACGCAAAGTCGCCATCCGTGACATCAATCGGCGCATGTACCCTGTGGTCGAGGAGTACATCGTACAACATCCCGACGAGGACGCCACGGCGACTTTGGTGCTTGACGTGAATATGGACCGTGTGGTTCCGGTCATACGGAAGCTTAGTCCCGCAGTGCGCAACGGTCGTTTCAAAGGATATTTGGATATGTGGCAGGAAGCCTTCGAGCGGATGGCCGTGATGAGGAAAGCTCAGAAAGAAGTGGCCGACACGGCTAAAGTCGGTGCGATGGCCCCCGATTTTTCCCTCACCACACCGCAAGGCGATACGCTCACGCTCAGTTCCCTGCGAGGTAAATATGTGCTGCTGGACTTTTGGGGCTCATGGTGCACATGGTGCATCAAGGGATTTCCCAAAATGAAAGAATGCTATGCCCAATACGGCGACCGCATTGAGTTTGTGGGCATCGATTGCAACGACAAAGCCGAAAAATGGAAACAGGCTTTGGAGAAATACCAGTTGCCGTGGCCGCAGGTGAGAGACGGCGATGCGAAGGTCGAGACCGCATATAGGGTGAAAGGCTATCCTTATAAGGTGCTGATAGGTCCCGATGGAAAGATATTGAAAACTTATTTGGGCGAGGTGGAGACGTTCTATGCGGAGTTGGGCCAAATGATAACCTCTGACAAAGAATAGTGCCAGACGTTTTTCAACTAATTAGCAGGCCCTATATAAAGAACCCAAAATGAAAAGACCCGCTATAATATTCTTCTTTTTTATAATTGGATATGTGCTATATTGGTGCATATCTGATTATAATTATAGATACAATAAAATAAATAGTATCGTAGGAATTTATAAATTAGATTTTAATCATACTGATTCTGAAATTTATAAGGATTCTATTGAAAAATATAATAATTTAAGATTAATATTTAATTCTGATATGACATTTTCCTTATCATTTTCCGTGCCATTTATGGCTGATTCTGTAGGAACATGGAAGGTTGGAGGAATGGATGAATGGAATGAAATTGTCTATCATAATGGCATTATAGATCAATTGGGGGAATTTGACGATGGGGATACGATTATATATATAAATTCCCCAACTCCGCAAAAAACTTACAAGAAACCGACAGAAATAAATAAGGTTTTCTTTGTGAGAATAAAGTAATTTTTTTTACTCGTTCTCCGACGTAATGTTTACCGAGCATAATATAGGTGAAGTGAATACTGTAAATGACACTCTTCATACAAACACGAATCCCTTTGAAAAAGCTTTTAACCTGAGTTTGGGATAAGAGGAATCAAGGAATCTAAGCTGCTTTATCTGCCTATTGGCAAAAATGTACTTGAAACAATTGACTGAAGATGTATAAGCAAGGGCAAAGGACATGAATGGTAACGAGCTTTTATTCCAAAGGACAAACGTGCATTGTTTCGTAATCTTGGGTTTTTCTTTTTATGTATCCCAGCGATAGGCAGATAATGCCTACCTGCTCAAAGAGCCGAAACAAGAAGACAAAAAGACTGACTTGTTAAAAAGAAAGAGTCCAGAGGAGCGTTCCGCCTTAATGGAAGAGGATAAAAAATTATAAAAAATCGAAGGTTATTAATTTTGTTTTATAGAAAATGTCTAAATATGTAAACCGAACTTTATAAGATTTGGTAATTCATATTAAATATAATTTATATGAGTATTAGTAAAGATGTCATCAAACAGTGCCTGATTAGTAAGCAGCGCGAAATAGATGAGGCGGTGATTGTGACCGTCCCATAGACTTTGAAGAGAATGGTAATTATGTGATAGTTGGCGTGAGACATGCGGGTAAGTCGTATCTGCTGTATCAGCGCGTGCGTCAGTTGCAGGCGGAAAGAAAGGGATGGGACGAGATTCTGTTTGTGGACTTTGAGGATGAGTGTCTGGCGGAGTTCCAGACGGAAGACTTTAACAGTCTGCTGGAAGCCCATCTGGAGCTGTATGGTAAAAAACCGGTGGTATTTTTGGACGAGGTGCAGAACATTCCGCATTGGGATAAGTTCGTGCGTAGGTTGGCTGATGCGAAATACAGGGTGTATGTGACAGGTAACAATGTGAAGATGCTGAGCAAGGAGGTGGCAACTACGTTGGGCGGACGGTTTTTTATTTGCGATGCGTACCCATATTCATTCAAAGAGTATCTGGCAGCTCAGCAGGTAGAACTGAGGGGGCATTGGGAGTATGACACGATTCAAAGAAGCGAAGTAAAGCGACATCTGAATGAGTACTTCTATTACGGTGGTCTGCCAGAGATCCTGTCGTTTAAGAACAAGCGGGCTATGCTTTCGAGCTTGTACCAGAAGATCTACATGGGTGACATCTGTGCCCGAAACAACATTAAGAACGACAGGGTGTTGAACATCCTGATTAAGAAGATGGCAGAGAGCGTGAAGCAACCGCTGTCATATAACAGGCTGAGGAACGTGATAGTGGCAACGGGGTCGCCCATCAGTGTGCCTACTACGATAGACTATGTGGATTATGCCGCTGACAGTTGGCTGATATTACCTATGGAGAATGAGATTGGGAAGCTGACGGAGAAGGAGATGCAGAAGAAATACTACTTCGTTGATAACGGCTTACTGAACCTGTTCCTGATGAATTCAGAGACATCGCTACTAGAGAACATGGTGGCGGTAGAACTGTGCAGGCGGTGTGGCAAAAAGAATGTGTTTTTCCTCCTGACTTCGTCACTCAAAAAACATGTATTTTACAACTGGTTGATAAACAATATTTTGTATCTTTGTGTCACCTAATATTGGGTGAAACGAAAGATATTTTAACTATGTTTGTCCGCAAAAAGAAATATCCATCTGGCAATATCGGAGTTATCGTTGTCGAGAAAATTGGAGGCAAAATGAAGGAACTTG
>NZ_HG417092.1:259908-263341 GCF_000455445.1 Hoylesella timonensis 4401737 = DSM 22865 = JCM 15640 | reverse complement strand
TACTACTTCGTTGATAACGGCTTACTGAACCTGTTCCTGATGAATTCAGAGACATCGCTACTAGAGAACATGGTGGCGGTAGAACTGTGCAGGCGGTGTGGCAAAAAGAATGTGTTTTTCCTGAATGCGGAGAAGGAGATAGACTTCGTTGTGCCTGACGAGAAGCTTGCTATACAAGTGTCCTACAGCATCAAGGATGAGACCACTTACAACAAGGAGGTACTACCACTGGTCAAGTATGCCAAAGCGCACGAGGATTGGAAGTGCCTGCTGATTACTTACGATGAGGAGGACACGGAAGAGGAAATACCCGTGGTTCCTGTGTAGAAGTGGTTGATGTAGGCCTTAGTAAGCACGAATCTTATCGATTGACACGAATACATTTAAGATATGGATACAAAGAAACTCATTGAAGAGGTACTACGCATTGGAACACAAGTGCGTGTGTCTGAACCTAAAAAAGGGGACTCCCGAAAGAATCCCTTTTTAACGTTTTGTGACCCGCATGGGGCATCAAGTGATCCGTTTGGGGTCGCAAATATCAAAATAATGGTATTATTGCAATGTGCTCACAATGAATGTGTTATCCTTAATTTTGCAGGCAAGTGAATATTGCCTAAAGAGTTGGTAACACACCAGTAACACATTTGACTCGGTAGTAACACATTTTTGACCCCAACATCCCTTGTTTTCTAATTTAACAAACATTAGAAGTATATGCTGACAATTATTCAAAGAACTCGTCACCCGGCTATTATTAAAAAGCAAGGAGACTCTAAAGAGAATTGGAAGGTCAATTAAAACTATTTTAAATTGTTGTTAGTGACTCATACAACCTCTAAATAACATTGCAAAGATAGCATTTTTCCCACAAACAAACAAGGTTTATTCTTCCTTTTTATTCTAATTGAAAGAAAAATTCGTTTATTCAAATAAAATCCTCCAGATAATTTGGTACTTTGAATTATACTCGGTATTTTTGCAAAAATAACCGACTTAATGTATGTTAATAAACAAAGAAGAGAAGAAGGTTGTTGATATTCTTAGGAACTGTATTGAAAAAGCAAACACCGGTACTCTGTTTTTTAATAATAGTTTCCCAGAATACGACGATGAGTATGTGGGCAAGATTTTATCAGATTTTGTCCGACAGGATTTGTTGTTAAGATTATCTCGTGGCATATACCTTAAAGCGAAGAAAACTAAATTTGGTATAGTTTATCCAACTACCGAAGAGATAGCCCATGCAATTGCAGAGAGAGACAATGCTGAAATTCTCCCTACTGGTAGTACAGCGTTGAATATGCTTGGATTATCCGAACAAGTTACCATGACCCCTGTTTTTCTCACCAGTGGGTCTGCAAGAAAAATCAAGTGTGGCAATAAAACCATCACGTTCAAAAGAGGAGTGCCCAAGAATTTCGCATTGAAGGGAAAGGTCACACGTCTGTTAGTACAAGCCATGAAAGCTATCGGTGAACGAAACTATAATGGCGAGTGGGAAAGTGCAATCAATGTGATATTGAGTAAATATCCAGAGGACGATACCATGTCGGAAGACTTAAAAGTCATGCCTGCATGGATAAGAAGAAAAATAATAAACATCCTAAACAATAAGAATCATGAGCAGTTGGCAGAATCATAGCATTGATGAGAGGATCTCAATGATACAATCAGTCGCACAAGATCATAATATCGAAGATAATGCGATAGAGAAGGATTGGTGGGTGACAGTAGTCCTCAAAGCTTTGTTCAATACATCTTGTGGGAAATGGCTTCTTTTCAAGGGGGGAACTTCATTGAGTAAAGGATGGAATCTCATCAATCGATTCAGTGAAGATATAGACATTTCCATTGGCAGGAACTTCTTTGGGGACGTCCTTAACTTGCCATTTGCAAAGTGCGAGAACAACAATCAGGTAAAGAAGTTAAGAAAAGCGTCGCGAGATTATATTCATGGGACACTTTCAGCAGAACTGGATGTGGAACTTCAGAAAATGGGAATTGAAGGATATACTGTAAAGAATGAAACGATGGCGGGGGAACCTCCCAAGCCTATAGATCATGACAGTGACCCAACGGTAATATTCGTCAATTATGAAAGTATCTTCCCGTCCAGCATGAGACTTATTGATGCGAGGATTAAAATAGAAATCAGTTGTCTATCTATGTCTGAGCCTAATGAGAAATGCGACATTCGCTCTCTTGTCTTTGATAAGTTCCCTGAAGAGGATGATGAAATGACAGCATCTATCAAGACTGTAACGCCATCAAGAACATTTTTGGAGAAGGCACTGCTTCTTAGTGAGGAGCTTCAAAAGGAAGAACCAAGAACATTGCGTATGTCCCGGCATCTCTATGATTTAGATAGATTGATGGACACAGAGTTTGGCCAGAAGTCACTGAACGATGGCAACCTTTATAAGGCTATCGTAGAACATCGTCGTCGTTTCTATCATTTGGGATATGTGGACTATGACAAAGATTATCCGACAAGTATTGATTTTATCCCCCGAAATGAGGTTCTGAAAGCCTATCGTCTGGACTATGAGACAAATATGGTAGATGGATATATATATGGCGAAGCCAAGCCCTTTAAGGAATTGATGAAAAGAATGGAGAAATTACTTCATGACTTCAGACAAATTATAATTCCTTAGATGTGCCATTGACCATCGTTTGTTACAGGTATCAAAATACGCAATCCAATGTTTCCTTTATGACGGGAGGTATATTAATAAAGTAATGCCACATCGTAAGGAATTCAAAAATCTTAAGTGGCATGAGAAAGATTTTCTGTTTCAACATATGAAGATTATGCGTAATGAAAAAGGTATGTTGGGATTTGACCTCTTGCAATTTCCGGAGGCTTCTGATTACGTATTATACTATTTGATTCTGATCTATGGAACCAATTCTCAAAAGATTCGTTTTGACGACGAGGTAAAAGATTATATTGGAGTGATACCAGAAGATAGGAAAGCTAAACATAAGATATTCTTTGAAAATCACCTTTCTTCATGGTTTGACGAGTTTGATAAAGGAGGTGGCCCTTATTTTTCTGTGATGCGCCCCATGTATTATTCGAAGTTGAAGGAATATGAAGAACAGAGAAACGGTGGCATTATAGACCGCAATGTATTTGCGGAAAAGGTACTATATATGAAAGCATGTTTCTTTTACATACCTCAAATCCGCAACTAAGCCCTTGAACGTCCTTATTGCGTTTACACGTCCTCTCATTACTGAATTTGCAGATAATTTGAACTTGAAGCACCCACTTCTGCCTACAATATCCCCTTACCCCACAATGTGACTTGAGGCAATACACAATATCATTCCCATAAGTTGTAGGCATTATCCAAAACCAGTCTGGAAAACATCTGCGTAAGCATTATTACAGGTATAGATATTCAGCACCTACCGTCTTGAC
>NZ_HG417092.1:242965-258542 GCF_000455445.1 Hoylesella timonensis 4401737 = DSM 22865 = JCM 15640 | reverse complement strand
GTAGTGACATCCTGGGGTACATGAACCGCCACAGAAGTAGATACTCATGAGAGAACGGATGATTTCACTGTACTGATAACCGAACGATCTACACCTTAGACCGAGGGTTGAGTCGATTACAGATGATAATGTGGAGTCAAATTGCTCCATGATTGAAAATAATCCCCCAAAAGGAGTGAGTCTCTCAGATTTAATTTGTATCTTCGTCATGTCTATCGTTGGATTCTCTTGTTTTTTTGCAACACTAAGATAAGTGAAAATTCTGACATAGCAAAATCCTGAGCAACTTTTTGTTGCTCAGGTACTTAAAAAGTTTAATTTATAATAGTGTTGCGGAATTAAGGTTATAGTATTTATATTTTCTACCATTTCTTGTCTTTTCTCAATAAATTTTCGTATTTTGCAGTCGGATTGTATAGCGACAGACCTCAGTTGTCGCTGTAAGACGAGTTCTTTCGGCTCAGTAGAAAATCAATGGGGATAGGCATATAGTTTTGCAATTCTGAATAAGAAGAACTTCTTGTCTGCCACTCCTCTTAGATTGGCTCGGAAAAGTTTAATTTTGGCATTGAACGATTCTGCCATGGCATTCGAAGATCTGTTGTTATAGAAGTTCAATATCTCATCATAATGCTCGTAGAATGTGGCAGCAATAACATTGAATGAATGGAAGTCTGCCTCTTCAACTTTATTGTACCAGCGTGCCATGGAGAGCCTGGCTGCATCCTTGATGGTGTTCTTGGCGAAGATCATGCGCAGTGAGTGGCACAGTCCGTATGCCTTTTGGATGTCTGGATATTGTTCAAAAAGAATTTTAGCACGCAGTTTCTGCCGCTCAGTCCATTTGTTAGCAGACTTGAAGAGTAGATATCTTGACCTGGCGAGAAGCTCCTTTCCTGTATCTCCGTTGGCGTATCTGTATGGTTTGTATGGTTTGTCGCAGAGTTTAGCTTCCTCCATCTCGTCGTTTGCCTGCTGTATGGCATCCCAGCGATGCTTGATGCGCAACTCCTGTACGGCATCGCATGCTAACTTCTGTACATGAAACCTGTCGATGACACGCTTGGCATTGGGAAATGAACTTTTGACGATTTTGCGCATGGAGTCTGACAGGTCCAGGGTGACTTCCTCAACAAAGGAGCGTTTGTCCTCATCAATCCTATCCAGCACCGCTATGACATCTTCCGACTTTGTTCCTGCAACTACTGCTACAAGACTTCCTTCCCGTGTCCGTGCCGCACGGTTGGTCACAAAAGTTACAGCTCGCCGTTGGACAATGAAGTCTCGTCAATGGCCAGGGAAGGCCCGATGTTGTCAGGAAAGAGCAGCCACTCGTCGGCATGTTCTATCTGGTCCCATTGGCGGAAGCCGCTCAAGACTTCTTTATATTGTTTCTCAAATGTGTGTCCGTCAATATGATAGAAATCTTCAAGCGTACGGCAAGTCACTGGGGAAGTCTCCATACGTTTCTTTTAAAAAAGCTCCAAATTCCTTGGAGTAACGGGTGCCCTGAGCTACCATGTCTAAAGCGATGGGAAGGGTAAAACTCTTGCCCGTGCGCAAATCCGTCCATCGTCTGCGACGAATTTTCAAGATTACCTTATGGTCTCGAATAGGGAAGTCGGTTATATTAACTGCTTCCATGAACCCCTTGGACTCGAAGTTGGCATCATCTGACAAAGTCTTGTCCATACGTTCGTCAAGACTAATATGAAACTCAGGTCCAACCTCACGGACAGAAACTATAGTAAAAAAATCTAATATTTGAGAAGGCAAAACAAGAGTTGCCAAGGTGCGTAACATTTTTTCTTCCATAATGCGAAGGTCGGAATTATTAAGATAAATAACAAATTATTCCCCCATTGATTTTCTACTGAGCCGTTCTTTCATGATAACCGAGTCGGCAGCCTACGCCGTGCTGAGTGTAGTGAAGTTAACCATGACATATCTATACGAAAGTGGGCTTTGGGTGTGAAGACAATCCAGACATAATGGAAGGCGTTTATCGACGCTGTGTTTAGGACTCTCTGTAAATATAGCAAGTTCACAGTAATTTTGGTCTTGAACGTGGCAACGGTAGATGTCTCGGGCGTGATTATTTCAATCCCGTGGAGACCTTGTAAGCATGGATTGTACCATTTTGGCGCAGTCTAATGTATTATATAGGTCTCTTTACGGTAATGATTTTCATATCGACGTGGGCTCTGACGTTGTCTGTTCAACTTTGATAGGCAGTTGGAAGAGCCTCAGTTCGTGGAATAGACAATAGGACGATTCCACACTTGAACCTAAACTTCGCACTTAACTAACTGATAATAAGAAGTAAGATATCATAATGAGAATGCTTTGATACCAAATTATTCCCATTACAAATCATCTTGTTCTACTTATAAATTTAATTTCCCAAAACTAATAGGAATGCACAAAGTTTGTTGCTTCTCCAATGTTTTTAAATTAACTTTCATTTACACTTGGTTGTGTGTTATGCCCTTCTGGGGCATATCGCCTCTGGCTTGATGTTATTATAGACAATCTCCATCAAGTAAACGTAACAACTTTCTTCCATCAGTCAAGACATTAGGAGACCATGCCATAGTCGATGATGATTATGGCACGGTCGTCATAATTTCGGGCACATCAAAATCCTATACCTGCACCGGCAACGAGATAGACATGGTCGTTGGTGGGTGAGACTATTGCTTGAACAAAGAGTGGTATCGAGAATTTACCAGATATTCCAAAACTCTTCGATGCTTTCAGCGATACATCGGTTATTGCGGCCTTGCCGTTATAGTAGCCTTTCCATGGTGTAAAGCCAATTGATGGCGTCAATGTCACTTCGGCCGGGCAAGCGATGTCGTATGACGCATTGATGTAAGTTGAACAGCAACGCTTGTCGCTGTCCGTACGCATATCGGCTCCGGCAAACCATGTTGACCAACTGAGAGTAAGAGGCAGTTTAGTGCTGAAGTTGTAAGCAACAGTCGCCTCAAAGTGATGGCCTCCATCTATGGGATTGTCTGTTGGACCTTGCTTGTAGTAACCGTAAGGATTATGCAATCCGCCCCACCAATAATCTGTCAATGTGGCTGATAATCCACCAATGGAGTAAGATAGATTAATGTCCAGTTCTTGAACGTCGCGGTCAGCATTATTTGTCAGACTCTGACTACACCATGCCGACAGGGACAATCCTTTGTACGACAAGCCAAGACTAGGCTGCACCGAAAAGCCGGAGTTCTGGTCCATTCCACGCCATACGTAGTTATTTACCAAGTCAATGTTGCCATTCACGGTTACTTTGTCTTGTGCGGAAGCGGCTGACGATAAGGTCATGACCGCTCCCAAAATAGATGCGAAAATAATTTTTATCTTCATCATTTTTGTGAAATCAAGATTGGTTTAAGTTTATCAAGAGCTACATTCAGTTTCAATACATTTACCTTTGCAGGACCGAATAGGCCAAGCAACGGACGTTCAATGGATTTCTCAACCAATGTTGCAACTTGCTTTTCATCGAGATGCCTTGCGGCAGCTACTCGTTTCACCTGCACCCGAGCTGACTGCGGAGTGATGTCGGGGTCGAGTCCCGAACCGCTCGCCGTCACCATTTCAGCCGGCACGTCCTTGCGCTCAAGGTATGGATGATGTATCAGGAAAGAGTCTATACGTGTCTCCACTTCGACAAGATATTCGGGATTCGTAGGTCCCTTGTTGCTGCCACACGAGTTGGCAGCATCATATCCATCGCCTGCACACGAGGGTCGTCCCCAAAAATATATGTCTTTGGTGAAGTACTGCCCTACGTTGGCTACACCTACCACTTTGCCATCCACTTCCACAACTTCGGCATTACCATTTCCCGGACCTGCCACTTTGCCAAAAATCCATAATACCATTACATAACCGAGGTACAGGAACATGCACAATACCATCGTTAGCCTGAAAGCTACTATAAAATTTTTCATATCTGTATTTCAATTAAAAGAATAAACCTACGATTAAATCAATCAGTTTGATACCCACAAATGGAGCAATGATACCTCCCACTCCGAATATCAGCAGATTGCGTCGGAGCAAAGCGCTTGCCCCTATCGGCTTGTACTTCACGCCACGCAATGCCAAGGGGATGAGCAGCGGGATGATGATGGCGTTGAAGATGACGGCCGAGAGAATGGCACTCTCGGGAGAATGAAGATTCATGACGTTCAGAGCTGCAAGTTCTGGTATGGATACCATGAAGAGGGCAGGCACAATGGCAAAGTATTTCGCCACATCGTTGGCGATGGAGAAGGTGGTGAGTGTGCCACGTGTCATGAGCAATTGCTTGCCAATCTCAACGATCTCAATGAGCTTTGTCGGGTCGTTGTCAAGATCTACCATATTACTAGCCTCCTTGGCCGCTTGAGTACAGCTGTTCATGGCCACACCCACGTCGGCCTGTGCCAATGCTGGAGCATCGTTGGTGCCGTCGCCCATCATGGCAACGAGTTTGCCGTTCTTCTGCTCTGCTTTAATATAGTTCATTTTGTCTTCTGGCTTAGCCTCGGCAATGAAATCATCCACTCCAGCTTTCTCTGCGATATATTTGGCAGTCAGTGGATTGTCACCAGTCACCATAACTGTCTTCACACCCATCTTATGCAGACGCTCAAAACGCTCACGGATTCCTTGTTTAATTATGTCCTGTAGTTCGATGACTCCAACAACTTTTTTGTTGACAGTCACAACAAGAGGTGTACCGCCATTGCCAGTTATGGCTGTCACGAGACAAGAGATATGCTCGGGAAAGGTGTAGCCGGCCTCCTCGGTAATATGACGCATGGTTTCGAAGGCTCCCTTGCGAATCTCTGTGCTGTCCTTCAACACGATGCCCGACGACTTCGTCTCGGCAGTAAACTTTATCATGTGGGCACCCTCGGTGTGCAATGCCCTCATCTTGAATCCGTCGTTTCGTCCAAGCTCTACTATTGACTTTCCCTCGGGAGTATCGTCGGCAATTGAGGAAAGGAGGCATGCCTGTTCAAATTCGGCCTTATCCACCCCTTCGGCAGGATAGAACGCAGTGGCCTTACGGTTGCCAATGGTGATGGTTCCTGTCTTGTCAAGCAACAGCGTATCCACGTCACCCGCTGTCTCCACAGCCTTACCGCTTTTAGTGATGACATTGGCACGCAGCGCACGATCCATACCGGCAATACCGATGGCAGAAAGTAGGCCGCCGATGGTTGTTGGTATCAGGCAAACGAATAATGAGAGGAACGAGGCTATGGTGATCACTGTACCCGTATAGTCGGCAAAGGGCTTTAAAGTGACGCAGACTATCAAGAACACCAATGTGAACACTGCCAACAGAATGGTAAGTGCAATCTCGTTAGGGGTCTTCTGACGTGATGCACCCTCCACGAGGGCTATCATCTTGTCGAGGAAACTCTCGCCAGGTTGCGTAGTGACAACCACACGGATATGGTCGCTAAGCACTTTTGTACCACCAGTGACACTGCTCTTATCGCCACCGGCTTCGCGGATGACTGGGGCAGACTCACCTGTGATAGCACTCTCGTCGATGGAGGCAAGTCCCTCAACAATCTCACCATCGGCAGGAATAACATCGCCGGCATCGCACACAAACTCGTCGCCCTTCTTCAGAGAAGAACTGCTGACGGTTTTGATATTACCGTTCACATACAGCTTTGCTGGCGTCTCCTCGCGCGTCTTGCGTAGGCTGTCAGCCTGAGCCTTACCACGTGCTTCGGCTATGGCCTCGGCAAAGTTGGCAAACAGCAGGGTGACGAAGAGGATAAGCAAAACCCATGCGTTGTAGGCAAACGAGCCTTGCTCGCTGCTAAACGCCGAATAGATGGTCACGGGCAGCATAACGGTAGTGCAAATCTCCACCGTGAACATAATGGGGTTCTTTATCATCTGCCTCGGGTCGAGCTTCACAAACGACTGTTTGATGCTCGCTATAACAAGTTCTTTTTCAAATAGATTGTTCATAACTTACAATGTTAAGTGTTCAGCGATTGTACTTAGTGCATGTACGGGGAAGAACGACAAGGCTGCCACGATGAAGATGACGGCAAAGGTCATCACACCGAATGTAACGGTATCAGTTTTCAGCGTTCCTGCACTTTCGGGAATATATTTTTTCTTAGCAAGAATACCAGCTATTGCCACCTGACCTACGATGGGCACAAAACGTCCAAGGATAAGCACTATGCCACACGAATAGTTCCAGAACCAGGTGTTGTCACCCAAGCCCTCAAAGCCGGAACCATTATTGGCGGCCGACGATGTGTATTCGTAAAGCATCTCGCTCAGTCCGTGATAGCCGGGATTGTTGAGCCATCCGCCCTCACTTGCAACGAACTCAGGAGCATGAACGAAGAGGTATGCCGCCAATGCAGTGCCAACGAGAATAATAAACGGATGGAGCAAAGCTACCATCGAGGCTATCTTCATCTCGCGTGCCTCCACCTTATGCCCTAAGAATTCAGGAGTTCGTCCCACCATCAGTCCACTGATGAACACTGCAATGATAAGGAAGGTAAAATAGTTCATCCAGCCAACACCAACACCGCCAAACCAAGTGTTTATCTGCATATTCAGCATCTCTATCATTCCCGACAATGGCATGGTGGAGTCGTGCATTGAGTTGACCGAGCCATTGGAGGTGACAGTGGTAGTGACACTCCACAATGCACCAGCGGCCGAACCTATGCGCACTTCCTTGCCTTCCATAGCTCCTCCATTCTGTGCAATCCCCATGGCACCTATCCGTGGATTGCCGTTCATCTCCTGATACATGTTGATGCCCACACCCACAAGATAGGCAAAGAGCATCACTCCAAAGATGCTATAGCCCAACTTGCGGCGTTTCAGATAGAAGCCGAATGCAAAAGCCAATGCCATCGGGATAATCAGGATACTACAACACTCTACTATATTTGTAAGGTAAGTGGGGTTCTCAAGCGGATGCGATGAATTCACGCCGAAATAACCGCCACCATTCGTTCCAAGTTGTTTGATGGACACGATGGCTGCCGTAGGGCCTTGCGACACCTCCTGTTTCTGACCTTCAAGGGTGGTCAGCTCCATTTTTCCGTCGAAGCCCATGGGTGTACCTTCCACTATCAGAATCATACCTACAACTAAAGACAATGGCAATAAGATGCGGGTAGTGCTCAACACCAGATAACGCCAGAAGTTACCAATAGTCTGCGTTGTTTTTGCCGCCAAACCCTTCATGATACCAGCCATTGCTGCCATACCTGTAGCGGCTGTGATGAATTGGAAGAGCATGATGACAAAGAGCTGCGTGAAATAAGTCAGACCGCTCTCACCGCTGTAGTGCTGCAGGTTGCAGTTAACCATAAACGAGATACAGGTATTGAAAGCCTGGTGGCATGTCTGTCCGATGTTGCCGTCGGGGTTGAGAGGCAATACTCCTTGTGCTACCAAGAGCACCATACCCCACACAAACCAGAAGAGGTTCACCACAAGCAGTGCACGGAGAAACTTCTTCCAGTCCATCTCCTCGTCGGGATTCACACCGCTCAACTTATACATAAGGCGTTCCACCGGCTTCATGAAGTCGAGGTACGTTCGTTCGCCTTTATACACTCGGGCAATATACTTGCCAAGTGGCCAGGCGAGTCCCACCATAAGGACAATCTGTAGGATTACTCCCAAAACTTCCGTATTCATACGTCATTTAGAATTTTTCGGGCTTGATGAGTACGTACATTAGGTACGCAAAAACCACCAAGCTGATGATAAATAATGTTGTGTACATAATCTCTACCTCCTTTTTAGATTTTCTCGAACCAGTCGATACATTTGAAGAATAGCCAGAAGCAGCCTATGCCGCTCAACAAGCAAATTGCGAAACCGATTGTAAACAAATCCATTTTCTTTCTGTTTTTAAAAGTTATACATAAATGTTTTTAAAAGTGCGATTTCTCGCCATGGCAAAGCTCGAGTAAACTCGACTTTGTTCATATGGCTTAACGAAATCGTTGTCACCTTATGTATCGCAATGGATGTGCCAAATATGTTTTTAATCATATATTATACTGTGTATCAATATCATACAAAGATAAAGATTGAAAATGTAGCAAATAAAAACCCTTCCAAAATGAAATAAACACATTCACTTTGGAAGGGCGGGAATGACAGTGTGGAGCATTTATACGGTTATCCCATATTCTTCAATCTTACGATAGAGAGTGGTAAGTCCGATTTTGAGCAGTCGAGCCGTTTCTGTCTTGTTGCCGTGAGTATGGTGGAGAACCTTGATGATGTGGTTGCGCTCCACACTCTTCAGGTCAAAGGAATCATTGGCTACAGCGGATGTATTGTCCGAAAGCATGTCTATAGGCAGGTCATGATTAGTGATTTCGCTTTCGCATACGATGATGGCATGCTCTACGGAATTCATCATTTCTCGCACATTACCTGGCCATGGATAAGACAAGAACAAATTCTTTGCTTCGGAAGACAGCACAGGGGGTGGGCAACCAATTTGCTTGGCATAACGCTCAATGAAATGCTGGGCAAGCGGCAGTATGTCCTCCTTGCGCAGGCGCAATGGTGGAAGTTCTATGCGAAACACGGAAAGACGGAAATAAAGATCTTCGCGGAATCGCCCATTGGCTATTTCTTCTTTCAGATTGCGGTTGGTGGCTGAAAGGATGCGCACATCTACGTGGGTAGTCTTTGTGTCGCCAACTTTCACAAATTCTCCAGTCTCAAGCACACGCAGTAGCTTCGACTGCAACTCAAGCGCCATTTCACCAATCTCATCGAGAAACACCGTACCATGATTGGCTTCCTCCAATAATCCTTTCTTATCCTTCACAGCACCAGTGAATGCCCCAGCCTTATAGCCGAAAAGCTCACTTTCCAGCAATTCACGGCTAAATGCCGAGCAGTTAAGAGCAAGAAATGCCTCACTGCTTCGATGGCTTGCATTGTGGATAGCTTGGGCAAAGACTTCCTTGCCAGTACCGGTCTCACCGTTGATGAGCACGGTAACATCTGTTGTAGCCACCTTTTGGGCTTGTCGGAGGACGTCAGAGATTGCAGTTGATTTTCCTACAATAGTGTCAAACGTATGCGATTTTGCCGTTGTGGCACTTGGCTTCTTTTTCTTATTTTCTGACGCAATGACATCTATTGCACGGCTCACGATAGGGATAATCTTGCGGTTGTCATCACCCTTGACAATATAGTCAAAAGCCCCATTCTTGATGGCCTGCACGCCGTCGGGAATGTTGCCGTTGGCGGTGAGGAGAATTATCTTGGCTTTAGGAGCCAACAATTGCAGTTCCTGCACCATATCCACGCCGTTGCCATCAGGCAGGAACACGTCGCAGAGCACCACCTGCACTTCATTGTTCTTTAAGGTATATATAGCCGTGGCACGGTCTTTTGCTTTTAGTACCTCATAACCTTCCAGTTCCAGCATGCGTGAGAGGAGCATACGGATGGTTGGTTCATCGTCAATAATAAGTATCTTGTTCATAGTTTTTTATATATCTTTTTATACTGGCAAGGAAACGACAAACTTGCTGCCCTTACCCAATTCACTTTCAACTGTAAGTGTGCCATTATGCGCCTCGACAAAGTCGCGCGAGATGGAAAGTCCCAGTCCGCTGCCCTGTATCTTGGTACCAGGTACACGGAAATACCGCTCGAAGATGCTATCATGATAACGAGGGTCTATGCCTCGTCCGAAATCCTGTACATACAGCATTACGTGGTGCTCGTCCTGTTGCAAGGCTCCTATAGTCACCCGGTCATTTTCCGAAGAATATCGTATAGCATTACTCAGCAGATTGGTCAGTACCCATGCTATTTTCTCGCTATCGACATAGAGCTTGTTTATCTTTTCCTTTGGGTAATCCACCTCTATGTTGATATGGAACTTGTCTGCTTGTACTTGGTTGGCCTTTATGGCATAATCAATCAGCTCTATTGGCCTTGTGATATGAGGTTTGAGCTGCAATACTCCGCTTTCTACTTGTGTCATGTTGAGCAATTCGCCCGTGATGCTGAGCAGCCGTTCTCCATTCTCACGGATGCTGTCCGACAATTCTTTTTGCTCTTGGTTGAGACCGCCCACACGATTGTCGGCAAGCAGTTGCTCGCTCATCAGAATGGCTGATATCGGGGTTTTCAATTCATGGGATATCGTTG
Organism: Hoylesella timonensis 4401737 = DSM 22865 = JCM 15640; assembly: GCF_000455445.1. Lineage (GTDB taxonomy): Bacteria > Bacteroidota > Bacteroidia > Bacteroidales > Bacteroidaceae > Prevotella > Prevotella timonensis. The sequence continues at coordinate 248,339 of NZ_HG417092.1, read as the reverse complement.
AGATGAATGTTGTCTTTGCCACATCTAGTTTGTGAAACTCGGTGATGTTTTTCAGCATAATCACTGTACCGCTTTCTTTTATGCTTCCCTCGTGGTCTGTCATTCTTACAGGCAGATATTTCACCTGGAAATAACTCTCTTTGTTGTCGGCATAGATTTTCAGTGGCTCTGTCTTTTTCTCGTCGGTCTCATGTACCTTATGTCTGTCCATCCCTACCAGTAGTCGGCGCAGCAGGTCGTTGCGCATGGCTGTTTCCTGTGCTGACTTTCCCACGACATCCTCACATCGGAGATTGAGAATGCTGAGTGCCTCATTGTTGATGAAATAGAGTGTCAGTTTATGGTCTAAGCAGACGATAGGTTCGTCGATAGAGTCGATGATGGTCTCTATGTACTGTTTTGACACCTTCAGTTTCGAAAGCGATGAGTTGTGGTAATCACGCAGACGGCATGCCATTTGGTTGAAATTGGTGGATAACTGCTCCATGGCCTCACCACCATGGAGGTGCAACTGAGTATCGTAGTTGTGGTTGGCAATCTCGTTGATGCTTTTGGTCAGTTCCTGGAAAGGGCGGGTGATATACTCCGGCAATTTCAGAAGCATCCATACTCCCACGGCGATGCTCAATCCGCCAAACAGCAACAACAGAGTCAAGGCTCTCGTCAGACCATAGTCTGCCACAGGAGAAGTAGGTTCTGTGGCTGTGAGTATCTGCAGGCTGATGACGGAAAGCACCAGCAAACCGATGATGAGCGACACTAGAATACCCACTGAGAGTGTAAGTTTTTCTTTTGCAGTCATATCCTTTTAATTTTTTATGCGAAAATAATTAAATCTACGCCCATTTCTTTCAATTCAGACAACAATTTCCGATAACTTCCTGCACGCATCAGCAAGCGGGGAAAGGAGAATGATGGTTGTCCCATACAAAGCAGTGTGGCATGCTGCTGTCGGCAGAACTCTGATATACTCTGCGGAATGTTGTCGGAAACCACCTTATGTACTTGTCCTCCAAGCTGGATGGTCAGTTCCAGATGGCTCATCAGATGACGTTGTGAGTCCAAAGGAATGAGGTCGTTGTTCTCGCCACGTGTCTGAACATATAGTGCCAATAGGTCAGCGTCAAAACTGTCCGCCATTCGTGCAGCCTTGCGGATGATATGTTGCTGTGTTTCGCTATTGCTGCTTACACATACCACAATCCTTGACATCCCTTTAGTCCTATATGTTCGTGGCAGTACCTCTTCCTCTACTTTTTTCCCTACTCGAAAGGCTACTTCCCTTAGTGCCAGTTCTCGCAGTTGCAGGATATTCCCTGCTTGAAAGAAATGGTCAAGGGCTGTTTGTATCTTGTCCTTGGCATATATTTTCCCGGATTTCAGACGTTCCAGAAGCTCTTCGGCCGTAAGATCAATGTTCACCACTTCGTCGGCTTCTTGCAACACTCGGTCTGGAATGCGTTCCTTCACATCGATGCCTACCATCTCCTTTATCTCATCTTTCAGACTCTCTATATGTTGTATGTTTACCGCAGAGAGCACGTTGATACCGGCATCAAGCAGTTCCATCACATCTTGCCATCGCTTGGCATTGCGTTGTCCCTCCACGTTGGAGTGTGCCAACTCATCAACAATTACAATCTCAGGATGAATCTGAAGGATAGCGTCTAAATCCATCTCTTCAATCTCCTTGCCTTTGTAGAACACCCGCTTGCGGGGAATCACGGGCAGTCCTTTCAGTGCCCTCACCGTGTCTGCCCGACCATGTGTCTCCACATAGCCTATCTGTACATCTGTGCCGCACCGTAGCATCTCTCGTGCATCCTGAAGCATGCGAAAGGTCTTGCCCACTCCGGCAATCATTCCGATGTATATCTTGAACCGTCCCCGATGTGACCGTCGTATCAGGTCAAGAAATTGCTGTATATTTTCTTCCATATATATAGCGTTTATTATAATACATTTATTGCCCTTAGGGGCAACCATATTTCTCTATGACCAACTGCCACTCCACGTCGATTTGTAGAATATGAGAAGGAAACCGAAAATTTCAAGTCTGCCTATGAGCATCAGTGATGAGAGTATCCATTTGGCGGCATCGGGCAATGCTGCCCATGAGAAGGCAGGACCGAAGCTGCCTAACCCAGGTCCTACATTACCCATTGCAGAAATCACGGTACTCATGGCTTCTGTAAGTCCTACTCCGAATGCCATCAGCAGTGTCCAGCCGATAAAGGCAACTGACATATAGGCGGCGAAGAATACAAGAACCATTGTCACCAGCTTATTGTTAAACATACTACCAGCTCTTATAGGCAATACGGCACGCGGATGCAGTATCTGACGGAACTGGTTGCGTATGCAATGGGCGACTATTATCATTCTGAGATTTTTAATACCTCCACTGGTTGACCCTGTGCATCCACCCGACAGCATCGCAAAAATCAGCAGCATCCATGTAAATGACGGCCACAGGTTGTAGTCGTCAGTGGCAAAGCCACACGAGGTGTGACAAGTAGCCACTTGGAACAGGGATTTGCGGAATGCTTCCTCCACGCCATAGCCGTTGTTCAGGATGAGTGCCGTCGAGATAATCAGGGTAAGCAGACCTGCGGAGGAGGCGAACCATCTGAGTTCCACGTTTTGCCATAGTTGTTTCCAACTTCCCCTTAAGGCAACAATATAGAGCGAGAAATTGATGGCAGAAAGCAACATGAACAACGACACCACGTATTCTATATACGGAGAATGCCAATAGGCAATGCTTTCCTGTTTGGTAGAGAAGCCTCCTGTGGCTATGGTGGCCATGGAATGACACACGGCATCAAATAAGCTCATGCCCCCAACCTTCAAGAGTGCGCTCTCGATGACAGTCAACAAGATATAAACCAAGAATATATACCGTGCCATGACACGTGTCTTGGGACAAATCTTGTTGTGAGTCACTCCCGTTGCCTCAGAGAGATAGAGCATCTGACTGCTGACACCGAACTCAGGCAAGAGAACTATGGAAAAGCAGACAATCCCCAAACCGCCTATCCATTGCGTCAGACTTCTCCAGAATAATATGCCATAAGGCATGCTCTCGATGTTGTCCAATATGGTGGCTCCTGTGGTGGTGAAACCTGACATTGTCTCAAAGAAAGCGTCGGTAATATTCGGGATGTAGCCGCCCAACAGGTAGGGGAACATTCCGAAAACCGTGAAAAACACCCAGGAAAGAGCCACCACGATATAGGCTTCATAGCGTGAGGGAGCAGACTTCTTTTTCCGACCATAGACTAACAGCATGATGCTTGCCGCCAGACATACAGAACACGAAACGGCGAAGGCTATCAAATCTCTCCCGCCATACATCAGGGACACGCAGCAGCATGCTAGCAGCAGCATCGATTCGAATGCCAAGAGCAAACCTATCAGATAGGCAATAAACCGATAGCTGAGTTCCTTTTCCATATTGGGACTTACCCCGTATTGCTTTATATCCATAAATGTCACTTATTATACTTACATCACTATATACAAATGGAGTACCAAAGAACTAAGGATGGTAACAAACCGCAGATAATCAGTAAGATATGATTTTACAAAATAAACAACATCCTTGTAATACCCTTTCATTTTGAAAAGGTTGCTTTCCATTCTGAAAAAGCGAAATCTTTATTTTTTGCAAACAACTGTCATCTCTTTTTCATAGGTTTGTATTTATCCTTGTACTTATCTCTCCACGGCAATTCTGATGTTGAACCTCCACCACCAGTGCCTACGTGTGGTTTTGCGGCTCCGCCTGTTGCCAGTTCGATGGCAGCACTTAGTAAATGGGATTGTATCTCGCAGACTTGCTCGGTAGCACTGAAACAGGCGTTGACAAACTCGTGTTCTGTTAGTTCCCTATTGCTGAAGGCGTGCAATCGCTTGTCGCTGTCACTAAGGTAAGTTACAGCGGTATGCTCAATCTACTTAACCCTGGTCCAGATTTTTAGGGTGACGGTATAAGAGTTGTTGCCGAAGAAACGATGACCGATGGGGTCCGCTCCTAATGATAGCCAGTATCGCTGAGGATTGGCCTTACGGTCAAGTTCGTCAATCCTGTTCTTCTGCCTCTCAATGACAGCATCCTTCTCGGTTGCCTTCCGCTCTGCGATTTCCGCACGCTTGATGGCAGCGTCGATTTCTTTCTGATAGGCATTCCTCTGTTTGGCGATGTCAGATTCATGCTTCTGTTTTAGAGAGACTTTCTCCGCCTCCAGTTTTGCAATCTTAACTCGGAGTTTTGCCAGTTCCTCGTTTTTTTGATGCCAGTTCTTTTCTTTCCTTGGCAAGATCGCCTTTACCAAATAGAGCGAATATTGTACTCTTGCCCTCCTTGGTCTTCTCCACCTCATCCTGCAACTTGGCGATGTTCTCCTCAAACTGTTGCATCTGCTGCTTGTAGTTGGTTGATGTGGCAATATGTCTGACAGTGGAACATACAATGCCACGCTTTAGGCCGAACTCACTCATGGCAGCAGCGTATGTATTCTGATACTCATGAAGTCTGGCGCGTTTGAGCACGTCATCTGCTGACAGCCGTGGCCCAGACTTGGTGTTGTACTTCTTCTCTCCCTCTCGTTCATGGTGTTGCCTTTCGGCAGTGACGATGGGTACGATGGTGGCATGCAGGTGGGGAGTCTTCTCGTCCATGTGCAGCACACATGATACAACATTTTCCTTGCCAAAGGTCTCATGCAACCATTTGAGGTTGACTTCCATCCACCTGTCCAGTCTTCCTTCCTCCTGTATCGTCATCATCTGTTCGTGTGTCCCTGTCAGGATGACAATGGAATTATAAAACTGTCACCAAATGGAAAAGTCATTACTCCTCGAAAATATTGCGATATTACAGCCATTGGCTATGACTTGTATTTGTGCAAGACAGATGATATTAGAGGTGAGGTTCTGAATGGTAAAGGCATAAGAGTAAGATAAAACTTATCACAGTAGATTGGAAAAACACGAAGACTCTCTATAATCGAGTAGGTGATAAACACCTATGATTAGTGTTTACCTCCTACTCGATTTTAGTTCCGTAATTTGCACCTTGTCAACTTTTAACTTTGTTATTAATCATTATTGTTCAATAACGGTTCTTTTTCTAACGATATGCTGTTTTTGCTAAGAAATAACATAAAAGTTGTTATAATATATCCTCAAATCCGCAACTAAGCCCTTGAACGTCCTTATTGCGTTTACACGTCCTCTCATTACTGAATTTGCAGATAATTTGAACTTGAAGCACCCACTTCTGCCTACAATATCCCCTTACCCCACAATGTGACTTGAGGCAATACACAATATCATTCCCATAAGTTGTAGGCATTATCCAAAATCAGTA
>NZ_HG417092.1:164528-241774 GCF_000455445.1 Hoylesella timonensis 4401737 = DSM 22865 = JCM 15640 | reverse complement strand
ATAGTGACATCCTGGGGTACATGAACCGCCACAGAAGTAGATACTCATGAGAGAACGGATGATTTCACTGTACTGATAACCGAACGATCTACACCTTAGACCGAGGGTTGAGTCGATTACAGATGATAATGTGGAGTCAAATTGCTCCATGATTGAAAATAATCCCCCAAAAGGAGTGAGTCTCTCAGATTTAATTTGTATCTTCGCCATGTCTATCGTTGGATTCTCTAGTTTTTTGCAACACTAAGATAAGTGAAAATTCTGACATGGCAAAAATCCTGAGCAACTTTTTGTTGCTCAGGTACTTAAAAAGTTTAATTTATAATAGTGTTGCGGAATTAAGGACATTTATTATTTTGTTAGACTATATTTCGACGAGTGCAAATTTAAAGCAGACCATAGAAATATTTGTGGTTTTAATGTATATGGAGATATATTTACGTACACACACGTAATGAACCGGCATTATTTCCCATACATGAATTTAGGAAATGGTGCATCTATGAATGACAATATTCCTGGGGTAGATATTAGAAACCTACCGGCATCATTGCTTGATTTAGTGGAATTGCATGCAAAATATAAGGCAATAGACAAAAAACCAAATATCTTTTATTTCGAATAAATGGTGATCCTTATATTTTATGGATTAAGTATGGTAAAATCGGAACGTTGCAAAATATAGAGGGATTCGAAATACGGTCTTTCTACAAATGTTCTGAGCAAAGGGATTTTGATAGATATAATTATACAACTACAATAAAAGTGGACGACCAGATAATTGTTGTATTATAAATCACTATAAAAATGGATAGTATGTCTTTGAAGTTAAAGAAACTTGTTATACATGCATATAATTTACGAAGCATTATACGAAGTTAATTAGCTGCGATTCATTGCTGTATTTAAGCATAAGGGGTAATTCAACTCTGATGTATTCAAATCCTAATGATAATTAATACGTTTTTATTTATTGCGTGTACGATTATATAATAATTCTGCACGATATATGTTAAAACAGAGTTAATTTCTATATTACAAGTGCCAGTAAAATTGTTTTATCACTATCTTTGCACCAAAAATAGGAAATCCATGTCTACAGATATACTTAGAATAATAGAAGGTGGTCTTTCGAATGATAAAAGAAAGATTATCAATTACTCCAAACGCTTGGCAGAGAGATTAAAGGCTGAAGGTGACGAGGAGATGGCTGAGTGCATTTTGGCTCAAATAGAGGCTTCAACCAGTAGAAGCGCAGCTACTATGGATGCCATGCGTATGATACCACTGGATGCAGACAGTAAGCTGCAGATAGTTGAGGTAATACCTGAGAATAGCAATCATACAGATATTGTGCTGTCGGATGTGGTAGAGCGCCGGGTGAAGGATTTTATCAATGTGGTGAATAATTCAGATGAATTGGAGTTATCAGGTCTTGACTTACAGAAATCTCTATTGTTGTATGGTGCACCAGGATGTGGTAAAACCTCGATAGCACATTATATCAGTGAACAGACAGGCTTACCTCTCGTGGTGGCCCGCCTGGATGGTATCGTATCATCACTGCTGGGTAGCACAGCAAAGAATCTTAGAAAAATCTTTCAGTATGCCAGCAGTATGCCTTGCATTTTGTTCTTGGATGAGTTTGATGCCATAGCAAAAGCTCGTGACGATAATCACGAACTGGGCGAATTGAAACGCGTGATTAATAGTTTGTTGCAGAATATTGATGAGTTGCCTTCGTCATGTGTATTGCTTGCAGCTACCAACCATCCTGACTTACTGGATAAGGCCGTGTGGCGCAGGTTTTTTATGAAGCTGGAAGTGGAAATGCCAGATAAGGATGCCATTGTTAAGATCGTAACTTCACAATTAAGTGGATTTGATGCTACTGTAACAGATGATAGCGCAAAGATGAATATTCTTACTGACTTGTTGAAGGATTTTTCACCATCGGATATTGTGACGATGCTGAATAAGTTGAAGGTGCAGAGCGTAATCAATGGCACGAAACAGATATCATACGAACAGATTGTGGCTGCAATTTATGAGTACGACGGAAAGCATAAGAAGAAGGATGATTTTGTGAAGTACCTGAGTCAGTATGGGGTTGCCCAAACATCTATCTCTATCTTGGCAAATATCAGCGTAAGACAAGTAAGAAATATATTATCTGAAAAATAATCTAATAAAATAACGATCTAATTATTATGGCTAAAACATTACCGATCCAACAAGTTTCTTTTAGGGGAGAAAAAGACGTGTTTTTGGCTGAAGGCGGCGGTGACGGAAAAGCACCGAAATGGGTGAATGATAAAAATATCGAGCGTAATGCGCATGAGGTGTTCACGAATCTTACAGGGATGAGTAACTATTTCGATAGAGAGCGCTCATTGCCATTGCTGACAGAAGTAATTTTAGAAGAAAAGGCTACAGCAAAATCGCATCGTCCAAGCATCAGAAAAATGTTTGACGTGAGAACAAAACGCAATGTTCTGGGATCAGCTACAGCAGGTAAACTGCTTGTAAAAATCGATTCTAAGAGTGATTATGATACAATTAAAGGTAGATTTGCAAATAGACAAATTGGCGTGAAATCTACAAGGATAGGTTTGGCTGCCATCAAGAAGATCAAGAAATATGAAGCCGAGATAGATCCAACATTGGAGGAAGGTGATACAGCAAAGGTGCAATTGGTGGATTATCTGAATGAAGAATTGAACCATCGTTCGAATTTGATGTTGAGGGATTGGTGTAGTGCAGAAGGTTTAGATGCTGAAGAATTACACTATGCCAGTGGTTTGCGATTGTTCTCAATTTCAAATACAACTCGTGATAACCTGAAGACAATAGCAACTATGGATGGAGTCCTTTCGGTAAGGAAGATGCCCACTATTGAGTTTGAAGTAGCACCAGATTTAGAAGCATCAACAATGGATGTGATGCGCCCTAAGGAAAATGTATCTTACCCAAAAGTGGGTATCATGGATTCAGGTGTTTCGGCTAATAACTATCTGGCGTCTTGGGTTTCAAATGAAGATAATATTTCTGGACTTTTGGAAACTGACCAGGCTCTTCGTCATGGAAGCATGGTGGCCAGTGTAATCAATTATGGTGATATGCTGGAAGAGAAGGAACTAACCCAGACGGGACCTTGTATGATTCAGAGTTGCATTGTTAACAGTGATCGTGTTACCGTGTCAGAGAAAGAGTTGGTGCGTTATATTAGGGAATCTATTGCTAGACATCCAGACGTGAATGTGTGGAATCTATCCCAAGGCTCAAAAATTGAAGTCGAGGATGGAAGGTTTTCGGATTTTGCTGTCGCCTTGGATAGTTTTCAAAAGCTGTATGGTGTTTTGATATGTAAATCGGCAGGTAATGTGGAGCTGGGAGATGCGCGTATCAGAATTACTCATGGAGCAGACTCTCTGATGAGTCTTGTAGTTGGAAGTATCGCGCATGCGAAAACTACTGTGAGGGATGCAGAGGTCAATCATCGAAGTCCATTTTCAAGAGTAGGACCTGGTGTGGAATTTACGGTGAAACCAGACCTTGTGCATTATGGCGGTAATATAGATACCCATATGAAGATGCTGTCGGAAATGGGAAGGTCGATTTCACTATGTAGTGGTACAAGTTTCTCAACACCTCGTGTGGCTTCTTTGGCTGCGAATTTGGCTTTTGAATTAGGAGGTAATTTTGATCCATTGCTCATCAGAACCCTTTTGATACATCATGCCGACTATCCTGAGGAAGTAACCACGGCTACTGAAAATCTGAAGAAGGAAATGGGATATGGATTGCCTGCTGGTCTCGTGGAAATGACAAAGAATGATGCAGACGAGTGCACAATGGTATTTCAACACACATTGGATAAGGGCAGGGATGTTGTATCGCTAGATTTTCCATATCCTGAAAGTCTTGTTGATGATGAAGGATATTTCTATGGAGATATTCGTGTGACAATAGTATTGGATCCGGTGTTGGATGCCAGTCAAGGAAATGAGTATTGTCAGAGTCAGGCAAGCGTGTTTCTTGAGACCTATGATCATGTGGAGCATGTAAGAATGGAAGGGACGATACGTAATGAGGCAAGAACTTCTAGTGATGCAGTGAATGTGCTGAATGCTAGTTTATATAGAGCTGCTTCGAAGAATCTTGAGCGGGCAAGTGAACGTGTGCTGATAGAAAATGCTGGTAAGTTCTCGCCAGTGAAGAAATATCATGTTGATCTTTCTTCGATGACTCCAAAGAACAAAGAGAAAGCATTGACGAGCGGACGTAAATGGGCTCTAAAATTAGAGGGGCTTTATCGCGAAGCAGCTGAGCAGTCAAGGGAACGTGATGGTATTGATATCTCACAGAGATTAGTTTTGGCGGTGACCATCACAGATCCACAGCATAAGGGTGTGGTATATTCAGAATGCATGCAGCAACTCAATGCGCGAGGTTATATCCATTCTAGTATCCTAACTCGTGCTCATGTTCAGATAGATAATGATTAACTAGCCATTAGTGTTAAGGCGAATTCCTTAGCAAGTGTAACGTGTGCCTTATTTATATCGTAATTAAATGAAACAAAGAATATTCGACTTTTTCTCTCAAAGAGAGATGGATGAGCCCAAAGTTACTCCAGAGCAGATAGCAAAGTTCCCTAATATATTTCAACTAATAAAACTACACTTTTCCACTTGGAAAAATATTTCCTAAGTCATTGAAATAGAAGGATAATAAAGAAAAGACGTCAATTATTATTTGTGTATTAGCATTGATAACAATCTGATTTATAATATAGTAATATTCCTTCTATGAATGCAAATATACAAAGGATTTCAGAGTTAGAGTAGCTCCTTAGTATAAAAAGGCAACCAACTGGTCGATTTAATCTCTTTTGGCCAGTTGGCTCTGGGGCATGTATTGTCCTGACACTCCCTAGACAAGAACCATGGTGTTGATATGGTTCAGTTAATCCTCTCGCTCGTCATTTTGCACATCCTTTTCCGCATTAATCAGACTTCAATCATAGGTATGTATAATGCCCACTTTTATGATTTACTCGAAACAGGAAAGAACTGATATAGCCTTTCCATGAACCGTTCTGAAATGAACTGGCGTATTGTCCTGTTTAGCATGTTTTGTTGCACTATTGTCCGTAAGTACAATGGAAGAGAGTCCTCATAATAATAGTAAGACTATTGGCTGTATTGACAGAATATCTCATGATTGACATCTCCGAGACAATGGCCAAGATCGTGGGTGGCGATACAGAAACTGAGAAGATAATCGACATCGTGAAATTGTTGACGGTGCAGTCCACATCCACTGATTAACATACTTTGACCCACAGCAAACACAATGATTTTAAGGCATATCTGCCTAGAACTATCTGATAGAAATGCGGTAATATCGCAAGTGGGAAAGTTTAGTAATATTATACTTTTTCTTTAGGGGTATCCTCTTGAAGCATAGACGCTATGATGTCTTTGGGATAATAGCATGGAACATCAGCCTTGGTTTTTGTCTTGAGGAACAATATCGGGTGTACCTTTTGCCCCTTCTTTACGAATGGTAAGCGGCTGGCACGGCTTGTTAATTGCTCATAAATAGTCTGTGCATCGTCGCGTTCTCGCCATTTACATTCTGCCACGAGGATGTGTTTTTTGTCGAGCGACTCAGCCACAAGGTCGAGCTCTATCTGTTCGTAGTCATTGCTGCCATCTTCTTTTGGTATGCCGCCCCACCACCGTGAGGCATTGCCATAGACTACACCATCGATTTCATTACCTGTCACGAAGCCGCGACAAATCCTTTTCCATTCCTGTCCAACGTATGTGCTGAAGTCTTTACGGATAATGTCCATTACGAGATTCTGACGGTCGAGTTCAATGAGGTATTTGTTGGGATTGATAAACCTGTAATAGAAGGAAAGAAAGTTATCACCAAGACGATACAGTCCTTTCTTGCTACTCTTCGGATTGTCGCCAAATGGTATATCTTTCTCCACATAGCCTAAATCGGTCAGTATGCTGATGGGCTGAGAAAGGTTGGTCGCAGGCTGCTGCATACGACTGGCTATTTCCGAAATGCGATTCACCCCGTTGCCCACCGTTGTAAGTAATGAGAAAGACGTAGCCGTATCACGACGTTCGTCACGGAGCAACCGAGTTGGCTCATCGTACAGCGTGCCATAATTATTGACCAACAGATTGCGTACCGCCACTTCCAAGGTGTCGAAGTCGGCACGAAGTTCCCAGTAGCGAGGCACACCATCCCAAACGGCATATTCCTCAACAGCCTGCTGGTCGGAACAATGCAGGGCTTCTTTGATATAAGGCAAACGCAGTTGCTTCAGCTTTGGCTGCCAAGCACAGCGTTGATATAGGGGAGACTTCTCATTGAGTACCAATGAGTGCATCATTAGTTGAGAGGAACCACAAAGTATCAAGTTGTATTTCAGTTTTTTGTTATCCACCAATCGTTGAATGATGGAAGGAAGCGAAGGATCGCTCTTGACGAGATACGAAAACTCGTCTAAACACACTGATGTGTTCTCTCCAACGTATAGATTGACGGAGGTGAGTATCGTTTCCCAATCATGGTATGACACACGGTCAAATCCATCAAACGTAAACGAAACAGTCTTGGCAAAGGAATCTATCTGCTGCTGCGTCTGTGCTTCTTCGCTCAGATGGTACACATCCTGATCGGTCAAAACATGCTTGATGAGTTCTGACTTTCCAATACGCCGCCTGCCATAAATTACAATCAGCACAGGCCGGTTAAGGCCCAGCGTGCGCTTGAACGTTGCAGTTTCTTCTATTCTATCAATAAATTCCATATTATCAATAATTATCTTTGCAAAACATTATGTTTTGCAAAGATAATATTTTAATCACTATCAATACACAAAATCACCAATCATTTTAACTCTAATCAAAATTATGTTTGCGAAAGATTATGTTTACCGAATATAATATAGGTGAAGTGAATACGGTGAATGACACTCTTCATGCAAACAAGAGACCCTTTGAAAGAGCTTTTGGTTTGCACATACAGCAAGGTCATTTCCCTAAAAAACGCATTCTATCCTATAGCTTCCCATATCAAAAATTAAATATTTGGTTGGCACAGTAATGTTAGTTCTATACATTACAACATTGAAAGAGCAGATGCACTTAAGATGATGAATAAGGATAGTGAACCCTTTCAACTTTGGATTACTGGTGATGCTTACAATGAAAATTAATGCTGGTCAATAAAATAACTTAAAAACACTATAATAGAACAAACTTTTTGCTATCTATTTGCGAAGTTAGACAAGAAATGTCTATTGTTGCAAACAAAATATTAAATGAGAGAAAATGGCAAGCATAGCAAACTGGATATATGATAAGCCTCTCAGAGGCAATTACACCTTCACACACGATGAGGTGAAGCAGGCATACTCTGATATGAGTGCTGGCAGCATTGCACGGGCACTGACCAGAGAGGTGAGCAAGGGACGGATTATGTCGCCTCTGCGCGGATTCTACGTCATAGTACCAGATGAGTATGTGCTGCGTGGGGCAGTGCCACAGTCGTTTTACTTGGACGACATGATGCACCATTTGGGACGTAAATACTATGTGGCTCTGTTGAGCGCGGCAAGTTATCACGGGGCCTCGCATCAGGTCCCGCTGCGGTTCAGTGTGATGATAGAGCCTCCCGCTTTGATTCATAATTTGTTAAACACAAAGTAGCGATTGGAACATGCGATCTTATAGAATCAGATTTGAAAACAACTCTGAAAGAAGTGCAGAAATTAGGCACTAAGAGTTGTTCATATGAAGGGGCGCGTGGCATGATGCAGTAATGAAACAACTAAAGGATGGAGGTGTAGATGGTATTACAACGAAAATCAAATTGCGAAGTGCCACATCAAGCAGCTATCCTTCAGGTATCAGTCCGTCAAAAAATGGAAACAATACTGGGCTCACGAATGCTTCTGTTTGTAATGGGAGCGTCAGGCTTACAGGCATTGCATCTTTACGGTTGAGATACGATTCGTCATAGCAGAAGAGGTATTCGCCACCATCTTCTGTCAGGATGCCAGCAAGGATTCTCTTTCAATATACCTCGGCTTGTCTCATTGTTTCTTGGTAGCCGTTCATACGTAATCAAACCTCTCACGCTCCCATAGGGCTCGTCCTGAATTTTTCCAGAAGTGTTTTTGTATTTTATTCTATTTTTAAAGTCTTTGTAACTTCTACTGACTATCTTTGTGCCATTTATTAACCATCCAAGCATGAAGAGCTCAAAGAAACTTTCCTTTGTCCATGGGGTACGGCGGCTGGCCCACCTCCTCCTCTTGTCCGCATGTCTTTTCGCCTGTTCGTCTGAGGAGAACGATACAATGCCCGGCACCCCCCTTTCTTTCACGACACTGGTCTATATGATGGCCGACAACTCCATGGATTCACAGGTGGATTATGCGGTCGGTCAGATCAAGCAGGGAATGAAAAGCAAGGACGTGGGCAACACGGTGATCTATCTCGACCGGCAGGATGCTTCACCACGGCTGTTCCGCATTTCAAGGCAGGGAGAAGAAATACCCCTTAAAGACTATCCAGAGGAGAACTCGGCCAAGGCGGAAACGCTGGTGCGTGTCATTGGTGAGACTAAGCAGCTTGTTCCTGCCGACCATTTCGGGCTTGTGCTGTGGGGACATGCCACGGGCTGGCTGCCGGGAGGCTATTCGCACGATATCATGCAGGTCAGCGTCCCTTCACGTCAAAATCTCAACACCCGATATATGGGCCTTGACGGCACGCCCAACGAGGCAACCACCTCTCCATTGATAGAGATAGACGCCCTGGCCAAGTTGCTGCCCGACCACGTGGCCGACTACATTTGGTTCGATGCCTGTCTAATGGCGAATGTCGAGACGTTCTACCAGCTACGCCACAAGTGCCAGTACCTCATCGGGTCGCCCACGGTAGTACTTGCCGAAGCCCAGTACGACGTTTCGGGCATTCCCTATGCCAAGGTGCTGCCTTTTCTGTTCGGTGGAAAGGATGCTTTGGTGCAGGCCTGCAAGACCTATTATCGCCACTATGAGGGAAAGAAATACAGCAATATGCGCTCTGCCACGATTACCTTGGTTGATGCGTCCAAGATGGATGCCCTCTACCAGAATGTGAACGTCCTGTTAAGAAACAGACTGTCCGGCGTGGAGACGATGGACACCCGCACCCTGCAAGCCTACCACCGCGACAATGATCCACACGTCTTTTTCGACCTGGCTGACATGGTTCATCAGTCAGCGGACCGTGCCACTTCGGCATTCGACAAAGCCCTGTCCGATGCGGTGCTCTACAAGGCCGCCACCAACAAGTTCCTTGACCAGCTTACGCTCGTCCCCGGCCATTGCTGCGGGCTGAGCGTCTATGTCCCTTTGAAACAATGGAACGCTACCAAAGAATACAAGTATTATTTCAGGGAAATGGAGTGGAGCGAAGTTTACGGTCGTGTCACTCCGTAAACATCAGCAGGGCTAAGAGCATGTAGCCACCTTGAATCAGAGCAAGGCGGATATTCCTGCGCATGAGGCTATATTTCTTATAGACAGTGGCTTCCGTATAGCCTACCATCCTGCCCACTTCACGAGCAGGGCAGCCTTCCGCCATTTTGCGGAACACGATTTGTTCCCTTTTTCTGTATCTATTCAATACTTTCGAGACGATGGATTCAATCTCCCGACTGGCTATGCCACCTGAGGCATCCGCCGACTCATCCTCCATGCTGTTCACGGCGACCTCAAGTTGTTCTTTATCATCCAAGGATGCCAGACCGTACTTTTTTTGCAGTGCTTCTTTTCGGTATAGGTCGATGACCTGACAGCGGGCTAAGTTCATCAGGAAACCCTTAATCCCGTCCGACGATTCGAGGTGCGTCAATTCTTCTGCTCTTTCCAGGAGGGTAAGCCACAGAGACTGCGCCATGTCGCTGGCAGCCTCCTTGCCGTGCGTCCTGCAATAATAGGTAATTAGAGTATCCTCATACCGTGTGTAAAGAGTGGAAAAAGCCTTCTGCCACCCTTCACATCTTGACGCAATCATCCGGAGCGCTTCAAGATCATCCATTTCCGTTGTCTCACCTACGATCGATCGCTGTTCATAGATTAACATGCGGCAAAGGTAGTTTGGGATTATTAAAATATCAATACAATTTTATGAATAATCTGTTATAAAAAATAGAAGCGTTCATGCGGCCCTTTCTTCTGGAAAGCCTTTAAAATAAGGACAAGTGAAAACTTAACATGATTGTAACGTGATTTGCGGTAAAGGTCACCCCTTTTCTTCGGTATTATATATAGAGGGGCATCTCATTTTTGAGTACCATTCGGACGTCATGCCTGCACACCGGGAGCATCAATGCCCTTCATGGAAAATGAAACCAGAGTTCGGTTAAGAACTCAACATCATGATTTCCGATCAATGTAAACTAATTATGGATTGATTATGAATGAGTATATGAATGAAGAAAAGAGGAAGAACGGCAAGGAAGCCTGCGACTTCTACAATAAGTACATGGCATCTTCTTCTGACACCCCTCTCCAGGCAGATGACCTTGAAGACGACATGCCGGAAGATTCCCCGACAAGGGTCTCTCCACTGAAAGCCTGGCAAATTGAGCAATGCAAGCACATGACCCGAAAGGCACTGTCTGCTCGACTGGGCTTCAACATCGTGGGTTCACCACGGACGGCAAGGCCCAGGTTCTTTGGCATTGCAGCAGCGGTGCTGATCCTCTTCGGTGTAGGCATCATGCTCACCTGGCGTGACCTGCAGCCTGCGCCGCAGCATCGCCTACAGCAGTTGGTTCACTGTGTCACCGACACCACAATCACCCTGCCCGACGGCACGCGGGTGGATCTCCAGGCCGGTAGTTCCCTCTCCATCGCCGACGATTTTGGACGTTCTTCCCGTGTGGTCGCCCTAAGCGGGCAAGCATTCTTCGACGTCGCCACCGATTCTGCCCGCCTGTTCACCGTCGAAGCCGGACAGCTCCACGCCGTAGTTCACGGCACATCTTTTAATGTGTTCGCCCATCCTGGGCAGGCTATCAGCGAGATTACCGTGAGTAGTGGGTGTGTCGAGGTGAAGAAAGCCCACGGTGGACACTCCTTCGGCCGTTATCGTCACGGCGACCAAATCGCCTACGATGCCAGGACAGCACGGGCAACGGTACATCAGGTAGACGTGGACGACATGACTGAATGGCAACGTCATGAGTTTCGCCTGACCGATGCCACACGACAGCAGTTCTGCGACAAGATACGTCGCCACTTCGGCAAGGAGATCGTCATTCACGACAATGCCATCGATGCCTCCGCCCGCATCAACTATTCGGCCACCGCAGCGCGTCCCACCGTGACCAACGTGATGAATGATATCTGCGTCATTTTTAATGTGCAGTATGCCGACCTGGGCAATGCCATCATCATCTCAACTCGGTAAGGGCATGCAGACGATATTAATAACGGAACGTGATGAATCACGCCCCTACGACATGCAGACGATATTAATAGCGGAACGTGATGAATCACGCCCCTACGACAAAACAAGAACATCAATAAACAAAAACAAAACAATGAAAAAAAGGAATTACACTTTTCCCCAATCCTTTATCGCAGGGTTTCTGCTGCTGGTAGGAGGTCTGGTCGTATGGCCGTCATTACGCGCCAATGCAATATCTGCCAGTAGTATGACCACAACAGCAAACACCCCCACAGCAACAGTCAAAAGCCCAGTGGCAACAGCTGGCTATCCGAAGGAAAAACTCAGCAGCCGACTCAAGAGAATACAGCAGCAATACGGTGTAGACATCAACTACGACTCGTCCAACATGGCTACCATCAGCGTGAAGGCCTCGCGAAAAGTCAGTGTAGAGAACGATCTTGCCAATGCACTCGCCGCCACACCTTACAGCTACAGGAAAGGTGCAGGAGCCAAGTCGTACGTAGTCTATAAAGATGCCAACAAGCCACGGCTCACGCCAACCGCTCAGAGACAGGCTTCTGCTACTACAGGGCGTGGCACCATTGCGGGCACCGTGCTCGACAAGGAGGGGTTCCCCGTCATCGGCGCCACCGTCACGGTGGTGGGCATGAGCGGCAAGGGAGGTGTCACCGATATCAAAGGGCACTACAAGATTACCAACCTGCCCGCCCGCTCGTTCACCGTCGAGGCCTCGTGCATCTCCTTTCAAAAGATGCGCATCTCCGATGTCAAGGTGCGCGGCGGCAAGTCCACGCCGCTCGACTTCATCCTGCAGGAGGCCACCAACGAGCTGCAGGGTGTCACCGTTACAGCGTCCTACGGCAATGCCACTACCAATGCCATGCTCGCCCAGCAGAAGAACCGCATGGCCATGAGCGACGGCATCAGTGCCGACCTCATTCGCAAGACCCCCGACAACAACGTGGCGCAGGTCTTGGGCCGCGTCTCGGGTGTCACCATCGACAAGGGTAAATATGTGGTGGTGCGCGGCATGAGCGAACGTTACAACAACGTGCAGCTCAACGGGGCCGCCCTGCCCAGCACTGAGCCCAACAAGCGCAACTTCTCTTTCGACGTCATCCCCGCCGGACTGGTGGACAAGGTGACCATCGCAAAAACCTTCACCCCCGACTTGCCCGCCGAGTTCACGGGCGGATTGGTGGAGGTCAACACGCTGTCCGTGCCCACGAAGAAGTTTCTCAACGTGAGCATCGGCACGGGTATCAATACCATTTCCACTGGTAAAACCATGGAGACGGGCATCAACTACGCCTCCGACTATCTCTTCGGCAATATCAAGGATCGCAAGTGGACCACCGAGGACCATTCTGCCGAGGCAGCTGACGTGTACTGCAAGAACGCCGCTAAGAAAAACTGCATCCAGTTTTTCAAGTACAAGGCCTTGCCGCTGCAGACCTACTCGCTCACGGCAGGCATTCCCATCACCCTGCACAACGGCCACAAGCTCGGCGCTGTGCTCGCCCTGACCTACCGCAACGAACAGACCATCCACAACATCAAGGAGGCACGTATGATCAGTTACGACTCTCTCTTCCGTGCCAACCGAGCCTACAACTTCGTCACTGCCACTGGTGCCGTACTCAACATGGGCTGGCAGGCGCGCAACCACAAAATTACGTGGCGCAATCTCTTCAACAACCGCTTCACCCACACCACCACCGACCGCTTTATCAACACCGATTACACCGCATGGTGGGCCAGAGAGCTCTACAGCAACCCGCTGCGCACGTGGATGTTCCAGACACAGATGGACGGCGAGCACAAGTTCTGGGAGGATCAGCTCATCCTCACCTGGAATGCCTCCTACAACAAGGTGAACCGCACCAACCCCAACACTGCATTGGTCGAAGCGGGTATGGTAGGTGACCGCTATACGACGAATATCTTTGGCTGGGGACCCGCCAGTGGCAGCGTCAGTCAATCTGATCTTAACAGTGGTCATCTGATGTATTCCGACCTGAACGAAAATAAAAAGACCCTTGGCATGAACGTGGAGCATCCTTTCGAGGTAGCAGGCAACAAGCAGCGTATCAAGGCTGGTTACATGGGTATCTTCCGCCGGTCCGATTTTTTCCAGCAATACCTCAAATCCTTCCTTGTCGATATTCCCGGCAATGTTCCCGAGGAGGGCATACCACTCAACGATGCCTTCGATCCCAAATGGTTC
This sequence comes from Hoylesella timonensis 4401737 = DSM 22865 = JCM 15640, assembly GCF_000455445.1. Classification (GTDB taxonomy): domain Bacteria; phylum Bacteroidota; class Bacteroidia; order Bacteroidales; family Bacteroidaceae; genus Prevotella; species Prevotella timonensis. The sequence continues at coordinate 228,043 of NZ_HG417092.1, read as the reverse complement.
GAGCAGGGTTTGGCGGTATATTCGCCGGCTGGCATCAATGGTTCATACGCTGACTATTACGAGGGCAGCCAGGACGTGCATGCCGCCTACCTGATGGGCGATTTCACTTTCTTCAACCGTCTCCACCTCACCGCTGGCGTGCGTATGGAGGATGCCCAAACAAGCACCACCACGAGAACAGCCATCCTGACTTCTACGAGTGTTAACTGGAACGACACTACTATTTCCATTAAAAACACCGACTGGCTGCCCGCTGCCACCTTGGTCTATAACATCACGCCCACGCTCAACGCCCGCCTGGCCTTCAGCAAGACCCTTGCCCGCCCTGAGTTCCGTGAACTCACGTTCACCCCATACTATAGAGTGGAAGACCGCATGATTACCTATACAAAATTTGGAGATTACGTCAAGCAGTCCAAAATCACCAACTGGGACCTGCGCTTCGAGTGGTACCCATCCATGGGCGAGGTGGTCTCATTGAGCCTATTCCACAAGAAGTTCAAAGATCCGGCAGAGGTCTATACCTGGCTAAGACAGGACGGTCACAACTACGACGAGATTCATGCCAATCTGCCCGAAGCCACCACCAAGGGCATCGAGTTGAACGTGCGCAAGTCGTTAGGATTCCTGCTGCCTGGCTCCTTCCTCCGCGACCTTTGGTTCACGGGCAACTTCTCGATTATCGATGGTACAGTGAAACTCAACTACGATGAGAGCATACAGAAGAGTTATAAGAATCGCAGACGCCCATTAATGGGAATGTCGCCCTACACCGTGAACGTGGGGTTGGGCTACTTCGGTAAGCAGCTTAGCGCTACAGTCAATTATGGGCGTACGGGACGCAAGCTGTTCCTGTCTGCTCAAAATGCAGCATGGGATATTTACGAGAATCCTCGCAATGTGCTTGACCTGCAGCTCGCCGCCAAGTTCCTGAAAGAGCGCCTCGAAGTAAAACTCAATGCCAGCGACCTGCTTCATGAGGACCATATTCTCTACCGCAATTGTCATATTGAGTTTGTTGACGGACAGCGGACTTACCCCCAAGATTTGACAGACAAGGGCATGGACTATACCCCAGGCGACTGGGTGATCAGCCGCATCAACAAGGGGGTGAATCTCTCCCTGACGGTAAGTTATCAACTTTAATTCACCCGTAAGGGTACTACATCAATTCGAGATAGTATGCAAAAGGACCAGATACGAGAAAGTCCAGCCAAGTAAGATAACAACAGTGGAACTTTTCATCCTTGACGGTCCCGAAGCATCTATTAATAATCATTTATTAACTAAATTCATTCTATTATGAAGAATTTTAAAAAATTCGCCATGCTCCTCGTAGCAGTCATGGCAGTGGGAGTCACAATGACTTCGTGTTCAAATGAGGACGAAACAATTCCTGTAGTGAACAATGTACGTGCAACGGAAACGCTGTCGAGTATCATCAGTGCTGACAAGACGTTGTACAGCAATGTCACCTATCAGCTCAGTGGAAAAACCTACGTCACCAACGGTGCCACGCTCACCATTCAGCCGGGTACACGCATTGAGGGTCTTTACAGCAGTGATAACACCATGGCTTCTGCTCTAATCATCACCCGTGGGTGCAAAATCATGGCTCAGGGTACAGCCGATAAGCCTATCGTGTTCACAGCCCAAAATGGACAGAAAGGTGGCTGGGGCGGTCTCGTAATTCTTGGCAAGGCTGTTGTCAATCAGGGCACGGAGTGTGCCATTGAGGGCATCGACGCATCCACAGCACCCGCAGGCGTGGACATCCATTTCGGCGGTACAAACGACAACGACAATTCTGGCGTGTTGAGCTATGTACGCGTGGAATATGCCGGTGCCAGCATTGCAGCCGACAATGAGCTTAACGCTTTCACCTTCGGTGGCGTGGGTCGTGGTACGCGGCTCGACCACTGCCAGGCATTTCATGGTGCCGACGATGCCTTCGAGTTTTTCGGCGGATGCGTCAACGGCAAGTACCTTGTTTCCACTGCCACCGACGACGATGGTCTAGACTTCGACTGGGGTTACACAGGTACTATCCAATATGGTTTGATTACCATCGAGCCTACCATGAAATATTCAAAAGACCCGAATGGTGTAGAATGTGACAACGACGGTCACAGTTCGTCTTTAACTCCCTTCACTCATCCCGTATTGAGCAATTTGACGATAAAAGGAACTACAAAAGGACAGGTTGCGCAGGTTGGTAAAAGCGGAACCGCTCTGAAATCTTGCACAGATTTCCGTCGCAACTGTGAATTCACATTGATCAACAGCGTGGTCTATGGTTTTCCGAGAGGCATTCTGAGAGAAACCAAGAACTCTAACTATGTTTTAGAAAACAATGTTATTTGTGCTGCTTCAAATGGACAGGTAGCTGGTATTAACTTCAGTGCCGACAAAGCTACGAATGATACCTTTACGCCATCGGCTTCCAATGTGGGACTGACAGATTATAGCCTCATCGAACTTAACAATCCATGGGGTAATTATAAGACTAAGGCTTTGATACCGCTTGGCAATCCTGCCATGACGGGGGCCTATTCTCTCCCCGGTATTGAGGCTGTAAATTATAAGGGTGCTTTTAAACCCGGATTAACAACAGTTTGGACAGCCCAGGCTTGGGTTAGATAAATATAAAATATTCTTAGGATGGTAGGTTGGTCAAGGTTGGCTTACCATCCTTTGACACGTTTAATTAAAAAGCAAAACAAATGAAAACAAAAAATTTACTTTTTGTCATGCTGTTGTTAGGCAACGCAATAGTCGCAAAAGCACAAAATAATTTGTTGAAAAATCCAGGTTTTGAAGGAGAAACCATTATTGTTAATGAAGAAAATGGAGTCATTTCTCCAGAAGGTTGGGAAGATGACCAAACTAGATACTACGACAATGACCCTCATTTCAATACTATTATTGGTGAAGCCCATTCTGGTAATGCCGCACTTTATATGACTTATGCCTCGCAAGGGTATCCAGCAGGTGGAAGCATTGTACAATTAATAGATATCTCTACGCCAGGCGTGGATAAAGTGTACACATTATCTTTTTGGTACAAAGTAGTCAAGGCTACTAACTATAAAGGGAGGACTCTCAGCTGGTCCTATGGCATTGGCATGTGGCACAGTGCTACTGAATTATGGGACATGACTTGTTTATCGCAAACAACACAAGAAGTGATTACGCCTGGGGAGACCACTGAAGGAGACTGGAAGTTTGCTACTGTCGATTATGATTTTGGAGACCATTTGTCAAAATACACGAAATCCAATGAGTATGCCCATGACAAGAGTGAGATGAAGTATATAGGAATAGGAGTTCAAAATATTCGTGGCGACCTCTTGCTCGACGACTTTTCCCTGACGGTGAAGGGTGGCACGAGCGGTATCGAGACCACAACCGCCAATCAGCCTTTGCCCGTGAAGGTAGATGGTGGCGAGCTGTATGTGGGCGGCGTGAAAGGCAGCCGCATCACTGTGTACGACGCCATTGGCAGGACGGTGGCCAATACCGTGGCAACCAGCGAAACCACCCACATCGGCAATCTGCCCAAGAACCAACTGTTGGTTGTGAAAGCCGGAAATAAGACGGCGAAGGTAATGATGAGATAATTCATAATGCATAATGCATAATGCATAATTACTTTCCGTTGGTCAGTGACCTGCGGTTCACAATGCACAATGCATCATTATTTCCATCCGAATTGTTATCATGCACTTGGATAAAAATGCTATCGGTCGGAGGAATTATAACAACAAGGTGGTGTGCCGCACACTCTGCTGGCAACTCCGCCTTGTTTCTACCAAAATATTGTAAAGAATGAAAATACTCAATCAAATCTTTCTCACGGCAACGGCCGTGGTGCTGCTTGCGGGTTGCAGCTATAACGACGAGCCCTTGGACGGCGGCTACTATCATCTGACGGTGGCAGAGCCCTATTCGTATGACTCTTGCTATTTCATGCTGGATGGTCAGAGTTTATCTGGTAAGACAGCATTTAGCACCTACCGCATCCGCGCAGAAGCGAAGGGCGTGTTGCAGGGCTTTCGCAAAGGAGCCGACCAGCCCGATTTCTCTATGAACGTGGACCTGAGCCAGCAGCGTGACTTCACCTTCGTGCAATTGCCGGGGCAGAAACTCATGACACCCGACGAGTCGGAAGGTGGCGAGCCGATGCCTACAGAGCCGGGACACGTCAAAGCCCGCTTCTTCTACACAGACAAGACCTATCCCGACATTCACCACATGCGTGTGCAAATACTCAGTGGCAAAAATCCGTTTTCCAGCAAGAAGCTCTTATCCGTGTCGTTGGAACAGAACGTGCCGGGGCAGTTCGTGGAGATAGACACCACGGCTGTGCAGGGAAATTTTTATTTTCGCCTGTACAATGCCGACGTGACACCCGAGAAGCGTATCGGCTTTATGCCCACGCTGATGAAGTTTGACAGCGATGCCCGCCAAACCCTGCAGGTGAATGGACATTCGGGAAATATTGAATATGCGTTTTAATGAACAATGCACAATTCATAATTCATCATGCTCATTACTTTCCGTTGGTCGGTGACCTTCGGTTCAAACCTCAAAGTTCAAAGTTCAAACCTCAAAGTTCAAACCTCAAAGTTCAAACCTCAAAGTTCAAACCTCAAAGTTCAAAGTTCAAAGTTCAAAGTTCAATGTTCAAAGTAAAAAATATCTTATTGTTGCTCTGTATGTTCTCCATCACCACTCATGCGGAGAACGGGAGCGTGGTGAAGGCTCCATCGGCTGCCTCGCGCAAGACGGTGGTGACGGCAGCCGGAGCAACGCTGCCCCTGCCTTTCTACAACAAAGCGTTCGAGTTGTACTGGGAGAAAAACGACGTACCCGTGACCTATGCCGGTATCGGCTCGGAGCGGGGTCTGAAAGCTCTGCAACGCCGACAGATCGACTTTGCGGGCGTGGACGTGCTGCCCACCAAAGCAGAGCGCGACAGCCTGCCGGGAAAGGTGCTGGCACTGCCCACCTGTATGGGGGCGGTGACCGTGGCCTACAACCTGAAGGGTACGGACAACCTGCGACTGACGGGCGAACTGCTGGCCGACATCTTCATGGGTAAAATCGTGAAGTGGAACGATGCCCGCATTGCAGCGGTGAACCCCAAGCTATCACTGCCCGACCGGGAGATTACCCCCGTGTTCCGTCTCGACGGCAGCGGCACCACCTACGTGTTCTCCCAGTATCTCTCAAAGGTGAGCGACGCATGGAAAAACGCTATGGGCGTGGGCAAGAAGATAGGCTGCAAGGTGGGCGTGGCTGCCAATGGCAACACTGGCGTGGCAGGCCTGGTGGAACGCATACCGGGAAGCATCGGCTATGTGGCGACGGAATACACCACCGCCTTCGACACGCAACGGGCATGGCTGCGCAATGCCGCCGGCACGTTTGTGCTGCCCACGCAGGAGAGCATCATGGCCGCTGCCGAACAGGAGGGCAATGCCACCGACATCACCAACGCCACCGCTGCCGGGGCATACCCCATCAGCTGCTACACCTGGGTGTTGGTGTATCAGGAGCAGAGCTACGCCTTGCGGTCATATCATGAAGCACAGGAGACGGTGAGCGTGCTGCGCTGGCTGCTCAGTCCAGAGGCACAAGAGCTGACCACCCGTCTGCTCTACTCGCCACTGCCCACCCGCACCGCTGCTGCCGCCGCACGCCTGCTGGACAGCATGACGTATGAGGGCAAGAAGATGAAATAGCTCCCCCCTGCCTCTTTGGCATCCTCAACAGAAACATCCCCTCATGAGGACTCCTCATGAAATCTTTTTTATTCTTCATAACGTGAACGCTTGTGGCGCACCGCAACTTACCCCTGCGGTCGTCCACAGGCGTTTTTGTTTGCCTTGTAGTCTCGATGGCGGAGAAAATCCTGAACCTTATCAAAAATTCCTGTTGAGTATGCATATTCCATCCGTGTCCGTCAGATGATTGACAAAAGCAGTCTCACTCCTTCTTCATAGGAAGCGTTGGGTAACGTTAAATACTTGGTTGGTTGGTCGATTTAAACTGATTGGTTTTCGTTTTCCACCATTTTTGCTTATATTTTTGTAGCAAAAATTTAATTTCTATTTCCTGTCAAACCATTTTGACCCAAGAAAGGAAACCAGAAATTCTACATTCGATGAAACGGAAGCCATGGAAGGATTTTTTGCATTTTTGATATTCCCTCAGCAAGATAGATGCTCATTCTCTTTTGGATCTCAGTGCAATATTGCCCTCATTTAAAATCAGAAGATTATGCCAAAAGTAGAAAGAGTTATCCATCCAACGACATGGATTAGGGAAATTCATGTGGGCCAGTTGAAGATCACCAATGTATCACTGGACAAGCGTCACAGCTTTGTGAACATGATCAGCGACTACAACCGCTCTTGGGGAGCCATCGCTGGTAAGTTCATCCATTACAGCTACAACAGCTATGGCTGCCGGCTGGCCATCTATGCAGTATCATCAGAAGAACGTAAACAGGAATTAAACAAGGAAACAGATGAAGGAAAATGGAAAGAAAAACTCCCCATTGATTTCTACGGAAAGAAAGAATGGGAAACGGAAAGCGAGCATGACTGATTTCATGGCTGCCAGTCATGGAGTACTTAACACCTCGGACACGGTCTATACCGTGCCCGACATCGCCCTTATGCTCGGACGCAAGGAGTGTACCATCAGGAAGCGCATCGAAAAAGGCCTTATCCCAGCTCATAAGATGGGTCGTTGTTGGTATGTTCTGAAATCGGAGTTCATTGCAGAATTAAGAGATACTTAGCAAATCCTCTAAATAACAAGTGACTAAGTAGAAGCCCTTGGCCGACCCGCTGAGAAGCCAGTCGGCTGAGGCATTTTTTTGTAACCCCAAACATGATTAGAGGATGAAATGATACCCAAGGCCATTATAGAAAAGGTACTTGATGCGGCGCATATAGAAGAGGTGGTGGGCGAATTCTTGTCACTCCAGAAGCGAGGCATCATCTATCGTGCGCTGTGTCCTTTCCATCAGGAGAAGACACCGTCGTTTACAGTTACGCCCAACCGCAGCATGTTCTACTGTTTCGGGTGCCATAAAGGAGGTAATGCGATTACCTTCCTGATGGAGCATGAGAACATGACCTACCCAGAGGCCGTGAAGTGGCTGGGCAGGAAGTACGGCATAGAGGTGGAGGAACGTGAGGAAACCATCGATGAGAAGCAGCAGCGCCTGAAACGTGAGTCGCTACTGATTGTCAATGCCACCGTACATAAACATTACCGTGAGGTGTTTCTGCGCTACAAGCCTGCCCAGGACTATGCCTATCACCGCTGGGGGCAGAAGTATTGCGATGAGATAGAGATCGGTTTTGCGTCCATCGACGGCAAAGCCCTCGCTCATCTGCCCTTGCAAAAGGAATTTCTCCAGGAGTTGGGACTCATTAACAAGCAGGGCTACGACTTCTTCCAGGACCGTATCGTCATCCCCATCAAAGATCGCTACCAGCACATCATCGGCTTCACGGCCAGGGTGATGGACGACAGTCAGCCCAAGTATCTCAATAGCAAGGAGTCGTTTCTTTACAATAAGCGTAACACTGTCTTTGGTTTGGACGTGGCATGGCGGGCGGCAGGAAAGACCGAGCAGATGTACCTTGTGGAGGGAGCCCCCGACTGTATGCGTCTGCATGCCATTGGTGTGCAGAACGCCGTGGCCGACCTTGGTTCGGCATGGACAGCGGAGCAGTTTCAACTCATCAAGAGGGCAGCCAGTAAGGTGTGCTTCATTCCCGACAACGACCCACCCAAGGGCGGCGCCGATTATGGTACGGGTATCGAAGCCGTAATGAAGGCAGGGAAGCTCGCCACTGAACAGCACCTTATCGTATCGGTCAAGGAAATCCCCACCTCCAAGGAAGGTAAGAAGGAAGATCCCGATACCTATTTCAAGAATCAAGCGCTCTTCAAGGCTGTAGAGGAAGAGGACTTTATCCTGTGGCTGGCCGCCAAACTATTTGAGACGAGCGGCAACACTGAGCAAAAGAGTGATGCCGTGAAGCAGATAGCCCACCTCTTGTCCTTTATCGATGACGACACCAAGCTCACCATGTTCATTGATGCCCTCACCAAATATCACCGAGGAAAACTCTTCTGGCAGAAAGCCGTTGAGAACGAGAGGACGAGGCGCGACAGCCCAAAGGAGGACGAAATCGACCTAAACCGTCAGTACGGTTTTTGGATAGACCACGGCAAATACTTCTCCACCACCGAGAAGGGAGGAGTGATTGAATGGAGCAATTTTACGCTGACACCACTCTTCCACATCAAGGACCCGCTCATGGCCAAACGACTCTTCTTGCTCACCAACGAGTTAGGTATCAAGGAAATTATAGAGATGGAGCAGGAAGACCTTATCTCGTTACAAAAGTTCCGCCAAAAACTTGAATCTCTCGGCAACTTCATCTGGAAGGCTGGCGAGAAGGAACTCATTAAGCTGAAGTGCTTCCTTTACGAAAAGACCGAGACAGCAGCCCAAATCAAGCAACTCGGCTGGAACAAGAAAGGCTTCTATGCCTTTGGCAACGGCATCTATTATGGAGGGAAGTTCAGTGAAGTCAACGAATACGGTATCGTGCACCTGGACGAGAAGGGCAACTACTACCTGCCAGCCTTCTCTCAGATTTATAAGGAAAACACCGACTATTTCCGTTTCGAGCGTCAGTTTGTGCATTTCAATTTCTCAATGATTTTGCTCCGTGACTTCACCCGTCAGCTCTTCCTCGTCTTTGGCGACAATGGCAAGATAGGCTTCTGCTTTTATCTTGCCACCCTTTTCCGTGACATCATCACCCTCACCACACGCTCATTCCCCATCCTCGATCTCTTCGGTCCGAAGGGTTCTGGCAAGAGTGAGTTAGGACACACCTTGATGTCGTTCTTCGTGATTGACAACATACCGCCTAACATACAGAACTCCACCATTCCCGCCCTCAACGACACGGTAGCTGCCGCTGCCAATGCTCTGGTGCACATCGACGAATACAAGAACGGCATCGACACTGCCAAGATAGAGTTTATCAAAGGCCTTTGGGACGGTACTGGTCGCACCCGCATGAACATGACCACCGACAAGAAGAAGGAGACCACCGCCGTAGATGCAGGCGTGATTATCTCCGGACAAGAGATGCCTACGACCGACATCGCACTCTTCAGCCGGCTTATCTTCCTCTCGTTTCCCAAGTCAGACTTTACAGATGATGAAAAGAAGAACTACCAAAGATTGCTCATGATGCGTTCCAAAGGAATGACGCACTTAACCCTACAGCTTTTGACTCATAGGGAACTGTTTGTCAAAGCCTTTTATGATCAGTATCATTTGATATTGGATGATGTAAACAAACGGTTAGGCAGTAGGAATGTCATCGACCGCATTGTGCAAAACTGGGTGGTCCCACTTACAGCCTTCCGATGTTTGGAAGGCAAATTGGATCTGCCTCTCTCGTATTCAGAAGTATTGAATATCACGGTTGAAGGCATTATACACCAAAACATGGAATGTAAGACAAATGACGAGTTGGGTAGCTTCTGGCGCATGGTGCAGTTTCTCAATAGTGAGGGTGAAATTTACGAAGATGCCGACTTTAGAATTAGATCTGTCAGCCGGTTCCATTCCAGTATCATCAATGAAACGGAATGGGCAGAGCCGCACAAGATACTCTATCTTCAGAAGACCCGCATCTTCATGCTCTATAAGCTCAATGCCCACCGCAACGGAGAGACCTCACTGCCCGAAGAGTCGCTCCGTTACTATTTAGAAAACAGCAAAGAGTATCTGGGCGAGCAGCGCATGACGTATCATGTTGTCAAAAAGGGTAACCAGGTCCTTGACTTCGATCACCGTGATGCCAAGGGGCAGCCCACCAAAATGTCCGTCCAACAACGTTCCTATTGCTTTGATTATGAGAAGCTCGTCGAGGCGTTTGACATCAATCTGGAGATGACAAGGGAAGAAAATAATAGTTAAATACAACCTATGAGTTGTAGGACTCATCTCTATAACTTATCTTTGCAATATAAAAAAGAAAGAATGGAAGAACGAAGCCATACAACGGCGAAGCTGGTGAAACTGGAAAACGTCCGCCGTTTTCTCCTGAATGAGGATATTATCGACGACGATTCTTTCATAGATTATGTTACCACAATATAAAAAGGAGATAAGTATGAACCGAATTATAAGCAAACTGGAGGCGCACGAGAGCAAGACACCCTCTCGCTGGCGTGAGGCTGCCGAATACCGACAGGCCAACAAGTCGTGGCTTCGCCACTCGCAGCGTATTGCGATGCTTATGCTCGACAAGATGGACGAACTCCATCTCACCCAGACAGAACTTGCCCAGCGTATGGGCTGTTCGCAGCAGTATGTGTCAAAGATACTCCGAGGGAAAGAGAATCTCTCCATCGAGACGCTTTGCAAGATAGAAGATGCCCTCTCACTCCACTTACTCCCCAGCGAGGTAGAAACGGTATGATGAAGTTATACTCACATGACGAGATGCTCAACCGAGTGTTGGGCAGCAAAAACACGCCTGCCCGTAATGCTTACGAGCAGAAAACGAATCGCTTCTTGAAAAAGATAAAAGACGCTCATTGAGCAAAAAAGAGAAGTAACAAGACTCACTCTGTATACCTTAAGAACTGCTTGTGAGTCATGATAGGCTACCCGCCATTCTCAGGTAATTTGTCCTGGTAATGGCGACTTCATTTTTACCCTAAAAAAATCTCAGTAAACCCCGAAAATGCTTGTCTTGCTTGTCTTATATGTCTTGTCGTTGAGTATCAATAAATTATATGACTCTGATGTTGTCTTGACTTGTCATCGCTTGTCTTAGAAAATGGTCGAAGTGGAGAATCTTTCTATTTTAGTCAAATAATATAAGTCTTGTCTAATAACAAAGAATATTATATTATTGTATATCAATACTTTATGTGTTTATGACAAATAAGACAGAAAAGACAGCCAAAATATATGTGTCCTACAAAAAATACAAAGGCGGAAGCTTCGCCTATTCTATAACGCTTAGCTGCACTCGGCCATTTGAAAGCGAGCTTTCATGGCTCTCGCTTGAAAAGTCTTTCGTTACTGCTCATCATATAGCCTTGACAGGAAGTCCGTAGTCGTTTGTCCTGTATCTCGGCAATTGGACAGGGCTTAAAGTCTAATATCTGCCTAATGCTCAATATGTCCAGTCCATACCGAGATCCAGCCACTTTGATGCCTTCCATCTCCTTTACAGAGGCGTAGCCATACTCCGTTTCAGCTATCCCCACTACGATACAGAACAAAGTAAAGTCGTTGCCTTTTGGTTGCCCCTCCAGTACATACCAGCGGATGAGTCCAAATTCAAACAAAACAGACGCAAGTGGCGTTCTTCTGCTTCCCATCCTGAAAATAAAGAGGAAAGTCTTTCTGCTGTTCGGCGGGTTTTGCCGTCATCAAACGATTTGCCATATAAAATGCTATAGTGGAGCAGTGGTGAGCCACCCCATTACCTAACTTTGTTTAGTTTCCCTCTTGTGAAATCTAATGACTTCTTCGGGGGAACGAACCTGAGTTCGGGATAAGAGAAATCAAGGAATCTAAGCGGCTTTATCTGCCTATTGGCGCAAAATGTACTTGGAACAATTGACTGGAGATGTATAAGCAAGGCCAAAGGATAAGAATGGTGACGAGCTTTTTATTCCAAAGGACAAACGTGCATTGTCTCGTAATCTTGGGCTTTTCTTTTTATGAATCCCAGCGATAGGCAGACAATGCCTACCTGCTCAAAGAGCCGAAACAAGAAGACAGAAAGACTGACTTGTTAAAAAGAATGCGTCCAGCAGAGCGTGCCGCCTTAATGGAAGAGGGTTGAGGAACTTTTCTTTTCCCGTTGACTTGATTTCCAGCATATTGCTTGCAGATTTCAAGTATTTTTTTGAACTTTGCCATGAGGTTGTGCATCACAAAGATTTTATGACCTAATTGGGTTTGTACCACTAAGTTACTAAAAAGTTAACGACGTGTACAACTTTTTACTCATGTTTATCAACTTAAATTAATTCCGCCAACGAGTTAAAGAATAAAAGGTTTACTCCCAATCAACCCAAAATATCACACATTTTTAATAACTATTTTGAAATAAAAGTCATCACAAATGAATAAGAATACTTTTTTTGTTATAAAATAGCTATTTTTTTGTTTGCAGGTTGTAGTTATGTAAATAATAGAAAGATGGCCGTCCTATCTCTTCAAGAATTACCTATTTTTGTACAAGACACATTGAGGAAACTACCGATAGATAAATATGGATGTTACCCTGATTTAATAGATTTCACAAATAAATTTCATTATAGAAGTACGACAATTGGGCCTTGGCAACATTTGCAGATTCTAACGGATTCCATAAATCCAGAGGTCGTGGGTTCGGGTCCCACCAAAGATACACTGATTATCAATGAGTTACGGAAATTTCCGCAACTCCTTTTTCTTGTACGCTCGGCATGAGCATTTTCTAACGGGTGGAAGTCCCGAGTAAACCCTAATAGCGGGAATTACATAGCCAAAGGCAAGGGTGTTCATCGTGAGGTGAAATCTGAAGGAAGCCGGCGGCAAACATCTGGCCTAACGAACAGAAACTTCATATAAGGCATATGACCATGGATAAGATTGCCAGACAAATCAAAGTCCCATAGCTATTCGGAATGGTCGGTGGAGTTTCCTTGAGCTTAGCGAAAAAATGAAGTAGGTATAAGATGGAAAGATAATGTTCTTATCCGAGGAGGTCTCACGGACGTTTCAAATAGTTGTTTTTACGAAAGAAGCGGAGTAAAGCTTGCCGTGAGAAGTCAGCAGAGGTCATAGTACCCAAGGTACGTGTGCCTACAGGGAAGGACCGAATCGTGCAGTGCAATAGTAAATGAATGCTACCCTGCGAAATTCTTCGTCAGATGTCCGAAAGGAGCTCTCTATCCAAGACGATAGGACGGAATCCGACAATAGGGTAGAAGTGACGTTACTCAAAGGGATAGCTGAAAACAACTTGCCACACACCGTGAGGTGTAAAAGTACGAAACCGCCGTATGCCGAACGGCACGTACGGTGGTGTGGGAGGTCGGTAAATGTGAAAGTAGGAGGTAAATGCCTTTTATGAATAACATTTACCTCCTACCCGATTGATTGCGAACACCATGCGAACACGTTGAGGTTCTGTTAAGTGTATGATACGTTATTTTCTATCTGCTCAAATCAGTATAATAAATTACCATAATAGAGTATCATAACAAGTAATTTAGTGGGGCGAATACAAAAAGAAACGCTAGAAGTGTGCTTGTTAAGTGGTACTAGCGAGGAATATATATGGTATTATCCCAGTTCTTCCTTATTGTTTTCATGATTATATTTCGATAATTCTTAAGCAAAGAGGACTAATAATAAATTGGCATAGGAGATTATTCCTTATACGTAGTTTGAAGGGAAGGAGATCTTTAAAGCTATTTTTTTTGAAGGGTATCTAAGAATTCTAAAAAAGGGACAAAGCCACACCCTCTCTTTGGATTTGTTTTTTTGTATAATGAATACTTGATTTGACTACTCTTTATTGCGCTTTTTCTGATTTCTTGAAAGTGCTGTTCTTATAGCACCCTCACTTACGCCTAATCTTTCTGCAATTTTAGTTTGCGATAATCCTAAATGCAGGAGAATATAAATGAGCTTATTCCTGTCTGTAAGGTGTTGAAATTCTTTATCGAGTTCATAGAGATACTCAGCATCAACAAGTTTATAATATTCAATGAAAGCATGAAAATGATATTTTTCCCAAGTAATAATTGTTTTTTCTTTTAAGATATTTTCATAACATTGACGGCCATCAGCAAGAAAGCCATTATGGTGTTCTTCCACTTTGGCTATTTCTTGTTTCAGTTTGTTTATTTCGTTTTTCTGCTTGAGACGTAACGTGTCAGTATCGGCCAAGTTTTTTTCTACCTCACCAATCTGCTTGTTTAAAATGGAAATTTCTAATTGATCATCAGATAGCATAGACTTCATCTTATGGACTCTCAATCTAAGATATATAATAAGTAAACCAATACTTAGTATAAGAGCTAAGACTGCCGTTAAGATATAAGCGTAAATTCGTTGTTGCTTTTGTTCTCTCAATTGCTGCTCAAAGTTATTCTGCACAGCTTCCACGTCTTTCCGATTATCTGCTTTTAAAATACTATCTTCGAGCTGTACTAGCTGCATGGATAGTAGATTTGCCGATTTATAATCTTTATCATGCAATTTCATATCTCGCCTAAGTTCAATGAGAGCATAACAGTGTTTCCCGTTACATTGTTTGTCGGCTATGTTAAGAAATTGATAGGCTTCTTCTTTTCTTCCTTGATTATATCTGCGGGCTGCCATATATAGATATGGGGTAATATTACTCTTAACGCTCAAAGCCTTATGCATAAATTGTTCCATCAGTTTTGGGTCTTGTAATTGATAATGTTGCCCAAGAACCTCTAAGACATCCATCTGCCCTTTCTCGCTCATGCGAGGCAAGAGTTGTAAAAGTCGTTGCATATATAACTGAGCTTCCTTTGTTTTTCCTAAGCTATTATAGCTTAAAGTAAGCAAGTAATACTCGTATCCCTCCCAGTCTGGCTTATGCAACTGCTGAGCTAAAGGCAATGCTTTTAGCGCATATACTATGGCAATTCCCATTGCCTCATTCCGCATATTGTTCAGTGAAAGACTCTCATAGATATGGTGTTGTGTCATAAGATCTGATTTTGCAACACGTTGCTCTGCCTTTTTGTAAAATAGTATTGCCTCTTTTATTTTTCCTTTGTCAGCCAAGAGCTCCCCTTTCAGAAAGAAGCAGCGTGCCAAGAGACCATCTTTATCCTGATGTTCGTAGTAAGAAATACTTTTATCTAAATCAATCTCTTTTTTAATAGGTTGAAATAGCCTCCATGCGGTCAAGATAGAAAGAAAATTATATTTAGCACGCTCACTTTCATTCATGCTAATTCCTCTCAACTGGTACAATTCTTTTTCGGCATCATTTAGCTTGTCTACAGCCAAGAGCGAATCAACATTTGCTAATTGCTTTTCTGTAGAAGAATTTGTACATCCTAAAAGTGTAATTGCACAACATATTATTATGACAAGAAATTGGATTTTAGTTTTCTTCCTCATAGTTGCAAAAATACAAATATTTTCTAATACATTGCTGAAAACCATGAATATCCTTGTTACATTTTATGAGATTTTTTGATGGTAAATTTTTATAAATCGTTAATAGTAAGATAGTTTCTTGTTTTCATAATGTAACAATGTTAAAAAAATAAATCCAAAATAATTTTGAATCCACTGTTCAATCTTCTAATTTTGAAACAAACCAAAACTTAAATTATCATGGTAAGATTATTAAATCCTGAAAAATTAAAGTTCAAACTCGTATTGGTATGCTTGATGTTAAGTGGATGTTTACTTAACTTATCCGCTGCGCCTTTGAACTCAGAGGGAGAAGTCGTAGTTGTACACACAGATACTCCAAAATCATCAACAACAACTTCAGGACCGAGACATGCTCCAAAGGATAGAAATACTAAAACAGTCTATTTAGAATTCTTACAAGATGTTGATGATGTAACTATCGTAATAAACGTATCAGGCCAGAATACAAAAACAATTACAGGTGGAGATATTTTATCCGGCAACGAAATTCCTGTTATTCTGTCGTATAATTCGGGTGAAGTTAGTATAGAGGTCTATTCAATTGGTGTGTTAATAGAGGTAATAGCGCTTTAGTATAACCCCCCAATTAATATTTTACTTTCTGTATGGTATAAAACACAGTTTTTGACAAGCAGTAATGACTTCATCTATGGATGCATTCAATGAATTACGCAGAATATTGCACGACGCCTCCCACAGTAGATTGATTACTCTACTGTGTCTTGCATTTCATGTTCTGGTTGTGCAGGCCACGATAGGGCCAGATACGGTTATTTCGGGTAAGGTTGTCAATGCGTCCAATTCCTCACCCATCTCTGATGCCAATGTATATGCCACGGACCCGAACGATATAACTCAAATCGTCAGCTATACGATGACAGACGACAAAGGATTGTTTAAACTTCAGGTCAACAGCGACAAAGACAGCCTGATGCTCATCGTATCGGGCATGTCGATCGCCACGAACAAGCAGAAAGTCGCGGTTCGGTCGGCCAACTATACCATTCGCGTGAAAGAGGAAGCGAAGGTGCTGAAAGAGGTCATTGTAAAGGCCGACAGGATTTTCGCCAACAAAGATACCGTGAACTATAATGTGGCCTCCTTTGTCAATCCCAACGACAAATCGCTGGCGGATGTACTCAAGAAGATGCCGGGCATTCAGGTGGAGAAGAGCGGGGCCATCTCCTACAACGGCAAGGCTGTCAGCAAGATGAAGATCGAGGGCATGGACATGATGAAAGGCCACTATGGCGTCGCCACCAACAATCTGGATCCCAACAACATCGCCACGGTGCAGGTGATGGACAACGACCAGGACATCAAGGCACACAGGGGCTTCAGGAAACCGACAAGGTGAATATCAACCTCAAATTGAAGGCGAGCGCCAAGGGTGTGTTCAACCTCATCGCTGACTTAGGCGCGGGAGTTGAAAGCAAAACCGATGACCAGAAGACCAAAGCCGTTTGGGACAACTCGCTGATTGCGACCTACTTTAAACGCAAGGCGCAGTGGTTTGCCACCTATTCCACGAATGACGTGGGAATAGATCTGTCGAGCGAATTGCATACCGGCGACAACGGCGCCCCTTCTTACACGCCCGTGCTCACGGGTATAGCATCCACTACGGCCGTGGGGCTCGATCGCAGCAAGTATGATTTCAACCGCTCACACTCTGTTACCTACAACAATGTGTATCGTGTGGGCAAGGAGGGCGAACTGGGTATCAATGCCGCTTACTACACCGACCGGAGTTTGCTCCGCAGCAGCCAGACCATGAGCCATCTGCTGCCCGACAACACTTACAATGTGGTGTCTGAGGACAATCACCATGTGCAACATACGGACGCAGCCTATGGCGACATCTCCTACATCGGCAATCAGGACAAGAACTATCTCAAGAATCAGATCCTGTTCAACTACACCAGACAGAAGACCGATGGATCGGTGACTTCCTCACAGCCCATAGCAGAAAATGCCTTCATGGAGAACTACCGGCTCACCGATATTTTCTCTTTGATCGGGCGTTCGTCCGAAATGAGAGGTTATAACATCAGCTCCAAAATCAATCTTGAGAAATCGCCACAGCATCTCAGCGTACTGCCCAACCTATTCGAAAAATACATCGACGGCACATCGCTTTCTCAGCAGGTACACCGCACCAGCGTTCTGTTTGACAACAGCATAGAATGGTTGTCTGCCTTCGTGATAGGAGGTCTGAGCTTTCATCCCTATGTCACGTTGACCTACAGGCGTGACGGGCTGACGAGTGCCTTGGGAAGACTGGAGAACGACTTGTCGTACAGCACCCTCGACACCAAGCTGGCACTCTACATCAACAAGCTGACACCTTACTGGAATTTCTATTTCACGCTGCCACTGAACAATCACTACACCCAGTTGAACAACCGAATGGACGCCATCAAGCAGCACCGCAATTGGTTGCTGTTCACTCCCAATGCCTCGGTGAAGTTCACGCCCACGTCCGCTCACGACATCACGCTTAAGGCAGGCATCAAGACGACCGAACCCAACATCGAACAATTGTACACCCATCCGCTCCTGGCCACTTATCGCATCCTCTCGGCCTATCAGACGCCAACCTTGTATGAGGCGTATTCGGAGTATGGCGGACTGGAATGGAAATGGAAGAATGTTTTCGCCATGCGCTTCCTGAGCATCACGCTGAACTATACCCACGATTCGCCCAAGGTGCTGTATGGAAGCAGTTACGACGGCACGGTGGAGAGATATATCAGTAAGGAGGTGAACGAGCATGCCGACAATGCTTCTGCAGGATTTACCCTCAGCCAGGGATTTACCTGGTGGAAGTCCAAGTTCACCCTGTCTGGCAATTACTTCTGCAACGAGTCGCCATTGCTGATACAGGACGCCGTGGAAAGATACAGTTCACAGGCAATGAACTGGGGCGCAACGGTCTACATGGAACCATGCCCGGCGTTCAACATATTGTACGAAGGCAACTACGGTCAGACGTGGTCAAGGCTGAAGGGTGGGGAGCCCGTGCCCACCATGCGGCAAATGACGAATACCATGAAGTTGAATGTCAGCTTGAATAAGAACATTTCCCTTGAAGGTGACGTTTACCAGTATTACAACAATCGCAATGCCGACCATCAGTCGTTTGTGGTGTCTTCGGCAAGTGCGAAGATCATCATCAAGCGAATACAGCTTACCTTGTCTTGTGATAACATCTTCAACCGCCAAGAGTATGTTTTCACCACCCGCTCAGCCCTCAACACGTCCACGGCATCATTCCCGATACATGGGCGCACCATCATGCTGAAGATAAGGTTCAGAATAATTTGAATAAAGTTCCGGAACATAATAATAACAAAAAACAATTTCTATGAAATTAAAAATTAATTCTTTATCACGTGAGGTTCTTACCGATCGTGAACAGAACAGAATCACAGGTGGTTCCGTTTCTGCAAGTAGCAGTAGTGCTTCTGCTATTGGTGATCTTTGTTTATGTGGATGTATTGGTGCTTCATCGAACCATGATAATGGGTGCGCCAATAAAAAGGGAGGTCTACAATCACCGGGTGGAGGAACAGCATACCCATAAACAAGTTTGTTTGTAACTATGATTGTTACTCTATTCTGTTAAACTAAAAATGCATGGGTAGGAAGAAAATGGTTATTTTCTATTCTTCCCATGCAATTAATTAACTATTTTTATATGAAAAAAGAATCTTTGATATTTTTTTGTTGTTTGATTGCCCTATATGCTAACGCTCAAATTAATACGTTGACCCAAATTTTTTCTAAGCAGATTGTACTGGATACGGCAAAGTATAAAATAACATATCAAATGAAGTTTCCTATAGTAAAGGGAGACTCTTTGAACGATGATATCCGAGTAATTTTAATAGGTGGGCATCTCGTAAAAGATTATAGTTATAAGATGTTTATTAGTGATTCACTAGCTACCCAAAAAGTTAGGCGTGGTGCAGATTCTTATAAAGGGTTAAAGGGACAGATCTTTCCATACGAGATTTATAACAACTACTCTGCAGGGCATAATTTAATAGTGTATCGTGCCATTCTCAATATGGGTAATTATCAATATGAAGAGCCAACGCCAAGTATAAATTGGAAGCTAAGTCCCGATGAGCATAAAGCCATACTTGGATACATTTGTAATAAAGCAACTACAACATATGCTGGAAGGAACTATACTGCATGGTATGCATTAGAGCTCCCCTTAAATGCAGGCCCTTTTAAATTTTCAGGTTTGCCAGGACTTATCATGCAGGTAGAAGAAAGTGAGCATAAATACTATTGGGAAATAAAAGGACTTGAAATTGTCAATTATCCGATTTACTATTACACATATACTTATCCAAAGTTGACGAAAACAACGAGAGAAAAGACACGGGCGCTGATGGATAAAATATTTGCTTCTCCTATTGTGATGTATAAACTTTTAACAGGCTACGATACAATGTATCAGAATAAGGATGGATCGTATCGAGTGGCGGGTAAAGCCGATGATTATCCCATTGATTATGAACGAATAGAAAGGGAGTAAAGATATGAACTTTATTAATGCAGAAATAGTAAAACATTGTTTGGCTAATACTCCTCAAATTACATTTGAGATTACGGAGAAATGTAACCTTTCGTGTAGTTATTGTGGCTATGGAAAGATATACAATAACAAAGATCCCAGGAGTAATAGAAGTTTGAGGCCTAAAGATGCCTACGCTTTTCTTATGTATATTAAGGGCTTGTGGGAAACTGGTTATAGTACAACAGGAGATGATATAATATACATTAGTTTTTATGGTGGAGAACCCCTATTAAACATGGATTTTATTCAGTCATGTGTTTCATATATTGAAGAACACCTATGTGGTTTTAATAAAACCTTCGTTTTTTCACTTACAACAAATGCTCTACTTTTACCAAAATATATGGATTACTTTGCAGAGAAGAATTTTAGATTGCTAATCAGTTTGGATGGCGACGAACAAGGTTCTTCTTATAGGCAATATCATACTGAGAAACCAGCTTTCAAAGATATTGTTGCAGCGGTAAATAAATTGAGAGAGAAATATCCTATCTATTACAAAGATTGTGTTAACTTCAACTCAGTCCTTAGCAATAGAAGTACAGTAGAATCTATCAATAGGTTTATTTTGTTGGAGTTTGGTAAGGTTCCAAGTATTAGCGAAATTAACGATACGGGTATCAACCCTGATTATAAAGATGAGTTTATGGCGATGTACCGAAATAAGGAAGACTCAATGGTGCGTGTTAATAAAATGGATAATTTCTTGAATGATCCTCGTTTTGACGGCATTGCTCGTTATATGCAAATGCATTCACCTTTCTTTTATTTGGGGTATGAAGAGCTGTTTTTTGGGAAGAAGCAGAGAAAATTCATTCCGACGGGTACATGTTTGCCATTTGGAAAAAAAGTCTTTATAACTGTTGGTGGAAAAATAATGCCTTGTGAAAGAATAGGCTATCAGTACTACTTAGGGATGGTCAAAGATGGAGAAATTAATATTGACTTTGAAGCTATTGCCCAAAAGTATAATGAGTACTATACAAGAGCAGAAAAGAACTGCCAATGCTGCGCTGATAGAAGAACATGTTTGTGCTGCATGTTTAATAATGGTATTGTAGATAATAGAAAGGATAAATGCAGCTATTTCGTTACCCAAACAGAAGCGGATGTAAGAAGTAGGGACGTAGAAGACTTTTTTATGATTTACCCTGAAGCATATAGTTATATTCAGAAATATTACGAAACAATATAAATTATTTACTATGGTGCAAATAATGAAATGGGTAGTTGTCCAGCCTCAGGTCTTTGTAGACTTTACTAATAATGAGATCCTCTTATACGACACAGAAAAATCGACTTATTTTATATCAGGAGATGATGACCTAATTTCTCTAATTCATCAATTATATGAACCTATGAATATGGGAGTATTAAGAAAAGAACAAATTCATAATTGTGAATCAGAAGATATAAGGAAAGCGTTTAATGAAGGTTTTCTTGTGGAAAAAAGCCTACCTATAGGGAAGCGACCTGTTAATTTTTTGCCTATTCCTAATATTCAATATGACTTGGAAAAAGAGAATACTACGGGTATAGAGCAGTTAAAGAAATTTAGAAATACACTTAATCTAGTAACAGCTTTATATTTTCAACTCACGGATGGCTATGCTTATGGAGATGTTGCTGCTAGTAGAAATAGGGTAGCTAAGCAATACAGTACTCCATCATACCACAATACGCAAAATGTACTTTCTCCTACTTTATTGAATAGCATTCTTTCCGAGGCTCGTTTTACGCAATTAACAAATATTGACATTTTGATTGCTTCTGAAGGTCTTTCAAAAGAATATCTAAATGTGTTGGAACAACATCGTTTTAACTATCATTTTCATGTTTATAATCAAGATTTTGAGACTCTGATTAGAAGTTTAAATTCTCAAAAGAAGATATTAATTTCTTGTTACTGTGAGGATATTACAACAATTCGTCATTTTAATTCACAAGAGATAGCTAATATTAGTGTAGAATATATTGGACTTGTGGAAAAAGAAATAGAGAATTCCGAAACTTATGATAGACTTCTCCCAGTATGGAATGATACAAATCAAGTTTTCTTCCGGGAGAATGTATTTTTAGAAAGTAATGAAATTCTCTCATCAAAGTATACTTTTGATGATATATTTCGGCATAAAAAAATAAATGCTAACTTTTTTGGTGCATTGATGATTCATCCCTCTGGGGACATAACTCCTTACCTTTCTGATGCAATAGTTGGCCAATGTAGCTACGAACAAAATAATTTGCAGAAAGCAGTGAAGAAAGAACTTATAGAAAATCACAGATGGAGATTAACACGTGATAAGGGAACATGTAAAAATTGCATTAAAAGATTTTTATGTCCTTCAATTACATCCTTTGAATGCAATTTTAGGGTACCTAAAATCTGTTTTAAATAGGAATCTTTGAATGTAGATGGAGTAATTTTTATAAGACAGGACGATAGCATGCTTTGTGGCATGATTTGCCTGCAGATAATTTGTAAAAAAATGAAATAATCTAAAGCAATTAACTTGTGAAACAAGTACATCCGATAATCTGCCTTCTTTTCATGCCACTATGGGTCACAGAGAATTTGCTAACATTCCTCTCCATCTTAATAGCTTCTATTGGAATGTGTCAGCACAAATGTCGTACAGAGACTTTGCGTTGGCTATGTTCTACAAAAAAACAGGAAAGTCTCTTTAGAATGAAACTGTCATTGCACGGGTATCAATACAGGCGTTACTCTAATGTGGAATAAGGCTAGTTGCACGCTCTATGCTCAGATGATGTATGTTGGGCTTGGGGATGGAGATACTTAATTTACTACAAATTACTCTAAGGTTAATCCTTATAAATCTGTTGTAAAAATACCTGAGAATGGGAATATGCTGACTTTGGGATTTGTTTGGAATCTCGACTTTGGCAAGCGGAATAACAAGATAAATAGGAGACTCAATAACTATGATAATAATGAAAGTATAGTAAAAGTGCAAGAGTAGTAGAATAATCTATGTATTTCTTCAATACCAACCAAATAGAATGAAGTTTTATAAACAAAAAGATGCAATGGACTGCGGTCCGTCTTGTTTGGCGATGATTGCCCAATACAATAAGTTACAACCTGATATTGAGGCGATACGACGAACTTGCGCGTTAAGTAGGGATGGCGTTTCATTGTGGGGTATTAGTAAGGCTGCAGAAAGTATTGGATTCAAGACGATTGGGGGATACTTCTCCTTAGAAACACTTACTTCCGAAGTTCCCCTTCCTTGTATTGCGCACTGGGACCAAAATCATTTTACCGTTGTTTATAAGATAAAGAAGCACAAAAAAGGGGAAATTACTATCTATGTGGCAGATCCAGCAAGAGGCTTAGTGACATACAACAAGCGAGAATTTTGCGAGCATTGGGTGAGCACCAAGTCCAACGGCGAAGAGAAGGGAGTTGCTCTGCTCCTCGAGCCGATGGGACGATTCTGTTCTCAAAAAAAAACAGAAACAGCGCCAATTCAAAATCGAATGAAATTCCTTTGGAATTACCTCAAGAAATACAAGCGATTCTTCACGCAACTGGTACTTGGCCTGTTGCTCAGTTCACTGCTACAACTCGTTTTCCCGTTCCTCACTCAAGCCATCGTTGATACGGGTATCGGAGGAAAGAACATCGGCTTTGTATGGTTAGTACTTTTAGCTGAAATGATGCTCCTATTCAGCCGTACTGCCATCGACTTTATCCGTTCAAAGATTCTTCTGCACATCTCCACACGCATCAATATCTCGCTCATCTCGGACTTTTTCATCAAACTGATGAAACTTCCGATGAAATTCTTCGACACCAAACTGATGGGTGACCTTCTGCAACGCATTGAAGATCACCGACGTGTGGAGCAGTTCCTTACATCAAGCAGTCTAAGTCTGCTGTTCTCGTTTATAACATTTCTTGTGTTCGGCATCGTCCTTGCAGTCTACAATCTCGGTATCTTCCTCGTGTTCCTATTGGGCACATCGCTTTATGCAGGCTGGATAATCCTCTTTCTAAAAAAGCGTAGACAGCTAGACTACAAGTATTTCGAGCAAGCCGGGCGCAACCGCAACGTTACCTACCAACTCATAGGCGGTATGCAGGAAATCAAGTTGCAGGGATGCGAGCAGCGTAAACGGTGGGAATGGGAAGACGTGCAAGCTGACCTTTTCAAGGTCAATCTGCAATCTCTGAACCTCCAACAAGTACAACAGGCCGGGAGTATTACCATCAATGAAGTAAAGAATATTCTGATTACCGTTCTTGCTGCCACTGCCGTGATACATGGCAATATGACCCTCGGTATGATGCTGGCGGTGCAATATATCATCGGACAGCTTAACAGCCCCGTGGAGCAACTCATACAATTCATTTACTCGTGGCAAGACGTAAGCATCAGTCTTGATCGCATGAACGAAATCCATACCGAAACCAATGAGGAGAATGTCGAACGGACACAAAACACATATTCGGAAGAAACAACCGAAGGACATTCTCTCACGATAAAAAACATCACTTTCAAATACGATATATATAGTTCGAAAGATATTCTCTCGGACATCAATCTCTCCATCCCCAACGGCAAGGTTACGGCAATTGTCGGAGCGAGCGGAAGCGGGAAAACCACGCTTGTAAAGCTCCTGTTAGGCTTTTATGAGCCATTGAATGGTAGTATCCGGATAGGCAATGCCAATCTGAATGAATATAATCTCGGTTGGTGGCGAAGCCAATGCGGAGCTGTGATGCAAGAGGGCTATCTCTTCTCCGATACCATTGCGAGAAACATTGCCATATCTGGTGATGAACCCGATTTAGAGCGTATCCGCCACGTAGCCCGAGTGGCAAACATTGCCGATTACATCGAAGACTTGCCTTTGGCTTACAATACGATGATAGGACAGGATGGGCAGGGCATCAGTCAGGGACAACGGCAACGAATTCTTATTGCAAGGGTCGTTTACAAGAATCCGATGTTTGTTTTCTTGGATGAAGCCACCAATGCCCTCGATGCCACCAATGAACGTGCCATTACAGAAAACCTCTCAGAGTTCTACAAGGAAAAAACCGTGGTAATAGTGGCGCACCGTCTTTCCACTGTTCGCAGTGCCGACCAGATAGTAGTCTTGGATGAGGGTAAAATTGCAGAAGTGGGTACACACGAGGAACTGACTGCCAAACGTGGCAAATACTTTGCCTTGGTGAAGAATCAATTAGAATTGGGAAACTGAAATGGAAGAACAGGAAAAGAAACAGGAACAATTTTTTGACCTTCGTAGCGAGAAAGTCCGTAGTATCGTAGGGCAGATACCCTCTTCACTTGTCCGCTATGGGATTACAGCTATTGGATTGGTCTTGCTTTGCCTTTTGGCAGTAGCCTATTTCCTACCTTATAAACAGGTTTATTCGGGAACAGCTACTATACACAAAACGATAATCACGCCAAACGATAGCACCGTTTTAACTATTTTTCTCAAGTTTGATAACAGTCGTCCTAATAATGTAAACGGACAAATGCTCTATCTGCAATCGCTTGACGGAACATTTGCAGGGCAGATACGAAGCCTTTCCTCAGTCCGTGACACATTGGAGCGCCAGGAAGCCAAATGCCGTTTTAAGTCAACAGACATAAAACCCATAGAAAACCAAACGGTAGATTTTCAGATAGTGTGTTCATCGGGAAATATGCTGCAAAAAATGCTTGGGGGTATATAATCCCATAGCACATTTTTTATCTCTCTCTCTTGATAATCAATGGTGAAACTCACCGCTTTCACTTGCAAAGCGATGAGTTCATTTTGCTGTAGGTTAAACTTTTGTAACAATGACTTTTTAAATTTTTTAGCAATACAGAAGTGCTTTTGAGTTCTACTTGATATTAGTTCGTGCTAATGAGATCGGACAGTTCATTCTGTGAGTTTAAGGTTATAGATCTATCCACCGGTATGATCTTGAAACTTTAGTGATAACGTGAGCATATACGAGATCTGATTTTGCTTATATATCCGACTTAAATATAACTAGATGCAAGGCTTTGTCCTTGTACATTTGAAATTTGGAGTATGTGTCCCATCTTATCCAGTTTGTACCTTCTTTCTCTTGGTATTCAAAACGGCTATTTTTGAGCATTTCTAATTTATGTATCATATTACTCATTTCGTTTCTAATTTAGGGTCTGCTAACCAATAGTAACCATGCAAGCTCGTGGTATGGCAAAAACTCCTGCAAGTCCATCGAATTTGACGATAATACTCTTTTTGAAGTCTCTCGACCCTGTTTTTTCAAAAAAGAAACAAAGAAGTCCCCTTAGGAACTTCATTATGTTTTTAGCGAAGAAGCAAGCTCCTATCCATGTGTCAGCCGTATCGTTTAGTTTCGCCCGGATGTCGTTTGCCCGGTAAACTCTCTTGGAGGTTCCAAACGTGGCTTCAATCCAGTTCCTCTCACCGACAGCCCTTCTCTTGTCCTCCGCATGCTCATCGTTTTCTTCTTTCGGTGGCCGGCCAAGCGGATGGTTGTAACAGTCGACGTGGCATGCCTTGATATACTTTCTGTTCTCCTTTCCAAGGTAGAGCTTGTCGGCCTGAACTTCCCGCGGGAGCATGCCGAAACGCTTTTTGTAGAGTTCCATCTGGGTAACGAGGTCGGACGACTCGTTGTATGCGTCCCAGCTGAGATGATCCACATAAGTGTAGCCGTTGACGATGATGGCACCAACCTTTGCCCCAAACTCGATCTTGGCCTTTGCCTTGCCCCTGACGATGGGACAGAGATGAGGTTGGTAGATACTGATGATGCGGTCGGCACATTTGCGGACATTCTGCTCGAACATCATTTTCTGCTGTTCGTACATCTTGAATGCTGCATTGAGGCATTTGAAGTCATGCCGACTGAAACATGAGAGAAGGTCACTTGTATGTCTGCCGAGAAAATCAAGAAACGTCTGGAAATCAGCCTTCAAGCAACGTATCTGGATCAGCCTGGTCTTGTCTATGAGCTTCTTCCCCTTGCGCTTTTTCTTAATCAAGCAGATGAAAGCCTGGCGGGCTTCCGCACGGTGGATCTGCGGCTTCTTTATATTGTGGCGGGTACAGAATTTGTCAAGAAGGCGGTCTATCAGTCTGCTGCCGTCCTCCAAAAGGTTTGAGTCGGTCGGATAGCGAACCTCGGCATCGCAGCAGGTGGCGTCAACTCTCATCGTACCGCCATGGTCGTTGCCGTCCTCGTCCGTGCGCTCCCTCTTCGGCTTGCTTCCATCCACCTCCGCCAGCATCAAGGTAAGCATGTTGAAGAAATCATGGTCAAGACGCTTGCGGACAAGGACGAACAACTCGGGAACGAAAACCGGCTTTTCCATGAACTTGTCAAGACCGAGCAGATATTGCATGTAAGGGTTCTCCTGAATGGCCTAAATGGTCTTCTCGTCACTCAAATTCTCCACATGCTTCACTATCAAGGCACCTACCACCATGCGGGCGGGCTTGTTGCTTGCGCCGCAATGACTGTTCTTCAGGTGCTTGTTATATTCCTTCTCAATCCTGTCCCATGGAAGGTTGTCTGCAAGTTTGACCCAGCGGTTCAACTTGCTCAATCCTGAGAGGGACTCTTGGAGTTCAAACAAGTCGTGACTACGATATTGAGAGTAGTATTTCATTTTACGTCGTTAATGTTTTAACAACCAAAGGTAGTCATTTTTGGTGAATTACACAAATAATATAAGGTATATATTATTGAATATCAGTGGATTATATTTATTTAGTAGACCCTAATTATATTTGCCGAAAAGACGGTACGACCCCATTGATATTAGCTTCTGGCTATTTAGACAAAAATTATAATATTGATAAGCGCTATTTAATAGATCTTTTAGACGCAGGTGCAGACCCTACAATAAAAGCTATCGACCCAGCTACAGGGCTAGAGAGGAGTGCTCCTTATAAGGCTGCGGGAAGCTCCTTGCTATACATTAAAGAGCTTATAGAGAAAGGGAAAGTACCACCTCAATTTACAACAAATGAGATCAGTATGTTGGAAGCTGCTGCTATTCAGGATAAGGTAGATATTGTATATTATCTATGTGTGTCTAAGAGACAATCACTAATGGCACCATTAAAAACATATGGGAAAGATTCAAGAAAACTTATTGATATTGTAAGAGAATGGAATTTTAAACCTAATAGTAAATATTATATTTTACAAAAAGAGATTTTAGAAATATACAAATAGTATTGTAGAGGATAGGTAATACTCCAAATTTGGAATTATCAAAATAATCGTCTGGCTATCAATGGATTTCTAAAGATTAGGTGTAGAGGCAGGGATAAATTCTCTGCCTTTTGCTAGTACGCTCGGCATGAGCATTATCTAACGGGTGGAAGTCCCGAGTAAGCCCTAATAGCGGGAATTACATAGCCAAAGGCAAGGGTGTTCATCGTGAGGTGAAATCTGAAGGAAGCCGGCGGCAAACATCTGGCCTAACGAACAGAAACTTCATATAAGGCATATGACCATGGATAAGATTGCCAGACAAATCAAAGTCCCATAGCTATTCGGAATGGTCGGTGTAAATGAAGTAGGTATAAGATGGAAAGATAATGTTCTTATCCGAGGAGGTCTTACGGACGTTTCAAATAGTTGTTTTTACGAAAGAAGCGGAGTAAAGCTTGCCGTGAGAAGTCAGCAGAGGTCATAGTACCCAAGGTACGTGTGCCTACAGGGAAGGACCGAATCGTGCAGTGCAATAGTAAATGAATGCTACCCTGCGAATTTCTTCGTCAGATGTCCGAAAGGAGCTCTCTATCCAAGACGATAGGACGGAATCCGACAATAGGATAGAAGTGACGTTACTCAAAGGGATAGCTGAAAACAACTTGCCACACACCGTGAGGTGTAAAAGTACGAAACCGCCGTATGCCGAACGGCACGTACGGTGGTGTGGGAGGTCGGTAAATGTGAAAGTAGGAGGTAAATGCCTTTTATGAATAACATTTACCTCCTACCCGATTATTTGTAACCCCAAACAAAGAAAAATGAATATACGAGAACGCTTCGGCACTTTACGCTCCAGATTGGAAGTGAAAAACTCAAGTTTTCAACACTAAACAAGAGTTTTATAAAAGGATTGACTAATTTTGCACTTGCTGGTTGACTCTACGGTTGAATTTGGCATCATCAAAATCTACCAAAATCATCAAGCCTTTTCTCTTTCCTTCATAGCCAGCGTGCTTTTCGCCCAAGGAAGCCCGTGTCTTTGTGTATCTACGAGCAGCGGCTCTGCGTCTTTTTGCAACGGCTTTTCTAGCTAAAGTTGTGAAATCGGCAGGTCGATAAGCTTGAAGTTGTTCGTTAAAAACGTATTTCTGACCATCTTCTGCCTCCATGTAATGCAAGTGTTCATCGCCTTTGAACATTGCTCTTACCTCCACTCCACTCGCAAGATGAATGATTTTCCACCCGTTCTTTTTGACTGGTATGGCAACAACCCACTGCGTCATCCATATAAATAATAAAACGGAGAATAATCTTTTCATGCCATACTTTCTATTTGATGACAAAAATAATGAAAAGATTTTTAAAATCATCGCGAAGATTCAAATAAGAAGTACATAACCATTAAGCACGTACGTTCACATGCTTTGTGCTTTCAAAACCGTGACAAGAGCATCATGCACGCTCACCAATGGACATCTGTTGAGCTTACAGACCAAAATGTAGGCGGTAGACTACCATGGGGAAAAAGGAGAAATGATATTGTGACACATACGCACCTTTGTCAATATCATAAAATATGTATGCTATATTTTTTCGATCGGTGAGGTTAATTAAGTCAATTCCCCACTCCTGTGAGACCTTCTTACCATTCAGTCTGCCGCCCAAACGAGTGTCCAATCTGAAGTAAACAGGCATTTGTTCTTGATACCACTTATCGTATTGGTACACCTGGTCGTGAGTCGCTTGAGATGCCACCTCGTCAACAGGCGTGTATCTCAAGCCACCCGAGAGCGCCAACTGAGGTGAGGCAAAGAGGGTCCACTTGCTGCTCACAGGCCATTCAAACCCACCAGTGACATTGAGGATGTAACCACCATCAAACACTGTGCTGAATTCATGGTTGAGTACTGGGTCGGTATAGCGTGAGCGATAGAGGGTGCCGGACATCAAGAAGAAATAATTTTTGCTGAAGAATTTTTCCACCGTCAGTTCAAGTCCATAGTTTCGTCCCTTGCCAATATTGCGAAGTCCGGCGATGCGTTCCATGGAGTTTTCGCCTGCTCCATAATTGAGTAGCGACACTCCATAGGCTTTGTTCTCAGCCGCAATATCAAAAAGCCATTGATAATAAAGTTCTGTATGCACACGCCAATCCTTGTTAATTTGGTAGTTGTGCGAGAGGTTTGCATGCCAACTCTTGGAAAAACCCAAGTGATGATTGCTGTCCGAATAATGACCATCGGCCTCTCTGACAAAGAAAAAAGTGTGCGGAGGCAACTGACTGTAAAGGCCTCCTGCGAGGCCAATGGTGTGATGGGTACCAAGTTTCAACTCAGCAGCAGCGCGTGGTTCCAAAGCATAGTTACCATTCAGGGGCAAATAACTACCATGTACGCCTGCAGTGACAGTAAAAGCATCGCTGAACAAATGCTGATACTGCGCATAAGCGCGATAAAGGGATAATGTGCTTGTATCGTCATTGAGGGGATAGGGTATATCTTCCACCTCATTGAACATATTGAGAAAATATTGATCGACAACCGTACCCACATAAAGATTGTCGTGATGCGTGGATAATCGATGACGGATGTCGGCCGAAAACGAGAGTTTATGTTCCTTGGTTAGATCCGTAAAAATCATTTTAAAGTCTTCCTGATTGGCCATTTCCTTATTGTACACTCTCATCTTTATATCATTGTAGTTCCAAGAAAGTGTGGCATGAAGATCGGTCCGAGCAGCCAGTTGGCCATGATAGACCATACCTAACAATGCCAAGCCACTGCGTAAGTTAACCTTTTGGTCAAACGATAGATTGTCAACTTGCACGGTCGTACCCGCCCCGGAGAGTTCTGATGTCTTGAGATGAATGCTACTAGTACCTACAATGCCAATCAATGAAAGCGTGTGACCCTCGTGGATGCGCCAATCTATCTTGGTTGTTAGGTCTTGATATCTTGGCACAACGGCCATGGATTTGCCGAAAATCTTCATGGCATAGCTTGCCAACTCTGGGATGGAATAACGATAGGAGGCAAGATAGGTCATCGAACCGTCCTTGATCATCGGCCCCTCTGTCATGAGTTCGGCCCCATTATAGCCCATCTGGAAGCGCATTTGATGGTTGTTGGGATTGCCTTTTCTCAGATTCAAATCAAAGATTGCCGCAAGTGCATTGCCTTTTGTTGCCTGCCAACCGCCCAACAAAAAATCAGAGTTGGTAACAACATTCATATTAAGGGCAGTTACCTGTCCAGCCGTCATTCCCAGTCCGGCGTTGAAATGGTTAGGATTTGGAATTTCAATCCCATCCAATCGATATTGCACGCCTAATGATGAGTTGCCTCTCACCACAATCTCATTACGCGAATCATTGATGGGCATCACGCCTGCAAAGCTCCTCACCATCCTGCTTGGATCGCCTAACGAACCCGCATAACGCTCTGTTTCTTCCACACTAAAGCTTCGAGCGCCCGCATAGGCAAGCGGCTGTAGGGGCCGAGCTTTGTTGTAATATCGCTTCACCTCTACGCCCTTGAGATTATAAGTGGCAGACTCCAGTTTGACATCAAGTGACACTTCTTCACCCATAACCAACAACAAACTGATCTCCTTGTCCTGGTAGCCCACTGAACTGGCCCGCAAAACTTGCCTACCCAACGGTACTTGTAGTTCAAAACGACCCGCTTTATCTGTCGTTTGGGTGATTGAAGGCTCCGCGTTTACAATGCTCAAACTAACATCAGCCAACGGGTTTCCATGAATGTCCGTCACCCTACCCAATACCTTTTGCGTTCTGTTTCCTTGTGCCATGATGGACATGGAAACAACTAACAACAGCATACAAGTGCCAATCCACCTTTTCATCATACGATAGTTATAAGATTTGTTCGCGCAAAAATAATTATATCATATTACAAACCTGTTAAAATCCCATCAATTAATCATGAATGCTCAATACTTTCTCATTGAAATTTTGCTGAATTAAGCAATCGAGTAGGAGGTAAACACTAATCATAGGTGTTTATTTCCTACTT
The DNA here is from genome assembly GCF_000455445.1 of Hoylesella timonensis 4401737 = DSM 22865 = JCM 15640. GTDB lineage: Bacteria > Bacteroidota > Bacteroidia > Bacteroidales > Bacteroidaceae > Prevotella > Prevotella timonensis. The sequence continues at coordinate 195,923 of NZ_HG417092.1, read as the reverse complement.
TCGTGTTCACCGACCTCTCACACCACCGTACATGCGGTTCCGCATACGGCGGTTCCTATTTTGGGTGGCATTCGAGATACGACCCCATTAAAGTTGCATACCCTGCAGAGCGTAGTCTATAGTTATCTATCGCCCTTCACTACTGTCCGGTTAAATTTCACCAAAGCGAAAGTTGGCGGTCATTTTCTGGATTTTGATTAATAATTGTTTTATCAAATAGTTCATTCAACGGAGTCCTCTCAAAGAGAACTTGTCCGATGACGTTAGAGAATATGTAAAGATTTTGCTTAATATGATACATCTTCAAAGCAATAGTAAGAAGCAGATAATCGCAGATAGCTATCCATATTTGCGTAAAGACTGCATTCTGGGTTGTTCCATAGAACGACTTGATATGCAAGTGCTGCTTAATCCATTTGAAGAACGTCTCGATAGTCCAACGCTCTCGGTAGAGTTCTGCAATGGTAATTGCTGGAAGGATGAAATCATTAGTCAAGAATCGATACACAACGTTCTGAGCATAGTCTTCATATGTAACCAATCGCAACACGTCTGGATGTTTCTTGGCAGTCAAGAGACCAGAGAGACTGATAGTTTCAACAGAGATGACACCAGTCTGCCTATCAACCACTCTTGTCTCGAAAACATTGTACTTCATATTATCCTTTGCTCGGGTAACAAAGTATGCATGTTGTTGTTGAAGGATTCGGAACAGCCGATCAAAATCGACATATCCTTTATCCATAAGGTAATAGGCGCCTGTTTCGATTGGCAGCATATCCATAGCTTGGCTATCATGTACATTGCCGGGAGTAAGGAGAACAAAGTTAGGTATACTGTTCTTAACATCAACCAAGGTATGCATTTTGAACGCCCCTTTATCATGGTGGAACTTTGCCCAAGGACAAAGTTGCAGACAAAGATTAATGGTACTGCTGTCAAAAGCATAGACCATGTTGTCGATGTTCAGACGGTAATAATTATCCTTATAAAGGGCCTTAGCTCTATCGACAAATATCATTGCATAGTCTTGATAAATACGCCAGTTTTTCTTTTCGTTCATATCAGCAAGAGTAGATTTTGGCATGATTTTCAACCCCGCATGGTACAATTTGGAGTTGAATGCGGTAAGTTGAGCTTCTATACTTCGAAGACTTGCACTGCTAGTAAATTGAGCATAACTCATGACAAGAAACTGATCACGGCAAGTGAAACGTCTTGCATGAAAATCCCCTCGATATTTGTCAACACATTTCCCGAGCTCGTAATCAGGGATGAGAGACATCAGTTGCGAGAGTACAGTGTTTCCGACATTCATATCCTGTGCTATCTTATATATGAGGCAGTACAAAGATAAGTAATCAAATCGGAAAATTTTTAAATCGATGTATCTCATTGAATATTAACGAAATGAATGATAGTCTGGAAATTTTAACCGGACACTAGTGAAAAGGATTGACTAATTTTGCACTTGCTGGTTGACTCTATACCTTAATGGAAGAGGGTAAAATATTATAAAAAAATCGAAGGTTATTAATTTTGTTTTATAGAAAAGGTCTAACTTTGTAAACCAAACTTTATAAGATTGCGCAATTCTTCAAGTTTTTATTCACATACCATGATAAAATAAAGAGCGGCCCATAAAAACCTGACAAATAAGGCACTGGTACTTGATCATAATGTGCCAATAGCTAACTTCGCGAAGAAAATGGATGAACACCGAAGAAGTTTAGTTTCTCGCAACAAAAAAGAGAGCGCCATGGCAGGTAATGAGTTGAAGAGAGCCGGAAATGGAATGGAAGAACTGCATGCAAGGATGCTTGGGCATCTTGCTGCAAGTTTGAAATGGAATGTGGCATCTTCAACTCATCACTGGCCTTGTAGCGCACGAAATGACCTAACCTCTCTCCCTTGTCATTCTACGTCCCTGAAGAATGATGAAAGCGGTATTGTAATGGTTGCTGCTTTATGCGCAATGAATGGAGATACGGCTTTCAGGGAAAAAGCCTTCTGAAATATAGGTAAAACCACATAGGTAGTCTGTGTAACCCCAATGCAACACAAGAGTTGGGTTACACTGGAGATGCACTGACGTCACACAGGAAAAATGTGCGATATGGTGGGCATAGGCACGGAGCAGGAAGTAAGATGGGCGGAGCCGTGGAGCGGTCATGGGCGACAATCCATCACCAGCGTAACAGCGGCAGCCTATCCTTTCTGTACCATGCTATGCACTCCATCCAGCACATAATGGATTACCGCTCTCCCTTGTTGCTCTGTGTCCCAACGGAGCGATGAAAGCGGTGTGGAGTCATCACACTCATTTATGACGTGATAGCGAAATACGGCTTTCAGGGAAATTAAGTACTCCCAAATAAAAGTCTTGTTTTTTTTGAATCAAAAAACAAGACTTTTATTTTAACCAAGCATTATTCAGCTAAGCATCTTTCTCCCAAACAGGCAGCGGACTGTGACCGCTGCCCGATTTTGAAAGCTGGGCATACCTTGTCAGATATACCCCAGCCATGCTCGCTCCTCCCTGCTTATTCTGCCCACCTGCTTACAAGGATGGTTGCAGAGCGCTAAATCAATCTCACGGTATGACAAAGTGGTCTGTATGCCACTGTCCATGACCATTCCACAGTGTTTTAGGATTTTGCATAACACTTGGCTTCCTCGCTGCGCTTTGCTTCTACCTTGAAAGTACCCTCGAAGATGTATCGAGCCGGTGCGCTATAAATCTTCTTCATTGTATTTCCTTTTGAAGGAGTATGCCTGAAACTCGGCACACTCCTGGTTCTACTTAGTCAAACATCGCATTGACGTGGGTTTCAAACTCGTCGTCTGAATAGCTGTAGAAGATGTCATCTTCCACATATCCGTAAAATAGATTGTCCACTGATGGAAAATCTTCTTTCCACTTGTCGCACACACTACAGGGTGCAAATAGTGCATCGCCCAACTGCGCATTGCAAATCTCTCTTGCATCAACGCCCTCTATCGAAAAAATACTGATATTCTCCATGCTTTTAGAAATGAAAATCAATGATACCACCGATATAAAGTTCGTCACCCTCCGTCAGATGCTCCACCATGCGCATCAACTCCGCCGACTTTTCCGCAAAGGTCTGATAGTCGTCATTACATAGGTAGAATTGGGCATCAGTGTCCAGCGGATTTTGCAGCTCGGTCTCCAACTGGTATACCTCACCGCAAAAGTTCATCACGTTTTCCGTGTTTACCTTTGCCGCTTTCGTCTGAATACGCTCCACCCACTCACGTTTCCACTGTCCAAAATCGCCTTGATACACCAAGGTCGTTTCATCTTTCAGGCGAAACATGCCCAATGGCAGAATATGAGTCATGAGCGAGTAAACGGCTCTCTTCCGTTCTTCTTCTGATATGGCGGCACAATAGTCATAATCGCTGCCATCACCCTGCAACAAGGTATCTTCACAGAGATAGCCCTCGATGCGTTCTTCCGATAATTGAAAAATCCATGCGTGCATAACTTATCATTTTAAGAGGTTATCAATCTTAATCTTTTCCCTTTTGTGAAGTCTTCAGACTTCTTGCAGGTACTTGATTTTCGAGCAAAACAGGACGGCATAAGCGGGAAAAATAAGGCAAGCAATGCACGGAAAAATTGACGGAATACCCAAATCTTGATTTGAGGAAGGCTGCCGTCTATTTTTCTGCGCATAGCCCCCAGCGGTGCTTGCCGCTCTTTCCTATGCCGTAACTTTGCAAAGAAAATGAGTACTTGCAGCAAGGAGGCAACCGCAAACATGGAAATGATAGACAGTAAATACCGCACATCATGACGTACCTTTCTCTGATAATAAGGAAAACAAGAAAATAATTACTGTTTTTTTGCTTAAATGACATGAAATAGTTATATTTGCTGCATAAATCTGTGTCGTGACACAAAAATATATTCTAAAATGCTATTTGAACGGAAGTATTACCTAAGCCAGCTACAGAATGCTGATGGAAACGGTATGATCAAAATCATCACCGGGATGCGACGCTGTGGCAAGTCATTCCTCCTTTTCAATATCTTCCGAAAGAGTCTTCTTGAAAGGGGCATTCACGAAGATCACATTATTAAAGTCAATTTGGAGGATCGCCGAAATAAGAAGCTACGTAATCCAGATGCACTTCTTGAACATATCGATAAATTGATGACAGATGCAGAGAAGTATTACATTCTGTTGGATGAGGTGCAGTTGGTCAGTGAGTTTGAGGATGTTCTTAACTCTTACCTTGGCGTACCCAATGCAGAAGTGTATGTTACCGGCTCAAATGCAAAATTCCTTTCAAGAGACATTATAACGGAATTTCGTGGACGAGGATGGGAAGTACGCATCCACCCACTTAGTTTTGCAGAATATTATGAGGTGATAGGTGGTGAAAAGGCAGAAGCCCTGGATCAATACTATAAATATGGTGGCCTGCCAGCTGTGGCAGGAATGAAACGAGCTAAAGACAAGCAGAATTACCTCCGCGAGATTTTTGAGACGGTGTATCTAAGAGACGTTATTGACCGCAACCATCTAAAGAATGCAGACGGCTTACGGGAGCTGGTTCGTATTCTTGCCTCTACTATGGGGGCGAGTACCAACGTGCGACGAATTTCAAATACTTTCAAGACTGCCGCAGGCATAGATGTTGCCCCTGCAACGATAGCCAAATACATCGCGTGTCTGCAAGATGCATTCATCATCAGCGAAGCATTACGCTATGATGTCAAGGGTAGGAAATATATCGGCACAGAAACCAAGTATTATTTCGAGGATGTAGGGATAAGGAATGCCGTTGTTGAATTCCGCCAATTTGAGCCAACCCATATTATGGAGAATGTTGTATATAACGACTTATGTCGCATTGGTTTCTCGGTTGATGTCGGATTAGTTGAAAGTTTCAAACGCGATAATAATGGCAAACTCACAAGACGAAACCTCGAAATAGATTTTGTCGTCAATCGACATGATGAACGATTATACATTCAGTCTGCCTATGCTTTACCTTCAAAGGAGAAAGTTGATCAGGAACAAGCCTCACTCTTGCAAGTGTCAGACGGCTTCCGCAAGATTATCATTGCCGGTGATCATTACAGTACTGGTTATAATGAGAATGGCATCTTGGTAATTGGACTTTACGATTTTCTGTTGGAGAAAGCGAATATCTGGAAATAGTATAAACAGCAAGTCTATAATACTCAAGGAAGAAACAGGGGAAGCTACAGATAACTTCCCCTGCTACTTTTTTACCATGTATCTTCATGAAAGAACTTTTATGGCAGCGGTAGTTCAAACGTCCTCACCACTGACTTGCCGTCCTTACTGATGAAGAACCACCGTTCAGCATTGTATTTCATGCCATGATGCGTTACCGCCTGATAGTCGATCTTCACTTTCCAACCCGTCCATTCCTTTTTGCCAGTTGCCTGACTGAGCATCTGTCGAATGTCCGAGTTGGCACGCATCTGTCTTTCGGCGAGATCCATCACGTAGAAGTCATTGATGTCCAGCGACTGCATATTGTTGGTACGTTTCATAATACTGTCCGTGACCGACTTCATGATACGGATGATGCCCGCCTTCTCTTGTTGCGAGAAGTAGCTGAACCCAAAAGCCGAATCAGGCTCTGATATCGCCAACATCTGCAACTGCTTAGGATATTCCACTGACTGTTTCAGATTCTCCACAGCCAACTGCTTCAACGCATGACGCTTATTTTTACAACCAGTGAGGCATAACAATGCCACCACTACATATATAATACTTTTTCTTTTCATCACTAATAACTGCTTAAATCATGATTATTCTGTCTTTTTCAGGTGTCAGTTGCAGCCGCTTGTAGTACACCGTACCGTCTTCCTTGTAAAATTCGATGCAGTCTCTGGTTACGCCCTGTTCGCAAATTTGCTTCACCTCCTCCACCGATACGGCATGACCGCTGATGTTACGCCAGATAGAGAACTTGCATGGATGTTCGGCATTGCGATAGTTGGCACAGTTGTAGGCCTTCAGTCCAACATGCAGGTCGCCGCCGCAATGCGGACACTTTGCGATGCGCGATTCCAGCTTCACCTTGCCTTCGGCTATCGACAACGACGAGGCAAACATCTTCCACTCATTTGAGGCAAAGCCCTCCAGGGCGATATGCTTGCCATTCAAGAACGCCACGGCATCCTGCTCCATAATCCTACGGTTGCAGATAATACCCGGAATCATAAAGTCACACGATGGATGCTCACCGATGGAATTTTCACATCGGTAGCCCTTTGAAGTCTTGCGCATCTTACCTCCACAGATAGGACATACTCCGTCGATATAATGTACACCTGATGATACCTCCACCTTTCCATTACGGATGACGAGAGCCGCCTTAAAATACTGTCCGTCCTTGTTTTGCAGCGAGAGCACCCCCGTATGACCATGCTTGACAAGTGGCGCCACCAGTTCCTCCGTTACCTCCAAATTAAACAAACGATTAGGGATAACGAATCCACAGGACTGCTCACTGCACTTCCAGTCCTGCTCGTCGTGCACCATTGTACCTCTGCCACAAACGGGGCAAATCATTAAGTTATTTGTATCACTCATATCTTTGCATTTCTTAAAGTTTAATGATTACCAGGCAAATCCGTTGTTTGCACTGCTCTTCCTCGAAATAACAAAGTGTCGCCATGCAAAAGTACAGAAAAATGCCCATATTCAGACCTCTCAAATATATTTCCACTCATAGATTAGTCCATCCACAATCGCCTTTCCTGACATCACCGTGGCCCAACCTTCAGGATCAAGCCCAAACCACAGGTCATTCCACGAGTACGTCCTTACCTGCCATGCCAGCAGCCACAGATCGGTGTTGATCGTCTCCAGTTTCGTCACCACCTCATTGGCAATGTAATACCGTTCCGCTGAGGACAGTAGGTTTACCTTATGCTTCTCATTCACAGACTTGCCGGTGGCATCATAGCCACTCACGTTGTATGTGCCGCTCGTTACCAGTTGTTTCATGAACGGATAGAGCGAAGCCATTTGCGTGGCAGCATCCGTCAGTTCATCAGACACCAAGAGAGCAATGGCCGTTCCTTTCAGATGACCGGGCAGCGACTGGCGCAACAGGTTCATGTTTCGTGGAATCTCTACTGTTGTCAGTTCTGCCGCTCGCTTGATCTGATAAAGGTTCTGCATGGCTCCTTGTGCATTGGAGAGATACGCCAGCATCTTGTCCTCCACCTTGTGCATTCTGTCCATCGCCACAGTGACTGCCGTTTCCGCAGCAATGATTTTTTTCTGTGTCTTCTCGCGGTCCTTGAAAATCTTTTTCAGCATTCCGCTCTGCGCTATCACTGCACCCGTCAGCGTCGGGTCCGTCTGTTGTGCCATCATAGGGCAGAAGGTTAAACTACCCAACAATAATATGATGAAGATTCGTTTCATAAGCCCACCCCTTTCTCACGGCGGTCAGCCAGATTCCGATCTCTTGCAAACTTGTTTTCTACCGCCACAACTTCCATCTGTTTACCCATCAGCTGGTCGTTCCAGTCCTTGTAGTTCGCAGCAGCCTTCCATTCACCTACATTATAGCGGATGTGGATATGCTTGCGAAGCTCACGGATAGACAGCTGTTCATTAGCAATGGCAAAGTTCTTCGCGCCAACAGTAATCATCACCTTGTCCTCTTCCTTATGCACATTCAAGCGGATGCCCTCCAGCAAGGCAGCCATGCGGATGCCATAGATACGCCCGGCAAGGTCATTATCAAAACAGTCCATCGCCTTAGCTTCCGGGTAATGCGCCATGATACCCTTGATCTGACTGTCGGAGAAAGTGCCTCCCAGCGATACGAATGCCGAATGAGTACCATCTAAGCGAAGGTGATTCAGCTGATAGAACGCCATGATGTCGTAGGCACTTTCAGCGAAATAGACATGTCTGATGTCTGTAGGCTCTCCACCTTGTGAGAGATCAGCAATCCATGCCCCCGTCGTCGAGTTAGTACCAGCTGCCTTACTCTTGAATGAGCCAAAGCCACGGATTTCATAGCCCACCACCTTGTCCTTGCCAGCCTCCGTATAAGGGAAGCCGATGTTGAACTGCTTGTAGGTGGTATGGCTGTTGTCCCTTATTTGCTTGATAAATGGTGCGAAGGCACTCACCGTCTCCTCGTTGATGCCACGCTGGGCAAAGAATGCCATCACTTCAGAAGGCGCACCATTAACATCCTTCGTTTCATAGCGTTTCGGATCAAACACGATACTACCCGTGTACCCAGCTTTCGTAAGATACTGGCTATCCCCATAGTCAGGAATCGGCTCATTGGCGAAGTGGGCCATCACCTTGCCGATGATTTCCCACTCGTTTCTTCCAGACTCGTGGAAGCTGCTAAGGTTCTCACGTATCAAAGATACCACATCACCGCCTCTTGCCCCGTTACGCCGGAAATAAGTCTGCGCCGCCTTCTCCTTCGGGTTCTTGATGATGAGCTTGTCCTGATGACCCGTGGAGTCAGACAAGACCATTTCAATGTATCTTCCCACACCAGCCGAGCGGTCGAGACGATAGCCCAGATAATAGGCAATATCATCTACGCCTACCTTTGTTTTCAGGTCTTTGTAGTTTACACTCTGTTTCATAACTGCCTACAAGTATAAAGGGTTATATTTTCATACGATGAGCATGCTGCTGTGTCTGTGCCATGACCACATCGCCAAAACTTTTTTCCAGCGTATGGGAGAGCAGACGCGCCTTCTCCGTTTCTTCCGAGAGAGAGAAATAAAGGATGCCCAAATTTCGGTCAATCGGTTTGAGTCCCAAATCTTGACCTTGGAATGAGGCTCGCACCGCATAGTCGCCATCATTTTGCTTGATGATGGAGGCGTTCTCAAAAACGACCTTGTCCTTGGGAATGTCGGTAGAAAGGTTTCTGTTTTTACCGAGTAAAGGCTCTTCACCCAACGCCATTTTCTGCTTGTCCACCTCTTCCAGTACCATGTTAGCAGCCTTGTTCACGTCGGCCATCACCGACACGATGAACTTAGGATTTTCCTTGAGAGTGGAGATCCAACTATCGAGGTAAGCCGCATTGTTGTCCAGAATACGCTTGTCAAAGCCCATTGAGTTGCCTACCATCGCTGCCGTCAGCTCAGCCACCAGTTCCTCCTTGGCATATTTCGCATCGCCGAACTTCTCATGGCTGCCCCTGTTCAGCCGAGGTTCCGTACCGGTGGAGTGAGCCATCTCGTGCAGGGCCGTGGAGTAGTATTCCATACCGTCCTTATAGACCTCTTCCAGTGTCTTGCCGATGTTGAACTGCTCTTTCTTTGGAATGACGATGATATCCTTGGAGGGAGAGAAGTATGCACCGGGTACCTGCTTGTCATATTGGATAGGACAAATCCACTCCTGCTTCTCAAACATACGGTCGAGAGCCTTGCTGGTAAACATCCCCTCGGCATCACGCAGCTCCGGTGGGGCAAACAGCTTTTTGAGAGCTTCCATCTTGTCAGGCTTCACCTCAACCAGATTGGTCTGATCGACATTGAACACATTGAAGGCTTTCAGGAAAGGAATGGTCTGCACCTGCATCCGCTCTGCAAGGCTCATCTTGCGGTAGGCCTCTTTAGAAACTTTCTTACCATCCTTGTCCCTTGCCATGATATCCCAGTAGAGCACTGGCATAGCCGACTCACCTTTCTTCACATGTGCTCCCATGTCGTTGGCCTGCTTGAAAGTGAGGTACACGGGCATGGAGTAGCCACGGAGAGCCGTGTCCAGTTGGAGGAAGAAAGAGTTACTTCCCGAATATCCACGCCCAGATACATTCTGCGGCATGGCACCAGGGGCAGTAGCACTGCCAATCCACCCCTTATGCCAGCCAACGGACTTCATCTGTTCCATGCGCTCAATCATCATCTCCGTGAACCTGTCCACGGCTTTCTGACCGAGCGTCTTTGTTTCAGTTCCAGCTGTAGTCATAGTCGTCCTCCGCCAAGATTTGCTTATCCTGCATACTCAGTTCCACCGACTCCATATAGAACTCTGCGGTATCTTCGCTGGGATGGATGTTGTGTTCCTTGCACCACTGCATGAAGTCGTCCGCATGTTCACCTTCAAGCGTGAACTGCAGCCATCCTATCCGTCTGTCCTGTTTGAGCTGGACCAGCTCTTCAAAACTATATGCCATTTTCTTTAAATTTATGTTATCTGTGTTCATTATAGAAATCCCCCCAAGGGCTACATCTTCAGTCCATTGCTGATAGCCTGCTTCTGACCCGACAGTACTTTGATGTCATCTGAGAGATATTTGGCTGCCAGCTGTTCACGAGTGACGGTCTTGGCTTGGAAGAGAGAAAAGCCGTCGTCAAAGGAAATCGCCTTCTTGTCCGTGCGTCCGTTCTCGCCCACGGCTGCTGAAATCTTCCACTTGCCGTCCATGTTGTCCTTTGCCACCCGAATATCCTCCACTTTGATGTTGGCAGGGAGCTGATAGACGGCGTAGGCCGATGCCAGGTGCAGCCGTTCGCCAAAGTTCTTTTCCACCAATGCCGCCGGTGTCGTCACGCGGTCGAAGAAAGCACTCTGGTCTTCTTTGGTCATAGGAGCCGACATTCGCTGGTCGCTCACCTGGGCATAGAGCTTGTACTTGCCATAGTCAGCCCGCTGCTCATCTTTCTCCTTATACACTGTCATCTTGTCAATCACCCTGCCGTCAGATAGGATGTTGGCGGCCTTGTACTCCTCGGCAGATACTTTGGGTGCCAGCTTTGTGGGATAATATTTCTGCATCATATTCTCCACCTTCGCTTCCCGTTTCTGATAGGCAGCGATGTCGACAGCGTCCATCTTCATGGGGTTGAGCTGCTTCCCATTGAGCTGCGCCACATAGAACCAGTCGGCTGGATTCACCTTGGACTGGAAGGCATGGGCATGGGAAACCTTGTCGCCATTGACCGTAACCATCTGCGGCTCACGCGGCTGATGCTCCTGCTTGACGGTTTCCGTTTTTTCCACCGATTTTCCTTCCTCTTTCTTTTCCTGTGCTGTCGTTTCCGTTTTCTCAGACACGGCTTTCTCCACATTTTGCTTCTTCTCCAGACTGTCCACGATAGCCACACGAAGACCAGCCCGGATGAGTTTGGGCAGATTCGTGTCCAGCGCATGATGGGGAAATGTAACCTGCAGAGAGCCGTCTTCTGCCTTGGCAGGCTTGTTCGCTTTGAGCCCCAATGTGTCAGCCACCTTGGAGGCATCAGCGTTCAAGGTTGTGTAGAAGTCTCCCGTTCTGAAGAGCAGGATGGCATCAGGGTGCATCTCCTTCATGTTCTCGTACAGCTCTGCCAGCGTCTTTGACTTCGGGAGCTTTGTCGTTTTCTTTGCAGCTTTTTTCTCGGTTTGAGCCGTCGGCTCTTCCTTCAGGGTAGCTTGCTGCTGCACCTCTTCTTTTTTCTTACTTGCCATATTGTTGTCAATTAAAGGGTAAATATCCGACTTCCATTTGTTGGGCGTGAATTTATGCGTATCACCGAGTACCGCCATCAGCGTGTCCTGTCTGCCCATTGCTTCATATGCGGCCATTGCCGTATGCCCGGTGTCGAGTACATTGTCAATGAGTATGGGTATCTTGTTCCTGGGTAGCCTGCGGATGCGATAAAAATAGAGCGGCACCTCATCGAGCGAGCCATTGGCCTTCTTCACCAGATAAAGCGGATCGTGGGTATTGCTTGCCAGCGCGTCGATGACAGGCAGATGCAGTGCTTCGCTTATTTTCTCGGCCAGCGTCTTGGTGTAACCGGCCCTGCCGGTGCGGTTTGGGATAGGTACCAGTACCACCTGCTTGTCTTTAGGCATGACATTCCTGACTGCCGCAGTCATCATCGCCGCAGCCTTGGCAATGGCCATGTCGTCCCCAGCTTTCACCTTTCGGGCAATAGGAGCAACTTTGGCATAGCCAGCCACGGAGCTGACGATGTAGTCGAAATCAAGATTTTTATATTTCTTTCTACCCACCTTGCTTGTCGTGATATGCTTTAACGCTACAGTTCTACAACAGAAGAACTCGCCAATAGAGAGGAATGTTAAAGCACTCACTGGCTCTTATGAAAGTGACAAGCCGGGAGCAGAATATTAAAGAATCCCTTGTTGGGAGGATGGTTATTCGTCTTGTGCTATCGAATCAAGCCAGTATGCTGTTTCTTTTCGATAGACTCCGAGGGGTTGTTGGTCATGGCTTGGCGTTCCACCACTTTCTGGTATTCCCAGCGGTTTTCGTCGGTCATCACATAACCCATAAAATCCTCGTGAGCATCATCGTAGCGCATCTTTTGCAATTGTTCCCACTCCCTCATGTCGCCGTTGACAATTTTGAAGCCTTGTGGCTCACGTAGGTCAACGCCCACCGTTACCTTGGTGTCGCCGAGATCCAATTCCACAGGTTTACCTTTCTGCAAAGCCTCCTTTTGATTGGCACCCAGCTCGATGTCCTTCACTTTATCTCGTGTTTGTAGTTCTGTCTCGATAGGAATGCTGGTCACATTACGGTGCATGAGCGAGTTCGTTTCCTTATCCAGCTGAACAAATCTTACTTTCCTTTCTCCCTCCACGTCCACTTCCTTGCGTATTACCTCGCCAGACAGCACTCGTTGGAGCTCATTTTGGTTAAGTCCTAATTCATTGGCAACCTCTCTACGGAGTGGGTAAGTCATCAGTAACACTTCTTCGTTATCATCCAGTACGAATTGGGCTTTCATCGGTAACTGTATCACCTTGCCATTTGATGTTTCCGTGTTGGCTATGAAAACAGGCGTTACCTCTCCACAAAGCAGCGGAACTTTCAGAGCATCAGGCATCAACGCCAGTTTCTCCTCGTTGATACCCAACTGCTTCAATTTGTCTAAAACAGTTTCTTGGGCTTGAAAAGTAATCACATCTTCCATACGTTAAATGTTTGAAGGTAAATTTGTAAACGAAAAACCCGAAAAGAGGGCACCGCACTGAACAAAATTATCAAAAGAAGATGAATATAAGACAACGATACCGATTATTTCTGATTGTCACTGCTGCCATGTTTTTTAGTAGTGATATGGCAGCACAGTTCTTTACCCTCAGACCACAGATAGTTACAAAGCAGAAAATGGCTGTAAAACAAAGAGTTACGACACAACAAAAGGACACTATAAAGGTTCGTCCTATGGATATTTCGTTCCAGACAGGAAACGGCATGGAAGTGAGTATCGAAAAGGATGTACCACTGTTTGTCAACGTGAAGGACTCCCTGCTTTTTGGCTTGATTAGTCAGCGTATGAATGTTTGCTTACCTCTTGACTTCCTGAAACTCACTTCTGCCTATGGTTATAGAAAAGACCCTGTGAGCAACTGCACTGTCTTTCATAACGGCATCGACCTGCAATGCAACCATGCCCATGTCTATGCTATGCTGCCTGGTATCATCAAGAAAGTACACTATGGGAACAAAGGCTACGGCAACTATATCGTGTTGGAGCATGGCATCTTTGAATGTCTGTACGGACACCTTAGCATGATAACCGTCCATGAGGGCGATGCGGTGACGGCAGGAACCATCGTGGCAATATCAGGGAATACAGGTAAAACTACAGGACCACATCTACACATCAGACTACGAAAGGAAGGCAGAAGTGTGGACCCTAACCACTTCGTTGATTATCTCAAAGTCTACATCACTGAATTACAAGATAAAATGGCATATCTCCGCTTCGGCACAAAGCCAGACCGAGCGTTGAACATCAAAAACCTGATGGCCGTTCTCCGTCAGTATGATGTGAAGTTCCCCCAAATCGTAGTGGCACAAGCCCTGCTTGAAACAGGTTACTTCACTTCCAGAGTCTGTCTTGAAAACAATAACCTCTTTGGACTACGTCGTCCCAGCAACGGCAACTACTACACATTCAGCTCATGGGAAGAGAGCGTCAAAGCCTATAAAGACTATGTGCAGTACAAATATAAGGGCGGCAACTACTACGATTTCCTGAACAGAATCGGGTATTCGGAAGATTGTGAATATATAAATAAAGTGAAGCAGGTTGCTTATAGCTTATAATTTTTGTGACCACAGAAAAAATTTTGAATGGTCGAGCATTGAAATACATTTTTTCTAAAAAAATATATAGTCAAAACTACAACTTTTCTAAAAAAATATATATCTTTGCACAGAAAATAATCTCTGCGGCAACAGAGATTACTAACCGAGTCAGATGACTCATAAAATTATTAAGTATGAAGCATAATAATTTCGATGCAAAGGTAAACAATTTACCTGAGAAAGCAAAACGAAAAAGAGTAACTAACCCAGATGAATGCAAATTCGATCTTGGCGATGACATCACCAAGTTGTTTATGGGCTTCCATGAAGCCCTACCCTTGTACCAGCAGGAGTTAGGTTTGACTGCACCCGAAGACAGAGTGAGGACACAAGCTGCTGTTACTCTACAGTCGAAGGTGATGCAGTGCTGGCGTAGACATTTTGGGGACAATGTCAAACGTGGCAAATACGATAGACTCTTTTTGTTTAACAAGGGCTATGTCATTTTGTTTAAGAAGTTGGGTAGAAACGGTATGCCGATGAATATCAAGACCAAGAATTCCACGAGTATTGGAAACCAATATCAGGGGAACCTGTTTGGCCCAGATGAGGATGGAAACTCGCCCATTTTGTTTTTTGGTTATACTACTAACGATTTTGGTGTTATTGTTCATCCACGCATTGTTTACATAGACGAGGAGAAGGTGAAGTGGATCATTGATGAAGAAGGTATTCAAGATAATACGCTTCCCCAATTAGACTTTGCACCGACACCGCCTACAGGTGGAGTCTCTGTAAAGAAAAGTGCAAAGGCCCTTATCAAGAAAGCAGAATAATAGATAGAGACACCTTACTCTTGTCATATACTTTATATTAATAATAAAACGATATGAACATAAGTCCAAAACAACTAACATTTGCAAGGGAATACCGAGGGTACACCCAAAGTGAGCTGGCTTCTCGTATCGTAGGTTTATCCCAATCCAACTTATCTAAATTTGAGAAAGGTATAGAAGTACTCTCTGATGAAGTTTTAAAGAGAATCATAGAATTTTTAGGTTTCCCTGAAGGATTTTACACATTATCTATATCCAATAACGTGGAGAATGCCCACTACAGGCGCAAATCAGGCATGACTAAAAGAACGAAAGAAGATATAGAGAAATCTAACAAGCTGATAGGGTATATTGTAGACCAAATGGCTGATTCTATAGATTTTCCAACTTTTACACTCAAGACAATTGACTTGGAGGATGACTTCACTCCTGAATATGCTGCTCAGTTCACTCGTAGATATATGGGCATTATACAAGGAACGGTCAAAGAAATTTGTACCATGCTCGAACGATATGGTATCATCATTGTGGAACAAACTTACGATAAGGAAAATTTTGACGGCGTGTCCTTCCTTACCGACAAGGGCATACCTGTGATGGTGATCAATCGAGATTTCAGTAATGATCGGAAGCGACTCACCATTGCACACGAGTTAGGGCATATTGTGATGCACCTATCCAGAGAATTTGCCATACCCGAATATCGGGACAAGGAAGACGAAGCTTTCCGATTTGCTTCCGAGTTTTTGATGCCTGAAAAAGAAATCCGCAACTCTCTCTATGGCCTTCGTCTCTCCAGTCTGATGCCTCTTAAGCTACATTGGCTTACATCTATGGCTGCTATTATCAGGCGGGCATGGTCGTTGGGATGTATAGATAAAAATAGATATCAATATCTTAACATTGAGTTGAGCCGACACCATTATAAAAAACATGAGCCGGGTATGGTTTTCTTAGACTTACCTCAAAGTTTCACGCAAGCTTATCAACTCTTCAAGACAGAGTTGGGCTACACAGACTTTGATTTGTCACGAGCTTTCCAATTACCAATAGATGTTATCCAACGTTTTTGTGGAAATGCTCCACAACTAAAAGTAGTATCTTTAAGAAGATAAGAACAGAACTTAAAACATCAAACCAATATATGGACAAATACGAACTGGTGAAGAAGCTGAAAACCCTGCAGGGGCTGACCGACGACGAGAAGGCGGCGCTTATAGGGCTGCTTCGGAGCCACAAGAAATATGGGCTGGTGTGGGAGGACAAGCCCGAGGCCGTGGAGGCGCAACTCGAAGAGAAACTACCTGCGCTTACCGAGGTGAAAGAGCGTGCTATTGTGGGTGACACGGAAACCGAGCATTATCCCAACCACATCCTGATAGAGGGCGACAATCTGCACGCCCTCACCGCCCTCAGCTACACCCATGCTGGGAAAATAGACGTATTCTATATCGACCCGCCCTACAACACGGGTAACATAGTTCTTTCAATTTGCTCAAGTAAGATACAATGTTACTGTAATAATGCTATATGTATGGGGTAATACGTATAGCACAAATACTTCGCATATTGTCCACTAATAAACCCCCTCTGCCCATTATAGCAAAGGATAGCAGCCAATCCCAGCCAAACCCCAATCACATTGTACTGGTACATAAAAAGGGAGGCCAAAAGACATTTCGCTACATTGTGTTTGCGAAACACGTAAAACGTACAAACCAGCAGTATTCCTGAATATTCATAATCGACGTGTAGCCACATAGCGATGCCACAGACTGCAACTATCAAGACGCAACAGGGCAAAAACTTCTTACCAATATTGCTTAACCCCTCTATTGCCACCAGTCCCAACAGCAGGGTGAAGAACACATTATGTGTATTGTCATGATTCAGTAGCCACCACGGAATATCCGACACAAGAGCAAAAATGAAAAGACTCAGCGCATATTTCCTTACGGAACGGGTATGCACATATCCCTCCACCAGCAGAAATGCGAAGATGGGGAAAGCCATCCTACCCACCGTTCGCATGGCATCGTAGGCAATGCTTTTGTCCATCAGATAATAGGCTATGTGGTCTAATGTCATGGACACCAATGCAATTACCTTCAATGCGCTTCCTGACAACCCTTTACCTTGAACGAGGATCATGTCACTTTGTTTTCTTTTCTTTGCCCAATAACTCCGCAATCATCGCATCCACCTCGTCATTGACACGCTTGAAGTTACGCCCCAGCATGATTTCCTTCTCACGGTTGGAGGCAAACTGATAAATCTTTGGCAGGTCGGCATACAGACTTTCCTCCTGTTTGATTTGTTCCATATCAAAGTGGGTCTTACAGAAATACTTCGAGGTCTTGAACTCCTCCGACTTCTCTATGTCAAACCCCTGCATCATGCTGCCCTCCGTAGGTGTGAAGTCACGAGCTGACTGACCAGCGAGCCAACCAGTCGCCATGTCCGCTATCTTAGCAGCAGGGACTAGGAAGTCCAACCGCTCCGAGATAGACGTGGAAACCTTCTGGTCATTGATGGTAATAGACTTGGACGTCTGCTTCGCCTTACCGAACACGTCATTCTGCGCCCATTCAAGCGTTTCCTTGTTGCGGGCGGCACCCATAAAAATGTTACCACAGGTGGTAATAATCTTCTGCATCCCATTCTTGCCATAGTCCGCCTCCAGCTGTGGCAACTCTTGAAAACCAAGCGTCACTGCTACCTTGTTGCTTCGCGCCGTGCCGATCAGTCGGTCAATCTTATGAAAGTACAAGGTTGGCAGCTCATCCACGATGATGGAAACAGGGATATTCCCTCTGCTGTTCACACGGGTCACGAGACGGTTGAGCACCAACGCATTCAGTGCCCCCACAATCTGCTCTTTCTCCGGGTCGTTGGCAATCACGAGATAGGAAGGGCTGGCAGGGTCTGAAATCTTCAGGTCGAAGTCATCCCCCGTAAATATCCAGTAGGCTTCCGGTGAAACCAAGCGAGCTGCATTGACACGGAGCGTACCCACCATACCTTCGAGTTGGTCCATCGCTTTGTTGGTATAAGCCGACTGGAACGGAGCCATGAGCGAGAGTATTTTCTGATCCTGCATCAGGATGTCAAATACGTCACTGTACTGCTTACCTAAGAAGGATAGTACATGTGGCATATCCGAATATTCTCCTGTAATGGTGTCAGGCTCCACTACCTGCCCCTGCTCATCCTCATACCAGGACGAAGCGATATGCACTTTCTGTCCGTTACGGCTGATATAAGTGAAATCATTCAGATCCACGAACATGCCATCCTCATCCACCGACACATCGTGGCTCAGCTCATCCACAAAGTCAAGAATCATGTTACCGTTCTTGTCGACAGCCCGATAGTCATGCCAGTTCTTTGTCATCAGCCTTAGTTTCTTCCCCTTGTATTTGATGTAACGAGTAAGTTTCTTGCCGTCCTTGAACCCCGTCGGATGGAAGTTGACAAAGAAATAGATGATAGCCGAAAGGAAATTGATGGCCGAGTTCTGAAAAAACGCCTCCGAGCCGCCTTTCTTGTCGCCCCCCTTGTTAAGCGATTCAAGCAACGTTGCAGCTGTTTCAGCCGCTGCTGCCAAGTCAGGGATATACTTCCGTTGTATAGGGTTGATACGGTTGGAGTACTCCACATCGGTAAAGTTCACGATGTGGAACCCACAGTTTTCCGGCAACCTGCCCAGCTTCTTGTTTTTGCAGTATTGATAGAACAGCGTCTTTCCCAATGTCGGGAACTTATAGTCATACACCATCATGGCAAAGCCTTTGGCCGCATGCTGACGGATAAATGGGTCGATGATGCCAAACGACTTGCCAGAACCGGGCGTTCCCAGTACAATGGTTCCACGGAACGGATTGATGATGTTAATCCATCCCTTGTGCATGCGTCCCTTGAAATAGTAGATCATCGGGATATTGACAGAATAAGGATTCTCATTCAGTTCCTCCGACTGCTGGAACGACTCATTCTCAAAGTTGAAACGGTCTTCACCCAATTTGTAATTGTAGTAGCGAGAGATACCATCTAACCCCTGATGCAGAAGCATCGTACCGATAATGGAAGTCATGGCGTAGAGCACGCGATTGGTAGGGAAGCCAAATGAAACTCCGCCCCAGACGCCTTTATGAAGCATCATGCAGAGCGCGATGAACGTAATGCCGATGCCGATAGGGTAAAGCACCATTGTCTTGACGTTGAACTTCAACGCCTTCTGTGGACGTGTACCGATGCAGGTCACACCAATACATATCAGTTCGATGAGCTTACACGATGCTACATTGTTGAAAACCTTGAAGCGTGTGATGAGTTCCAGGATAAATCCCGTCACACGGTTGTCCGCCGTGATGGGGAGATTCATGATTAGCTCTACAATCAAGAAAAGGTAGATGCAACTCCTGAACGTGTTGTACATCTGTTGTTGTTCCCTTGTCTCTTCTACTGCCATGATGCTACTTTTGAGAATTAAGAACCGGGAGGAACGCCATTATCTGTTCACCAATGCCGTCGGCATGAAGAATATCCTTATAGTCAATGTTGAGTGTGACGACACGACCAGAAATCTGTTCCTCCGAAATCTCCAGTTTCAGCACCTTTTCTTCAGGAAAGGTCAGCTTGTCGAGTACCAGCACGTTACGATATGCCTTCTTGAAGCTCTTGGCACTGTTCAGGGAATAGACTGGAGTCAGCTCAATTGTCTGCGAATTGGTGGCCTTCAGCTCCTTCTTGTCCGTGAGTTTGATGCGTACCTCACTGATGTCATACTTGATTTTGGTGGCATTGTAGAGTGAATAATCGATGAAGAAATAATCACCGATGCTGAAAATGTTGTTCACTCTTGCCCTAATGCCATACTCATGGGAACGGATATGCTTTTGCGGTTTACTGGCAAAGATAGCCCAGGCGTAGGCTGCCATTTCTTTACGTGGCATCGTCACGTCGGGATTCTCATATCTGCCCATATCCCTGGTCTTGATGCGATAGATGGAGTTGGCTTTCGCTGGTCCGGCAGTATAAACCACGTTGAGTTGTACGATATGCCGCTCACCGATAACGGTAACTGTACCTACCAACTCATTGTCGTACATTCTCCTGGAGGGTTTAATACGCACGATATTGTCCGTACACTGGTTACCTACAATCTTGTTCGTCGAAATGTCCACGAGCTTGATATTCTCTGGCATCAGCAGATGCGTTGTCACCTCTTCGTTGACAAACACCACATCCTTGCGTCTGTTCTCGTCAAAGATGTAGCTGTCCGTGAGCCTTGCGTTGCGGATATATCTCACCGAAACCGAGTCTGCCTCAATGTTCTTATACATTTTCTGTGCCTGAAGGCTGCCACACAATCCCATGAGGGCAACCAAGATAACTAAAAACTGCTTCATATTTTCTAATGTTTGATGAATTGTTGAATGCTACTCAGCATTGGTATTGACCAGATAGACGATGGTGTTGTACTTGATTCGTGCCTTGTTCTTTCTGATATTGGCAGATACGGCAGAGGTTGCTGATTGGTACATGTTCTGTAGGGCCTGCAGAGCCACTGCCTCAGAACTCAGTCCGCCGCCATACCCACCGTCGAAGTTGATATTGCTCTGCAAGGCGTTCGCCTTGGCATCCTTCATCAAGTCACGGAATGCCGATTCCGGCACATAAAAGCCCTCCATGCCGTCATTGTCATAGACGGATAGTCCCACCTTGATGAACTTATCCTTAACCAAGATGCTGGTAATGGAAGCCATGACACGCTGCTGACCGAATCCCGTCACCGTACCGTAGAGATAGGTGCCTTTTTTCAGTTTTGTCCCCTTGAGCGTCACATCATCGAGGAGTTTGAAGCGGAGGCGCGTACCATCGTGTGCTTTGGTCGTCTTGTCTATCATGGCACGGATCAACGGAACCTCCGCCGTAGACTCGGCACTGACGGTGTTGAACTTATCCGCATTACCCTCTATTACCTTCTTGACAATGGCTGGTTTCTCTTTGGGCTTACGATTAGGTGCATTGAAGGACTGTGACACTTTTGATTCTTTGACACTTTCATCCTCATCGCCGATGCCCATGCTCCTCTCCAAGGATTTTTGCCTGGCAAGGCTTCTCTTCTGAATCGCTTCCACCTCCCTTGCATAGTCATCCATCTCCGTTTGTCGGGATCTACGGCCGTAGCTGCTGCCAGAACCGTATCTGGATGCACCGCCGTAATTTCCACCCTCATAGGCATTGATGTGCTTCCGAGACTGTTCCAGTCGTTGTTGCAAGGCTTCCATGTCCTTCTGCCGCTGTGCATTGATAGCATTCTGCCGGTCTATATCGTCCAGCTCATGCTCTTGATAACTGTTGCTGAGCGAGTCCTGCTGTGGCTGGTCCTCACCGATGCCGTTCACTGCCGATGCCGCATCTTCCTCGTTATAACGTTTGTTCATCTCCGCCATCTTGTCCCCCATTTCATCATTGGCTGCTGTGGGCAGCGAAGCGTTGATACTGTCGGTGGCAACGCCCTTCTTGGCATCGTCCTGACCTCCGAACACACCTATCAGCTCATAGCCTAAGAACAAGATGGGCAGGAGAATGGCCAATGGAAAGATATACTTGGGCTGCTTGAAATCGATGCGCCACCAACTCTTGCCCTGTGACAAGGGCTTCACCACTGGAGGTTCTTTCGGACTTGTCTTTTCCCTTTCGTCGGACTCTTCCTTATTTTCGCCCTGCGCTTCTGCATTAGCCTCCGTCCGTGCAGCGTCCGACGGATCATCCTCCTTTCTCAGTCCAGCTTTAAGCAAGAATTTCTTAATCAGTTCTTTCATATCATTAATGTTTTAAGTTTGTCACTATCATTTCGAGCTGCCTATATTTATAGATGATAAGCGTGGAATCCTGATGCGTCTTGATAGGAATACGTACCAAGGAATCCAGTTCCCATTTCAGCCGCTGTCCTCGCAGAGCCAGTTGTCCGATCTCTCGAACCTGTACGTTCTTGCCGTTCTGTATGCTCTGCAGTCCGGCGAACATAGGCTGCACATTCTCTATCTCCCCCACAATATCCTTGCTGGGTTGCGGAGTATAGAGTGACACGACTATCCCCAAGCAGAGCGAACAGACCAGCGCACCGATGGTTATGGCCGCCGTACGCTTCGGGTGTTTCACAGCCCATGCGTTGGCAGCATCTATCCGTTCCCGTATCTTCCATTGCAAAGAGAGCTTCCTTACAAAGGACTCCAGTTTCCCCTTGGTTTCCTGTTCCCATCTGGCCTTGGCCTCTTTCGCACGTTTCATTTTCTTCCTCATACCCTTAGTAGTCTAAATCCTTGTTCTCCAATGTTCTCCAGTTGGTAATCAGCAGACCGTGCGGATTGTTCCTTGTCCGAGGTACATTCTCAATGCTGCCCACCGTAATAAGAGAGCGTTTCATGTCGCGTGAACGACGTTTAATAATCTGCGTACCGTAGTATTTGAACTTTCGAGTGTGTTCGTCCAGCTTGATGGAGTCACAGATGATCATGCACACGGCCGAAGAAGAGACGATGTCCGAGTAAAAACCGTTTTCCTCCATCGCCTGTTTCTGTTTGAGAGCCGTACCGTCCGCCATATAAATGGCTTTGGACAGTGTCCATTTGATATAGTCGTCATCGGGCGGCAGATTGAAGAAATACTGATGGAAGAGCTGGATGTGTGCTTTTGCCTCCATGACAAAATTCGCCTCTTGCTTACTCCTTTCAGCGAGGAAAGGAATGTCGCCATCGAGGACATAAATCTGATTACGCTCTTCCGTTACCAACTTGGCACAGTAGAAGATGCAGCAGGCACAGACCACCGTACTGCCGATGATGGTCAGCAGTACAGTTGTCAGCGCGAGCCTTGTTTTCTGTTCCAAACTTTGTATTAACATATCCTGTCGTTTTTAGTTTATTTTCCTCTGTTATAAGAATCTCTCATGGAGTTGCCCATCTTCGATGCCGCCTTGCCAGCAGAGCTTTCTTTGAACATGTGTTTGGCCTCTTTCGCCACACCTGAGGCAGCGCCTCCCATGACTCCAGCCATAGTAGCCACTCCGCCATCGGAATAGCCACTTGCACCGCTCACAGCTCCTGCCATACCAGCCGCGCCAAGATGCGCCGCACCAGAGACTGCCGCGCCCGCCATTGGTGTAGCCACTGAAGCGATACCCACTCCAGTAGAAGCGGCACTGCCCACAGCTCCGCCCACGGCTCCTGCCACGACAGCTCCAGCTGCACTGCCAGCACTTGAACTCACACCCCCTGGAATTAGCCATGATGCCACTTCAGGGACGAAACGGATGATATAGGCACCCACCAGCATACCCATAGCATACATGCAGTTGGAGCCGATGCCCTGAATGCCCAAAGCGCCTATCTGTCCCCAAGAGTTCACCTGCCCCTGCAGAAGCCTGCCATAGGCATTGAGGTCCTCTCCGAGGTTATACATCAGGATGAAGTCGATATAGTACAGGCACATATAGGTGACAAATCCCCATAGCGACAAGGACAGATATTTGCTGATCCATTGCGACCATGCACTGCTCCATGGCGGTACTATCGAGAGGGCGAACATGATGGGGGCAAATGTGGCCAGTATAGCCATGAAAATACGCTGAGCTACCAAGATGCCATAATACGACATCTGGAATATCAGTTCACCGATGAAACGTATCACGTCGTTTATCCATTCCGACACTTTTGTCTCAGCGGCTACGGTGGCTCGCTGCGCATAGTTGTTGATGGTCGTGCCCAGATTTTCCATGTTGTAGATGAGCTTATCCCACCAATGGGCATCCTCCCCGATGGTCTGTACCTGCTTCGCTGTCTCAATACTGTCCTGCACTTGGCGGAGTCGTTTGAGATAGTCCGACTGCTTCTGTGCTACTTTGAGTTCCAGCGCAGCCACTTCCTTGTTCTTGCTGCTCGCCATCTGTTTGGTGGTCGCCTCCAACGCTTTGCCCGGTCGGGCCAGTTCCTGACAGATCCAAGAACTGTAAGTGATGCAGATGGACAGTCCCACGATGCGGAGAAGTTTCATTACGTCCATCGCCCTACGCCCAAGCATCATCATCCAGCACTCGTAGGAACCCACACAAAGGGCGAGGCACAAGCCTATGACACGGGCGTAGCCCACGGTGTTGCCCAGCACCGCCGACTTCGGAAAAGTCTCCATCGCCACCAGCAGCTTCTCAAGGCTTTGGTCGATAGAGGGCAGTCCCATGGTGAGTAGCTGACTAGCAATATTCATCAAAATATCTGTAACCATAATCTTATCGTTTGTAATAGTTTTGCGCCATGCCTACAAGATGCGCCACGCGACTGACAATTTCCTCCATCTGTTTCTTATATTGTTGGTAGGCTTTCTGCCGTTTGGCGTTTTCAAGTTCATATCCCACACCCGTCTGATGGATATAGGCTATATCCTGGCAAATCATTTCGTTCTGCCGGGTCAGCTCATCGACCTGAAATTTCAGTTTGCCGCTGCTCCTCTGCATACAGAAGAGCAGTCCGTCGGAAATAGAATTCTGCATGCGTTCGAAGTCGGCTTTGAAGGAGGAATAAACCAGATCGACATTCCTGTCAGCGGCACGCGCCACTTCCTCCTTGTAGAGTTCTTCTATCTTCGCACGTTCCTGTTCGGTTTCCTTCATCTTCTGTCGTTGCGTCTCTTCGGCGGTGATACGAGTGGGCATGATGCGTTTCACGCTGGACTTACTTTCCTTAAACCTAACTCTCCAGCCAGATTTGAGAAATCTCCATTGCCAGTAAGCCTCACCGCCGCTATATTTCTTGTGTAATAAGTAATAATACCATGCAGGAGCAAAGTCCCATGGTCCGTTCTCCATTGACTTCCACTGCTTTTCCTTCTGGTCATCGTAGGTCGGATGCTGTGCAAATGTGGACAGGGAAAGATTAAGTAACCCTGTCATGATGAATAGAAATTTTCTCAAATACTGTTCCATTTGTTAATTACTCCTTCTGCTATTTTGTCTGTCACCTCACTGTTGAGGATGTCCCAAATATAATCGTATCTGACCCCGCCGACGGTAATGATGCTACACCAGACGTTGGCACCGTCGATGATACCTCTCATGTTCTCTATGGAAGTCTTCAACTCCATGATAAGGTGAAGCTTCTCGTCCATTGAGGCCTTCATTACATTGACACCGCTGGCGGCAAGTGATGCATAAAGGGCTTTGATGTTTTTGATTTCTCTTGCACAAGCCATATTCGCTTCTGTATAGTACCATGCCACCATCGGTTTCTTGGAGGTATATTGAAAAGTGGAGCGTGTAAACTGGGAGTACTCCTGTATCAGGCGATACATGCTGTTGACTGTCGAACCCAATGCGCTGGCTAAGATGACGTAGGAATAGCCATTATTCAATTTGCTGTCCAAGATCGTTCTGACATCATTGAACTTGGTAGCACCCTTTGTGATGATGCTCTGTTCACCAAAACTCGTTGCCACCTTTGCCAAGGCCTTGTCTTCTTCACCCTTGATGAGTTTATGCAGACTGATAAGGGCTTCAATGGTTAGCGGATCCCTCGGCGTCGGTATAACATCGGCAAAGATGGGAGCTGCTACCATGAAGCACCATAACAACAGCCCATATCTTTTTATATTCCATGCCTTTTTCATAAGCCAAACATTTTTAGACACCCAAGCCGTTCCAGTTATCAATCAACCCGTCAACGGAGTTTTGAGCCGTGATATAGGCAGCCCACGACTCCACGTCAATGGCCATGAGCACATCCCCCCAGTTGTTACCGAATTGGCACATCATCACCATAACCTCCAGCTTATAGTGGATTTCAAGCAGACGACTGTAGATCTTGTTGGCCATCGTCAGCCGCTCATAGCGGTTGAGCAGGTTATATCCGTCGTCCTTGCCGTCATCTTTGGCCGTGCCCAAAGGATTGCGTACCTTGCCGTTGTTTACAATATCCACAAAGTCGTGTACCAGTCCTTGCGTCTCGGACACGAGATTGGTCATCTCATTGAGGCATACCACATAGTTCTTGCCCGGTGACTTGCCGAGCTGTTTCAGCACGATGGGCACATCCTTGAAGATGCTGGCTGTGAGCGAGACGATTTCACCGTAGTATCTGCTTTCTTCCCCAAAACCAGTGATGTTCTGCATGGAGAGTTGGTAAAGTTCCTTGATGCTTGCCATCGTAGCTGTATATTTCATCAGCTTCTCTTGCTTGGTATTGATGGAATCCAGACGCCCGTTGTGCCTGTCCTCTATGAGTTTCTGCGAAGCAGCGTTGGACATAACGGCGGCCGTGGTTTTCTTGTCTATCACCACACGCCAGCCAGCCCGAATGTTCAGCGAGGCAAGGAGCATCGCCAGAACGAAAATTAACCTTAACTTTTCCATAAGCTCATAATGTTTTGATGTTCGTTGACATGCCGCGCGAAATCGAGATATTTGCTTATCCCTGCCTTTCTGCGGTCTTTCTCTATCTCTGTGATGGCCCGTTGGATGTTACCACCATAATGCTTCGTGTAAATCTTGAGGGCTTCCTTTTCCGCCCGTTCCGTGGTGTAGGCCCAGTAACATTCAGGCGGTTCTTCCACACCATACACATCCGATACCTGTCCACGGCATATCCATACCTCCTTGAAGTAATTCCGCCCCTCGTGGTTGTTAAGACTGTTGATGGTGAAGATCTGCTGTCGTTGAACCGCTGTCAGTCCGAGGATAGCCGCGATGTCATCGTACCGATCCTTGAATTTGGCCTGGTCAAGCAGAATTTTCACGTCGCTGTTGTTGATGATAGCCTCCTTGACAATGGGAGAATCAATCACGTCGTTCAGTTCCTGTGTCACTACTCCGGCGATGCCGTGGAACTTACGCACCGTCTTGTAGAGATACTTGATATATTCTGCCATCGTAGGCGAGGCGATAGCTTTCCATGCCTCTTCGATGATGAGAGCTTTTCGGCCTTTCTTGATACGCATCTTCTGGAGAAACACATCCATGATGATGAGCACCACGATAGGGAACAGCACAGGGTCATCTTTGATCTTGTCAATCTCGAAGACAATAAACCGTTCATCGAAGAGTGACTGTTCCAGATCGTTGTTCAGCGTGCACTCCAGCTCGCCACCACGGTAGAACTGTTCGAGAATAGCAGCAAAGTTGTCAATGTCGAAGGCTATCTTCTTTTCGGTCATCAGCTGTGGAATACGTTCCAGCGCATATTCATAGAAAGTGTTGAAGGACAGCTTCCTGACCGTCATCTTACGTCTGCGCTGCTCCATCTTCTCGATTTTCTGTTCGATGCGCATGAGGTAGCTGCCTTCGATAACCTCAGCCATGAGGCGCATGAGTTGACGGTTGGCAGCCACCTTCTCACCCTCCGTCGCAGCCTGGTCATTGACCAGAGCATGCAGCTTTTCTACCTGGCGCTTTGCCTTGATGTGATGCGCAACCTCGGCTTCAGAAAAGATGGTATCTCTGCTTTCTGCATTTACACTTGCAGAAGTGTTTCCCTGATATCCCTCAAAATCTTGATAGTAGCTATGCTCCACCTTCTCACCATACTTCTCATACTCACCGTTCTTTTTATCCTCCAGCAAGAGCCGGTGGCGCAACCTATCTTTTTCTTCTGCGGAAAAACCACGGAAGGGGTGGAAGAAAGCGTCATAATACTCCACGATGACCTGATTGATGATAGCATCTTCAATCTTTGAAGGCATCTCGCTTCCCTTGAAGATGAGGAAGATAAGCGATTTGAGAAAGTTCTTCTTCTCCCCGAAGTTCTGTCGGTATTCCGTCTTCGTAATCTTAAACGGATTCATGGAGATGGGATGCTCTTTGGAGTAGGTGATATAGGTGCCACCGAAGTAGCTGCATATACCCTCGTAGCTATCTCCAGTATCTACCATCACCACATCCGTATTCTGCTCCAGAAGCTGGCGCACCACACTATTCATGTGGAAGCTCTTACCGCTGCCACTGGGTCCGATACAGAAGAAATTAGCATTGTCAGTGTACTTGTGTACTCCCTCCTTACCGGTAATGTCTATCGCCACAGGAAGTCCCTGCCTGTCTGTATAGTAGGTTTTGAGCGGCGTCTCCTCAGAATGTTTCAGATGCTCCTTAAAGCATAGGCAGAGCGCCGCATCCGACAGCGTAAGAAAAAGGTCGTAATCAGGATTGAAGGCATAGCCATTGCCGGGAAAGCTACACGTGAAGAGCTCCAGCTGGTTATATGCCGATCGAGAGGGCATGATGGCACAGTCGTAGAGCTTTGTCTCGATGTACGATGTAACCGGCGTTATCTTGTCGTGCGGACAACTGACGAGGATATTGAAATTGGTATAAACCATCAGTTTGCTATCCACAGCCAGTGTGTCCAACAGTCGTTCTATATCTTCTTTGGCGATGCGGTTCGACGGATCGGGCATGGAGCCGTGGCGCTTCGCTTTGCTTTGCAGCTTGCGCATAAGCCTGCGCTGGGCAGGTATTTGTATGACCTGATTGTAGATGACGCAGTCAGTATAAGGTATCTCCGTTAGGAAAGAGAAGAGGTCGGTGGCAATGTAGGTGCCGTTGATGTTGACCGAAAGGAACGGCCTCACGAAGTTAGGCATATTGATTTCATCTATATCCACCAAGGGAAAAGACTTTACCGTCCGGTCGCCTATCTTCAGGTTCTCATCAGAACACTTGAAATTGGTCATGGAGAATGGACCCTGCTTGAACTGGAATGCCATAAAGCGGTGAAGATACTCGTCTATCTCCGACTTGCTCAGCTTGCGGTGGGCGATACCTTTCTCTTGCAGAATGTCAGCTATCTTGGCTACTTTGACGTGGAAGTCCTCCCATCGTTTGGCGTCGTATTTCACGAAGGCATTGTGCGCACACTCCTGCGTAACGATGAGGAAGGTGCGTATGTCGGTATATTCCCGTCCCTCGAAGTAGTTGAAGTAGCTTTCGGTCAAGAACTCCTGTCCTCCCTCCGGCTCATGGTGATACTCCTGCTTGCAGAAGATGTCCTGTTTTTGTAGGGCATACCCCTCACCGAGTGTCTTTATAATGTTGGCCAGTACGTCCTGGAAGAGGCAATATAGGTCAGCATCGGTACAATATTGCTGCACGGGATTCTCAATCTCGAAGAGTACGGACGGATTTCCCTTCTGGGACCAGAGCACCGTATTGAGCAGTTTCCCGTCCTTATCCCTGATGTCCTGCAACTGGGAGAAAAGTTTATCGAAAGGTTTTCTTTGCTGTACCATAACCGTTAGTGTTTGAAAATCCCATGATAGATGTAAATACCCTTATTCCGATGCTTGGCGTGAAGCCCATTGCGCTGCCGTATGTAGATGGTGGCCAGTCCGACAAGGGCAAGAACAATCATGGCAATAAAGCCAGCCAGCTTGCCCAGGATGATGGAAAAAAGGATGAAACCGAGAAAGGATACACCGATGGCAATGGCGGCAAAGGTTAGGAAACGCCCTCTGATGCCCATGAACTCCAACGGTTTCTGTATGCCTTTGTATATAGGAAAGAAATCTTCCATAAAACTTTGAAATTTGGTAGGAGCCAGACGCTTGGTTGCAGGTCCGGCTCCCACCGATTGATTACTTGAAGAAGAGCGGAAGAGCTTCCGACATGGCGATGAAAGCCACACAGCCACCGATGGTGAGCATGATAGTCTTTTTCACGTCCTGGTCGCCGTTCTGCATCTTGAAATACACATTGAACGCTCCTACTAACACGATGACGGCTGCGATGGCCTTCATCAGGTTGGAAACTGGGGTCTGGTACGAAGAGATTTCCGTGGTAGCTTTGGAAAATCCGCCAGCACCCTTGCTGTTGGCCAGCATTGTTCCAGTACTCATGGCGAACATTCCCACGCTTACTGCTAATTTCAAAGACTGACACTTCGCAAAACTCCAAGCACGTCCCACGCATTTTACTGCTTGTTTTCTCAATTGCGACATAATCGAATGGATTAAATTTGAAATTCAATTCCATGTTAAAGCCGAAAGTCAAACAAGTTAAAGTGCTAGGTCAGAAATATTAAAGATAAAAGGTTGGTATGTTTTATGGAGAAAGGTCTCCTCTTTCGGGATCAAACTCCTTCCATTTGGCAAGCAAGCTGCCCAGTTCGCTGTTCTCACCGTCTTTCGACAGGTCTTCCACCTTGACCAGCAGGTTGTTTACTTCAATACCGCCAGTCATCAAGAGCTCTGCTGTCTGCTTCCGTTTCAGGGCAGCCGTCTTCTGTTTCTTGATGATGGGGCGAGTGATAAGGATAGGCGTAAATTCCCTTACTTCATCGGAGATGTCAATGGCTTCCTCCTGTACCTTATCGTCTTCGCTGGTAGCACGCTTTCTGTTTGCCAGCAGGTCGTAGGCCACCGTACCCAAGTAATAGCAGAGGTAGCAAGCCACAATAAAACCAAGGAATATTTGAAAACTCATACGCAATTGGCATTAAGTGAACGATGGACATTGAACCGGCATGGCAAGATAGACACTCATTGGCTGAAACTGCAATCCCAGCTTCTGCCCATTGCTCTCACGGATCGGTCTGCGCTTCAGCTGTTCATTATAATATAAGGTGTTATGGCCAGGAATGGCCAGATAGCCATACGATTTCAGGATGCTCTTCAAGACTACACGTTTCTTGTTGCCCACCACCTTGATGTTTGTTTTTTGTGGTAGTCCGAACAACACGCGGGCCTTCTCCCGTTTGATGATGCTCTTCCTGCTGCGCGACCGTATCTGTCGGATTTCGTCTGCCGTTCTTTCAAGGTGGTACTTCTTAACGATTCGTGAAACCGACCTAGTAGATATACCTGTAAACTGTGCTATCTCACTATGAGAGTGATTGTTATATAACTGCCTGACCGTGTCAGCCGCCGCCATCGCCTTGGTGACAGGACGTTTACGCAAGCCCAACTCATGCAACTTCCGCCGTAGGCAGCTCAGAGAAATACCCAAATGTCCAGCTAAAGCGGTATTGTTCATCTTCTTGTGGTGGTCGATAAGGAAATCCACCATTGATACGGTCCAGATAATATTTTGCCTATACATGACTTTGAAGGTTATTGACAATATAATCGTTACTGCGTAGAAACTCTTTGAGGTAGTCACTGTTGGTGCCGATAAAGGCACGGAGGGCGGCATTGATGATGTCGGTAACCGACATGTTGTTGATATTGCAGAGCTTCAGCAGCTCCACTACCTCGTTGTCTATCTCGTAGTTCTTGCGGTCGTACTTCTTGACACGGTAGCCGTATTGTTGTGCATACTGCTGGAAGAGCTGCCAACTGTCATCAGACTTGTGGATGTTGGGCTGCGCTGTTTTGGGTGCAGTTTGCGAGGGTTGTGGAACAGATGGTCCTTTCACCTCATTAAACACCCCGTCTATATCGGGCAGGTTGAGCAGGTCGTTGGTAGGCAGCGTCTGCGAATGGGAAATGTCTACTTTCATTTTGG